>NZ_JARVKV010000100.1 GCF_029813835.1 Streptomyces sp. DH37
GGTGAGGCCGCGGACCTTCCTGAGCCGCGCGATGTTCGTTGCCACGGTCTTTCCGGTCGGGCCGGCCTCGATGGCACGCCTTCCGATCTGGTGCTCAGCCATGGGCCACATCGTAAGCACCGCAGGTCGACTTGTGTCGCTGCCGATATCAGTTACCATCTGCTCCATAGGCACAGCATAGGAGCAGGTGCTCCTTACAAGCAACACATGAGAGGAGTAGGGACCGGATGGCCGACGAGATGCTCACCCCCAAGCAGGTCTGCGAGGAGTACCCCATCTTCGGGAGTCCCGGGTCACTGGCGGAACGTCGCTGGCGTGGCGAAGGGCCCGCATACATCAAGACTTCCAAGAGCCGTGCGGGACGCGTCTTCTACCGCCGCAGCGCCATCGAAGCGTGGCTCAAGGCGCGGACGGTCCAGAGCAGGCGGGCCGCGTGAGCCAGCCCCCCGTGCCGAAGTGCACGCACTGGGTCGGCCCCGAGAGCCGCTACTGCCACACCGACAAGGACGTTCGCCGCTACGTCGGCGGCCACCGCTGCCCGGCCCACACGCCGGCCGCGCTCGCCGGACGGCCCGAGCCGCAGCCCGGCCCCGGCTGGCCCTCACTCCGAGAGGAGACCACCGGATGGCGATGACGCACGAAAAAGCCCCCGGTCCGTGGGCGCGGACCGAGGGACTGAAAGACCAGCTGCAGGCCGGGTCTTCCGACAGCGTACAGCGAGCCACCGTCAACCGCGACAGGGCCCGCTGGCACATCACCCTCGGCTCCATCCGGGCCCACCTGGACGAGCAGCCCACCCCGCGCGCACGCCGCGCGGCGGCCCGCCGCTGGTGCGCCGCCATCACCGCCATGGCCGACGAGGAGGTGACGGCGTGAGCGCATGGACCGACGCACTCGACAGCGCCCTCTACGCCATCACCCGCGGGCACGCCGTGTTCCCCCTGTCCGCCAACAAGACCCCCGCCATCCGCTCCCCGCACCAGAGCGGGCACGGATGCAAGGGCGACTGCGGGCAGCCCGGGCACGGCGTCCACGACGCCACCACCGACCCGGCGCGCGCCCGGCACCTGTTCGACCTCGCCCCTCGCGCCACCGGCTACGGCATCGCGTGCGGCGGGCGGATGATCGGGCTCGACCTGGACCGGAAGAACGGCGTCGACGGCGTCGCCACCCTCCACCGCCTCGCCGCAGAGCACGGGTTCGAGGTGCCCCGCACCCTCACCGTGTGCACCCCCTCGGGCGGGTTCCACCTGTGGTTCGCCGCGCCCGGCGGGACGGCGGTACCCAACAGCGCCGGCCGCCTCGGGCCCGGCATCGACGTGCGCGGCACCGGCGGATACCTCGTCGGCCCCGGCAGCCGAGGACGCAACGGCCTGTACGGCCTCCACCCGTCCCTCGGCGAAGTCGACGTCCAGCCCGCGCCCGGACTGCTGCTGCGGCTCATGCTGCCCGCTCCCGTCTCCCGGCCCCGGCCCGTCCTCCTGCCTCGCAGCGGGGGCGGCGGGCGGGTCCTGGAAGGCCTGGTGCGGGTCGTCGCCGAGGCGGCCGAGGGCACGCGGAATGACCGCCTGTTCTGGGCCGCGGCAAAGGCCTGGGCGCACGTGAGGGACGGACATATCGCGGCCGGGGACGTGGAGGCCGCGCTAGTCGCGGCGGCTGTCGGCACGGGACTGGGCGAGGGAGAGGCACGGCGCACCGTGGCATCGGCACAGCGAGGAACAGGGGTGGCAGCGTGACAGAGCCCAGCATCAGGCCGGCCGCCGTCCCGAGACTGCGGGTCGTGTCCGTTCCCCAGAGCGCTCACCGCGGCCACCTCCACATGGCCGAGCGGTTCGTGGCCGAGCACGCCGAGGAGCTGCGGCACGTCCACGGGATCGGCTGGCACCACTGGGACGGCGCCCGCTGGAAGCTCGACGAGGAGCGCATCGACGTGGAGGCCGCCATCGCCACCACCAAGCGGGCACTGCGCGACGTCCTCGACTCGCCCCCCGGCAAGGAGCGCGACGCCCTGTACGCGGACGTCCGGAAGGCCGAGAGCGCCTCGGGCGTCGAGGGGATGCTGAAGCTGGCCGGCGCCATGAAGCCGATCTCGGCACCCGCCCGCGCCCTGGACGCCGACCCCTTCCTGTTCAACACACCAGCGGGAACGGTCGACCTGCACGAAGGGACCATCAAGGAGAACGACCGCGACGACCTGATCACCAAGGTTGCCGGCGGCGGCATCGCCGAAGAGGGCAACCAGGAATGGGAAGCCTTCCTCAAGCGCATCCTGCCCGACGAGGACGTCCGCAGCTTCGTACAGCGCCTCTTCGGCTACGCCATGCTCGGCAAGCAGACCGAGCACGTCATGCCCATCTTCACCGGCACCGGCGCGAACGGTAAGGGCACCCTCCGAGACGCCCTCATGGCCGCCTTCGGGGACTACGCCATCGAGGTGGACCCCGCGCTGCTCATGGAGTCCAAGCACGAGCGGCACGGCGCCTTCAAGATGCGGCTACGAGGCGCCCGGCTGGCGTTCTGCTCCGAGACGGAGAAGGGGCGCAAGTTCGCCGAGGCCACCATGAAGCGGCTCGTGGGCGGCGACCCGATCGAAGCCAACTACATGCACAAGAACCCGATCACGTTCGACCCGTCCCACACGCTGGTCATGCTGACCAACCACCTGCCCGCGGTCTCCGGCGACGACCCGGCCGTCTGGCGCCGCATCCTCGTGGTGCCGTTCGACGTCGTGATCCCGCCCGAGGAGCGCGACGGCCAGCTCCCCGAGCGGCTGAAGCTGGCCACCTCCGCCGTCCTCGCCTGGGCGTACCAAGGGTGGCTCGACTACCAGCAGCAGGGCCTCAACCCGCCCGAGGCGGTCCGGGTGAAGACGCAGGAGTACCGCGACGAGAGTGACACCCTCGGCCGCTTCCTGGGAGAGCGCACCATCGCCAACCCGCACGGACACGTCCGCTCCGGCGAGCTGTTCACCGCCTGGTCCGACTGGTGCCACAAGAGCGGCATCAAGGGCGAGGAAGTCGGCACGGCCGTCTCGTTCGCGGCCTCCATGAAGGCCCGCGGCTACGAGAAGAAGCAGCGGAACATCGGGGCCGTCTGGCTCGGCCTGATGCTCACCGGCGGAGAGGAGGACGAAGCGCCGTGACCTGCGGAAGTGGTGGGTTGTGGTGGGTCTCCCCAAAACCTTCCATGCCTGCGCGCGTGGAGAGTTTCGGAAAACCCGCCACAACCCACCACCCGCCACCCGGCAACCGGCCCCGCTCGGGCCCTTCCCCCCCGCCTATGTCCGTCCCCCCTCAGCCACCCACCGGGAGCAACTGTGACCACTTCCGCCGATCTCCTCGCCCAGCGGCTGGCCAAGGCCGGCCGCGGCGCCGGGCCGAACCTCGTCAGCGCGCAAGTCGTGGACGTCACCGAGGACGGGAAGGTGAACCTCAACCTTCAGGGCACCCTCGTGACCGACGTGCCCTGTACCGACGCCTACCGGGGCCGGCGCGCTGGGGACTGGGTGAAGGTCCGCCTCGGTGCCCACCCGCTGGTGGAGTACCGCGTCGGTGCCGACCCCGGACAGACCGACGAAGAGTCGGTCCGTTCCGTCGCCGAGGCCGCCCAGGTCGTCCGGTCCGTCACCTGGGGCACCACCGCCCCGTCCGGTACCGGCTGGCAGCAGGCATCCGCCCTGCCCTACCTGCGCAAGAGCGCGGCCGGGCAAGTCGAGCTGTACTTCCCCGTCTCCACCGTCCTCGAGCCCTCCCCGGACGCGCCCCCCGCGCAGGCCCCCAAGGCGGTCACCATCTCGCCCACCGACGCGGGCACGTGGCGCAATGGCCGCCCCGACGACTACGCCTCGCACCCCATGCAAGGTGACTGGACCGGCGGGGGCGCGCGGCGCGGCGCCTGGTTCTACGGCACGCAGATCCAGGACGCCTGTACGGGCAAGACGGTGGCCGACATGCGGGTCACCTTCACCCGGCGGCGCGGCAGCGGCTACAACGGCTCCCGCGCCCTCCACGTGTACCTGCACGGCTACACCTCCGCCCCGTCCGGGCAGCTCGTCCTCGGCGACGGGCCGGAGGACGTCATGGCGCTCTCCGTGGGCGCCACCCGCACGGCCTCCCTGCCCGCCTCGTGGGCGGTCCAACTGGCGGCAGGCACCGCCCGCGGCCTGGCCATCTACTCGACCGGCCCCCGGGACTACATGGCCGTCTCCGGGGGGCGTCTCGCCATCTCGTTCTCTGCGTAAGGAGCCTCCCGTGACGAACGTCAACGACATCGTGGCCGAGCGGATAGCCGCGGCCGAGCAGCGCAGGACCCGGCGGCGGCAGCAGCGCGCCGAGCTGGCCGAGGCGCGGGAGAAGGGCCTGGCGGCCCGCCAAGCCGCCAAGCTGGCCCGGCCCGGCCCCGCCGAGCGGGACGGCGCCCGCATCGCCCTGGCGGCCCTCAGGCGGGACTACCGGGGCGTCGCCGAACTCCTCAACACCCTGCACGCCCAGGACTCCCGTAGAGCCGCCGCAACCGCCATCGCGGCCCTCGCCGAGCTCGCGCTCACCTCCCGGCCCTACAGCGTCCGGCGGACCCGCGAGCGCCTGGCCGCCGTCGCCCACCGGGAAGCCGCATGAACGGCCACCCCTACCGGACCGCCTACGGCGTCACCATCGCCGCACTGCGCGACGACACCGACGGCATACGGCTTCTCCTCCACGACCTGCCGCGCGAAGAACTCGCGGCCGTCGCCGAGGGCGCGCTGCTGGCCATGGCCGGCGCCGTCCGCGAAGCCCTCCACCCCGACGACGTCGCGGACATGATCCGCGCCGTACAGCACCTCTCACTAACCGAACAGGAGAACCAGGCATGACCACCACCAACCCGTTCGCCGACGACCCCACCGTCCACGCCATCTACTTCGAAGGCCGCTACCGTTCCACCGGCCGCAACCTCACCACCCGCGACGTGTCCGGCATCCACGCCCGGCTCGACTCCACCGTCCAGCGCGTCAACGCCAAGCGCGGACTGTCCGACCACGCCAAGCGCGTCCTCATCGCCCGCGCCTACAAGGAAGCCCGCGACGCCATCACCGAGCTGCGCGACGCCGAGCGCGCCCGCATCGACGGCCAGCGGGCCACGCTGACCCGCAAGCTGTTCGGCCACGAAGGCGACGCCGACCCGGCCACCGCCGTCAGCCGCCGCGACGCCCTGGACCGGGCCGCCAAGCTGGAGACTCCCGAGGCCGCGTCCAGCGCCCTCAAGCGGGCCGAGCTGTCCGGCGACGCGGTACTGGCGCAGGCCATCGGCGCGCGGGCCGCCGAGATGTGGTGGGGCGACGTCCTCACCCAGTACACCGCCAGCCGGCCCGAGGCCGCCGACACCGTGCGGCAGATCGGCGAGCTGCCCGACACCAGCGACGCGCTCTGGCAGATGCAGCACGCCATGACCTACTCGGTGATGCAGCCGGCCGAGCTGGGCGGAATGCCCGACTACTCGGTCGACGCGCTCGCCGCGGCCGAACTGGACGTCGAAGCGGCCTGACCAGACCGGGCCCGGGGTGGGGGGTCAGCCCTCCCCCCCGGGCCCTGACCGATCGAAGCCGTATAGCACCTGACCGTCTGTACGGGTTTCCAGGGCCGTCCACCCGAGATCCAAAGTCCCCAGACCCGTACACGGGGCGAGCGGCTATACGGCTTCGATCCCTGGAAGCCGGGGGGAGGGGGCACCCCCCTCTGATCTGCGAGAGGAGTCGTGGTGGCTCACAACTGGAACACCTCGAAGCGCAAGAGTCGCCTGCCGGCGAACTGGCGTCACCTGCGGAAGCAGGTGCTTGAGCGGGACGTGACGTGCCGCATCTGCGGTGTGCGTCCGAGCACGGTCGCGGACCACATCCTGCCCATGACCGATGACCACAGGCTGGAGGCCCTGCAGGGCGTGTGTGACCCGTGCCATCGGCAGAAGACCGCACGCGAGGCCGCGGCGGCGCGGGCGGCCGGCCCGAGGCCGAGCCGCAAGCGCCCGTCCGAGGCGCACCCCGGGTTGGTCGACGGCTGACCCTGGAACTGCACAAATCCACAGGCTGAAGACTCCTTCAGGGCCCGCGCCACGGACTGCCTTGGGAGGCAGCTATGGCGATCAGTGTCGGCTCGGTCGAGGTCGACGTCATCCCGAACACCCGCGGCATCTACCAGCGGCTGCGCTCCGGGCTGGTGCCCGCGGCGACCCGGGCCGGGGCGGACGCGGGGCGGGCGGCCGGCAACGGCATGACCGCGGCGATGCGCGCGTCTCTGGACGGCGACGTCGGGGCGCGGATCGGGCAGCAGATCGGCCGCCGGATCGGGCAGAGCATCGGCGGGCAGATCAGCGTCCGGGTGGGCGGCGCGGTCCGTGACGGCGTCACCGATGGCGGCCGGGCGGCGCGGACGGCCGCGAACCAGCAGGGGCAGGCCGCGGGCGGGGCGTTCGCGACTGCGGCCCGCGCCCGCCTGGAGGCCGCTTTCCGGTCTCTGCCGCAGCTCGATGTGCGTCTGTCGGACAGGGGCGCCAACGCCGACTTGGCCCGGCTGCGGTCCCGCATGGAGTCTCTGTCGAACCGGCGCATCGGTGTCGACGTCGACGCGGACACCGCGCTGCGGGAGATCACCGACATCCAGAACCGGCTGGCGTTCATCGGCGAGCAGCATCCCAACGTGGCGGTGCGCGCGGACACCGCGGCGGCCCGCCTGCAACTGCAGGCGCTGCGCGAGGCGCTGGGCGATGCGGACGACCAGGACGTGGACATCGACACGTCCGCGGTGGTGGAGTCCCTGCAGCGCGCGACGGATGCGGCCGGGCCGGGCGGCCTGGCCGGCGCGCTGAAGGGCGTGGCCGGGGTGGCGGCGGCGTCGACTCTGCCCGCGCTGGGCGGCTTGGTGCCGATGCTCGCCGGTCTGGGCTTGGCCGGGGTGACGGTGAAGGCCGCGTTCTCCGGGGTGGGCGAGGCGGTCGCCCTGGCGGGGGAGGACGCCGAGGAGTACCGCAAGGCGCTGAAGAAGATGGGTCCCGAGCAGCGGGCGTTCGTCGAGCAGGTCGTGGCCGTCAAGGACGGGTTCGCGGACTTCTCCAAGGAGATCAAGCGCATTGCCCTGCCCGGCTTCACGAAGGCGCTGAAGAACGCGGCGCCGGCGGCCGGGGTGCTGAAGGACGGCATGCGGGACATGGCCGGCGTGCTGGGCGATGTGGCCGCGGACTTCGGGAAGCTGGTCGGGTCGGGCCGGTTCCGCAAGGCGCTGGAGGAGAACTTCTCCATGGGCGCGGACTTCGTCCGCGAGATGGGCGACGCGTTCGGCACGTTCACCCTGGAGCTGCTGGAGTTCGGCGCCGCCTCCCGCCCGGCGTTCGACTCCCTCAACCGCGGCTTCTCCGGGCTGCTGTCCCAGGGCCTGCCCGGGTTCTTCGACGGGCTGACCCGCGGCACCAAGGGCACGGCCGCGATGATGGACGGCTTGTTCGGTTCGCTCAATGAGCGGATTCTGCCCGCGCTGGGCCGCCTGTCGGGCCAGCTCGCGGACACCTTCGGCCCTGCTCTGGGCGCCATCTTCCGCCGGGTCGGCGAGGTGGCCGAGTCGCTGGAGCTGCTGCTGTCGCCCGCGCTGCAGGCGCTCAAGCCGCTGATGGACTCCTTCACCGAGGGCATGGGCCAGGCTGACGGGGTGACCAAGTCGTTCGCCGGGGTGGTCGGGGAGGTCCTGGGCGGCGCGGTCCGCCTGCTGACCATCCCGCTGCGGAACGCGGTGGATCTGCTGGTGGCCGCGGCGCCGATCGTGAAGAACTTCGGCCGCGCGATCCTGGACACCCTGTCGCCCGCGTTCGCCTCGCTGGACGGGAAGATGGGCTGGACGGAGCGGCTGGCGACGTTCGTGCGCACCAACCGGGGCGCCATCCAGGAGATGTTCGCCCGCGCCGCAGATGCCCTGCTGGGCTTCGTGATCGTGGCCGTGGAGAACATGCCCGCGGTGTTCAACCTGTTCAAGTCCCTGGCGGTGGTCGCCCTGGAATCCTTCGGCCTGATCCTGGGCGGGGCGAGCAAGTTCCTCGGCTGGATTCCGGGCGTGGGCGACAAGATCCGCGACGCGTCCGGCAGCTTCAACGAGTTCAAGGCCAACGCCCTGGTGCAGCTCGCGCAGGCCGGCGCCGGGGTGGAGAACTTCTCCAGCACTGTCACGCCGCGGCTGAAGCAGAACCGGCTGGAGATGAACATCCGCAACTGGCAGGCGCAGCTGGACACCGCGCGGGCGGACCTGAAGTCGGTGCCGCCGTCGAAGCGGTCGGAGCTGCTGGCCCGCATCGCGGACCTGCAGGCGAAGGTCCGCCAGGGCAAGCGGGACCTGGCGAGCGTGAAGAACCGCAGCGTGGACGTGAAGGCGAACAACTTCGTCTCCGGCACGGTCGGCCGGATCGCCCGGGAGCTGGGGAGCCTGCGCGACAAGACGATCACCATCCGCACGAACTACGTGCAGACCCGCACGATCATCGCCCGGGGGCCGAACGGCCAGCCGTTGATGCGCGCGGCGGGCGGCCCGGTCGGCTTCGCCGCGGGCGGCCTGGCCCGCTTCCCCACCGGGGGCCAGGTGTTCGGCTCGGGCACCAAGACCAGCGATTCGATCCTGGCGCGGCTGTCGCGCGGGGAGTTCGTCATCCGCGCGGCGGCCGTCGACCACTACGGCCCGGCCCTGTTCCACGCGCTCAACGCCATGCAGATTCCGGCGGCGGCCCAGGGCTGGCACGTGGGCGTCGACCGCTGGGCGACCCGCCCGGCGCCCGCCGGCTCCTCGCGCCCGCACCCGTCCGGCCTCCAGCCGGGCCAGCCGGTCGTCCTGCAACTGGAGGACGGGCCGCTGGTGCGCGGCTGGGTGAAGGGCATCGCGAACGAGTCCATGGACGAGGGCTTCACCGCTGTGCGCCGCCGCCTGGAAGCCGGCGTCAAGCGCTGACCCGGCGCCTGTCTTGGACCCGTCTAAGGGGCGTCTTGGGCCCGTCTACAGCCCGTCTTGCCGCCGGCCCGCGGCCGGGCCGTAGACGGGTCTCAGACGGGCTCCAGCCGGGTCATAGACGGGCCGTAGACGGGTGGACGCCACCCCGGACAGACCCCGGACAGGGGGCGGACGCCGTCCGGGCCGTGTCCGCCCTCCGTCCGCCCTCTGACCAGGGGACAGTCTGGGGCATACCGGGTGCTCAGAGCCCTGCTCAGGCCCTGCTCAGAGCAGGACTCTGAGCACCCCTTGAGCAGCGTCTGAGCAGACGCCGACCTGCGGCGGAGCAGCACTGAGCAGGCGCCGAGCAGCGCGCATACCGGGGCATACTGCCCGTGACGGTGCACGTGACGGGGGCGTGACATCGCAGGTCACGCACGTGACAGTGCACGTGACGGGGGCGTGACGCGTCACGTGCTGTCATGCGGGTGTCACGCCCTCTGTCACGCCCTCCACCTGCGGTGTCACGTGCCCGTCACGCCCTCCTACCGGCCGGTAGAGGCGGCGCCGCGACTTCCCGGCGCCGGGAAATAGGGTGCTCGTCTGTGAGGTCCCACCGGGACCTCACGCGCCAACCGTGGGCCTGTCCCCACGGTTGGGACCTACGTTGCCCGGACGGCAACGCGGCCCGCCACCCGGGAACTAATAACGTTGTTATCAGTTCCCGGGCTGCCTTCCGGGATCTGCACGAAGGGGTACACGCTGGCGTGTACCCCTTGAACCGTGGGGCTCTGCCCCACACCTGACGGCAACCGTTGCCGTACCGCCACGGTTGCGGCTGCATGGTGCTCTGCACCACCGAGTCACCGCGGGTTCGGGGGCGGCCCGGAGCCGGCTACTTCTCCGGGACCGTCCACTCCGCCGGGCCGTCCACCATGCCGCTGTCGGGGTCGTAGATGACCCGCTCCGGCCGTTGCCCCTCCGGCACGGGGAACATGATCAAACCTTTCACGCAGTCGCCAGGCTTCACCGCCGCGTCCATGGGGAACTCCGGCCGGGGAAAGTCCCCGCCAGACTGGCCCGTCACATCCACTCGCGCCCCGTCGGCGAAGGCCAGCGACCATGGGAACTGCGACACCCGGACATCCCCGGAGTCGATGCACACCTGGGCCTCCAGCGAACCCCACACCTCGCCTTCGCCGCTGGGCGGATAGACGCCCTTCACCGGCTGCTGATACCTCAGCGCGGTCGCGCTCCCGCTTGCCTCGTACTCCGGCGACTTCCACTTCCAGGGCTCACCGAAAGCCAGCGGCCCGGGCTCCTCCGTGGGCTCGGCGGTCGGCTTCTCGGCGGGCTTGCTCGTGGACGGCGATGGCTCCGAGGCGGCCTCGGTGTCGGAACCGTTGGAGCATCCCGCGAGAGCGGCGAGAAGCGCCGCAGCGGCGAGAGCGGTACGCGTGCGCATGAGTCCCCCCAAGGACGTGGCGTGCAAGGGGAGCATCATCCGTCGACGGCCTGAGGGCGGGGGCGGAAGTGACCGAACGGTGACCGTCGAGAGGGTCGTTCATTTGGATGTCGACCTGCGCGTTAGCGGTACCCGCCGAGGGCTTCGGGCCCTTGGGCGTAAAGGGCTGCGGGCCGCTTCCCGACCGGCCGGGAAGGGCTCCCACTGACCTCCTTGAAGGAGGTCAGTTCCTGCCCCGCGCGGGCATGCGGAGGGGGCCGGCAAGGCCGTCCTTCGTGGAGCGAGAGGACGGGCCCGTCGGCCCCCGAGCACTTGCGATGCCGCCTGCGGAAACAGGCGAGGGCATTAGGGATCTGGCCTGCGGCTCAGGCCCCCGGGTCGATGGGATTCGACCTGCGGCGGAACCACCTACAGGGAGACCCCGGTCAGCCGGGCAAGCTGCTCCTGCAGGTGGTCCACCCGGGCCTGCAGCAGAGCCACCTCGGCCACCAGCGCGGGCACCACCTCGGCGCCCTCGGCCGGCGGCTCGACGGCCGGTGCGGGCGCGGCGTCCAGTCGCAGCGCGAACCGCTTGCGGGCCGCCTCGGGCGCCTGCTCCAGCGCGGTGTCCAGAGCGGCCTGCATCTCCGACCGGGGCACGATGCCCGGGTCCGCGTTCCAGGCAGCCACCGTGCGGACCGCGACGCCCAGCCGCTCGGCGAAGCTCTCGTTCGTGTCGCGCAGCGCGCGCTGCAGTGCCGCCGCGTGGCGTCCGGTCCACTGAAGGACGAGCTCCACCGCCGTCACCGTCCCTGCGCCTGGTGCGCGGCCTCGGCGTGGGTCAGCCCGTCGTGGGTGACCTGCTCGACGGACCCGGCGGCCGAGGTCCAGCGGCAGCCCTCCGCGGTGCAGCGCGCCTCGGTCACCGACACGCCGTCCACCAGGGCGACCGGGGAGGCGGCGGGCGGGTATGCCCGGTCCACCGCCCGGGCCAGGCTCTGCATGCACTCCCGCTCGGCCGCCGGCCAGTTCTCGACGTCGTTCCACAGCCCGGCCGCCCCGCACTGGATCTCCACGGCCGAGCAGCACTGGAGGGACCACTCGACCATCTGCCGCACCTCGGCGACGGACAGCGCGTCCGGGGCGGTCATCTCGCCCATGAGGGCGTAGTGCTCGGACAGTGCGTACACCAGCTCATCGCGGGTCACCGCAACGGCCAGCCGGACCACCGCCCGGGCGGGCTCCTCCACGTCCATGTGCGTCACGGTCGACGGCCCGTAGGCCGGCGGGATCGGCAACGGCGCGCACTGGGAGACGGCGGCCGAAGTCTCGGGGAGAATGGTCATGGTGCCTACCTCTTCCGGTCTGCTGAAGATGGGCCCGACTGCCGCCCCGGGGGCTCATCCCGGGGCGGCGCCAGGCAGGGGGGAGATCGGTAGCGACCTGCGGGTTTCTCAGGCCGCGGAGCGGGTGTCACTGCCGTGCACGGACCGCCATGCCTTCAGCCACGCCTCCTCGGGCCTCATGGACCCGAACGGGACGGCGGACAGCAGGCGGTCGGCCTCCTCGGCGACCTCGGGGTGGTGCCGCCGCCGGTCCTGCTGGTGCTTCGCGCGGGCCTTCTCCTCGGGGTGGTGCCGCCGCCGGTCCTGCTGGTGCTTCGCGCGGGCCTTCTCCTCGGCCCGCTGCCGACGGCGGGCGGTGAACTCGCTGAGCTTCATGCGGGTGTCCTCTCGGATCGGTGGGCCGGGCCTGCCCCGGCTCCCCTTGGCGCCCCGACCGAGTGACAGGACGTCACCCAGTCCGGGCGCCGCGGGCAGCCCTCAGGCCGCGGGCCGGTACTCCGAGGCGGTCGCGGGCATGCACGCCCGCCACCACAGCTCGCTGTGGCGGACCCGCTGCAGCAGCAGCGCAGCCACCGTCCATGGCAGGGCGTCCGCCTTCGCCTGGTTGCACGGCTCGCAGGCGAGCACGAGGTTCCGCAGGCGGCCGGTGCGCCACAGGCTGTACGGGACGTAGTGGTCGAACGTCCACCGCAGCTCGTCGGTGAACGGCCGCCGGCAGTAGAAGCACCGCCAGCCGTGCTCGGGGCGGGCGGCGATCTGCGCCGCCCGGTACGCGCGGCGCTCCGGCGTCTTCGATCCGGTCCGGTCGCTCATCGGCGCGCACCCCCCGCCGCGGGGAGGTCGAACCGCTCCGGCAGAGCCGGGCCGCCCTCCCACCGGAAGGACCACTGCAGCCACGCTTCCCGAGTGGCGTTCAGCGCCTCCGTGTACCGCGCCGCCTCGTCCCGGTAGCGCGCCACGGCCGCGGAGGGCAGCTCGTCCAGCCGGGCCCGCCACCGCTCCAGGTCCGCCCGCCAGGACGCGAGGATCACCAACAGGCATTCGACGTAGTTCTGAGGGGCGTCGCAGTCACCCTCGGCGTCCTCCAAGGCGAACAGCTTCTCCGCCGTCACGCCCTCGAAGTGGGCCGCGTACCCCGCGCTCACCGCCCGCCCTCCTTCGGGGCGAGCATCGCCCACAGGGCCCGCTCGAACGCGTCGAGCTGCTCGACGGCGGCCCGCACCTTGCGGATCTGCCCGCCCGTCGCACGGGCCAGGTTCAGGAACTCCTCGTCGCGCTGCGCCGCCAGGCGGACCGACTTCGGCTCGGCGTCCAGCACCCCCAGCAGGCCGCGCACCGCGCCCCGCAGAGAGCCGATCGCGTCCGCCGCGTCCATCGGGCTGGAGAACGCCACCCCCGAGGTGTCGTCCAGAATCCGGCGGGCCGTCTCCACGGCCGCGGGCCGCTTCATCGGGCACCGCCCGCGCGGTGCAGCAGCTCGACCGCCACGCGCAGCCGCTCCACCGGGTCCTGCCCGGCCGGGAGCACCAGGCGCCGCCGGCCGTCCTGGTCCTGGAAGAACCCGGCGAAGCTGTCCCGCAGCGACTCGTCCAGCGTGGACGTGTCCCACTCGTCCACCACGATGTCGTGCTCCGCCAGGAACGCCCGCAGGTTCTCCACGGCCTCGGCGTAGGCCGCGAGCTTCTCGGCCGCCGCCAGGTCCGCCCGGGCCCGGTCGATGCGCCGCCGCAGCTCGGCCGAGGTGATCTCGCACCAGTCGCCGTCGCGCTCCTCGGCCACCAGGGTCGGCCGCCTGGTGTCGCCATCCGCGGCGATCTCCACGTCCAGACGGACGGAGACGAAGCCACCGATCTTCTGTACGGTGTCCTCCATGGGAAGACTCCTTGTCTGAGAAGGGTCTGACCTAGGCCCCGAACCGGTGAGACCGCCAAGTAGCACCGGGGAGGGGCTGACCCCTATTCAATACCACCTGCTTCTAAAGCGCAACACTTCCGCAGTACACATCCCGTACACATGACGCCCTGTCTCCGGCTAATACGGGCTGATACTCCGGGAGGAGAAAGCAGCAGGTCAGAGGGCTTGCGGCAAGGTTCCCGCAGGTGGATCAACGGCGGTCAGCGCACGCGGCCTGCGTTCGCCACGCGGGTGCGGCGCAC
>NZ_JARVKV010000101.1 GCF_029813835.1 Streptomyces sp. DH37
GTCGGGCGCCCGGGGGCCGGCGGCCGTGGTCGGTCCTTGTCTCCGGTCTTGTCACTGGTCTTGTCGCCGGTCTTGCCGCGGACGCTGCGGACTCGTCGCGGCCTTGTCGCGGCGGCGTCAGAAGGAGAAGACCGGGCCCGTGGCGCCCTCCATGACGCAGGAGTTGGCGAAGGTGCGCTCGTACGAGACCTCGCGGCCCTTCCAGACCCCCTCGGCCGTGATCGTGACCGGGTCCCAGATCATCGGGCAGATCCGGTCGCCGTCGGTCTCGACCAGCGCGCCGACCTCGCCGTCCACGGAGCGCAGCGCGGCGCACGCCCGCCCCGGGGCCGGGTGGGTGCCGCCGGAGCCCGGCGGGCAGGTGAGCACGGCGCTCCGCCGCTCGGGGGCCGTCGCCGGATCCTCGCCCTCGGCGACGGTGAGCACCAGGACCGAGGGCCCGGACGGCTCGTCGGCCCCGGCGGGGCCCGCGGGTCCGGCGGTCGCGCCGGCCGTGGTGGCCGCGGGGCCCACCAGGCAGGCCGCGGTCAGCACGGCGCCCAGGCCCAGGCCCTTGGTGGCGTACCGCATGTCGAACACTCCCTGTGTCTCTCGGGAACAGGTTCCGGACGAACGCCTTGCCGGTGTTCATATCGGGACACATGGGGGCGGTTGAATCCGGTCACCCGCCGCCGCGGCGCGCCCCGGGGCGCGGCGTCCGCCCTGGTCGGCGGCGGCCGGGTGCCGGGTGGGCGCCGGGCGGAGGGCCGAGGCGGGGGCGGGCGGGTGCATATGACACCCCGGTGACGTGCGGGTCCTCCTCCCGCCGTCGCGCGCCGCGTCCCCGACTCGGCCGGAAGACGCTGCTCTCGGGGCCTCGGGGCCTCGGGGCCTCGGGCACCCGGTACGCCCCGGGCGCCGGACGGGCCCCGCGCGGGACCGAACCCCTACCCGAGGCGTCCCTTCGTCCTCATGGCCGCGCGCTGGGCGGCGGCCTGGGCCGGCCCGGTCACGTAGTGGGTGAGGGGGCGGGCGGCGGCCAGGGCCGCGCGGGCCGCGTTGGAACCGCAGGCGCCGTGGACGCCGCCGCCCGGGTGGGCGGAGGACGAGGCGAGGTAGAGGCCGCGCACGGGGGTGGCGGGGCGGCCGGTGCCGGGGACGGGGCGGAAGAAGAGCTGCTGGTGGACGGCCGCGGTGCCGCCGTTCAGGGCCCCGCCCACCAGGCTCTCGTCGCGTGCCTCCAGGTCCGGCGGGGCCAGGACGCGGCGGTCCCGGATCAGTGCGCGGAAGCCCGGGGCACGGCGCTCCACCTCCGCCTCCACCCGGTCGGCCATGGTCTCCCGCTCGCCCGGCCCCCAGCGGCCCGTGACGCCCGCCCCGCCCGCGTCCTCGCGCACGCGCTGCGGGAGGTGGGTGTACGCCCAGGCCGACTCGGTGCCCCGGGGGGAGCGGGTGGGGTCGGCGGTGGTCATCTGGCCCAGCAGGCAGAAGGGCCGGTCCGGGACGAGGCCGGTGGCCAGCTGGGCGCTGTGGCGGGTGAGGTGGTCCATGCTCTCGGCCAGGTGGACGGTGCCCGCGCCGGCGGCCCCCGGGGAGGCCCAGGGGATGGGCCCGGACAGCGCCCAGTCCACCTTGAACGTCGCGGTGTCCCACTGGAAGCGGCGGACGTCCTCCTGCAGCCGGACCGGCAGGTGCTCCCAGTCGACCAGCCCGCCGTACAGCGCCGGGGCGGGGACGTCGGCCAGGACCGCCCGCCGCGCCCGTACGGCGTCGCCGCCGGCGGTCCGCACGCCGAGGGCGCGACCGCCGCGGACCACCACCCGCGTCACCCGGGCACCGCAGCGCACCGTCCCGCCCCGGGACTCCAGCCGGCGGACCAGGGCGTCGGTGAGGGAGCCGGCGCCGCCCGCGGGCACCGGCCAGCCGAACTGCTGGCCCAGCATCGCCAGCAGCCAGCCGTAGACCGCGCCGGCCGTGGACTCCGGGAAGAGGTCGGCGTGCAGCGCGCAGCCCGCCAGCAGCATCGGCCCGCCCCGGCCGGCGAACTCCTCCTCGCCCAGGCGCCGCACCGGCAGCAGGAGCGTGCGCAGCAGGCGCAGCCCCCCGGCCGCCCGCAGGCGGGCCAGCATCGACAGCGCGGGACGCACCGGCGGGAAGGGGGTGAAGAGGGCGTCGAGGAGGTCCGGGCCGAGCCGGTCCCACAGGGCCGTCAGGCGCAGGTACGCCTCCCCGTCCCCGGGCGCGAAGGCCTCCAGGCTCGCGGCGGTGTCCTCCCGGTCCCGGTGCAGGACCGCGCAGCGGTCGCCGGGCAGCGGATGGGCGAGGACGGACGGGGCGTGGCTCCACCGCAGCCCCCAGCGCTCCAGCTCCAGCCCGCGGACGACGGGGGAGGCCGCGGCCAGGGGGTGGAAGGAGCTGAACAGGTCGTTGACGTAGTCGGGATGGACGCCGCGGTCGCTGCGCACGGCGCCGCCGGGCTCGGGCTGGGACTCCAGGACCAGCACCCGCCAGCCCGCGTCGGCCAGCAGGTTGGCGGCCACCAGCCCGTTGGGGCCGGCTCCCACCACGACGGCGTCGTACGCCTCGGACATGTGCGGACAGCCTCCTGGGACGGACGTGCTGCGGGAACGGGGGGAGGGGAGCGGGGAACGGGGAGGGAGGGGAACGGGGAGGGGCGGCGGTCAGGCGCCGGGCGGGACGGTGTCGGGGCGGGCGGCGTGGGCGGGGTGGCCGTGCGTGCGCCGCGCCTCCTTCATCTCCGCCTCGTACAGGTGCTTCAGGCCGCCCGTCAGCCGGTCGCGCACCCGCTCCTCCAGCTCCGTGAAGGGCTTGTAGTAGTGCGAGTCGTAGCCCTCGACGATCTGGAACGTCCAGTGGCCGGGGATCACGTTGCGGCCCAGGACCTCGGTCTCCAGCAGGTCCGCCTCCTCGGCGTGCCCGGCCCGGCGCAGCAGCTCCACCGCCTCGCCCAGCAGCAGGTCGGAGCGGCCGGTCATCTGGTGGAAGGAGTACAGGTGGCCGCGCGCCCGCTCGGTCGCCTCCAGGGCCTCGGTGACCTTGCCGACGGCCTCGACCGTGGCGTCGTCCACACCCGGCGGGCGGCGGTGCGCCCGGTCGGGGCGGTCCTCGGGACGGCCGCCGGGGCCGCGGCCGCGGATGCCTTCGGTCGTCATACGTGCCTCCCCGCTTCCCGGTCGGCCTCCGAGCGGCCCGACTCCACCACGTTCCGCAGCCGCGACAGCATCAGCCGGTGCCGCAGTTGCAGCGCCACGTCCACGGGCGCGGTGTGGAGCTGGGCCACGGCGCCGCGCAGCGGGTGCTCGTCCATGGTGACCAGCGCCCCCTCGCCCCACGGCTTCACGGAGATGGCGATGCGGGCCGTGCCCAGCCGCCCCGCCGAGGCCTCCAGCTCCAGCCGCTCGGGCGGCTCGCAGAGGCGGACGATCGTGTGGCCCTGCGTGTTCAGCGGCCCCTTGCCGATCGTGTAGCGCAGGGCCGTGCCCACCTCGGGCCAGTGGCCCTCCGCCTCATGCGTCTCCCGCGTGCCCACGACCCACTTCTGGTACTGATCGGCGTCGCTGAGAACGCTCCACACCCTCTCGGGCTTCCTGTTCACCCACACGTGTCGCACTGCCATGCGGGCCGGGTACCCGCTTTTGCGCGAAGCACCGCCCGGCCGCGGCCACCGCCCCCTTACGGACGAGCCCGCGGCCACCGGTCGGCGTCCCCGGCGCTCCCGGCACGGCCGCCGGGGACGCAGGGGATCTCCATGGTGACCATCGTCGGCCCGCCCACCGGGCTGCTGACGGCGAGGACGCCGTCGAACGCGCCGAGCCTGCGCTCGATCCCGGCCAGCCCCGTGCCCTTCGAGGCGTCGACCCCGCCGCGCCCGTCGTCCGTGACCGCGATCCGCAGCGCGCCGCTCTCCCGGGAGTAGCCGACGTCCAGCCAGATCCGCCCGGCGCCCGAGTGCTTGGCCGCGTTGGTGAGCACCTCGGCGACCGCGAAGTACGCCGCCGCCTCCACCGGCTCCTCGAAGCGGCCGGGCAGATCCACCTCGACCTCCACCGGGAGGGGGGCGCGCAGCGCCAGGGCGCGCACCGCGTCCCCCAGGCCGCGCTCGGCGAGCACCGGCGGGTGGATGCCGCGCACCAGGTCGCGCAGTTCGGACAGGGCCTCGGCGGAGTTCCGCCGGGCCTGGGCGAGCAGCCTCCTCGCCTGCTCGGGGTCCTTCTCGATCAGCGCCTCGACCGTGCCCAGGCTCATCCCCATCGCCACCAGCCGCGCCTGGGCTCCGTCGTGCAGGTCGCGCTCGATGCGGCGCAGTTCGGCGGCGGAGGTGTCGACCGCGTCGTGCCGGGTCTCGTACAGCCGGTCCACGCGGCGGCGCAGCGCCATCTCCCGGGTGGGCGCCAGCAGGGCGCGGGTGAGCCGGGAGTCGGCGCGCAGCAGGTGCGGACCCGCCCACAGGCCGACGGCGGTCATGGCCCAGCCCGCGCCCATGGCCAGGAAGGCGGCGCCCTGCGAGGTCAGCGGCACGAACAGGAACCACTCGCCCCGCATGGCCCGCCAGGCGCCCGCGGCCACCACCGTGCCGTACGGGCCGTAGAGCGTCAGCACGGTGGGCAGCAGGGCGAGCGTGAAGCCCGCCGTGGCGTCGGCCAGGAGCCACTGGAGATCGCGCCAGGTCGCCGGGTCCCTCAGCAGGAACACGCAGCGCTCGACCTGTCCGGTGACGCCAGGCCGCGGATCCCGCGGCCGGGGCCGGTACGGGTCGGGGACCGCGATCCCGCCCCAGTCGGCGGCCAGCGCGCGCCGCCACCGGGCGTACGACCGCACCACGCCCAGGACGGCGGGGGTGGTCAGCACGCCGACGCCGAGCGCGACGAACGCGATCGAGAGCACCGACAGCACGAACAGCACGATCCCGCACACGATCGACACCAGTGCCAGCGGCAGTCCCCGCGCCGCGGCCACCAGCCCGCCCCGCACCCCGCTCCCGCCCGTTCCGGTTCCGTCCATTCCGCTTCCCCCTTCGTTCCGGTCCTCGTCCCGGCTCCATCCGGTCCCGGTCCGGTTCCCGTCCGGTTCTCGTCCGGTTCCGGGCCCGCCGCCCGGCGCCGGCCTCCAGTCTGGCGGCGCCGGGCGGCCCGGAGCACGGGGGGCGGACACCGGACCGGGGGTGTACCCAGCACCACCACGGAAGGGGGGCGGGAGCGCGTCCGCCCGCCGGGCGGGTGTCACGGCCCGGCGGGCGTCTGGCATGGTGGGCGGCGCCCCCGCTCGTCTTTACCGGTACAGCCAAGGAGACACCGCGACATGAGATTCGGCCTGCTCGGCACCGGCCCCTGGGCGGAACTCGCCTACGGCCCCGCACTGCGCGCCCACCCCGACGCCGAGCTGACGGGGGTGTGGGGCCGCCGCCCGGAGGCGGCGGCGGACATCGCCGCACGGTTCGGCGGCCGGCCCTACGACGACGTGGACGCGCTGATCGGCGACTGCGACGCGGTGGCCGTGGCGCTGCCGCCGGACATACAGGCGCCCCTGGCGGTACGGGCCGCCCGGGCCGGCCGCCATCTGCTGCTGGACAAGCCGGTGGCCACCACCGTGGCCGGCGCCCGCGAGATCGCCGACGCCGCCGAGGCGGCGGGCGTGGCCTCGGTCGTCTTCTTCACCCTGCGGTTCCGCCCCGAGACGGCGGCGTGGATCGAGGAGCAGAGGAAGGCGGGCGGCTGGCAGCTGGGCCGCGCCGACTGGCTCGGCGGGATCTTCGGCGAGGGCGCCGAGCCCAGCCCCTTCGCGGGCTCGCCCTGGCGGCGGGAGAAGGGCGGGCTGTGGGACGTCGGCCCGCACGCCCTGTCCATGCTGCTGCCGGTGCTCGGCGACGTGGCCGACCTCGACGGGTCGGTGGCCGCCGTCTCCGGCTCCGGGCAGACCGTCCAGCTCGCCCTGCGGCACGCCTCGGGCGCGTCCAGCACCTGCGCGCTCAGCCTCGCCGTCGCCCCGGCGGCGTCCGTGACCCGGGTGGAACTGCGCGGCGCCGCGGGCGCGGCGGAGCTGCCGGAGGGGGAGACGGACGCGGTCGCCGCCCTCGGACACGCCGTGGACGCCCTGCTCGCCTCGGCCCGCACCGGTGAGCCGCACCCGTGCGACATACGGTTCGGGGTGCGCGTGACGGAGATCCTGGCGGCGGCCGAGGCCCGGCTGGGCGGCTGACGGCAGCGGGCGGGGCGGGCGGCGGCCCGCGGGCCGGTGGCGAGGCCGCGGCCGGGCGCCGGTCCGCGGGCCGCCGTCGGCCCCGCCCGGGAGCCGCCGCGCCCCGTCGGCGGCCCGGCCGGCCCCTCGCCGCGGCGGTTCACGCCCGGCCCAGACCGACCCCGCACCCCGCGCACAGCGTGTACGTCCAGTAGCCGTTGCGCCAGAGCTCGGTGCCGGTGGGCCCCTCGCACACCCAGCACACCGGGCGGCCGTCCGCTCCCGGCCTGCCGGACGGCGGGGCGCACAGCGCCCGGCGCACCACCACCGGCAGCGGCTCGGCGGGGTGGCGCCGGGGGTCGGGGCAGTAGGCGATGTTGTTCCAGCCGCGCCGCCACGCCCGCCACGCGTCGTCGGCCGCGGGCTGCCGCCGTCCCGCCCGCTTCTCCGCCGTCCGCCTCCCGGCGTACGCGGCCACGGAGGCCAGCCACACCTGCCGGGCCGCGTGGAGCTCCTCGACGGCCCGCACCAGCGACTCCGGGTCGCTCTCCGGCCTGTTCGGTATGCCCGCGCTGCCGCGCAGGTAGTGGTACGTCGCGCCGAACCCGTACGGAGCGAAGTGCTGCAGGCACGACCGCAGGTCGCTCAGCCGGTGGCGCGGGGTCCGTGTCCCGTCGTGCACCCGGGCCCGGTGCGTACCGAAACTGCTCATCCCCGTCCCCCTGTCGTTCTCGGAGAGGATGACGGCACCCTGCCCCATCCGGTACCTCCGGTAAGGCTACTTCCCGCACTTTCCCCGAAGTCGCGCGTCACCGGCGGCCACCCGGCCGGGCGACGGAACACGCGTCCGGCTCCGGCCACGGCCTTCCACCGTGTGCGCCCGCCCGCGGCGGAACGAACGCGCAGGACCGGGCCGTGACGCCCGCCCGCGCGCCCCCCTGTGCGCCCGCATATTCAGACCGTATTTGTCAAGTCTCTGCGACGGCTCGCCGGATGCGCCTATGCTCCCTGTCACGCAGCGAGTCGTCTCCGTCACGGCTTGTCGCCGCCGCGTGCGGCGCTCCGGCGCCGCCGTGCCCCCGAGCGGGGTGACCAGGGGAGTCCGACCGGTCCGGACGCCCCTCTCCTCGGGTCTCCCCGGGACGGCGTATGCCAGCGGTCCGTGCCCCCGGCACGCCTCCCGCGCCGCGTCCGCCGCCCCGCGGCCCGGCGCCGCCGCTCAGCCCCGTGGTTCAGCGCCACCGTTCCGAAGCACCGTCCCGCTCCACCTGCCCTGTCCGTTCCGTCTCGTCCCTTCCTGTCCCTTCCATCCCTTTTATCCTCCTGTTTTCTCCCCGTCCCACCGCCCGCCCACAAGCCAGAAGGATGCCCATGGAGCCCGCCGGCTCGTTGACGGGAGGCCGAAGCCCCGCCCCCGGGGGCGTGTGGCTCGCCTTCCCCGTACTGGTGGCCGCCTGCGCGGCCGTAGCCGCCTTCTCCGTCACCGCCCCGGCCCGCGCCGCGGTCGCCTGGTGCGGAGCCGCGGCGACGCTCGCGGTCGCCGCGGCCGCCTGCGAGGTGATCCGCCGGGGACGCGCGATCACCGCCGAGCAGCTGCACGCGGAGCGGCTGCTGGCCGACCTCGAGCGCTACTGCCACGAGATCATGCCTCCCGTCGTCGAGGCCGTGCAGCGCGGCGAGGCGCCCGGCGACGTACTGCCCCCCTCGCTGCACCCCGCCGACTCCGACCCGCGGCTGGTCGCCGCCCACGAGAAGCTGACCACCACGGTCGTACGGGCGGTCCAGGACCGCGAGTTCCAGCGCGACTCGGCCCGCCGCGCGATCGTCAACATCGCCTGCCGCATCCAGGCCGAGATCCACCGCCTCCAGGCCGACCTGCGCAGGATGCAGTTCAAGCACCCCGGCCCCGAGATCCTGGGCGACCTGATGCACCTGGAGCACGGCGTCAACGTGGCCGGACGTGTGGCCACCAGCCTGGCCGTCCTCGGCGGCGGCAGCCCGGCGCGCCAGTGGCAGAAGCCGGTCTCCCTCTACGACGTGCTGCGCGCGGGCAGCGCGCCCATCGCCGAGTACCTGCGCATCGAGCTGCACCGCGTCTCCGAGGTCGCGGTGCTCGGCCCGGCCGTCGAGCCGCTGAGCCTGGTCTTCAGCGAGCTGATGGACAACGCCACCCGCTACTCGCCGCCCAGCACCAAGGTGGTCGTCAACACCGAGGAGGTGGCCTCGGGCGTCGAGGTCTCCATCGAGGACAAGGGCGTCGGCCTGACCGAGGAGACCCGCCGGCACGCCGAGTTCCTGCTCACCCAGGCGCTCGACGGACTGGACCTGGAGGACCTCGGGGAGACGGCCCGCATGGGCCTGCGCGTGGCGGGCATCATGGCGGGCCGCCTCGGCCTGCGGATCTCCCTGCGGCCCTCCACCTGCGACGGGGTGCGCGCGGTCGTCTACGTCCCGCACGACCTGCTCACCGCGCTGCCCATGGACGCGTACTCCCGGGTCGGCGGCCGTCCCCCCGGCCCGGTGAACCGGCGTCAGGCCATCAGCGGGCCGCGCCCGTACGCGGCGGAGGCGGCCGGCGAACCGGTGGTGGTCGAGCGGAACGCCAACGGGCTGCCGCAGCGCCGCCGGCGCGTCGCCGAGCCCCTGCCCGGCGCGGGCGGTACGGCCGGCGCGGGCATCCGGCTCGGCGCGGCCGGCCGGGAGGCGGCCGGGAGGTCGCCGCTGGAGACCCACCCCGACACGGGGCTGTGGATGGGCGCCTTCTTCGCCAAACCCGGCGGTGCCGAGTCCGGCGGCGCCGAGTCCGGCGGTGACGGGGGCGGCGGCGCGAGCGCCGGCGGGCCCCCGACCGCACCCCCGAGAACCCCGGTGCCCCGGCAGGCACCGAACCGGCCTGCGACCGGCGACGAGTCGCGAAACCAGTAGTGGAATCAGGTGATCTGCACGTGACGACGCAGCAGCGGCTCAAGAACATGGACTGGTTGCTCAAGGACCTGGCCGTCACCGTCCCCTACACCCGGCACATCGTCCTGCTCTCCGCCGACGGGCTGTGCATGGCCCAGTTCGGCACCGACAAGGACACGGCCGACCGGCTGGCCGCCGCGTCCTCCGGGCTCAAGAGCCTGGCGCAGTCGGTGGCCGCGGAGTTCCCGCACGGCGAGGGCGGCGTGCGCATGGTCGTCCTGGAGGTCGACGGCGGCTTCTTCTACCTCATGGCCGCCGCCGCCAACTCCTATCTGGCGGTGACCGCCGACGAGGGCGTGGACGCCGGGCTGATGAGCCAGCGCATGAGGGACCTGGTCATCAGGATCGGCGACCACCTCGCCAGTCCGCCCCGCGCACCCGAGCAGGCCCCATGAGCAGGGGCGACAGGCTGGCGGACCGGGACCGGGACTGGGAGGAGGGCACGCCCGTCCCCCTGTACATCGTCACCGGCGGGCGCACCGAGGCCGGGGACGCGCAGGTGCTCGACCTGGTCACGCTGATCGTGGCCCGGTCCGAGCCGCGGCCGGGGATGCACCCGGAACACGTCTCCATCCTGCGCCTGTGCGCCAACCCGCTCTCCGTGGCCGAGCTGTCGGCGTATCTGGACCTGCCGTTCAGCGCCGTCCACGTGCTGCTGGCGGACCTGATCGCCGACTCCCGCGTGGAGGCGCGGCAGACCCGCGCGGCGCACACGGCCGCCGCGGACCCCGACGTCGAGATCCTGAAAGCGTTGATCGATGGACTACAACGACTCTGAACTGCCGCTCGGGCCCCGGCGCGAGGACCTGCTGCCGGTGTCGGCCGAGAGGTCGGTCAAGGTGGTCGTCGTCGGCGGATTCGGCGTCGGCAAGACGACCATGGTGGGCTCGGTCAGCGAGATCCGCCCCCTGACCACCGAGGAGACGATGACCCAGGCCGGAGTCGGCGTGGACGACCTCTCCGGCGTGGAGCGCAAGACCGAGACGACCGTCGCCATGGACTTCGGCCGGATCACGCTCAACGACCGGCTCGTCCTCTACCTGTTCGGCACGCCCGGCCAGCAGCGCTTCTGGTTCCTGTGGAACGGCGTGATCGCGGGCGCGCTGGGCGCGGTGGTGCTGGTGGACACCCGGCGGCTGGAGGAGAGCTTCCCCGCCATGGACCGTCTGGAGCAGGGCGGCGTCCCGTTCGTCGTCGCCGTCAACAACTTCCCCGACGCTCCCGTCCACCCCGTCTCCGACCTGCGGTCCGCGCTCGACCTGTCCGAGCGCGTCCCCGTGGTCAACTGCGACGCCCGCAGGCTCGAGTCCAGCCGCGACGTCCTGCTGACGCTGATGCACCACCTCCACGACTCCGCCACCGCGACCCGGGAGGTCCTGTGAGCACGCCCCCCTTCCCCGAACCCGGCCCCCCGCGCGCCGCCTTCCCGCGAACCGCCTTCCCCGCCGGCGGCGCGGCGCCCCCACCGGGCTGCCCCGCCCACGGCGCGGGGGCGCCGCCCCCCGGCAGGACGGGCGCGACACCCCTGTACGGGCCCGAGGCCTCCGCCGACCCCATGGGCCTGTACGAGCGGCTGCGGGCCGAGCACGGCGCCATCGCGCCCGTCCTGCTGGAGGGCGGCGTCCCCGCCTGGCTGCTGCTCGGCTACGACGAGATCCTCCAGGTCGCCCGCAACCCGCGCCGCTTCGCCCGCGACACCCGGCTCTGGCGCGACCGGGAGGAGGGCAGGATCCCCGACGACTCCCCGCTGGCGCCGGTGCTGGGCTGGCGTCCCGACTGCATCTCCCAGGACGGCCACGAGCACCAGCGGCTGCGCGGCGCGGTCAAGGACAGCCTGGAGCGCTTCGACCGACGGGCCATCCGCCGCGCCGTCCACCGGCGCGCCCACCAGCTCGTCGACGACTTCGCGGGCGCCGGGCAGGCCGAACTGGTGGGCCAGTTCGCCCTCCCGCTCCCCATGATGGTGCTGACCGACCTCTACGGCCTGCCCGAGGAGGAGGGGGCCCGGCTGGTCGAGGCGAGCCGGCAGCTCGTCAAGGGCACGGAGAAGGCGCTGGAGGCCGACCGGCACATCCACGAGATCCTGGGCCGGCTGGTCGCCGACAAGCACCTCGCGCCCGGCCCCAACCTGGCCTCCTGGCTGATCGCGCACGAGGCGCGCCTCAGCGACGACGAGGTCCTCCAGCACCTGCGGCTGGTCCTCGTCCTGGCCCACGAGACCACCACCAACCTGATGGTCAACACGCTGCGGATGGTGCTGACCGACCCGCGCTTCCGCGGCACCCTCAACGGCGGCCAGATGACCCTCCCGGCAGCCGTCGAACAGGTCCTGTGGGACGAGCCGCCGCTGACGGTGCTGCCCGGGCGGTTCCCCCGGTACGACATGGAGATCGCCGGGCGCGAGGTCCGCAAGGGCGACCTGCTGCTGCTCGGCCTGGCGGCGGGGAACGCGGACCCGGCCACCGGGCGCACGGCCGGGCAGGACATGCACGGCAACCGCTCGCACCTGTCGTTCAACAGCGGACCGCACGAGTGCCCGGGCCAGGACATCGGGCGGGCCGTCACCGGCTCCGGCATCGACACCCTGCTCGGCAGGCTGCCGGACCTGGGCCTGGCCGTCCCCGAGGAGGAGCTGACCTGGACCTCCTCGTCCTGGTCGCGCCACCTGGACGCCCTCCCGGTGCGGTTCACGCCCCGTCACGCCCGCAACCCGTTCGAGCGTCCGCCCGCCGGCGGGCGGACGGACGCCGCTCCGGCGGCCCGGGAGGTCCCGCCGGAGCGGCGGGAGACGGTGTACGCGGCGGGACGGACGGCGCCCCCGCAGCGCAGCACGTCCGGCCGGTGGGGCCGTCTGCTGCGCCGCGCGCCGCGCGGCTGACCCGCGGCGCCGGGCCGTTCCCGCCCGCGGCTAGCGGGAGAGCGCGTCGCGCACGGCGTCCTCGGAGCGCGCCACGACCGCCGAACCGTCGTCGGCGGTGATGATCGGCCGCTGGATCAGCCGGGGGTGCTTCGCCAGCGCCGCGATCCAGCGGTCCCGTTCGGCCGCCTCCCGGGGCCAGGACCGCACCCCCAGCTCCTTCGCCTCGGCCTCCTGCGTCCGGGTGATGTCCCACGGCTCCAGCCCGAGCCGTTCCAGCACCGCACGCAGTTCGTCCTCGCCCGGCGGGTCCTCCAGATAGCGGCGGACGGTGTACTCGGCGCCCTCCTCGTCCAGCAGCCTCACCGCGCTGCGGCACTTCGAGCACGCGGGGTTGATCCAGATCTCCATGCGCCTCACGGTAGCGCCAGGAGGCGGCGCCCGGGCGCCGCGCGGAGCCGGGCGGGTCGTGCGAGCCGCGGAGCCGGGCGGGCGGGGCGCGGCGGTGGCGGACCGCCTCGCCGGGGCCGGCGGACCGCGGAATCCCGCGGCCCGGTGATCCCGGTGCTCCGGGGTCCGGGGGAGGGGCGGGCGTCAGACAAGCGGCGGAGAGGGGGCGGCCCCGGCCCGACAACCGTCCGTTTCTCGGGCCCTCCCCCCGCCCCGGAAGGCGGCCCGCTTCCGTGCTGACCAGCGAGAACGCCCCCATGAGGGGGCGGTGTCCGGTGCTTGACGGCGGATCGGGGCCTTCCTATGGTCTCCTCGCTCTACCGGAAAGGTTCCGAAAGCTTTCGCCTCCACGCTTCCGCACCCCCGCACCCCCCACACCCGCGGACCGCGCCGCCCGCTCCCGGACGAGGACCACCGGCCCGGCCGCACACCAGGAAGGAACCGGATGTGACCACGACAACGAGCACCACCGGCAGGGCCGCCCGGAGCCGCCCGCGCCGCCTGCGGCGCCTCGCGGCGCCCCTGCTGCTCGCCGCCGGGCTCTGCCTGAGCGCCCTGGCCACGGCGGGGCCGGTCCAGGCCGTCGACAGCACCGTCATCACCTCCACCCAGAACGGCGGCAGGACCGTCTCGTTCACCTTCGACGACGGTCCGGACCCCACCCACACCCCCCGCATGCTCGAGGTGCTCCGCCGGCACGGCGTCAAGGCGACCTTCTGCCTGTGGGGCGACCACGTGCGGCAGTACCCCCACCTGGTACGCCAGATCACCGCCGAAGGCCACCGGCTGTGCAACCACTCCATGGCCCACCAGGACATGGGCGGCTGGTCGCAGCAGCAGATCCGCCAGAACCTCGAGCAGACCAACAACGCCATCCGCCAGGCCGCGCCGGGCGCGCAGATCACCTACTTCCGCGCCCCGTACGGCAGTTGGGGCCAGTCCCCGCAGGTGGCGGCCTCGATGGGGATGCAGCCGCTGGGCTGGCGGATGGACATCGGCGACTGGCAGCCCCCGGGCACCGGCGAGCTGGTCCGCCGGATCATGCAGGGCGTCACGCCCGGTGCCGTGGTGCTGATGCACGACGGCGGCGGCGACCGCAGCCAGACCGTCGCGGCCGTCGACCAGACCATCCCGCAGCTGAAGGCCCAGGGCTACACGTTCGGCCAGCCGGCCGTCCGCTGACCCGGCGGCGCGCACCCTCCGACGCCGCCGCGCCGCGCCGTGACACCGGCACGGCACAGGCAGCACGGCACAGGCACGGCACAGGCACGGCACCGGCCCCGGCGGGACGTCCCGCCGGGGCC
>NZ_JARVKV010000102.1 GCF_029813835.1 Streptomyces sp. DH37
GAGGGCGTCGGTGGGTCTTTCGCCGATCAGGAGGAAGAACAGCCACTGTTCCTCATCGGAGAAGTCGATCTCGTCGCGGATGGCCACCCTCACCCCACCCCGTCACTGCCCGCATCCACCGAGACGCTTCGGACGACCGTGCCGATGAAGGCGGTTGCCGCCGCGTCGGCGCATGGCGATCCCGGGGCGCGCAGATGGGAGCGGAGGGGTTTCCTGCCCTGTCCGCCTGCTCCGTCGCTGCGGTCCACGGAGCCCCCCGGGGTGTGCTTGTCGCTCATCCGTCCTTCAACCGCTCGGCAGTGGCGCGCTGGAAGGAACCGCCATCGACAGCTCCGACGGCGGTTCCTTCCGGGCGGCCAGGCCTCCCTGCCGTCTCTGTCCGCCCGTCAGTACGTCGAATGCGCAGGATGGTTTCTCAGGGAATCCGGCTCTGTCCGAATCGCCCTCGTCACCGCCTTCCGCCATCGGTGTCCAGGTCGTCCCCCTGCGCGGACAGCAGAGAGTCGATGTCGTCCTGGGCCTTCTGGTTGGGTCTCTCGATCTCGTTGAGGGTCTGGGTCTGGGCGCCGACGACCGCTGTTATGGCCCCCGCGAGCGCCTCCAGCACCGAATCGACGTAGCCCGTGGTCTCTTTCCACCGGGGTTTGAGGTTCCCCGAGATCTCTTCGCTGCCGCTTCCCGTGTAGTCCTCGTAGAAGTACTGCCCCCGAAGGAAATCGCTTCTCAGAGCCGGCAGTCTCTTGGCGATCCCCTCCATCTCCGCCCGCAGGGCCGCCAGCCTGCCGGGGTCCGCGTCGAACGAGTCACCGCCCGCCATGGCCGCCGTCCTCCTCTATCTCGTCGCGCAGCCGGTTGCCGACCTTCCGCCGTCCCCGGTCGGGTTCCGCCGTGGCGGCCAGCGGGCCGAAGATCCGTTCCCAGTCGATGCCCGTGCCGGGGGCGGCGTCAGGCTCCCGGGCATGGCGCGCGGCCAGCGGCTGGAAAGCCTCCATCACCCGGCGCGCCATCTGCCCACGGCCCTGCTGGACCGCTTCGAGCACGGAGGCGGCCAACTGTGCGGCGCCCATCGTCCGGTACCTGCCGTCGAGGAACTTCAGCTGGGTCAGCTCCCCCTGCGGCCCCACGGTGACCTCCACCGAGCGGTCGCGGGAGAGCACGGTCGTCGACTCCTGCCGCAACCGCTGCTCGGCCTGCGCGACGGCCGCCCGGGTCGCCTCCAGTTCGGCCCTGGCCTTGGCCAGCCGTTCCGCGAACTCGTTCTCCATGTGTCAACTCCTCGCAATCCGTCCGCGCGCCGCCGGTCGGCCGTTCACCGGCCGATCACCGCCGGCGCGCCTCCCTCGTCCGTGCCCCAGACGTCCTCGTCCTCCGCCAGCCAGGAGGAGCGTTCGCGGTCGCCGCTCTCCTGCGACTGGGGCGGCGGCGCGCCCGCCCCGCCCATGGGGGGCATGAAGGGCATGCCGGAGCTCGTGGCGCCGCCCCGCTGCGCCGCCGCGACGTCCTCGTCCCGGTACCGGTTGGCGTTCCTGCCGCGGGCGGTGACGACCGGTGTCGTGTCGTACACGTTGCGGACCCGTCCGCCGGAGTCCGCGCCGCCCGACATCTGGCCGCCCATGGTCATGCCGGGGGGCATCATCGGCATCATCGGGGGGCCGCCCTGCGCGCCGGCCGCCGCGGGCCGCTGGCCGCCCAGCACTTCGTAGGGATCGGACGAGCGGCTGTCGTACAGCTCCTCCTCGTATCCCGGATAGGAGGAGCGGAAGTCGGTGCCGTGGTCCGGGCGGCTCGCCGGGACGCCCGGGGTGAGCGGTGTGGTCTCCGTCCTGCCGTCCGGGTAGGTGGTCGTCATCTGGCCCTCGTCCGGGTCGATGACCACGGAGCGGCCGTCGGGGTAGTCCGTGGTGAGGGTGCCGTCCGGGTTCAGCGTCGTCCAGCTGCCGTCGGGGTTGCGGATGGACTCACCCGGGCTGAGGTTCTCGATGTCGACGCTTCCGTCCGGGCGGACGGTCACGGAGGTGCGCTCGTCCGGGTCGACGGTGGTGTAACCGCCGTCGGAGAAGCCGGTGGTGACCGAGCCGTCCGGATTGAGGATCGTCCGGCTGTCGTCGAAGTCGGGCAGCGACGGCCCCTGGCGCCGCAACTGCTCGAACCGCTCCTGCAACTGCTGCTGTCGCTGCTGCTCCGTCTGCAGTTGCCGCTCGCGCTGCTCCTCCTGCCGCTGCTGCAGTTCCTCCTGTCGCTTCTCCTGCTGCCGCTGCAGTTCCTCCTGCCGCTCCTGCTGCTGCCGCTGCAGTTCCTCCTGCCGCTCCTGCTGCTGTTCCTGGTACTCCCGCTGCTGCCGCTCGCGCTCCGCCTGCCCGGCTTCGAGTTCGGCCTGTCTGGCCTCCTGTTGGGCCTGCAGTTCCTGCTGCCTGCGCTCCTGTTCGGCGCGCAGCTCCTCTTGGCGGCGTTCCTGTTCGGCCTGTCTGGCCTCCTGCTGGGCTTGCAGCTCCTGCTGCCGGCGTTCCTGCTCCTCCTGGCGCTCCTCGTACTCGGTCTCCGTCTTGATCCGCTGCTGTTCCTGCTTCTCCTCCAGTTCGCGCTGCCGCTCTTCCTGCCGCTGCTGCAGTTCCTCCTGCTTGCGTTCCTGCTCCCGCTCCCGCTCCTCCTGCTCGGCCTCCAGCTCCTCCCGCTTGCGTTCCTGTTCGGCTTCCTTCTCCTCCTGTCTGGCGTCGAGTTCCTCCTGGCGACGCCTCTGCTCCTCCTTCTCCTTCTCCCGATCGGCCCTCGCCTGAGCGAGCGCCAACGTCTGCGCCTGCTGCTGCTGTTCCTGGTACTCCCGCTGCTGCTGCTCGCGCTCCGCCTGCTTGGCCTCGAGTTCGGCCTGTCTGGCTTCCTGCTGGGTCTGCAGTTCCTGCTGCCTGCGCTCCTGTTGGGCCTGCAGTTCCTGCTGCTTGCGCTCCTGTTCGGCGCGCAGCTCCTCCTGTCGGCGTTCCTGTTCGGCCTGCTTCTGCTCCTGCCGAGCCTGCAGTTCCTGCTGCCGGCGCTCCTGCTCGGCTTCCTTGGCTTCCTGCTTGGCCTCGAGTTCGGCCTGTTTGGCCTCCTGCCTCGCCTGTAGTTCCTGTTGCCGGCGTTCCTGTTCGGCTTCCTTCTCCTCCTGTCTGGCGTCGAGTTCCTCCTGGCGACGCCTCTGCTCCTCCTTCTCCTTCTCCCGGTAGGCCCGCTCCTCCTCCAGGATCTTCTGCTGCTGCTCCTCCCGCTCCTTCTCCTTGCGCTCGAGCTCCTTCTTCTGCTCCTCCTGCTCCCTCTTCAGTTCCTCCTGCTGGCGCCTCTGCTCCTCCCTGTCCTTCTCCGCCTGCTCCCTGGTCCGCTGGTTGATGTCATGGGTGAGGCTCTGGGAGAGCGTGGGGGCGCCCTTGGAGGAGACCGGCTCCAGGGAGACGGAGAAGGAGTCCTTGACCTTCATGATCGCCGTCTTGGCGGCGCCGCCGAGTTCTCTGTCGAGGGTGTCCTGCCAGTTGGCGATGGCCTTCTCGCCGACCCTCTTCCAGGTCTGCAGGTCCATGTAGTGCCCGTAGTCGGGGTGCCCGTTGACGAACTCCCCGTCGTCGCTGCCGACCACCGCGACCGGGTTCTCCATGTCGATGTAGGAGTACGCGTGCCCGATGTTGGTCTTGCTCTCGTACTCGAGCGACACCGGTTTGATGTTCGTGTTCCAGATGTGCTCGGTGAGGTCCAGGAGGATGTCGTGGAGGAAACGCAGCGGGTTGCCCCGCCAGAACTGCCAGTCGTTCCAGACCAGCTTCAGCTCCCCCACCGCCTCGACGAAGTTCGCCCGCGCGTTCTTGAGCTTCTCCGCGTGGCGGGAGCCGGCCGCCCCGGCTCTGGGCATGTCCGCGCTGAACTCCTCGTACATCTTGTCGAGCTTGGAGATGAGGTCCATGAAGACCCCCGCCGCCTGGCCCTTCCAGGCCGCGTCCTCGTCGCCGAAGCGCTTGTGCCACCTCTCCAGTTCCTTCTTCTGGCTCTCGAAGAAGATCGCGGCGCGGGTGAAGGCGTCGGCCGCCCGGTCGAACGAGTTGTAGTCGACGGCGTTCTCGATCGCTACGTGGATGCCGTTCCACTCGAAGTTCGCGGTGGTGCGTCCCCACAGGAGGGCCTCCATGGCCAGCCCTCCTCCGTAGGAGTACTGGGAGAGCTTCAGGTCGCTCCACTGGCCCGGCTCGCCGCCGCCCGGCCGCTCACCCTGGAAGCCGCCGCCCTGGAAGTAGCCGTAGCCGGGCGGGGCGTCCGTGCTCCGGCTGCCCAGGAGCCTGATGGCAGCCTGCATCAGCTTCACCCTGGTGCGCGGGGGCTGGTTCCACTCCCGGGAGCCGTTCTTCGGGAAGTAGAAGGGGACCACGATGTTCATGTCCTCGATGGAGGAGCCGGAGTTGTTCGCCCGCCAGTAGAGGTTGTCCGTGATGACGTAGAGGTCCTCCTCCGGACCCGGCGACGGCATCTCCGAGATCTCCACCTGCATCAGGGGAATGCCGTCGTTCCCCACCAGCTCGTCGAACACGTCCTGCCGCTGGGGAAGTTCGTATCCGGTGAACAGCCTGACGGCCTGATGCCAGTAGTCGTCGTTGGAGTGCGCGGGGTGGACGGGCATGGCGGTTCTCCGTCAGGCGGGGTGGGAAGGGCGGCGACGTCAGGCGGGGAGGAGGGAGAGGGGGCCGGCGGTGGCGGGGCGGTCAGTCCCCCTTGCCGCCGGTGCCGCCCTGGGAGAGGACCTGGTCCACGCCCCAGAACTCCTCGATGACGTCCTCCCCGTCGATCTTGACCAGGGTGTCGTTCTCCGCGTTGAGGTACTTGTCCACCATCTCCTCGGAGCACTTGATGATCTCGTCGAAGAGTTCGTACTGGGTCTCCAGGACGGTGACGACCGACTGCGCCGACTTGTTGACCTCCTCGGGCAGCCCGGTCCTGAAGGGCCCCTCGCCCGTGGCCATGAAGCCGATGGCCAGCGGGGTGCGCAACCCGAACCAGTCGGGGTTGTCGGGGTTGTCCTTACCGATGATCTGCGCCAGCGAGGGGGCGAAGCTGTCGCTTCTGGTCATCTTGTCGATCTCGCGGAGGAAGGGCTTGATCTCCTCCTCGATGAACTGCCGGATGCCCTCCTTGTCGAACTCGAGCCTCGGTTCCTTGGAGTCGTCCGCCATGGTGCTTCCTCTCCTGACTGCCGGGGGTGCCGGACTGGCGGGGGCTTCCCCCGGCCGTCCTCTTCCCGGGACGGCCGGGGGAAGCGTTCGCGTGCGCGGCTCAGCGCCGCAGGCCCACCTGCTGCCAGCCCATGGTGACCGCGTTGTCGGTGTGCCTCATGTCGTCCACGATCTGGTCCAGCAGCCTGCTGTCCTTGTCGATGATCTGCCGCATGGCCTCGACGGCCCCGTTCCACTCCGCCTGCCGCTTCGTGTACTCGTCGGCGCCGTCACCGACCCACGACGACTTCAGGGCCGTGAGTTCCATCTCCAGCTGGTTGAGGGTGTTGGCGATGGCCACGGTCTGCTGGCGCAGGTTCTCGGCCGCGTTGTTCGAGTGGTTGTAGTCGACGTGGATATAACCGTCGGTGTATTCGGACACGGCTGTCTTCTCCTTTTGGGGGCGGAAAGTCGGAGGCGGTCGGGAAGCGGTCAGCGGCCGGTGAGGGCGTCGAAGACCTCTTCGTCCTGGGCGTACTGCTGGTCGATGTTCTCCAGGCTGGAGCCCTCCTGGAGGCCGTAGACCCGAAGGGTCTCGTTCAGCTCGTTGACCATGCTCTCCAGGGCGTTGAGGATGAGGTCGGCCTTGTCCTCCCACTTCCTGATGAGGTTGTCGTACTTGGCGCCGATCGCGCCGCCGAGGTGCGGATTCAGACCGACCCGGGTGTCGGTGACGTCCTGGCGGCACTTGAAAATGCCGCTGTAGGCCATTTCCAGGGCCTGGATTCCGTTACGGGTCGCGGTCTCGCTCGACTGCAACATCTCGCCGGCCATGTGCTGCCTTCCTTCGGAGTACGTCCTGGACGCGGTGTCCGGGTGATGCGCACGGTGATACGCACGAAACGGGTGGCGGGCAGTGAGCATAGGAAAGGGAGCCTTGCGGTCACCTTGCCTGCCCGCCTGCCCGCCTGCCCGCCTGCCCGCCCGGACGCCCGGACGCCCGGACGGACTCAGTCCTCCCCGGACCCCGCGGTGGAAGCCGCCTCGGTCCTCGGTACGGGGGCGCACCGCTGCGCGGTGGTCACCGCCTTGCCCCGGGCTGCCAGGGCCGGATCGAGGTCGGGGCCGGTCGGCAGCATCGACAGCAGCGGGGAGGGCAGCTCCCGGGGCCGCGCGGACCCGTAGCCCAGGGCCTGCAGGGCGTCCTGGGTGGGGATCCGGTACTTCATCCCCGTGTCGGTCACCAGGTAGAGGGTGTCGCCCAGCCGGCTCCCGCCGGCCCCCAGGGCGCGCACCAGCGCGCCGCCGCCCGGCGGTACGGTCACCCGGTCGACCGGGACGCAGGCCGGAGTCAGGTTCTCCGCGGGGGGATGCGCGACGGGGCCGAGCGAGTGCGGCGCGACCAGCGACACGCTCACCCGCGGCCCCCTGTCGTCGGGCTGCACCCGTACGCACACCAACTGCTCCGCGGTGACCTCCACCAGCTCGGGCGGGGACTGCGGCAGGTCCGCGAGGTCCGGGGACTCGCCGACGGGCGCCAGACGTCCCTCCAGGGCGTCCGCGCCCAGGCCGACGGCGACGGGCGCGCGGCCGTCGTAGGCGTCCGCGCGGGTGCGCGGGTCGCCCAGTGCCAGAGCCGCGCCGGTGGCGGTCAGCGGGGCGAGGCCGTCGAGCCGCAGCAGGTAGTACCGTTCCGCCGCGCCCGGCGACGCGACCTTGAAGACCTGCCCGAACCTGGTGGCGCGCCCTTCCAGGGCCGGTCCCTTCCCGCCCCGCTCCGGCACCCGCGGCGGGGCCAGGTCGGGCCCGGCCGGCAGGGAGTTGAGGAAGGCGGCGCTGACCGGGACGGGCCGGGCGGAGTCGTAGCCGAGCGCGCCCAGCGCCCCGCCCGCGCGGTCCAGCCGGAACCTGCTGCCCCGCCAGACCAGATGCCGGGAGGAGTCGGGTCCGGCCACCAGCAGGGCCACCGTGCCGTCCAGTCCCCGGCCGTCGGCCGCGCCGCCCACCGCGAGGGTGGTGGTGGCGAGCAGGCCCGGTGAACGCGGCGTGGGGACGCCGGCGGCCGGGGCGGAGCACACCTGCCAGGGACCGGTGGCCAGGTCGCCGGCTCCGGGCAGGGAGTCCGGGGCGCCGGGCACGCCCACCGGGGTGCCGCGCGGGGTGGAGCGCAGCGAGGCGGTGCGCACGTCGGTGCTCTTCAGCCCGTCGCCGCCCAGCAGCCGCGCCGAGGCGTAGTTGCGCACCGGGCGCAGCCGGCCGTCGAGGTACAGGTAGCGCGAGCCGGTGTCCCGGTCGACGATCAGGGCGCCGGAGGACCGCCAGGAGTCCTTGGTGCCCGGTGAGATCAGACCGATGACGAACGCGCCGGCCGAGACGACCAGGGCGATGATGATCCCCAGGGCCACGCCCCGGTTGGTGCGGCCCTGCGGGCTCTCCGGCCCGTCCGGGTCGGCGCGCAGCATGCTGGAGGTGAGCCGGCCCATGAGGAACATGTGGGCCTGCACCTGATCGCGTTTGGACTGCATCGGTGTCCGTCCCCTCGTGGTTCAGCCGTTGAGCGCGCGCAGCGCGCCGTAGACGCCCAGCACCCACAGCACCAGCGGCAGCAGCGCGATCGCGGTGGCGGACTGCAGCAGTTCGGCGGCGCGGCCCCAGTAGGGCACCAGGCGCCTCCCCGGTACGGTCCACGCGGCGATGGCGGCGCCGGCGGCCACCGCCAGCAGGGCCGCGACCAGCAGCAGCCGGGAGTCCGGGCCGGAGTCCAGGACGTGCGCCCGCACCAGCAGGGCCCCGCCCCACAGGCCGGGCGCCACCAGCATCAGCCGCTGGAGGGTGTTGCCCAGGCCGCGCGCGTGCAGCAGCAGCAGTGCCGACAGCACCGCGATGGTGATGGTCTGGGACAGGTCGATCTCGCGGGCCATCCCGGTCACGGCGGCGGCGCAGATCACCCCGGCGGCGCCGTACAGGCCGGTCATCCAGCCGTCGGCCAGGACGGCGCGCTCGGCGACGTCGCCGGGGGAGTGCGGCTCGATGCCCTCCTGGAGCTGCTGGGCGTTGGTGGGCAGCGGCGGCATGCGCAGGCCCGACAGGCGGAACGACAGCGAGGGGACGAACGCGCCGAAGACCACGGCCGCCAGGGCGAGGACCGCCGCCGCGTGCTGCGGCGCCAGGCCCGCGGCGAGCATGACGGCCGCCGCCAGTGCCCCGGCCGCGGCCGTCACCGCCACGCCCAGGAAGAGCGAGGCGAACGCCGCCACCGCGGCCACCGCGAGCACCGCGCCCCCGGCCGCCGCCGCACTGGCCGCCAGCAGCCGCGCCCCCAGCACCTCGGGCAGCCGGTCGCCGCTCAGCTCGCCGCCGGGCACCAGCCATCCGGCGAGCGCCAGGTACGGGGCGACCATGAAGCCCAGTGCCGCGCCGGCGCCCGCGTCGCCGACCGCGCGGCTGGCGGAACCCGCCCCCGCCAGCAGCAGCAGTCCGACGCCCGCGCAGACCGCGGCGCGCGTCAGGGCCGCGGCCGAGGTGCCGGGCAGCGCGAGTATCACCAGGACCGCCACCAGCGGCGCGATCGCGCAGCCGAGCAGGACGCGCCTGCTGACCGTGGGGCTCCAGCCGTAGGGGCGGTCCCGCATGGTGGTGGCGATGCCGTCGACCAGGTCGTCCAGCCGCACCTCGGGCAGGGTCTCGGCGCGCGGCCGCAGGTGCAGCGTCTCGCCGTCGCGCAGGCCGAGCGCCTCCAGGGTGCTCTCCTCGTCCAGCGGTTCGCCGCCGAGGCGCTGGAGCGTCCAGCCCCCGTGGTCGATCCCGGACTCCGCCAGGTCGTCGCCCCCGTAGCCCAGCAGGGCGGGCAGCAGGTCGGCCACCGGGATGTCGGCGGGTACCGCCAGGTCGATGCTCTTGTGGGGGGTCCGTACCGTCAGTCGGCACAGACCCGCCACGGTGTTGTCAGTCATGGGATGGCTCACGCTTCTCCGGGTCTCCGGGATGCCGGTGGGTGTCCGTGGGGGGCGGCGGGTGCGGCAGGAGGAGGAGCGGAAGCGGCGGCAGCGGGCGCGGCGGGAGGAGCGGCGCGGGAGGTGCGCGCGGAACGGTTGCAGACTACTCGACGTGTGCGGCGCGGCGTGACGCGCACGGGAGCGTGAGGGCCGGGCTGGCCATCCGCGTACCGGGATCGTAAGGTCGGAACCGCGCTCCGGGCCACCCGCCCGTACCGCGCCCGCGCTCCGGCCGCCGCTCCTCCTCCCGGCGGGCCGCACCCTTCACCCGCCCCCGTTCCACCGCGGCGTGCCGCGGCGCCCGGCGTTCTCCGTTCCGTGCCCGCCGCTCCGCACCCGTCCATGCCATCCCCGGCCATCCCCGGCCGTGCCCGCCGCAGCGCGGGCGCCCGGGCGGCGCCGACGCCGTCGCCGCCGTGTGCCACCGTGAACGTCGTTGAGGAGACCGTCCGTTGAGTGTCGTGCTGTTCCGCAGGCCCGCCCGGCGCCGCGGCCCGGACATGCCCGAAGGCGAGCTCAGCCTCCAGGAGCCGCCCACCCTGCCCGAGGTGGTGCCCGACAGCTCCGCCGTGTGGAACTACCTGCCGATGGCCCTGATGTCGGTGTCGATGATGCTGATGTTCCTCAGGCCCAGCCGGGGCGCCGCCGGCAGTTTCATGTACCTGGCCATCGCCCTGATGGTGATCGCCTCGGCGGCGATGATCCTGGGTCAGTTCATGCGTCGCAGCAGCGAACGCAAGCAGAAGCTGAAGGGCGAGCGCCGCGACTACCTGCGCTACCTCTCCCAGGTGCGGCGCAAGGTGCGCGCCGCCGTGGCGGAGCAGCAGAAGGCGCTGGCCTGGCGGCACCCCGACCCCCGGGCGCTGTGGGCGCTGGTGGGCACCACCCGGCTGTGGGAGCGCCGGACCGGCGACGAGGACTTCGCCGAGGTGCGGCTGGCGATCGGGGACCAGAAGCTGGGCCTGCGCCTGGCCCCGCTGTCCACCCAGCCGGTGGAGGACCTGGAGCCGCTCTCGGCGCACGCGCTGCGCAGCTTCATCCGCGCCTACACCACCGTCCCCGACCAGCCCATCGCGATCTTCCTGCGGTCCTGGTCGCGGGTGCTGTTCCGGGGCGACGAGGAGGGGATACGCGCCGTCGTCCGGGCGCTGCTGGCCCAGCTGGCGGTGTTCCACTCGCCCGAGGACGTGTGGATCGCGCTGTGCGTGTCCGACGAGCGGCGCGAGGAGTGGGACTGGGCCAAGTGGCTGCCGCACGGCCTGCACCGCCAGGACAACGACGGCGCCGGGCCGGTACGGATGATCGTCTCGGCCTTCGGCGAGCTGGAGGACCTGCTGGGGGCGGACTTCTGGGAGCGTCCGCCCTTCGACCCCGACGCCCCGGCGGGCCGCGAGGAGCCGTTCACGGTGGTCGTGGTGGACGGCGTCGCCGTTCCCGGCGGACACCGGCTGGACGGTCCGGGGCTGCGCAACACCGTCGTGCTCGACCTCACCGGGGAACTGACCTGGCGGCCGGGGCGCACCGTCCTGCGTCTGGAGGTCGCCGACGGGAAGGTGGCGCTGGTGCGCACCGACCGGGACCGCAAGGAGCAGGCCACCCCGCTCGGCCGCCCGGACGCCTTCGGCCCGGTGGCCGCGACGGCCCTGGCCAAGCAGCTCGCCCCGTACCGGATGAGCATGGGCACGGACGTGTCCGAGCCGCTGTCCGGCACCATGAGCCTGACCTCCCTGCTGGGCATCCCGGATCTGTACCGGCACGAGCCGGCCGCGCTGTGGGAGCGGCACACCGGCGGCGCCCGGCTGCGGGTGCCCATCGCGGTGAGCGCCGAGGGCACCCCGGTGGAGCTGGACATCAAGGAGTCCGCGCAGGGCGGCACCGGCCCGCACGGCATGCTGATCGGTGCCACCGGCTCGGGCAAGAGCGAGCTGCTGCGCACCCTGGTGCTGGCCCTGGCGCTGACCAACTCCTCCGAGACCCTCAACTTCGTCCTGGTCGACTTCAAGGGCGGGGCGACCTTCCTGGGGCTGGACGAGCTGCCCCACACCTCGGCCGTCATCACCAACCTGGCCGACGAGGTGGCGCTGGTGGCCCGTATGCAGGACGCGCTGCACGGTGAGCTGATCCGCCGCCAGGAGCTGCTGCGGGCGGCCGGGAACTACACCTCCGCCCTGGAGTACGAGAAGGCCCGCGCCGCGGGCACCCCGCTCCAGCCGCTGCCCAGTCTGTTCGTCGTGGTCGACGAGTTCAGCGAACTGCTGGCCGCGCACCGCGAGTTCATGGAGCTGTTCGTGGTGATCGGCCGGCTGGGCCGGTCCCTGGGCGTCCACCTGCTGCTGGCCTCCCAGCGCCTGGACGAGGGCCGCATGCACGCCCTGGAGAGCCACCTGTCCTACCGGATCGGCCTGCGAACCTTCTCCGCCATGGAGAGCCGCGGCGTCCTGGGCGTCCCCGACGCCTACCAGCTCCCCCCGCAGCCCGGCAGCGGCTACCTCAAGACGGGCGTGGACGCCCTCACCCGCTTCCGCGCCGCCTACGTCTCCGGCCCCTACAAGCAGCGCGGCGGCACGGCCAGCCGGGCGCGGATCGCCAGCCAGGTGATGCCGTGGACGGCGGGCTGGGTGGTGCCCCGGGAGCTGCCCGAGACGCCCGACGTCCCCGACGGCGAGGAGCCGGAGGAGGACGAGAGCGCCCCGTCGCTGCTGTCGGTGGCGGTGGAGCGGCTGCGCGACTCCGGCCCGCCCGCCCACCAGGTGTGGCTGCCGCCGCTGGACGCCCCGCCCACCCTCGACCAGGTCCTCCCCCCGCTCACCCCCGATCCCCACCTGGGCCTGACCACGGCGGACTGGCCCCGGCGCGGCAGGCTGACCGTCCCCGTGGGCATCGTCGACAAGCCCTTCGACCAGCTGCGCGACCTGCTGACGGTGGACCTGTCCGGGGCCGGCGGCCACGTCGCGGTCGCCGGCGGCCCGCAGAGCGGCAAGTCCACCCTGGTCCGCACCCTGATCACCGCCCTCGCCCTCACCCACACCCCCCGCGAGGTGCAGTTCTACTGCCTGGACTTCGGCGGCGGCACCCTGGCCTCCCTGTCCGGACTGCCGCACGTGTCCGGCGTCGCGGCCCGGGTGGACACCGAGCGGGTGGGCCGCACCGTCGCCGAGGTCACCTCGCTGCTGACCCGCCGCGAGAAGTTCTTCCTGGAGCACGGCGTCGACTCCATGGCCACCTACCGCCGCCGCCGGGCCGCCGGGGAGTTCGCCGACGAGCCGCACGGCGACGTCTTCCTGGTGATCGACGGCTGGTCCACCGTCCGCCAGGACTTCGACCGGCACATCACGACCTTCAACGCCCTGGCCGCCCGCGGCCTGAACTACGGCATCCACCTGGTCGTCACCACCGCCCGCTGGGTCGAGCTGTCGGCGGCGGTGCGCGACCAGGCCGGCACCAGGCTGGAACTGCGGATGGGCGACGCCATGGACTCCACGGTGGACATCCGCCGTGCCGCCGCCGTCCCCCGCATCCCCGGCCGCGGCCTGACCGGCGACAAGCTCCATTACCTGGCCGCCCTGCCCCGCATCGACGGCGTCGAGGACTCCGAGGACCTCGCCGAGGGCGTCGCCGCGCTGGTCGCCTCCGTCGCCGAGAGCTGGACGGGCCCGGCCGCCCCGGCGGTGCGGATGCTGCCCGCCACCCTGCCGGTCGCCGAACTGCCGGCCGCCGAGGGCGACTTCCGGATCCCGATCGGCATCGAGGAGGACGGGCTGGCCACCGTGTGGCACGACTTCGCCGAGACCCCCCACCTGATCGTCGTCGGCGACACCGAATGCGGCAAGACCAACCTGCTGCGGCTGGTCGCCAAGGGCATCACCGAGCGGTACACCCCGGCCGAGGCCCGCATCATGGCCGTCGACTACCGCCGCGAACTGGTGGAGAAGGTGCCCGAGGAGTACCGGCTGGGCCACGCGGTCTCCCTCGACGCGCTCAAGGAGCTGATCGGCGGCGCCGCCCGGGCCGTCAGGACCCGGCTGCCGGGCAAGGACATCCCGCCGTCCCGGATGAAGCGGTGCGACTGGTGGACCGGGCCGCGGCTGTTCATCCTGGTCGACGACTACGACCTGCTGGGCACCTCCCCGATGAACCAGCCCTTCGACCCGCTGCTGGACCACCTGGCCATGGGGTGGGAGTTGGGCGTGCACCTGGTCGTCACCCGCTCCGCCGCCGGCGCCGGACGAGGTCTGTCCGAGCTGCTGATGCGGCGGCTGCTGGAGGTCAACACCCCCGGTCTGCTGATGTCCTGCCCGCCCACCGAGGGCTACCTCTTCGGCAGCATCAAGGGGCGCGAGCTGATCCCCGGCCGCGCGCTGCGCGTCACCCGCCGCAGGAACACGCAGATCCAGACGGCGCTCATGGAGGGCAGCGGAGACGGGGACCGGCCCGGCGACGGGGACTGAGGGGCCGTCCTACCCGGGCCGTCCTCCCCGGGGCCGGGCCGTCCTTCCCGGGGCTCCGGGAAGGAC
>NZ_JARVKV010000103.1 GCF_029813835.1 Streptomyces sp. DH37
GTCCGCCCCCCGCGGCCGGGCGCGCCGCGTCCGTCTCCCGGCCCCGCCGGAACGGGAGGGCGGCCGGACGGGTCCGGATAGGTTGAGCCCATGCCGCCCGCCCCCGATCCGCCGCGCTCCACGCTGCCCGCGGCCTCGCGCTCCGCGCTGCCCGCGATCGCGCGGTCCGTGCCGCTCCCGGCCCCGCGGACGGCGCTGCCGCCGGCCGCGCGCCGCCCCCGGCGGTTCTGGTCCCGGCTGCTGCCCGTGCTGGTGCTGCTGGCCGCGCTCACCCGCGTCCCGTCCTTCCTGCGCCCGCTGTGGAACCCCGACGAGGGCTTCCTGGCCACCCAGGCCCGGATGCTCGCCGACGGCGGGGTCCTCTACGACACCGTCGTGGACCGCAAGCCGCCCCTGGTGCCCTGGCTGTACCAGGGGGCCTTCGCCCTCTTCGGCGACGAGTCGCTGTGGCCGGTCAAGGCCGCGGCGGTGGCGGCGGTGGCGGCGACCGCCGCGCTGCTGGCCTCCCTCGCCCGCCGCCGCTGGGGCGAGCGGGCCGGCTGGGCCGCCGGGGTGCTCTTCGTCCTGGCCTCGGTGGGCCTCAACCCCGAGGACGCCCAGGCGGCGAACTTCGAGGTCTTCATACTGCCGTTCACCGCGGCGGCCGTCTGGTGCGCCGACCGGCGGCGCTGGACGGCGGCCGGGCTCGCGGTCGCCGGGGCCTTCCTGGTCAAGCAGACGGGCGGCGCGGTCCTGCTGCCCGTGCTGTTCACGCTGTGGCGCTCGGTGCCGCCCGGCGGGCGGCGGGCCGCGCTGGTCCGGCTCGGCGCCGGCTTCGCGCTCCCGGTGGCGGCGGTGGCCGCGGCCACCGGCTGGTCCCGCTTCCTGTTCTGGACGGTCACCGGCTCCGGCGCGTACGCCTCCTTCACCGGTTCGGAGCTGCACGTGCTCGGCCGGGGCCTGGGCAACACGGCCATCGCGGCGGCGGGGTGCGCGGGGCTGCTGGTGCCGCTGGCGGCGGCGCTGCGGCGCCGCCCGGACCGGGGACGGGTCCTGACGGCGGATCTGTGGGTCTGGTCGGCGGCGTCCGCCGTCGCCGTGGTCTCCGGCTTCCACTTCTTCGGCCACTACTACCTGCAACTGCTGCCGCCGCTGGCCCTGCTGGGCGCCGGGGCCCTGCACCTGCTGGGCGGCGAGTGGCCGCGCCGGGCGGCGCTGTGCGGCGCGCTGTCGTGCGCGCTGTTCCTGGGGTGGAGCGCCGCGGCGGACAGCGGGGAGCTGGACCACGCCCGGAAGGTGGCCGACGCCGCGCGCCGGCACGCCGGGCCCCAGGAGAAGGTGCTCCTGTGGGGCATGCACCCGGAGGGCTACTGGTTCGCCGACCGCACCCCGGCCAGCCGCTACCTCACCGCCGGTCTGCTCACCAACTTCAGCGGCGGCCGGGACGGCCACCGGGTGGGCCAGCGCTACGGCGTCGAGGGCGGCTGGCGGACCTTCCGCGCCGAGCTGGCCGACGACCCGCCGAAGGTGATCGTCGACGACTCGCGCGGCAAGCCGTACGGCCCCTCCCGGATGCCGACCCTGCGGTACCTCCTGGCGGCGCACTACGAGCGCGCGGAGCGGGTGGACGGGGCGGTGGTGTACGTACTGCGGCCGGACCGCCCGGCGGAGGGAGCGGCCGGCGGACGCTGAGCCGCGGGGAGCCGGCGGGCCGTCAGCGGACCGAGCGCGGCCCGGCCGTCCGGGCGCCCAGCGCCTCCACCCGCTCCCGCAGCCCGCGGTCGGCGGTGACCACGGTGCAGCGCCGGCCGCGGCCCTCGGCCGCCACCAGCTCCACGATCCGGTCGTCCCCGCTGCCGGGTGCCTCCACCACCCGCACCCCGGGGACGGAGGCCACCCCGCGCGCCGCCCCCTCCACGACGAGCACGATCTCCTCGGCGTCCCCGGCGTCCCCGGCGTCCCCGGCGTGCTCGCCGTCCGGGTCCGCCGCCCGCGCCGCGAGCCGGTCCCGCAGCCGTTCGGCCGCGCCGCGCCGGTCCCGCCACCAGCCGTCGGGCACCGAACCGACGACGTTGGCGGCGTCCACGACGAGGAGAGCGCGTTCCGGCATGCGCCCAGGGTGCCATGCGCTGCACGGCAGGGCACAGCAGAGCAGGACAGGGCAGAGCACGGCACGACGGCGCCCGTCCGCGCGGAGGCCGCGCGGACGGGCGCCGTCAAGGGTCTGCCCTCAGGGGCGGCGGGTCACCGCGGGACGCTCGCGACGCCCGGCTCCAGGAACCGCTTGCCGGTGACGCGCTCGGAGACGCCCTCGCGGTCCAGGTACGGCGTGATGCCGCCCAGGTGGAAGGGCCAGCCGGCACCGGTGATCAGGCACAGGTCGATGTCCTGCGCCTCGGCGACGACGCCCTCGTCGAGCATCAGGCGGATCTCCTCGGCGATCGCGTTCAGCGCGCGCTCGCGGACCTGCTCCTCGGTCAGCACCGTGTCGCCGGTCTCGAAGAGGGCGGCGACCTCCGGGTCCAGCTCCGGCTTGCCGGAGTCGTACACGTAGAGGTTGCGCTTGCCCGCCTCGACGACGCGGCCGAGGTTCTCCGAGACGCCGAAGCGGTCGGGGAACGCGGCGTTCAGGGTGCCCGCCACATGGTGGGCGACCGCCGGGCCGACCAGCTCCAGCAGGACGATCGGCGACATCGGCAGGCCCAGCGGGGCCAGCGCGCGGTCGGCGACCTCGACGGGGGTGCCCTCGTCGATGGAGCGCAGCACCTCGCCCAGGAAGCGGGTGAGGATGCGGTTGACGACGAACGCCGGGGCGTCCTTGACCAGGACGGCCGTCTTCTTCAGCGACTTGGCGACCGCGAAGGCCGTCGCCAGCGAGGCGTCGTCGGTCTGCTCGGCGCGGACGATCTCCAGCAGCGGCAGCACGGCGACCGGGTTGAAGAAGTGGAAGCCCACGACCCGCTCGGGGTGCCTGAGCTTGCTCGCCATCTCGGTGACCGACAGCGAGGAGGTGTTGGTGGCCAGGACGGCGTGCTCGGGCACGACCGCCTCGACCTCGGCGAACACCTGCTGCTTGACGCCCATCTCCTCGAAGACGGCCTCGATCACGAAGTCGGCGTCCGCGAAGGCCTCGGCCTTGTCCAGCGAACCGGTGACCAGGGCCTTGAGGCGGTTGGCCTTGTCCTGGTTGACGCGGCCCTTGAGCAGCAGCTTGTCGATCTCGCCGTGGACGTAGCCCACGCCCTTGTCGACGCGCTCCCGGTCGATGTCGGTCAGGACGACCGGCACCTCCAGACGGCGGGCGAACAGCAGCGCGAGCTGGGAGGCCATCAGACCGGCGCCGACGACGCCGACCTTGGTGACCGGGCGGGCCAGCTTCCGGTCCGGGGCGCCGGCCGGGCGCTTGGCGCGCTTCTGCACCAGGTTGAAGGCGTAGATGCCGCTGCGCAGCTCGTCGCCCATGATCAGGTCGGCCAGGGCGCGGTCCTCGGCGTCGAAGCCCTGCCGCAGGTCGCCGTTCCTGGCCGCCGCGATGATGTCCAGCGCGCGGTACGCGGCCGGCGCCGCGCCGTGCACCTTGGAGTCGGCGATGCCGCGGCCGCGGGCGACGGCCTGGTCCCAGGCCTCGCCGCGGTCGACGTCCGGGCGGTCGACCTCGAGTTCGCCGCGGAGCACCGAGGCGGTCCAGATCAGGGACTGCTCCAGGAAGTCGGCCCCGTCGAAGATCGCGTCGGCGATGCCGAGCTCGAAGACCTGCTCGCCCTTCAGCTGCTTGTTCTGGTTGAGCGAGTTCTCGATGATCACCGAGACCGCGCGGTCCGCGCCGATCAGGTTCGGCAGCAGGGTGCAGCCGCCCCAGCCGGGGACCAGCCCGAGGAAGACCTCGGGCAGGGAGAAGGCCGGGATGGCCCGCGAGACGGTGCGGTAGGAGCAGTGCAGGCCGACCTCGACGCCGCCGCCCATCGCCGCGCCGTTGTAGTAGGCGAAGGTCGGCACGGCCAGGGAGGACAGCCGCCTGAAGATGTCGTGGCCGCCCTTGCCGATGGCCAGCGCGTCCTCGCGGCGCCTGATGACCTCCACGCCCTTGAGGTCGGCGCCGACGGCGAAGATGAACGGCTTGCCGGTCACGCCGACGCCGACGATCTCGCCCCGGGCGGCCTCGGCCTCGACCTGGTCGATCGCCCTGTCCAGGTTGGCCAGCGACTGCGGGCCGAGGGTGGTCGGCTTGGTGTGGTCCAGGCCGTTGTCCAGGGTGATGAGCGCGAACCGGCCCGCGCCCTGGGGGAGGTCGAGGTGGCGTACGTGGGCGCTGGTGACGACCTCGTCCGGGAAGAGCTCGGCGGCGCCCTTCAGCAGCTCAGCGGTACTCACTTGCCCTCCCAGTGGGGGTTCTCCCAGATCACGGTGCCGCCCATGCCGAAGCCGACGCACATGGTGGTCAGGCCGTAGCGGACGTGCGGCTGCTCCTCGAACTGCCGTGCGAGCTGCGTCATCAGGCGGACGCCCGACGAGGCGAGCGGGTGGCCGAACGCGATGGCGCCGCCGTACTGGTTGACGCGCGCGTCGTCGTCGGCGATGCCGTAGTGGTCCAGGAACGCCAGGACCTGGACGGCGAAGGCCTCGTTGATCTCGAACAGGCCGATGTCGCCGATGGACAGGCCGGCCTTGGCCAGCGCCTTCTCCGTGGAGGGGACCGGACCGATGCCCATGACCTCCGGCTCCACGCCCGCGAAGGCGTAGGAGACCAGGCGCATCTTGACCGGCAGGCCCAGCTCCCGGGCCACGTCCTCGGCGGCGATCAGGGAGGCGGTGGCGCCGTCGTTGAGGCCGGCGGCGTTGCCCGCGGTGACCCGGCCGTGCGCGCGGAAGGGCGTCTTCAGCCCCGCGAGCTGCTCCAGGGTGGTGCCCGGGCGCATCGGCTCGTCGGCGGTGGCCAGGCCCCAGCCGGTCTCGCCGGCCTCGGGGCTGGTGCGGCGCACGGAGACCGGCACCAGGTCGGCCTGGATCCTGCCGTCGGCGTACGCCTTGGCGGCCTTCTCCTGGCTGCGCACGGCGTACTCGTCGGCGCGCCGCTTGGTGATGTGCGGGAAGCGGTCGTGCAGGTTCTCCGCCGTCATGCCCATGAACAGGGCGGACTGGTCGACCAGCTTCTCGGAGACGAAGCGCGGGTTGGGGTCCACGCCCTCGCCCATCGGGTGGCGGCCCATGTGCTCGACACCGCCCGCGACCACGACGTCGTACGCGCCGAAGGCGATCGACCCGGCGGTCGTCGTCACGGCGGTCATGGCGCCGGCGCACATGCGGTCGATGGAGTAGCCCGGCACCGTCGTCGGCAGCCCGGCCAGGATGCCGGCGGTGCGGCCCAGGGTCAGGCCCTGGTCGCCGATCTGAGTCGTCGCGGCGACGGCGACCTCGTCGATGCGCTCCGGGGGCAGGTCCGGGTTGCGGCGCAGCAGCTCACGGATGCACTTGACGACCAGGTCGTCGGCGCGCGTCTCGTGGTACATGCCCTTGGGGCCCGCCTTGCCGAACGGGGTGCGAACGCCGTCGACGAAGACGACGTCCCTAGCGGTACGAGGCACGTTGGCTCTCCTCCAGGTGCGGCCAGGGGTCCGGGGGTGCGTCCCCCCGGGGAAGTGCGGTCGCCGTGCGGCGTTCTTCCCGCCACCAATGCTACCGGTCGGTAACCATTATGGGGCAAGGGGCGTCCCCGGGGAGGGGCGCACGTCACACGCGTGCCCTCCCCGGGGGAGGACCGGGGCCGTACGGGTGTCAGCCCGCCTGCGCGGGCGCCGCCAGGGCCGTGGTGAGCAGCTCGGCGGTCTGCTCGACCTGCCACTCGCGGGCCCCGTGGCGGCGCAGCTCCTCCGCCACCGCCTCGGGCGTGGGCTCGGCCGGGGGCTCCCAGCACAGCCGCCGCACGGTGTCGGGCGTCAGCAGGTTCTCCTGGGGCAGGCCCAGCTCCTCCGCGCGCTCGGTCACCGCCGCGCGCGCCGCGGCGAGCCGGGCCGCCGCGGCCGGGTCCTTGTCGGCCCAGGCCCGCGGGGGCGGCGGGCCGGCCGGCGTCAGGGCGGGCTGGGGCAGCTCCGACTCGGGCAGGGCGCGGGCGCGCTGGACCGCGGCCAGCCACTGCTCCAGCTGCTTGCGCCCCATCCGGTGCCCGTACCCCGGCAGCGCGGCCAGCGTCTGCACGGTGGCGGGCATCGCCAGCGCGGCCTCCACGATGGCCGCGTCGGTGAGCACCTTGCCCGGTGAGACGTCGCGCCGCCGCGCCACCTGGTCGCGGGCCGTCCACAGCTCCCGTACGGCCGCCATCTGCCGCCTCCTGCGGACCTTGTGCATGCCCGAGGTGCGGCGCCAGGGGTCCTTGCGGGGGGCGGGCGGCGGGGCCGCGGCGATGGCGGCGAACTCCTGGTGCGCCCACTCCAGCTTGCCCTGGCGCTCCAGCTCCTCCTCCAGGGCGTCGCGCAGGTCGATCAGCAGCTCCACGTCCAGCGCCGCGTACCGCAGCCAGGGCTCGGGCAGCGGGCGGGTGGACCAGTCCACCGCGGAGTGGCCCTTCTCCAGCGAGTAGCCCAGGACGTTCTCGACCATCGCGCCGAGGCCGACGCGGGCGAAGCCCGCCAGTCGCCCGGCCAGCTCGGTGTCGAACAGCCGCGTGGGGCGCATGCCCGCCTCGCGCAGGCAGGGGAGGTCCTGGGTGGCGGCGTGCAGCACCCACTCGGCGTCCCCGATGGCCTCGCCGAGGGCGGTCAGGTCCGGGCAGCCGACCGGGTCGACCAGGGCGGTCCCCGCGCCCGCGCGGCGCAGCTGGACGAGGTAGGCGCTCTGCCCGTAGCGGTATCCGGACGCCCGCTCGGCGTCGACCGCGACGGGACCGGTGCCCCCGGCGAAGGCGGTCACGACCTCCGCGAGGGCCTCGGGAGTGGCGGTCACGGGCGGGACGCCCTCGCGCGGTTCCAGCAAGGGGACCGGTGCCGGACCTTCCTCCCCGGAGGGAGGCCGTGCCGCGTTGCTTATGGAGGTCTCTTGGGCGTCGGTCACGGGACAAGGGTATCCGCGAGCACGCAGTGCGCGGTGCCCGCCGACGGAACGTCACGTCGGCGGGCACCACGCACCGCCCGCCCGGCCGGGAAGCGGCCGGACGGGCGGGGGCCGGGGACCGGCCGGCCGGAAGGCGCGGGCCGGTCCGGGGCGGGGAGCGGACGGGAGCGGAGGAGGGATCGGAGGGACCGGAGGGCTCGAAGGGATCGGGAAGAGGGGGAAGGGGAGGGGGCGGGGAGGGCGTGGGATCAGTGGATGATGCCGGTGCGCAGGGCCACCGCGACCATGCCCGCGCGGTCGCCGGTGCCCAGTTTGCGGGCGATCCGGGCGAGGTGGCTCTTGACGGTCAGGGCGGACAGGCCCATGGAGACGCCGATCGCCTTGTTGGACTGGCCCTCCGCCACCAGCCGCAGCACCTCGATCTCCCGGCCGGACAGCTCGCGGTAGCCGCCCGGCTGACCGGGGGCGCCCGGCGGGCGGCGGTGCATGCGGGCAGCGGCGGCGGCGCCGATGGGTGCGGTGCCGGGGCGCCCGGGGTGGCCGGGGGTGCCGCGGGTGCCGGTGACGACGTATCCCTTGACACCGCCGGCGAGGGCGTTGCGCACGGCGCCGATGTCGTCGGCGGCCGAGAGGGCGAGACCGTTGGGCCAGCCCGCTGCCCGGGTCTCGGAGAGCAGGGTCAGGCCGGAGCCGTCGGGAAGGTGGACTTCGGCGACGCAGATGTCGCGCGGGTTGGCGACACGGGGACGGGCCTCCGCGACCGAAGACGCCTCGATCACGTCCCGGACACCGAGCGCCCACAGGTGGCGGGTGACGGTGGAACGGACCCGGGGGTCGGCGACGACGACCATGGCCGTCGGCTTGTTCGGGCGGTAGGCGACCAGGCTTGTGGGGTGCTCAAGAAGAACGGACACCGGGCCTCCTGGGGAGTGGAGAGCGGACGGAAGCCGACTATGGGGGGAAGTCGGGATGGGATTGAGCCCTGTGGAGGGGTCACAGAATCCTTCGGCACTCCGCCGGTCCGGCTTTAGGGAATGATCACGAATGAGTGAGTGGAAAATTCCGGCAAATCGGACATGAACTCGATCCGGGGAACCATCAGAGTGGCTGCGGGCCGCGACGCTGCGGCAGTGGTACGACGGCCGCCCCCTCGCCGCTCTCCGGCGGCAGCCCCGCGCACTGGCACAGCAGGTCGCACCAGGCGGCCAGGTGCGCGGCCGCCGCGCCCCCGAGTCCCTCCCGCGGGGTCCACGAGGCGCGGACCTCGATCTCCGACCGCGCCGCCCGCCCCGCCAGCTCCCCGAAGGAGTGGGAGTCCGCCCGCGTCACCGTGCCGCCCTCCCCGGCGTACACCGCCGCCCGCGTCTCCAGGGCGCCCGTCAGCCACGACCAGGTGACCTCCGGCAGCAGCGGGTCCGCCGCCATCTCCGGCTCCAGGTCGGCGCGGGCCAGGGTCACCACGCGGAACGTGCCCCGCCACGCCTCCTGGCCCTCGGGGTCGTGCAGCAGCACGAACCGCCCGTCGGCCAGCTCCTCGCCCTCGGCCTCGACCGACGCCTCCAGCGCGTACGCGAACGGCGCCAGCCGCCGGGGCGGCGGCAGCGGGTCGAGCCGGACCTCCGGCCGCGGCCGTACCGCGGTGAGGGCGGCCACGGCCTGCCGGAAGGGCCGCGGGGCCTCCTCACCGCCGGGACCCTCCGTGCCGTCCGCCTGGTGTGCTCGCGCCGCTGCCATGGGCGGCAGCGTAGGCGGAACGGGTGCTCCGGACGGGTAGGGACACGTGCGAGACTTCTGGTTGTGACCGCCGACGACCGAACCGCCGCCCCGACCCCCTCCTCCGCGGGATCCCCCGACCCCGCCGTGGCCGACTCCGCCTTCCTGCGGGCGTGCCGCCGCGAGCCCGTGCCGCACACCCCGGTGTGGTTCATGCGGCAGGCCGGACGCTCCCTGCCGGAGTACCGGAAGGTGCGCGAGGGCATCGGGATGCTGGACTCCTGCATGCGTCCCGATCTCGTCACCGAGATCACCCTCCAGCCCGTCCGCCGCCACAAGGTGGACGCGGCCATCTACTTCAGCGACATCGTCGTCCCGCTCAAGGCCATCGGCCTCGACCTCGACATCAAGCCGGGCGTGGGGCCCGTCGTCGAGCGGCCCGTCCGCTCCCGCGCCGACCTGGAGCGGCTGCGCCCGCTGGAGCCGGACGACGTGAAGTACGTGACCGAGGCCGTCGGCATGCTCACCGCCGAGCTGGGCGCCACCCCGCTCATCGGCTTCGCCGGCGCCCCCTTCACCCTCGCCAGCTACCTCGTGGAGGGCGGGCCGTCCCGCAACCACGAGCACACCAAGGCGATGATGTACGGCGACCCGGAACTGTGGGCCGACCTGCTGGACCGGCTCGCGGACATCACCGCCGGCTTCCTGAAGGTGCAGATCGAGGCGGGCGCGAGCGCCGTCCAGCTCTTCGACTCCTGGGCCGGGGCCCTGGCGCCCGCCGACTACCGCGCCTCGGTGCTGCCCGCCTCCGCCAAGGTCTTCGACGCCGTCGCCCACTACGGCGTCCCCCGCATCCACTTCGGCGTCGGCACCGGCGAGCTGCTGGGCGCGATGTCCCAGGCGGGCGCGGACGTCGTCGGCGCGGACTGGCGGGTGCCGCTGGACGAGGCCGCCCGCCGGATCGGGCCCGGCAAGGCCGTCCAGGGCAACCTCGACCCGGCCGTGCTCTTCGCGCCGCGCGAGGCCGTCGAGACCCAGGCGCGGCGCGTGCTGGACGCGGCCCGCAAGCTGCCGGACGGCACCGGTCACATCTTCAACCTCGGACACGGGGTGCTGCCCGACACCGACCCCGACGCGCTCACCCGGCTCGTCGAGTACGTCCACGAGCGGACCGCGCGCTGAGAGACCCCGGTGGGGCGGCCTCCGCGGAGGCCGCCCCACCGGGCGCTCCCTCACTCCCTCCCCGAGCCCCCCGCGGGCCCGTCCTCCCGCGCCGCCGGCCCGGGAACCGGCCCCGGAACCGTCCCCGGAACCGTCACTGGAGGCGGTACGGCGGGCCCGGTGCGCCGCGGCCGCGAACCCTCCGGCCGCCGCGGCAGACGGGAGCGGACCAGCCGCCACACCACCGCCGCCAGCAGCGCCGCCGCGGCGAAGGGCAGCAGCACGCCCAGGACGACGGTGAACCAGCGGACCGTCGAGACGAAGGCGTGCCAGCCGCCCGACAGGGCGTCGAGGAAGGACGGCGTACCGTCCTCCTCCCCGGCGGGCTCCGCGTCCGGCCCGTGCAGCAGCAGCGTGACCGTGGCCGTCCCGGTGCGGTCCTCCAGGGACTTCAGACGCGCCTGGAGGGACTCCAGGTCCGCCTGCCGGGTGCTCAGCTCGGCCTCCAGGGCCACCACGTCGGCCAGCTCCTCCGCCTCGTCCATCAGCGCGCGCACCCGCGCCACGCTGGCCTTCTGCGTCCTGATCCGGCTCTCGACGTCGACCACCCGGTCGGTGACGTCCTTCGCCGAGACCCTCCGCTCGACCAGCTTCCCGAGCCCGGCCAGCTCCTCCAGCACGTCCTCGTACTCCTCGGGCGGCACCCGCAGCGTCATCCGGGAGAGGTCGTCGTCCCCGCCGCGCTCGGTCTCCTCGCCGGCGACGTAGCCGCCCGCGGACTCCACCACCGCACGGGCACGGGCCACCCTCCCCGCCACGTCCTGCGTCACCACGGTGAGCGACGCCGTGCGGACGATGTGGGTCGCGGCGGGGCCGGGCGCCTCGTCGGCGCCGGCCGCCTCCTGACTCCCGGCCGCCTTCCGGTCCGCCTGCGAGGCGCCCGGCTCGTAGGCTTCCCCCTCACGCCCCTCCTGTCTCTCTTGCCCCTCCTGTCCTTCCCGTGCCTCCTGCGGCACCGCGCCGGGCGCCTCGGGCGCGGCCACGCCCCTGTCGGCCGAGGCCGCCTCCTTCTCGTCCCCGCCTCCCGCCGCGCCGCAGCCGGTGACCGCCAGCGCCGCCGCCAGCAGCGCCGCGGCGAGCGGCCCGCGGCGCCCCGGCCCCCGCACGGACGCGGACGTGAACACGCGCGTGAACATCAATGCCCCCCAACACATCGGTGAACGTCGCGGGTTGGACGGCCGCCCGGGCGGGCGGGTTGCCGGGTTCCGGTAGCGAAGCGGTCACGGTAGGGCCACCGTCCGGCCACCGCCGGGCCCCGCGCCACCGCCGGGGTCACCGCCCGCGCCACCGCCGGGCCGCCGCGCCGGGACCGGCGGGGGTCTGCGAGAGTGGGGCCATGCACGTCATCGTCATCGGCGGCGGCATCGCCGGGCTCGCCGCCGCCCACCGCCTCCTGGAGGGCGGCGCGCGCGTGACCGTCCTGGAGTCCTCGCCCCGGCTCGGCGGCAAGCTGTACGCGGGCCGGATCGCGGACGTCGCGGTCGACCTGGGAGCCGAGTCGATGCTCGCCCGCCGCCCCGAGGGCCTCGACCTCGCCCGCGCCGCCGGCCTCGGCGACGCCCTCCAGCCGCCCGCCACGGGCACCGCGGCGATCTGGACCCGCGGCGAGGTGCGCCCGATGCCCACCGGCCACCTCATGGGCGTACCCGCCGACCCGGCCGTCCTGGGCGGGGTCCTCTCGCCCGACGGCCTCGCCCGCGCCGCCGAGGACGCCGAGTTGCCGCGCACCGAGATCGGCGAGGACGTGGCCGTCGGCGAGTACGTCGCCGCCCGCCTCGGCCGCGAGGTCGTGGACCGGCTCGTGGAGCCGCTGCTGGGCGGGGTGTACGCCGGTGACGCCTACCGGATCTCCCTGCGCGCCTCCGTACCGGCGCTGTTCGAGGCGGCACGGAAGGAGCGCTCGCTGCTCGCCGCCGTGCGCGGCGTCCAGGAGCGCGCCGCCGCGAACCGGCAGGACGGGCCCGTCTTCATGGGCATCGAGGGCGGCATGGGACGGCTGCCCGGCGCCGTCGCCGACACCTGCCGCGCCGCGGGCGCGGAGATCCTCACCGGGACCCCCGCCGAGGAGCTGCGCCGCACCGGGAAGGGCTGGACGGTGACCGCCGGCGGCCGCGCGCGGGAGGCGGACGCGGTGGTGCTCGCCGTCCCCGCGCCCGCCGCCGCGCGGCTGCTGTCCGGCCCCGCCCCCTCCGCCGCGGCCGAGCTGTCGGGCGTCGAGTACGCCTCCATGGCCCTGGTCACCATGGCCTTCCGCCGCCGCGACCTGGCCTCCGTCCCCGAGGGCCGGGGCTTCCTCGTCCCCGCCGTGGACGGGCGGACGATCAAGGCGTCCACCTTCTCCACCAACAAGTGGCACTGGAACGCCGCCCAGGACCCCGGCCTCTTCGTCCTGCGCACCTCCCTGGGCCGGTACGGCGAGGAGGAGGTCCTCGGGCTCGACGACGCCGACCTGGTGGAGGCCTCCCTGCGCGACCTGGGGACCGCGATCGGGCTCACCGCCCGCCCGGTCGCCTCCACCGTCACCCGCTGGAACGACGGACTGCCGCAGTACCCCGTCGGCCACCTCGAGCGCGTCGCCCGTGTGCGCCGCCACCTCGCCGCCCTGCCGGGCCTGGCGGTGTGCGGCGCGGCGTACGACGGGGTGGGCATCCCGGCGTGCGTCGGCGGGGCCCGCGCCGCCGCCGGGTCGTTGCTCGCCGGCGGCGCTCCGGCCGGAACTCCAGCCGATGTCGAGGACCCAGCCACCGGCCGCCCCGGTCGCCGCGCGAGAATGAACCCATGACTGCTGAACCCCGCAAGACGCCCAACGCGGGCAAGAAGGCCAAGGACCTCAACGAGGTCATCCGCTACACCCTCTGGTCGGTCTTCCGCCTGCGCGAGGCGCTTCCCGAGGACCGCGCCGGCTACGCCGACGAGGTCCAGGAGCTGTTCGACCAGCTCGCCGCCAAGGACGTCACCGTGCGCGGCACCTACGACGTCTCCGGGCTGCGCGCCGACGCCGACGTGATGATCTGGTGGCACGCGGAGACCGCCGACGCGCTCCAGGAGGCGTACAACCTCTTCCGGCGCACCCGGCTGGGCCGCGCGCTGGAGCCGGTGTGGTCCAACATGGCGCTGCACCGCCCCGCCGAGTTCAACCGCTCGCACATCCCGGCCTTCCTCGCCGACGAGGAGCCGCGCGCGTACGTGTGCGTCTACCCCTTCGTGCGCTCCTACGAGTGGTACGTGCTGCCCGACGAGGAGCGCCGCGAGATGCTCGCCGAGCACGGGAAGATGGCGCGCGGCTACCCGGACGTGCGCGCCAACACCGTCGCCTCCTTCGCGCTGGGCGACTACGAGTGGCTGCTGGCCTTCGAGGCCGACGAGCTGCACCGCATCGTCGACCTGATGCGCCACCTGCGCGCCTCCCGGGCCCGCCTCCACGTCCGCGAGGAGATCCCCTTCTACACCGGCCGCCGCAAGCAGGTGGCGGAGCTGGTGGCCGGGCTGGCGTAGCACGCCCCTCGGCGCGCACCGCCCGTACACACCCGTACGTCCCCGGCCGGTGACCGCCCGCCC
>NZ_JARVKV010000104.1 GCF_029813835.1 Streptomyces sp. DH37
GGACCGCCGCGGCGGTCCCGCCCCGTCGCCGTGGGCGCGCGGACGGGCGCGCGGGGAGACCCGAGGGCGCGGGGTCAGCCGCGGCCCAGGACCCCCAGCGCCGGGAGGGCGCGGCTGTCGTAGTCGAAGAGGGCCTGGTTCTCCCAGCCGTTGCCGGAGGCCGGGTCGGCCGGGTCCCAGCCGTTGCCGGGCACGGCGGTCCAGGTGGGCTCCCACCAGAACAGCCCCAGGCCCCGCCCGCCCGGGACGGCGGCGACGACGGCGGTGATGTCGCGCAGCCAGGCGGTCTGCCCGGCGGGGGTGGCGGGATAGCCGGGGACGAGCTCGGAGGGCCGGTCGATGATGTTCTCCAGGAAGTCCTCGCTGTCCAGCCGGAAGGGGTAGGCGGTCTCCGCGACGAAGACGTCCCTGCGGTAGCGGGCGGAAACGTCGTCGAGATTGGCCTGGAGGTCGGCGAGCGTGCCGTGCCAGTAGCCGTAGAAGGACAGGCCGATGACGTCGAAGGGCACGCCGTGCGCCACCGCGTTGTCGAACCACCAGCGGGTGGCCTCGTTGCGTCCGCCCTCGGCGAGGTGGAGGGCGACGCGGATGCCCGGGGAGGCCGCGCGGGCGGCCTCGGCGCCGGCCCTGAGCAGCCCGGCGAGGCGGGGCCAGTCGTCGGTGGAGCCGTCGGGCCAGAGCATGCCGCCGTTGATCTCGTTGCCGATCTGGACCATGGCGGCCGGGGTGCCCTGGGCGCGCAGCGCGCCCAGGACGTCGGCGGTGTGGTCGCGCACCGCCTGTTCCAGCGCGGCGCCGTGGAGGCTCTCCCAGGCGGCGGGCTTGTACTGCTTGCCGGGGTCGGCCCAGGTGTCGGAGTAGTGGAAGTCGACCAGGATCCTCATGCCGGCCTCGTTCAGCCGCCGGGCCGTCCGCAGGACCTGCGGCTTGGTGTGGTAGCCGTCGGCCGGGTCCACCCAGACCTTCAGACGGCCCCAGTTGACCCCCGCCCCGGCCAGGATCCGCACGGCGTCGCCGGTCCGGCCGTCGGCGTGGCGGTAGGTGCCGCCCAGGTCCTCGCTCTTGGCGAGGGAGGAGACGTCCGCGCCGCGGACGCGCAGGCGCGGGGCGGCGGACGCCGTGCCGGGGACGGCGGTGGCCAGGGCGGGGGCGGCGAGAGCGGCTGCTCCCAGCCTCAGGACGGTGCGTCTGCGCATGGCGGGGCTCTTTCTTCCTCGGTTTCTTCCGTGGTCTGCTGTGGAGCGCGGTGACCCGCTGTGACCCGCTGTGACTCCCCGTTACCCGCCGTGACCCGCTGTGACCTGCCGTGAAGCGCGGTGGAACGGGGTGGACCGCGCCCCGGCCGGACCGCTCCGGCCGGGGCGCGCGGGGCGGCCGGGGGCTCAGCCCTCGAGGCGGACCACGCGGACCCCGCCCGCGGGCACCGCGAGACGGCCGGCCACGCGTGTGCCGCCGAGCAGTTCCGTGCCGGCCCCCTCCAGCGGCACCTTGGCGTCGGCGCTGGTGTGGTTGAGGGCGAAGAGGTAGGTGCCGGACTCGCCGGAGCGGCGGACCACCTCCACGTCCCGCGGGAGCTCGTCGCGCGGCGCGATGCCGGCGTCGGCGGACGCCGCGGCCAGGACGGCGTCGAGCCCGTCCGCGCCGAGCCGCGTGGAGACGTACCAGGCCGTGCCCGCGCCCAGCCGGTGGCGGGTGACGGCGGGGCCGCCCGCGGCCGGGCCGTCGGCGTAGGACCACACCGTCTCGGCGCCGCGCGTCACCACGGTCTCGGCCCACACGTCGGCCTCCAGCGACGGGCCGTCGCCGGAGCGGAGCGTCACGGTCCGCCCCGCCCGCAGCGGCTGGAACTCCTCGACCGTCAGCCCCAGCACGTCCCGCAGCGCGCCCGGGTGCGGGCCGGGGTGCACGGCGTCGTGCTCGTCGACGATGCCGGAGAAGTACGAGACGACCAGGGTGCCGCCGCCCTCGACGTAGGCGCGCAGGTTCTCCCCGGCCTCCCTCGTGGCCAGGTAGAGGGCGGGGACCACCACCAGCGGGTACGCGGCCGCCTCCGCCGGACCGGTCCCGGGGGGCAGGAAGTCGGCGGTCAGATGGCGGTCGAAGAGCGCGGCGTACCAGGCCTCGGCCCGCTCGCGGGTGTCGAGGTCCTGGCTGGGGCGCCACTCCAGCTTCTGGGCCCACCACGACTGCCAGTCCCACACCACCGCCACGTCCGCGACGGTGCGGGTGCCGCGGATCTCCTCCAGCGCGCCGACGTGCGCGCCGAGTTCGGTCACCTCGCGCCAGATCCGGCTGTCGGTGCCGGCGTGCGGGACCATCGCCGAGTGGAACTTCTCCGCGCCGAAGCGGGAGGCGCGCCACTGGAAGAACATCGCGCCCTCGGAGCCTCGGGCGATGTGGGCCAGGGAGTTGCGGGCCATCTCGCCGGGCCGCTTGGCGATGCCGCGGCGCTGCCAGTTGACGCCGCTGGTGGAGTGCTCCAGCAGCAGCCACGGCCCGCCGCCGGCGACCGAGCGGGTCAGGTCGGCGGCCATCGACAGGTTGACGTGGTTGCGGTCGTCCTCGGCCACCAGGTAGTGGTCGTTGGTCACGAGGTCGACCTCGCGGCCCCAGGCCCAGTAGTCGATGGTGTCGCACTGGGTGGGCGAGACCATGAAGTTGGTGGTGACGGGCGTGCCCGGGGACAGCTCGTGCAGCAGGTCGCGCTCGCGGCGGAAGTTCGCCAGGGCGCTGTCGTTCGCGAAGCGGGCGTAGTCCAGGCGCTGCGCGGGGTTGCAGACGGTGGGGGTCGCCCGGGGCGGCCGGATCTCCTCCCAATCCCCGTAGACCTGGCCCCAGAACGTCGTGCCCCAGGCGGCGTTGAGGGCGTCCAGGGTGGTGTAGCGCTCCCGCAGCCAGTCGCGGAAGGCGGCGGCGGAGGTCTCGCAGTAGCACTCCAGGACCGGGACGCCGTACTCGTTGTGGACGTGCCACATCACCACCGCCGGGTGGTTCCCGTAGCGCTCGCCCAGCGCGCGGGTGACGCGGGCGGCGGCGGCCTGGTAGGCGGGCGAGTTGTGGCAGATCGCGCCGCGTGAGCCGAACTCCCAGCGCACGCCCTCCCGGCTGACGGGCAGCGCCTCGGGGTGGGCGCGGTAGAACCAGGCGGGCGGCACCACGGTGGGGGTGGCCAGGTCGACGCCGATGCCGTTGTCGTGCAGCAGGCCGACGATCCGGTCGAGCCGGCCGAAGTCGAAGACGCCCTCGGCGGGTTCGACCATCGCCCAGGAGAAGATCCCGACGCTGACCATGGTCACCCCGGCCTCACGCATCAGCGCGACGTCCTCGTGCCAGACCTCCTCGGGCCACTGCTCGGGGTTGTAGTCGCCGCCGTAGGCGAGGCGCACCATACACGACCTCCTGGGTCGGGATCCGGGCCCGGACGGGCCGGTCCGAGAGAGAACTGGGAAACAACCGGGAAGAAACTGGGAACGTTCACAGCCGTGCATCGGCCGCGCTTCCTAGAAAACATCAAGCCCCGAACCATTGACAAGAGTCAGTCGGGTTTCTCTACTGTGCACGTTCACAGCGCCTTGTCAGGGAGGAAACATGAACCACCGCACCGTCGCGGCGTGCACCGCGGTCGCTCTGGCGGCCGCCGCCCTCACCGGCTGCGGCTCGTCGGAGGACGACGCCGGGTCCGGTCCGGCCGAACTGACCTACTGGGCCTGGGCGCCGGGCATGGACAAGGTCGTCGCGCTCTGGAACGAGGAGCACCCGGACGTCCGGGTCACGGTCAAGAAGCAGGCCAGCGGCGACGACCTGGTGACCAAGACCATCACCGCGGCCAAGGCCGGCGAGGCCCCCGACCTGGTGCAGGCCGAGTACCAGGCGCTGCCCACCCTGGTCGGCAACGACGTGCTCGCCGACATATCCGGCGAGGTGGCCGGGGCGGAGGAGGAGTTCGCCCCCGGCGTCTGGCAGCAGGTCACCCTGGGCACCGACGCGGTCTACGCCCTGCCGCAGGACTCGGGGCCGATGATGTTCTTCTACCGCCAGGACCTCTTCCGGGAGTACGGCCTGTCCGTCCCCACCACCTGGGAGGAGTTCGCCGACACCGCCCGCGCGCTGAAGGAGAGGGCCCCGGACAAGGACCTCACCACCTTCTCCAGCAACGACGCCGGCCTCTTCGCCGGCCTCGCCCAGCAGGCCGGCGCGCGCTGGTGGACCACCGAGGGGCAGACGTGGAAGGTCGCGATCGACGACGCGGCCACCCGCAGGGTCGCCGACTTCTGGGGCTCCCTGGTCGAGGAGGGGGCCATCGACAACCAGCCGATGTACACCCCCGCCTGGAACAAGGCCCTCAACACCGGCAGGCAGATCGCCTGGGTCAGCGCCGTCTGGGCCCCCGGCACCCTCACCACCGCCGCGCCCGACACCAAGGGGAAGTGGGCGGTGGCGCCGCTCCCGCAGTGGGAGAAGGGCGCGAACACCACCGGCAGCTGGGGCGGCTCGACCACCGCGGTCACGAACGACTCGGAGCACAAGGAGGCCGCCGCGCGGTTCGCCACCTGGCTGAACACCGACCCGAAGGCGCTGGCGGCGCTGGTGAGGGAGGGCGGCATCTACCCCGCCGCCCAGGCGGCCCAGAGCGGCGACGCCCTGGCGAAGGCACCGGACTTCTTCCCCAACCAGCCCGACTTCTACGAGCGGGCCGCGCGGATCGCCGAGGGCACCGCGCCCGCCGCGTGGGGCCCGAACGTCAACGTCGCCTACAGCGCCTTCAAGGACGCCTTCAGCAAGGCCGCCAAGGACCGGTCCGGTTTCGGCGCGGCGCTGCGGACCATGCACGAGGCGACCGTGGCGGACCTGGAGAAGCAGGGCTTCGAGGTCTCCGAGTGACACCGGTGACACGCGTGAGAGGCACCACGGCGGCCGGTGCCGGGAAGACCGCGCCGCCGGCCCGCGGGGGCTCGGGGACGCGGCCGGGGGGCGCGCCGCGCAGGACGAGCGGCGCGCGTCGGGCGCCGTACCTCTTCCTGCTGCCCGCCGCCGCCCTGTTCCTCCTCTTCTTCGCGCTCCCCGTCGGCTACGCCCTCGACCTCAGCCTGCGCAGGGTCGAGGTCAAGGGGCTCGGCCTGGGCAAGGGGGCGCGCGAGGAGGTGTGGGCCGGCCTGTCCAACTACACGGACGCGCTGACCGACCCCGAACTGGCCGCCGGCGCGCTGCGGGTGCTGGGGTACGGCCTGATCGTCGTCCCCGTCATGCTCGGCCTCGCCCTGTTGTTCGCCCTGATGCTGGACGCCGACCGGGTCCGGGGCCGCTCCTTCACCCGGCTGGCGATCTTCCTGCCGTACGCCGTCCCCGGGGTGATCGCGGCGCTGCTGTGGGGCTTCCTGTACCTGCCGGACGTCAGCCCGCTCCACTTCGCGCTCGGCGAGCTCGGCCTGCCCGAGCCGGACCTGCTCGACGGCGGGGCGCTCTACGTCGCGCTCGCCAACATCGCGGTCTGGGGCGGCACCGGCTTCAACATGATCGTCATCTACACGGCGCTGCGCGCGATCCCCGCCGAGGTCTACGAGGCCGCCCGGCTGGACGGCTGCTCGCAGCTGCAGATCGCGCTGCGGATCAAGATCCCGATGGTGGCGCCGTCGCTGGTGCTGACCTTCTTCTTCTCCGTCATCGCCACGCTCCAGGTGTTCAGCGAGCCCACCACGCTCAAGCCGCTGACCAACAGCGTCCCCACCACCTGGAGCCCGCTGATGAAGGTCTACGAGGACGCCTTCGTCCGCGGCGACATCCACTCGGCCGCCGCCACCGCGGTGGTCGTCGCCGCGGTCACGCTCGTGCTCTCCTTCGGCTTCCTCCGGATCGCGAACTCCCGTACCAGGCAGGGGGAAACCCGATGACCGCCGCCGCTCCCGCACGCGCCCCGCGCCGCGTCGCGCCGCTGCCCACCGCCGCGCTGTTCCTGGGCGCGCTCTACTGCCTGCTGCCGGTCGCCTGGGTGGTGGTCGCCTCGACCAAGTCCGGCCGCGAGCTGTTCTCCACCTTCACCTTCCTGCCCGGCACCGGCTTCGCGCGGAACCTGGCGGACCTGTCGGCCTACCGCGACGGCGTCTACTGGCAGTGGATGGCCAACTCCGCCCTCTACGCCGGGCTCGGGGCGCTGCTGTCCACCGCCGTGTCCGCGCTGGCCGGCTACGCCCTGGCCGTCTACCGCTTCCGCGGCCGGGAGGCCGTCTTCAACGTGCTGCTCACCGGGGTGCTGATGCCCCCGGTCATCCTGGCCGTGCCGCAGTACCTGCTGCTGGCCGAGGCGAACCTGACCGACACCCACCTCTCGGTGCTGCTGCCGTCGGTCCTGTCCCCCTACGGCGTCTACCTGGCCCGGATCTACGCCGCCGCGGCCGTACCGGCGGACGTGGTCGAGGCGGGGCGGATGGACGGCTCCGGCGAGTGGCGGATCTTCCGCTCCCTGGCCCTGCCGATGATGCTGCCGGGCCTGGTCACGGTCTTCCTCTTCCAGTTCGTCGCGGTCTGGAACAACTTCCTGCTGCCGTACATCATGCTCGGCGACGACGAGAAGTTCCCGGTCACGCTGGGGCTGTTCACCCTGCTCCAGCAGGGGTCCAACGCCCCCGCCCTCTACACCCTGGTGATCACCGGGGCCCTGCTGGCCGTCCTGCCGCTGATCGCCCTGTTCCTGGTGATCCAGCGGTTCTGGAGCCTGGACCTGCTCTCCGGAGCCGTAAAGTCCTGAACCGGGAGCCGGAGGGCCGGGAAGATCGCGGAGAATCGCAGGGGACGCGGGAGAGCGGGGGAGACGAACGAGGATGGTCACCGCATGAGCAGCAGCGAGCGGCGGCGCCCGCCGACGATCCACGACGTGGCGCGGGAGGCCGGGGTCTCCCGCGGAACGGTCTCGCGGTTCCTCAACGGCGGGCACAACGTCAGCCCGGCCGCCGCGGACGCGGTCAGGGCGGCGATCCGCAGGACGGGCTACGTCGTCAACCGGCACGCCCGCAGCCTGATCACCGGCCGCTCCGACTCGGTGGCCTTCCTGCTGACCGAACCGCAGGAGAAGCTGTTCGAGGACCCCAACTTCAACGTGCTGCTGCGCGGCTGCACGCAGGCGCTCGCCGCGCACGACGTCCCGCTGCTGCTGATGATCGCCGGCACGCCCGCCGAGCGGCGGCGCGTCGTGCGCTACGTCACCGCGGGCCACGTCGACGGCGTCCTGCTGGTCTCCAGCCACACCGGCGACCCGGTGGCCGAGCAGCTCATCAAGGCCGGGATACCGGTCGTCGCCAGCGGCAAGCCGATCGACCGGACCGGGCGCACGGCCAGGATCGCCCACGTGGCCGCCGACGACCGGGACGGCGCCCGGGACATGGTGCGGCACCTGGTGTCGCTCGGCCGCCGCCGCATCGCCACGGTCACCGGGCCGCTGGACACCCCCGGCGGTGTGGAGCGCCTGGCGGGCTGGCGCGAGGTGCTGGACGGGGCCGGGCTCCCCGCCGGCGACGAGCTGGTCGCCCACGGCGACTACAGCCGCGACAGCGGGGAGCGGGCCGCCGCCGAACTGCTGGAGCGGGCGCCGGACCTGGACGCGCTGTTCGTCGCCTCCGACCTGATGGCGCGGGGCGCGCTGACCGCCCTGGAGCGGGCCGGGCGCCGGGTGCCGGACGACGTCGCGGTCGGCGGCTTCGACGACTCCCCCGCCGCCGTCGCCGGCCTCCCGGGACTGACCACCGTCCGCCAGCCGTGGGACCGGATCAGCTCGGAGATGGTGCGGGTGCTGCTGGCCCTGATCGGCGGCGAGGAGCCCTCGGCGGTCATCCTGCCGACCGAGCTGGTGCGACGGGAGTCGGCGTAGCGGCACCGGCCGGTGCCGCCACGCCGCCCCGCGCGGCCGGTCACGCCGGGGGCAGCGCCGCCAGCAGCCGGTCCACGTCCTCGGCCGTGTTGTACAGGTGGAAGGCGGCGCGCAGGTTCCCCGCCCGGACGGAGACCTCCACGCCCGCCTCCTTCAGCGCCTCCGCCGCCCCGCCCAGCCCGGGCACCGCGACGATCGCCGAGTCGCCGGGCACCGGGCGGTGGCCCAGCCGCGCGGCGCCGGCGCGGAAGCGGGCGGCCAGGGCGCGGTCGTGGACGCCGATCGCCTCCGGGCCGGCCTCCTCGACCAGGGAGAGGGAGCGCTCGGCGCCCAGGTACGGCAGGAAGGCCGGGGAGGTGTCGAAGCGGCGGGCGGAGCGGGCGAGTTCCTCCACCGTCCCGTAGCAGCTGTCCCAGGGCCTCTCCCCCGCGACCCATCCGGCCTGGAGGGGCACCAGGTCCCCGCCGTCCTCGGGCACGGTGAGGAAGGAGGTGCCGCGGGGGCACAGCAGCCACTTGTAGGCGCCGCACACGGTGTAGTCGAAGGCGCCCGGGTCCAGCGGCAGCCAGCCGGTGGCCTGGGTGGTGTCCACCAGGGTGCGGGCGCCGTGGGCCCGTGCGGCCCCGGCGACGGCCGCGAGGTCGGCGATCCGGCCGTCCGCCGACTGCACGGCGCTGACGGCGACCAGCGCGGTGCCGGGCCGGACGGCGTCCGCCAGCTCCGCCAGCGGGGCGGTGCGCAGCTTGAGGTCGGCGCGCATCGCGAACGGGTTGACCAGGGAGCTGAAGTCGCCGTCCGCGGCCAGCACCTCGGCGCCGGGCGGCAGCGAGCCCGCGACCAGCGAGACGTGCGCGGAGACGGCCGAACCGAGCGCCACCCGGGTCGGGGCGAGGCCGGCGAGCCGGGCGAAGCGGGCCCGCGCCTCCTCGATCACGGCGAACCAGCGCGTCATGTCGATGCGCCCTTCCACCGTCTCCCGGACCGCCTCCCGCAGGGCGTCGGCGGTACGGGCGGGCGTGAGGCCGTGCGAGGCGGTGTTGAGGTAGGCGGTCCTCGGGGCGAACTCGCTCCGCACGAGGGCCGACAGCTCCGGCTGCTCCGGCAGGTTCGGCTGCTCCGGCTGCTCCGGCTGGTTCGGCTGGTTCGGTGTTCCCGGCAGTGAGGTGGTCTCCATGGACGCCACTCTGTCGCCCCGGTTCGCTCCTGTCCATGGCGAATTGTCTTGGCCGGAGCCAAAGCCTTCCTTATGACCGCGACCGCGCTCCCCCGTCCCGCTTTCACCACGGCCGTGGCCGCCCTCGGCGAGGGCGGCCACGGAGGGAGGGGTGCAAGGGGCCCGGGGGCTCGGAGCCCCGGGAACCCCGGGACCGGGGGCCCCGGGAACCCCGGGAACTCAGCCCTCGCGCCGCCCGTCCACCCGGCGCGGCAGGCCGAGCGGGTTGTCGTCGCGCAGTTCCTCGGGCAGCAGCGCCGGCGGGGTGTCCTGGTAGGCGACCGGGCGCAGCCAGCGCTCGATGGCCGTGGCCCCGACCGAGGTGGAGGTGGAGGTGGTGGCCGGGTAGGGGCCGCCGTGGTGCTGGGCGGGGGCGACGGCGACGCCGGTGGGCCAGCCGTTGACCAGGACGCGCCCGGCCAGTCCGGTCAGCTCGGCGAGCAGCCGGGCGGCGGGGCCGTCCTCCTCGCCGGCCTCCTCCTCGGCGAGGTGGAGGGTGGCGGTGAGGTTGCCGGGCAGCCTGGAGAGCACGGCGCTGACCTCGTCGGCGTCGCGGTAGCGGGCGACGACGGTGACCGGCCCGAAGCACTCCTCCAGCAGCAGGCCGTGCTGCTCGGAGGCGGCGAGCTTCTCCGCCGGGACGGTGAAGAAGCCCGCGCCCACGGTCTGCTCCTCGCCCTCGGCCGCGGCGACCGGGGCCGTCACGCCCTCCAGCTCGGCGCGGGCCTTCACCCCGGCCAGGAACGCCTCGCGCATCCGGGTGTCCAGCAGCGGCCCGCGGGCGGCCTCGGCGACGGAGCCGGCCAGGGCGTCCAGCAGGCGGTCGCCGTCCTCGCCCTCGGGGGCGAGGACGAGCCCGGGCTTGGTGCAGAACTGCCCGCTGCCCATCGTCATCGACCCGGCCAGCCCGCCGCCGATCCGCTCGGCGCGCTCCCTGGCCGCCGCCTCGGTGACGACGACCGGGTTGAGGCTGCCCAGCTCGCCGTGGAAGGGGATGGGGACCGGGCGGGACGCGGCGGCGTCGAACAGGGCGCGGCCGCCCCGGATGGAGCCGGTGAACCCGGCCGCGGCGACCAGCGGGTGCTTGACCAGCTCCACGCCCGCGTCGAAGCCGTGCACCACGGAGACGACGTCCTCGGGCAGGCCGGTGCGGGCGGCGGCGCGGCGCAGCGCGGCGGCGCACAGCTCGGAGGTGGCCGGGTGGTCCGGGTGCGCCTTGACCACGACCGGGCAGCCCGCCGCGAGCGCGCTGGCGGTGTCGCCGCCGGGCACGGAGAAGGCCAGGGGGAAGTTGGAGGCGGCGTAGACGGCCACGACGCCCAGGGGGATCTTGTAGCGGCGCAGATCGGGCCGGGGCGGGGTGAGCGAGGCGTCGGCGTGGTCGATGGTGACGTCCAGGTACGCGCCGTCGGCGACCTCGTCGGCGAAGGCGAGCAACTGGTAGGTGGTGCGGCCCAGTTCACCGCCCAGCCGGGCCTCGCCGAGGGCGGTCTCGGCGTCCGCGGCCGCGACGATCTCCTCGCGCGCGGCCTCCAGCTCCTCGGCGGCCGCGCGCAGCAGGGCGATCCGGGCGGTACGGCCGGCCAGCTCGCCGCGGGCCGCGTGGGCGGCGCGTACGGCCGCGTCGACGTCGGCGGCCGTGGCCTCGACCGCGACCTGTTCGCGCCGCTTCCCCGTCCTGGGGTCGACGCTCCACACTGGTACTGCCACCGCTGAACTCCTCCTTCGAGACGGCTGCCGGCCGGGCGACCGCGGGGATCGACGGGCCGACCGGGGGGCGCGTCCGGGATCCTGGGGCTCCAGGGGCTGTCCCCCCGGAGACCTTGTTCGATATGCTGAACACTGTCCCGATGTGTGAACTATTGCTCGGGACTCTATGGCGGGTCGAGCGAAAGGGTCAAGGTCGGTATGACGTCTGCGCGCGGGGGCGCCCCCGGAAGGAAACCGGAGGCGGGCGGGGCACAGGTCAAGTCGGCGGTGCGCACCGTGGAACTGCTGGAGTTCTTCGCCGGACAACCCGGCATGCACACCCTCGCCGCCGTCCAGGAGGCCGTCGGCTACCCCAAGTCCAGCCTGTACATGCTGCTGCGCACGCTCGTGGAGCTGGGCTGGATCGAGACCGACGCCACCGGCACCCGCTACGGCATCGGGGTGCGCGCCCTGCTGGTGGGCACCTCCTACATCGACGGCGACGAGGTCGTGGCCGCGGCCCGGCCCACCCTGGACCGGCTCTCCGACGACACCACCGAGACCATCCACCTCGCCCGGCTGGACGGCACGAACGTGGTCTACCTCGCCACCCGCCAGTCGCAGCACTACCTGCGCCCCTTCACCCGGGTGGGACGGCGGCTGCCGGCGCACTCCACCTCGCTGGGCAAGGCGCTGCTGGCGACGTACGACGACGACCAGGTCCGCGCGATGCTCCCGGAGACACTGGCACCGCTGACCGAGCACACCGTCACCGACCGCGAGAAGCTGATCGGGGAGCTGCACCAGATCCGCGAGCAGGGCTACGCGGTGGACCGCGAGGAGAACACCCTGGGACTGAGGTGCTTCGGCGTCGCCATCCCCTACCGCACCCCCGCGCGGGACGCCATCAGCTGCTCGGTGCCGGTGGCGCGCCTGACCCCCGCCCACGAACAGACCATCAGGGAGGCCCTGTTCGACGCGCGGGACCGGCTGACCCTGGCCACCCGGCGGCTGTAGCCGCCGCGCCCCCGCTCCCCGGCCGGGGACCGCGGGCCCCCTCCCCCGCGCGGGGGAGGGGGTTCCCCATCGCGCGGGAAGCGCGGCCAGGGCGCCGGGCGGGAACGTGGGGGCATGGCACCCACGGAGAACGCCCGCGGCGCGGGGACGGACGAACGCCGGGACGGCCGGACGGACGGCGGTGGGGGCGGCGGTGGGGGCGGCCACGGTCAGGACCCGTGCGGCCGCCGCCCCTGCCGTCCCCACCGGACCCGGCGCCCACGACCGCGCCCGGACGGCCGTCACTCCCACGGGACCGGCTTCGCCGCGTCCGGCCCCGGCCGGGCCGGCGCCGACGGGCCGCCCGGCGCGCGCGAGGGCACCTCGCAGCTCTCCGAGAAGCCCTGCCCGACCAGGCCGAACGCGCTGTTGACCCGCGACCGCATGTTCTCCACCGCGACCATCACCGTCAGTTCCACGAACGCCTTCTCACCCAGCCGCCCGACCAGCTCCCGCGCCATGTCGTCGGTGACCGCGGGCTCGGTCTCGGTCATCGCCTCGGCGTACTCCATGACCCGCGCCTCCAGGTCGGAGAAGAGGTCCCGGTGCTCGCGCCAGACGGGCACGCACCGGACCTTCTCCATCGGCAGCCCCAGCTCACGGGCCTCCCACCGGCCGAAGTCCATGCACCAGGAGCAGCCGATGCGGGCCGCCGAGGCCATCACGGCCAGGTGCTTCAGAACCGGGTCGAGCGCCTTCCACCTGGCGACCCCCAGCTCGAAGCGGCCACCGGTGAGCAGCACGCGCGGGTGGTGCCCCATCGCCGCGACGGGGTCCAGCACACGGCCGTACCTGCGCCGCGAGTACCACCGGCCGATGCGCGCCACCGGGTTGCGGGGCGGGTCGAGGGAGATGCGGGCCATGGCGAGCCTCCTGTGGTGTGTGTTCCTTCCCTGCCGTCCCCAGGACGGATCGCGGCCCGCGTTCCGTGACATCCCGCGGCGTCCGGCGGGCCGTCGGCC
>NZ_JARVKV010000105.1 GCF_029813835.1 Streptomyces sp. DH37
GGTCCCACCCGGGACCGGCGGCCTCCGCACGTACGGCCCCGGATCGCGCCTACGGCGCCGCCGACGCGGCCGCCGGGTTCCGGTGGAAGACCAGCGTGCCGTCCGACACGTCCACCCGCAGCCGGGTGTGCGGCGCCAGTTCGCCGCCGAGCAGCATCCGCGAGAGCTGGTTGTCCACCTCCCGCTGGATGGTGCGGCGCAGCGGCCGGGCCCCGTACTCCGGCTGGTAGCCGTGCCGGGCGAGCCAGTCGACGGCCTGCGGGGTGAAGTCGATCTCCACGTCCTGGGCGCGCAGCCGCCGCCGCGTCTCGTCCAGCAGCATGTCGGTGATCCGCCGCAACTGCTCGTCGGAGAGCTGGCGGAACACCACGATCTCGTCGATGCGGTTGAGGAACTCCGGCCGGAAGTGCTCCCGCAGCGGGCGCAGCACCCGCTCCCGCCGGGCCCTTTCCTCGGCCTCCTTGGCCTCCTCGGCCTCGCCGGCCTCGCCGCCCGCCGCGCCGGGAGTGAAGCCCAGCGTGCCGCCGCGCCCGGTGATCGCCTCGGAGCCGAGGTTGCTGGTCATCACGATGACGGTGTTGGTGAAGTCCACCGTGCGGCCCTGGGAGTCGGTCAGCCGCCCGTCGTCCAGCACCTGGAGCAGGATGTTGAAGACGTCCGGATGCGCCTTCTCCACCTCGTCCAGCAGCAGCAGCGAGTACGGGTGGCGGCGCACCGCCTCGGTGAGCTGACCGGCCTCCTCGTGGCCGACGTATCCGGGCGGGGCGCCGACCAGCCGGCTGACGGTGTGCCGCTCCTGGTACTCGCTCATGTCCAGGCGGACCATCCGGTCGTCCGTGCCGAACAGCGCCTCCGCCAGCGCGCGCGCCAGCTCGGTCTTGCCCACGCCGGTGGGGCCGAGGAAGAGGAAGCTGCCGATCGGTCGGTCGGGGCTGGCCAGCCCGGCGCGCGAGCGCAGCACGGCGTCGGCGACCACGGAGACCGCCTCGTCCTGGCCCACGACCCGCCGGTGCAGGTGCTCCTCCAGGCCCAGCAGCCGCGCCTTCTCCTCCTGGGTGAGGCTGCTGACGGGGATGCCGGTCTGCCGGGAGACGATGTCGGCGATGTCCTCGACCCCCACCTCGGAGATGCGGTCGCCCACCTGCGACTTCCCCTCCCCCTCGGCGATCTGCCGCTCCACCTCGGCGAGGCGGTCGCGCAGCTCCCTGGCCCGCTCGTAGTCCTCGTCGGCCACGGCCTGGTCCTTGTCGCGCCGCAGCTGCTCGGCCTCGCGCTCCAGCGCGCGCACGTCGGTGCCCCGGGTGGAGGTGCGCAGCCGCACCCGCGCGCCGGCCTGGTCCATCAGGTCGATCGCCTTGTCCGGCAGGAAGCGGTCGGTCAGATAGCGGTCGGACAGCTCGACGGCGGCCAGCAGCGCCTCGTCGCTGTAGCGGACCTGGTGGTGGGCCTCGTAGCGGTCGCGCAGCCCCCGCAGGATCTCCACGGCGTCGCCCGTGCCCGGCTCGGGGACCAGCACGGGCTGGAAGCGGCGGGCCAGGGCGGCGTCCTTCTCGATGTGGCGGCGGTGCTCCTCCAGCGTGGTGGCGCCGATGACGTGCAGCTCGCCGCGGGACAGGGCGGGCTTGAGCATGTTGCTGGCGTCCATCGCGCCGCTCTCGCCGCCGCCTCCGGCGCCCACCACCGTGTGCAGCTCGTCGATGAAGACGATCAGCTCGTCGGTGTGGGCGCGGATCTCGTCGATGAGGCCGCTGAGCCGCTCCTCGAAGTCGCCCCGGTAGCGGGTGCCGGCGACCACGCCGGCGAAGTCGAGCTGGACGACGCGGCGGCCCAGCAGGTTGTCCGGCACGTCGCCGTCGGCGATGCGCTGCGCCAGACCCTCCACGATGGCCGTCTTGCCGACGCCCGCCTCGCCGATCAGCACCGGGTTGTTCTTGCCCCGCCGGGCCAGGATCTCGATGGTCTGCTCGATCTGCTCGTCACGGCCGATCACCGGGTCGATACGGCCCTCACGGGCGGACTCGGTCAGATCGCGGCCGAACCTGTCCAGGTTCGGGGTGCTCGTACCGCCGGGGCGCGCGCCCGGGGCGGGCTGGCGCTCGCCGCCCGGAGCCGCCGGGCCGCCGGGGTGCTGGCCCTCCGGGAGACCGGCGCGCGGGTCGAAGTGGGCGGCGTTGAGGATCTGGCCGGCCGCGGAGTCCCGGTTGGCGGCCAGCGCCACCAGCACGTGCTCCGGCCCGATGTACGACGAGCCCGAGGAGCGCGCGACCTGGTGGGCGTCCATCAGCGCACGCTTCACGGCGGGGCTGACGGCGATGGAGGAGCGCCGCGGACCGTCCCCGGCGTGCCGGTCGATCTCGGCGACGATCGTGTCGGGGTCGCCGCCGGCGCGGGAGACCATGGCGCGGGTGGGGTCGGTGGTGAGGGCCGCCCGCAGCAGGTGCTCGGTGTTGAGGTCGGTGCTGCCGTGCTCCGCGGCGTACGACGCCGCGGAGGAGACGAGCTGCCGGGCGGGCTCGCTCATCAGCCGCACGAAGTCGAAGTACCGGGGTCCCGTCGACCGCCCGCCGGACGGCGCGGCGCCCAGGAAGCGCGCGAGGAACTCTCCGAGCGGATCCCGGCCGAAGTCCTCGGGACCCATGTACCCGCTGGTCATAGACATCCATCCCGCCGGCCCGGCGGACCGGGCCGCGCTGCTGTCTCGGTGCCTCTGTCTCGGCGTCTGTCTCGGTGTCTGTCTCGGCGTGTCGAGGTCTCGACGCACCGGGGTTCCCCCTCGGGGCGGGACGACACGTCGCACGCGGACCCACTTGCCGGTGTATGTCCTGTTCGGCACCGGGAAGCCGACGGCGGGGCACCCGGGCCGCACGAAGGGGGGAACGCGTGGAGCTGTCGACCGGAGCGAGCGTCGCCGCCTCACTGGGCATCGCCGTGCTCCTGGCCGCCCTGCACCTGGCGGCCCCGCGCGTCCGGAAGCTGCCCCTGGTGCCGGAACGGGCCACCGGCTCGTTCGCGGGCGGCCTGGCGGTGGCGTACGTGTTCCTGCACCTGCTTCCCGAGGTCGCCGAGGGGAACGAGGCCGTCGGCGAGCTGCTGAGCAGTGCGCTGCGCCCCACCCCGCTCACCGACCTGGGCATTTTCGCGGTCGCCCTGGCCGGGTTCACCTGCTTCTACGGCCTGGAGCGGCTGGCCGACCGGCACGGCGGGCGGGGAGCGCGGGAGCGGCGGGACGGGGACGCGGGGAGCGCCGCGGACACGGACGGCGCGCATGGGCCCGGCGCCTGGGTCTACCGGCTGCACCTCGGCTCGTTCCTCGTCTACAACGCGCTGATCACCTACACCATGGCCCTGCGGCTGCGGACCGGAGTGGCGTTCGCGCTGCTGTTCACCGTCGCGATGGGCCTGCACTTCGTCCTCACCGACCGCTCCCTGGAGGAGCACTACCGCCGGCGGTTCCGGCACGGCGGCCGGTACGCCCTGGCCGCCGCCCTGCTGCTGGGCTGGGGGCTGTCGGCGGTCCTGGCGCCCGCCGGCACCCTGCTGGTCAGCGTGCTCACCGCCGCGCTGGCCGGGTCGATCCTCCTCAACGTCTTCAAGGAGGAGATCCCCTCCGGGCGCAGGTCGAGCTTCCCCTGGTTCCTCACCGGACTGGTGCTCTACGCCGTCCTGCTCGCCGCGGTCACCGCGCTGTCGGAGTAGCCGGACCCGGTGGCGCCGGGAGGGCGGCGGGTACGGGCGGGGCGGGACAGGTGTGAGCGGGGCCGGAGGGGTTATCCGGAGCCTTGTACCCCTTCGGCGGAATCCGCGCCCGGCCGGCCGGCCGCGCCCGGCTCCCGCCGGTGGTGCCGGGTGTCTGCCAAACCGCGGTCGGAAGGGCACGGTCGATGTCGTTGCTGTCAGGTCTGCCGGGTGTACCGGGTCTGCGTCTGCCGGTGCCGCCCCTGATCGGGCTGGTCCCCGAAGGGGTGACCGCCGGGGCGCGGGAGGTGGTGGGCACCGCCGGCCGGCTGGCCGGGCAGGTCGTGGGGCTGCCCCGGCGGGCCGTGTGGTCCCGGCCGGGGCGCTGCTACATCACCGTCCACGGGGTCAACACCCCCGGCGGCGAACGGGTCGCCCGGCGCGTGGAACGCGTTCTGGAGCGGCATCCCGGGGTGCTGTGGGCGCGGGTGAACGCGCCCTCGGGACGGGTGGTGGTGGCGCTGGAGTCGCCGCCGCCCCCCGAGCGCGAGCTGGTGGCGCTGGTGGAGCGCGCCGAGGGCTCCGGCGACGGGATCCCCTGCGCGGACGACGAGGACGAGGAGTGGTGCCAGGAGCCCCACCACCCGTGCGAGGGGCCGCGGACCAGCCAGTCGGTCACCGCCCTGACCGCCGACGTGGTGGGGCTGGGGCTGTCCACCCTCAACCGGGTGGCCCCCTGGACGCCGCTGCCGCCCGAGGTGGCCGGCATCACCGGGGCCATCACCCGCCATCCGCGGCTGCGGCGGCTGATCACCAAGGGACTGCACGACCCGCAGCAGGCCGAGTCGCTGCTGCCGGTGATCACGGCGCTGACCCAGGGCGTGGCCACGCGCGGCGGCGGCCTCGTCCTCGACGTCGTGGAGCGCGTGGCCCAGTGGCGGGAGGCGGGCGCCTACCGCCGGGCGTGGGAGGCGGCGGAGTCGGGGCTGGTGGGCAGCCCCGAGGACGCGGCGGCCGGTCCGATCGCGGTGGAGCGGCCCGTACCCCCGCCGCGCGACGCCGTCGACCGCTACGTCGAACGCTCGATGGCGCTGTCGGCGGCGGCCGGCGCGGCGGCGGTGCCGTTCACGGGGCCGCGGCGCGGACTGGCGGTGGCCCTCGCCGGCGTGCCCAAGGCCCCGGACGCGGGCCGGGAGGGCTTCGCGACCACGCTCGGCCGCGCCCTGGCGCTCCGGGGCGCCACCGTCATGGACCGCGGCGTGCTGCGACGGCTGGGGCAGACGAACACCGTCCTGCTGGACGAGGACGCGCTCAGCGGCAGCCACCACGAACTGGCCGACCTCGTGCCGCTGGAGGGGGCGGACCCCCAGGAGACCGCCGAACGCCTCTTCGCGCTCTTCACCCCCGAGGCCGTCGGCAGCGTCCGCTGCGGCGAGGACGGCTGGGCCCTGGGGCCGCTGGAGGAGCTGGAGCTGACCGGCCGCAAGGGGACCCGGGCCGCGGCGCGGCTGCGCAAGCAGGGCGGCGAACGCGTCCTGGGCCTGGCCAGGGGCAGGCGGCTGATGGCCGTCGCGGGCCTGGCCCGGCAGAAGGCCCCGGGCGCGGACGCGGTGGCGGCGGCGGCCCGCCGCGCCGGGGTCCGCGTGATCCTCGCCGCCACCCGCCCGGAACCGGTGTTCGGCTTCGCCGACGCCGTCGTCCCCGGCGGCGACCGCCTCACCGCCTCCCTGCGCGGCCTGCAGGCGGACGGCGCGGTGGTGCTGGTGGTGTCCGGCGACAGGAAGGCGCTGGCCGCCTCCGACTGCGGGATCGGCGTGTACCGGGAGGGCGAGCCGCCGGCCTGGGGCGCGCACATCCTGGTCGGCACCGACCTGGAGTCGGTCGGCCTGATCGTGGACGCGGTGGGCGTGGCCGCCCAGGTCGACCGGGAGAGCCGCTTCCTGGCCGCGGGCGGCAGCGGCGTCGGCGCCGTCGCCGCCCTCCAGGGGCCCGCCCACCGGGCGACGGCCCGCGGCGCCGCGGCCGGCACCAGCGCCGGGACCGCCGCGTTCTGCCTGGGCACCTGGCGCGCCCGGCAGCTGCTGTCCCGCCCGGTCACCCCGCCGGTGGAGACCACGCCCTGGCACCTGATGCCCGCCTCCCGGGTCCTCGAGCGCCTGGGCAGCGCGACCGAGGGTCTGAGCAGGGAGGAGGCCGAGAAGAGGGCCGGCCAGGACACCACCTCCGAGCAGCCGGCGCGCATCGGCCTGCCGGCGGCGTTCGTCGAGGAGCTGGCCAACCCCCTCACCCCGGTGCTCGCCGCGGGCGCCGCCCTGTCGGCGGCCGTGGGCTCGCGGACCGACGCGGGGCTGGTGGCCGGGATCACCGGAGCGTCCGCCCTGGTGGGCGCCGTCCAGCGGGTCAGGACCGACAAGGCCCTGGCCGAGCTGTTCGCCCGCTCGGCGATCGGCGCGCGGGTGCGGCGGGGCGGGGCCGAACGCCTGGTGGCCGCCGGGGACCTGGTGGTCGGGGACGTGGTGGTGCTGCGCTCCCAGGAGGTCGTGCCCGCCGACTGCCGGCTGCTCCAGGGCGAGGGACTGGAGGTCGACGAGTCGTCGCTGACCGGCGAGTCCCTGCCGGTCTCCAAGGACCCGGCGCCGGTCGTCGCCGCGCAGATCGCCGACCGCCGCTCGATGCTCTACGAGGGCACCACCGTCTCGGCGGGCACGGCGGTGGCCGTCGTGGTGGCCACCGGATCGGCCACCGAGGTCGGACGCAGCCTGGCCACCGCCCGCCAGAAGGCGCCCGACACCGGGGTGGAGTCGCGGCTGCACGCCCTGACCAGGACCAGCCTGCCGCTGGCGCTCGGCTCGGCCGCCGCGGTCGCCGGCTCCGGACTGCTGCACGGCCGCCCCCTGGCGAACACGCTGGCCTCCGCGGTGAACCTGGCCGTCGCCTCCGTGCCCGAGGGGCTGCCGCTGCTGGTCAACGCCGCCCAGCTCGCCGCCGCCCGCCGACTGGCCGACCACGGCGCCCTGGTGCGCAACCCCCGCACGATCGAGGCGCTCGGCCGCGCCGACGTGCTCTGCTTCGACAAGACCGGCACCCTCACCGAGGGCGACCTCCAGCTCGCCGCCGTCAGCGACGGCGAGCACGAGCTGCCCGCCGACCGGCTCGACGCCTCCTGCAAGGAGGTCCTGGGCGCCGCGCTGCGCGCCACCCCGCCCGCCCGTACGTCCGAGCCGATGGAGCACCAGACCGACCGCGCGGTGGTGGCCGGGGCCCGGCGCGCGAAGGTGGGCGTACGCCAGGGAGCGCCGCAGTGGCGGCGCTCCGACACCCTGCCGTTCGAGCCGTCCCGCGCCTACCACGCCACCGCCGGCCGCACCTCGCGCGGCATGCTGCTCAGCGTCAAGGGCGCGCCCGAGAACGTGCTGGAGCGCTGCGCCCGGCTGCGCGCGGGCGGCCGGAAGGAGAGCGGACTCGACGCCGCGGCCCGGAAGCGGCTGACCGCGACGGCCGAGGAGCTCGCCGGGGCCGGACGCCGGGTGCTGGCCGTGGCCGAGCGCCCGCTGCGCGAGGGCGAGGACCTCACCGACGAGACCGTCGCCGGCCTGGTCTTCCTCGGGTTCGTGGCCCTCGCCGACCCGGTGCGCTCCAGCGCCGCGCCGGCCACCGCGCGGCTGCGCGCGGCCGGGGTGCAGACGGTGATGCTCACCGGCGACCACCCCGCCACCGCCGACGCCATCGCCGCCACCGTCAGCGAGGACCCCGACCAGAAGGTGTGCACGGGCGCCGAGATCGACGAGCTGGACGACGACGAACTCGACGAGCTGCTGCCGACCCTGGACGTCATCGCCCGGTGCAGCCCCCACCACAAGGTCCGCATCGTCCAGGCCTACCAGCGCATCGGCCGGGTCGTGGCGATGACCGGCGACGGCGCCAACGACGCCCCGGCCATCCGCCTGGCGGACGTCGGCATCGCCCTGGGGCGGCGCGGTACGCCCGCCGCGACCGCCGCCGCCGACCTGGTCGTCAGCGACGACCGGCTGGAGACGATCATCGCCGCGCTGCTGGAGGGCCGCGCGATGTGGGGCTCGGTGCGCGACGCGCTGGCCATCCTCGTCGGCGGCAACCTCGGCGAGGTCGCCTTCAGCGTGCTGGCCGCCGCCCTGACCGGCAGTTCGCCCCTGAACGCCCGTCAGATCATGCTCGTCAACCTCCTCACCGACCTCGCCCCGGCCCTGGCCATCGCGGTGCGCGAACCGGCGACGGAGGCCGGCGAGCGGCTGCTGAGCGAGGGGCCCGACCGCTCCCTGGGAGCCGACCTGAGCCAGGAGGTGCTGCTGCGCGGCGCCACCACCACCCTCGGCGCGGGACTGGCCTGGGGCGCGGCCCGGCTCACCGGGCGGGGACGGCGCGCCAGTACGGTGGCCCTGGCGTCGGTGGTGGGCACCCAGCTCGCCCAGACGCTGCTGACCGGGGGACTGGACCGCAACGTGCTGGCGGCCGGGGTCGGTTCGGCCGCGGCCCTGGTGGGGGTCATCCAGACGCCCGGGGTCAGCCAGTTCTTCGGCTGCACCCCCCTCGGCCCCGTCGCCTGGGGCATCACCCTCGGCTCGATCACCACGGCCACGCTGCTGGGCGCCGCCGCGACCCCGCTGGTGCGCCGTCTGGCGGCGGACGCGGCGACCCCGGCGGACACGGCGACTCCGGCGGACACGGCGGACGCGGGGGACCGGGCGGAGCGCGCGGAGGAGCCGGAGGGGCGGTAGCCCCACCGCTCCGCCTCCCGCCCCCGCCGCAGGACTCCCGGGCCCTCCTCGCCACGGGCGGCCTCCCCGCGCGGGGAGGCCGCCCGTGGCGGCTCTGTGCTCGCAGTTCTCGCTGTTCCCGCGGTTCTCGCTGTTCCCGCACGGCTACGGCGGGAGGACAGGCAGCTCGGCGTGACCTCAGGGCCTCGCTTCGGCCCGGGCCCGGGAACCTCTCCGCTGTCCATGGCGGCGAAGTCGGCGTGGGCCCGTTCGGCGGCTTCGGGGTACGCCTCACGCCTGGCGTCTTCGGCGAGCGCCCGGCGGGCGCCGGCCACCGAGGGGTCCCGCCCCCTGCGTTCGCCGATGGGATGATCAGGTCGGACCGGATCCGCTCGACGGACTCGCCGCCCGCGCGGCGCCGGAGCACGGTGCGGCGCGCGTCGTCGGTGATGACCGGGGGCCGGCCGCCGTGCTTGCCCTTGCGGGCCGCGGTGTCGAGCCCTTCGGGCGCGGGCTCGCGGATGTCCTCCCGCCCGGTCTCCGCCATCGCGGTGAGGAACGCGGACGACGGCCTGCCCGGGCCGGTGGGGTCGTGGACGCCGGACGGGGGGCCGGCGAGCGCCGTGAGTTCGGCGGCGTCGCGGCCGAGCCGCTTCATCCCGTACACGGTGAGGACGACCCGGCAGTGCGGGGCGTGTGGTGCCGTGACCTCCCGCGTGGTGGGGAGGGCCTCCTCGAGGGCGGGGCGGACCCGCACCCGGGTGCTGATCCTCCCGCTGAAGACCTCGCCCCTCGGGATGCCGTGCTTGCCGAGTGCGTCGAGGGGGGAGTCGGGTTCCTGCCCGAGGGCGGAGCAGCGGGCGTGGCCGGTGCGGACGTCCGTGCTCGGCAGGTCCGGGTCGACCGGCGTCGGCGGCGGGGTGCCCGGCCGCCACGGCCGCCACGGCCGGCCCGGCCCGCGGTCGGCCGGGGTGGGCACCCGCGGTGCCTTCTCCGGCCGGGGCGCCGGGGTGAGGCGGCGGGTGTGGTCTGCGGAGGCGACCGCGCCGCCGCGCGAGCGGCGCGGCGAGCCGGGCTGCGCGTCGCCCTTCGGACAGGCGTGCCGCTCGGCGTCGTCCGCGTCCGGCCGGTCAGCCGGGGACGGCTGCTGAGGGCCTGTCATGGGCCCGGACCTTCGCACGGCGCGAGTCCCGGAAGGGGGCCTGTCCGGCTCTTGAAGTGATCGGGTGTCGGACCGCCGGCCGGCGACCGGCGACCGGAAGCAGCCTGCCGAAGGTGCTCGGGTGGCCACCGGGCGGTCCGCGAGGGAGCTTCAGGCGGTGCGTCAGCCCGAGGCGCCGCTGCGCCGGGCGTAGGCGCGGGCGGCGCGGGCGCGGTCGCCGCAGCGGGTGGAGCACCAGTGGCGCCGGCCGTGGGTGCGCAGAAGGAACCGGTCGCAGGGGGCGGAGCCGCAGGCGGCGAGGATGCCGGCGTCGGGACCGGTGAGCAGGTCGGCGGCGTCGGCGGCGAGGGTCGCCAGTGCGTGGTTGACGGCCCGGTCGGTGGGGTGCGCCTGGACGCGGCGCAGCCCCTGGGCCCCGTCCCAGGCGAGCAAGGGTGCGGTGGGCACGGCCGTGAGGGCCTCGTTCACCGCGCGCAGGGATGCCTCGGGCGGGGTGGTGCCGTCGACGCGGGCGGCGAACAGGGCGCGTACGTGGGCGCGCAGCGTGCGCATCCGCTCAGCGCACACCTCGTACAACCGCACGTCCGGGGTGGTCAGGTCGTGGGCGGCGAGCCAGCGCATGGCGGATTCCGGGGCCGCGAGCAGGTCGTAGCCCTGACCGGCGGGCAGGGTCGCGACGGTGTCGGCGAAGTCCAGGGAACGGTACCGGTCGGCACCCGGAGCCGGGGGCAGAGCAGCCTGCGCAGTGTCGGTGGCCAGGGCGTCGTCCATGCTTCTCATGGTAGCGCTTGCGTTTTTCCGTGACATCCGCCTAGCCTGGCATCACGTTAAACGAATAATTTTTTCGTGAGAAACGGAGACGTGATGTCCCAGCTCAACGCCGACCGGTTCCCGGTCCGCACGTTCGGCGGCCCGACCGCCCTGTTCGAGTACGGCGGCCTGCGCTTCCTGACCGACCCGACCTTCGACGGACCCGGCGACTACCCCTCGCCCGGTCCGACCCTGACCAAGACCGCCCCCTCCACCACCACCCCCGCCGACGTCGGCCCCGTCGACGTGGTTCTGCTCTCCCACGACGAGCACGCCGACAACCTCGACACCTCCGGCCGGGCCCTGCTCGCCGACGTCCCCCTCACCCTGACCACTCCCGGTGGCGGCAAGCGCCTCGGGGAGAGGGCCAGGGGCCTGGCCGACTGGGAGACGGTCGAGCTGGAGCGCCCGGGCGGTGGCACCGTCACCGTCACCGGTGTTCCCGCCGTCCACGGCCCCGGGCCGCGCGAGGAAGTCGAGCCCTTCACCGGCCAGGTCGTCGGCTTCGTCCTGACCGGCGAGGGCCTGCCCACCGTTTACGTCAGCGGCGACAACGCCTCCCTCGACGCCGTCAGGGAGATCGCCGAGCGCTTCGCCCCGGTCGACACCGCCGTCCTGTTCGCCGGCGCACCCCGCTTCCCCATGCTCTTCGACGGCGGACTGCTCGTCCTGGACAGCGCCCAGGCCGCCGAGGCCGCCCTGATCCTCGGCGCCCGCCGCGTCGTCCCGGTCCACCACGACGGCTGGGCCCACTTCACCGAGGGCCGCGACGAGCTGGAAGCCGCCTTCACCGCCGCCGGCCTGGCCGACCGCCTGGACCGGGACTGGACGCAGCGCGCCTGAGCCTGAACCGCCGCCCGGGAACCGAGACCTCGTGCGCCGCTTCCATCGGGCCCCTCAGCGGGGGGACTGCGGCACGCGCACCGGCATGTTCCACCCGGACTCCGTCCTCCACCCCCGGACCGACAGCCCCCGGCCGGGCGCCGCGGGGTTCGTCGACGCGGAGAAGAAGCACGCCGACGCCTTCCCCGGCGTCCGGCTGACGGTCATCGACACCGTCGCCGAAGCCGGCAAGGCCGTCGCCTGCGTCGTGGTCGGAGGAGACCGGGGCGGCGACCACGACGGCATTCCCCCGCGCGGAGCGCACCCGCCTTTTCCCATGTTCACCCTGTTCACGTTCAAGGACGGGAAGACCACCGAGAAGCGGGCCCACTACGGCCGGGTCGACGTCTCATGGACCGGCTCACGGCCGGCTCCACCGCCTGACGGCACCGGACCCGGCAGGGCCGCGCCCCGCACCCCTCCACCGCCGCACGCCGACGGTGCCCGCCCGGAGCAGAACGCTCCGCTGCCCGCACCCGGAACCGCGGCGTCACCCCTCAGCCGGTGCCGCCCCGCTGCGTGGCCCGCGCCGCCCGCGCAGCCCACACAGCCCACACAGCGAGGCGGCACCGGCCGACGAGGACCAGGGCAACCACACGGCACCGCACGTCCGTTCGCCGTAGCCGTGCGAGAAGAGGGCCGTGGTGGGGAGGCGGGGGAGAGGCCGCCCGGACACGACGACACCGCGGCCCGCGAACACCCGAGGGTGTTC
>NZ_JARVKV010000106.1 GCF_029813835.1 Streptomyces sp. DH37
GCCGGCCGGCCCCGGTGAGGGGGCCGGCCGGCCGGTGGGCCGATCCGGGGGACGCCGCCCGGCCGGGGCCCCGTCCCCGCGCGGCGGTGCGCTCAGGCGGGCAGCAGCCGCTCCAGATCGGACGCGTACTTCCTGATGAGGGCTCGCGACAGGTGCGGTACGTCCCCGTCCGGGCCGATCCCGGCGGCCCGGACGGCGGCCCGGAACCGGTCGGAGGGGATGACGGACCCGGGGACGGCCTCCTCGGGGTCCTTGAACCCGTGGACGATCGGCAGCGCCGAGTGCTTCCGCTGCGCCTCGGGCAGCGCGCGCATGGCGGCCTCGAACCGGGCGAGCCAGTCCGCGTGGTCGTCTATCCGCTCGATCCGGTGGCCGTCGTCGGCCAGCCAGTCGACGAAGGTGTCGAGCGATATCCCGTCGTCGTGCGGGTTGACCAGGCTGAAGGTCCGGTATCCCTCCATGCCCTGCCGGCCTCCCAGTTCCACGACGGCCGCGGCGGTGAAGTCCACGGGCAGCCCGTCGTAGTGGGCCTGCCGGCGGTCCCCCCCGTCGTCGGTCCGGTAGAAGGAACGCGGCGCGATGCCCGTGGCGATGACGCTGAACAGAAGACGCGTGAACATGTCCGGGACGTTCAGCTGCCCGCCGTACCGGCTGTGCGCGAGGATCATGTTCGAACGGAAGGTGGTGACCGGGAGCCCGCAGAGGTCGTGCGCCTCCCGCAGCAGGACCTCGCCGGCCCACTTGCTCGTCGCGTAACCGCCCGCGTAGCCCCCGTCGACCTCCTGGACGGGTATGGCGACGCGGATGTCGGAGTCCTCGTCCACGGCCGGCTGCCCGGCCCGGGAGGTGGCGACGGCCACGCTGGAGATGTACGTGAACGGCTTGACCCGGCCGGTGAGCGCCAGCCGGATGAGCTCGGCGGTCCCCACGACGTTGGCCTCGAACAGGTGGTTGTAGGGGAGGACGTGGTTCACGAGGGCGCCGGCGTGGACGATCAGGTCCACGTCGTCGCACAGCCGCTCCCAGGTGGGCTCGTCCAGTCCCAGCCGCGGCTCCGCGATGTCGCCCGCCACGACCTCCAGGTGCCCGGCGGCCAGCTCCCGGAACCTGCGGACCAGGTCCGCGTCCCCGCCGGCGAACGCCTCCTCCAGCCGCTTCCCGGCCGCCGCCGCGTCCTCCCCGCGCACCACGCAGACCAGCTTTCCGCCCGTCCGGGCCAGCTGTTCCAGCCACTCCAGGCACAGGAAGCGGCCGAGGTAACCGCTCGCTCCCGTCAGCAGGACGGTCCGGGGCGGCTCGCTCGGGCGGGGAAGGGCCCGGGCGCCGGCGATCGTCTGCGCGTCGATGAACTTGTCCAGGGCGAGGTCCTCGGCGTGGACCCGGGTGCTGCCCTGGCCGTGCACCGACTCGAAGGTGGGCCGCTCCAGCGCGCTCTCCCGCTTCGCCTCGATGTACTCGGCCAGTCGCCGCAGGTCGTACGCCGGGCTGATGACCGTGTCGATGGGAACCCGGACCCCGAAGACCTCCTGGAGCAGGTTGGAGAAGGCGACGGCGGACAGGGAGTCCCCGCCCAGGTCCCGGAAGCGGGCGGTGGGTTCCACCTCGGCCCCCGAGCCTCCGAGCAGCGCCCGGGTGGCCCGCCGGACCGTCTCCAGCACGGGCCGTTCCGCGGCCGTGCGGCGCACTTCCAGCAGCTCCTCGGCCTCCCGCGCGGACACGTCCGCGTACAGCTGCTCGAGTCTCTCCCCGTACCGCTCCTGGAGCCGGGGCCACAGCAGCTTCCGGTGGTCCGAGAGCAGGCCGTTGGCCTGGCTGAACGGTTCGGTCTCGATCAGGAAGTCACGGGGGATCTCGTACGAGTTCAGCCCCGCTTCCTTCGCGATCTCCTGGAAGGACTCGGCGAGGAGCCTCTTGAGGGTTTCCGGCTCGCTGCCGAACTTCTCCAGGGCGTCGGGGGTCGGGACGACCACGGCGAGCAGGTACGACCTCTCGCTGTTGCCGTACACGAAGATCTGGCGGACCAGCGGACTGGCGGCGAAGACGGCCTCCAGGCGCGAGGTGGCCACGAACTCGCCCTGGGACAGCTTCAGGACGTTCTTGCGGCGGTCCACGACGGCGAGCCGGTCCGGCCCGACCTCCGCGACGATGTCCCCCGTCCTGTAGTAGCCGTCCTCGTCGAGGAGCTGCGCCATCAGCTCGGGCCGCTTGTAGTAGCCGGGGATGATGGCCTCGGTCTTCAGCAGGAGCTCCCCCCGGGGATGGGGCGAGTCGGTGCGGTAGTAGCCGAGTTCCGGCACGTCGTCCAGCTTGTAGTCGATCACCGGCGGACGCAGCAGCTCGCCGTCGACCATGACGCCGGCGGCCTCCGTCGAGCCGTAGACGTTGTGCAGTTCGAGCTCCAGCAGGGACTCGATGAACGCGGTCAGCTCGGCGGACAGCGGCGCGGAACTGCAACTGGCCCAGGTGACGCGGCCGCCGAGGACCTCCTCCCGGAACTTCTTCCTGACCTCCGTCTCGACCGCCTCGCGGTCGACACCGCCCACCGTCCGCCGGTCGACTTCGCTTTGGTACTTCTGGTGGATCATCTCGCACACGCGCGGCACGAGCGAGATCTCCGTGGGGCGCACCAGCGCGATGTCCTCGAAGAGGGTCGACAGGTCGCTGCTCGCCGTGAAGTAGCTGACCCCGCCGCGCGCCAGGGTGTTCTTCAGCGAGGAGTGCCCGGCGACATGGCTCATCGGCATGTAGTGGATGTTGACGGCGTGCTCGTCGGAGAAGAGCTTCGACCAGGCGCCTCCCCACATCGCGGCCGCCAGCCGCTCGGTGTAGATGGCGCCCTTCGGCGTCCCGGTGCTTCCCGAGGTGTAGATGAGCATGGCCGGCGCGTTCTCGTCGTCGGCCGTGTGCAGCGGGACCTCGGGCAGCGCGGTCCCCCGCTCGACGACCTCCGCGAGCGTGTGGACGGCCAGGTCGCGCCCGGCCCGCGCCAGGCGGTCGCACACGGACGTGAACTTCTCCCGCTGGGCGTCGACCTCCGGGTGGTAGTCGAACACCACCAGACGCCGGACCGGCGAGTCGTCCGGGAGGGCCTCGACCGCGACGTCCAGGCGTTCGAGGCTGGTGGCGAGGACGAGCGGCTCGGTCTCCTCGATGACGGACTTCAGCTGCGGCAGCGGGGAACTGGACTGGAGCGGGACGCTGACCGCGCCGAGGCATATGCAGGCCAGGTCGAGCGTGGCGTAGTCGCGGCTCGTGAAACCGAGGATGGCGACCCGGTCGCCCGGTCTCACCGGGTTCCGCGCGTCGTGGTGCCATTCGTTCGCCACCGCGCGTATGCGCTCCCACAGTTCCCTGTAGCTCGTGGTCTCGTACTGCGGCAGCAGACGGAGCGATACACGGCCCGTATCAGGATCCCGAGAGAACGCCTTCACCCGTTCACCGACAGCGGGCCGGTCCGCGTGGCGCTCCATCACATTTGCCAACACCTGCGCAAGTCGCATTCTTGATCTCCGCGTCACATTGTCGGACGACTTTCATGGCCGGGAATCGAATGACTGGTGCTCGTCGGCGTACACGTCGGCTACGCCACATTCTTCGGGACGGCAGTCCGGTCCCTTGTCTCCAACTCGCGGCCCGATGCTACCCAGGGCCGGGTCGGACGCCTGAAAGGAGAACGACGATCTGTCACAGGAATGGCGATCTGTCATGTCGGCCGCGCGGAAAGGGGCGTGTCACGGCCGGCCCCGGAGGCCGGGGGCGCGGAAGCGGCGGCGGAGGGCGGCACAGGAGGGCCGAGGAGGAGGGCGGCACAGGGGAGCGGCGGAGGGAAACGGCGGAGGAGGGGCCTCGTACGGCCCGGGGCGGCGGCATGACGCCTGTCCGCGGCACGGGCCGTCCGGGCGTGCGCGGCGCTACGGGCGCAGGACCACCTTGCCCACCGTGCGCCGGGCCAGCAGGTCCTCGTGCGCGCGCCGTGCCTCGGCAAGGGGGTAGACGTACCGCACCACCGGCCTGATCCGGCCCTCCGCGACCAGCGCGAGGAGTTCCTTCAGCGGGCCGTGGACGGCCCCGGGGGCGGCCAGTGTCGGACGCAGCCAGAAACCGACGACCGAGGCGTTGAGCCGGCCGAGGCGGGCCGGATCGACCGGGGTGAAGCCGCTGCGCGCGGCGTTCCCGTAGCTGACCAGGCGGCCCCGGGAGGCCAGCGAGTCCAGCGCGCGGTCGAAGAGTTCGCCGCCGACTGCGTCGAGGATGACATCGGCCTTCTCCTCCAGGGGGTGGGAGGTCACCGCGTCCGCGCCGAGTTCCAGGGCCAGGCGCCGCTTCTCCGGGGAGGAGGCCTGTGCCCACACGCGCGCCGCTCCGAACTCCTTCGCCAGCTGGACGGCGAGACTGCCGACACCTCCCGCGGCGGAGTGGACGACCACGGTCTCGCCGGGACTCATCCGGGCCGCGGAGCGCAGCAGGTGCCAGGCGGTCAGCCCCTGCACCAGCAGGGCGAGCGCCGCGCCGGCGTCCAGGTCCTCGGGGATCTCCAGGACGGCCGACTCCTTGGCCACCGCCTGTTCCGCGTAACCGCCGGAGACCCTCGCCAGGACCCGCCGCCCGTCCGCGGTGCGGCCCACCACCTCGCTGCCGGGTACGTGGGGCAGCGTGCCCGCGACGGGATAGGAGCCGTCGACCTGGTGCGTGTCGGCGAAGTTCACGCCGGCGGCCTCGACGGTGATCAGGACTTCCCCGGGGCCGGCCGCGGGCGTCGGTAAGTCCACGGGCCGGAGGACTTCCGGGCCGCCGAAGCGGTCAATCTGAATGGCAAGCATGCAGGGTACGCTACCGCGCCAGTCTCCATAACGCCTGTACCACCCGAGTTCCCGACGTGGTAAGAGTTGTGGGGTGCATGTGGATATGCATACGTCGCTCCCGGCGCGACGGCGCCCCCGGGCACCGGTCTTCGCCGGGCACGGCCTGACCTGGCCGCTCGGCGGCCGGACCGAAAGCCGGATGCCCCCATCATCACTCCGCGGCATATTCCCATGCGTTCCCTCCATCGCTCACCACCTCCTCGGAGTGCCACATGGCCAAACAGGACCGTGCCGTACGTACGCGTCGGGAATTGATTCATTCCGCCGCAGAGATTTTCGACCGGGCCGGTTTCGCCGATGCCTCCATCACCCAGATCTGCGCCCGGGCCGGCGTCAGCCACGGTGCCCTGCACTTCCACTTCGGCAACAAGCAGGCCCTGGGCGAGGCGGTGGAGTCCGCCGCGGCGCGGACGCTGCTGTACATCACCGGGAACGTCCCGCTCCGGCACCCCATGCCGCTGCAGCTCCTCGTCGACACCTCGCACGCACTGGCGCAGTGGCTCTCCTGCGACCCGGTGCTGAGGGCCGGTTTCGGACTCGGTCGCGACGCCACCTGGCACGGCCACGTGGACCTGTGGCAGCAGTGGCAGGAGTGGGTCCAGTTGATGCTGACCGTCGCCAGGAACCACGGCGACCTGGCCTCCGACGTGGTGCTCGACGAGGCCGCCTCCGCCATCACGGCCGTGGTCGCGGGGCTCGAGGTGCTGGGGCGCAACGACGTCCGCCGGCACTCGTGCCGGGCGATCACGCCGTTCTGGCGGCTGGTGCTGCCGCAGTTGTCGGCGGAGGCGGTGCGCGACCGGATCGACGCGGCGGGTAGCTGCACGGCGCCCTCGGCGGCGCGGGAGCGGTACCCGGACGAGGCCGCACACGACGACTGGAGGCCCTCGGGAGTCTGCGACGCGTTACCGGACTGCTGACCTTCGAGGCACCTCCGGGGAAGGTACCGCGGCGCGCCCGGGAACGGACCTGGCACACTTCTGCCATGACCGGTGGCCTCCTCTTCGGCAAGGTAGCCCTCATCACGGGTGCGAGCAGCGGTATCGGCGCGGCAGCGGCACGGGTGTTCGCCCGGGAGGGCGCCGCGGTGGTCCTCACCGCCCGCCGGGAGGACCGGCTGGCCGCCCTGACCGGCGAGTTGCGCGAGGAGGGGGCCCGAGCGGCCTACGTGACCGGCGACGTCTCCCGCGCCGAAGAGGCGGCCGGGGCGGTGGACTTCGCCCTGTCCGAGTTCGGACGCCTCGACGCGGCCTTCAACAACGCGGGGATCGGCGGCGACCGCACGCCCCTGCACCTGATGCCGGACGACGTCTACGACGCCATCATGGACACCAACGTCCGCGGCGTCTTCAACTGCCTGCGGTACCAGATAGCGGCGATGCTGGAGCACGGCGGGGGCTCCATCGTCAACAACAGCAGCGTGGGCGGCCTGGTGGCCATCCCGGCCGCCGCCCCGTACATCGCCTCCAAACACGCGGTCGTCGGCCTCACCAGGGCCGCCGCCGACGAGTACGCCAAGCAGGGCATCCGCGTGAACGCCGTGGCCCCCGGCACCACGCGCAGCGAGATCACCGCCGACTGGTTCGGCCGGAACCCCGGGCTCGAGGACATGGTCAACTCGCTGACCCCGCAGGGGCGCACGGCGGAGCCGGAGGAGATCGCGGCGGCGGCGGCCTGGCTGCTCAGCGACCGGTGCCCGTTCCTGACCGGTACGGTGCTGCCGGTGGACGGCGGCTTCGTCAACCAGTGAGCCGCCGCCCCCGGCCGGGGTCCCGCCGTTACGGTCCCACCCCGACGACGTCGACCCGGAAGGCCGGCTTCCCGCCCTGCCGGCCGACCACCCGGACGGCCGGGCGGCCGGTTCCGGTGGACGGCAGCGGCTCGGCCTCGATCCAGCACGGCCGGTCGAGGTCGACGTACCGTTCGAAAGCGGCGTCGACGCCGGTGACCGTGAGGGGCTCCGGGGCCAGGAGAGCGCGGGCGGCCTGGTCGGCCGCCTCCAGCAGCGCCAGTCCCGGCACGTGGTCCACGGGGTGGTCGAAGAGCAGGTGGTTGCGCGGGTCGTTGCGGAGCACCCAGCGGCGCGGCCGGTCGCCGGGCGCGAGGACCACGTCGGTGGCGGAGCACCGGCCCACGAGTTGCGGGGCGACGGGAGCCGGCACGGGCCACTCCCCCCAGCCGACGGCGTGGCCGGTGCCGCGCAGACGCCGGTAGACCACGGGTGAGACGTGACCGAAGTCCGCCTCCGAACGGGCCACTTCGGTGCCGTCCCGAAGGATGCGGAAGCTCATGCGCAGGGAGCCGGCGGTGCGGCGGCGCCCGGTCTCCGTCACGGTGGTCCGTACCTCCAGCGGCAGGGTCCCGCCGCGGGGGACCCGGAGACCCGGGTCCACGGTGATGGCCAGGGCGCTCAGCACCGTCTGGTGGGTGCGGGGGACCCCGTACTCGGCGTGCGCGACGAGTAAGCCGCTCTGCCTGACGGTCTGGGCGAGCACGCGCGGGTCGTACGGCAGGTCACCCGGAACGGCCGGCCACCTGACCCCCACCGCGAACTCCCGTGCGCCGGTGCGCTCCCAGCCCGTGACGAGTACGGACTCGGCGCGTTCCAGGTGGGTGTAGACCCCGAGCAGGGAGGACGGCACTGCGGACGACGTCGGTATGAGAGCGATATCGGACACGTTTCCCCCTCTATACGGCTGGTCTGACCACTACGGTGAATCGTACGGTTGAAATACCGGACCTACGGTCTGTTTCAGGCTGAGGCAAGGGAAGTTTCAGACCCCGGTAACCGGGGCGGGGAGGCGAGAGTGGCACGGCAGGAGCGCGCGGTTCATACCCGCAGGATCATCCTCGAGGCGGCGGCGGAGCTGTTCAACGAGTTCGGGTACGACGCCACGACCATCAGCGGCGTCATCGAGCGCGCCCGGCTCACCCGAGGCGGCCTGTACTTCCACTTCACCTCCAAGGAGCAGCTGGCGCGTGGGGTGCTCGATGAGGCGGTGACCCTGGAGGGGCTGACTCCGCAACCCTTCAAGCTGCAGGAATGGGTGGACCTGGCGCTGCTCCTCGCCCACCGGCTGCCCAAGGAGCCGATACTCAGCGCCTCCCTCCGGTTGTCCGTCGACGTCCGGTCCCGCGCCCTGTTCGGAACCCGCTGGCCCGACTGGATCGACGTGGGGGCGAGGATGCTGACCGAGGCCCGGGAGCGGGGCGAACTGCTCGTGCACACCGACCCGCTCGAGGTCGCGAGGCTGTCGGTCGGAGCGTGGACGGGGATACAGCTGGTCACCGAGAGCCTGCCGGACCGCAACCTGCCCGAGGAGGTGTCGTGCTTCTTCAGACTCATCCTCCCCAACGTCGCCACCCCCGGCGTCCTGGCGAAGCTGGACACCTCGCCGCACCGCGCCGACCCCCTGCTCCGGACGGCCGGGAGCCCTGTACTTCCCCCTCTTCCGCCTGGTGAGGCGCGGTCCTCGTAAGCCGGCGGCCCGGACACGGCCCTCCCCCGCATCCGCCCCGGCACCCTCGCGCCGGTGCCCGTTCCCACCGGCGGCGCGGCAGGCGGCCTCCCCGAACCTTCACCGCGACCTGTTTCCCCGTCTCCCGACCCCCGCGCCGCCGGAGGACCGCGCGAGCCGTGCCGTTCGGCATCGCAGCAGGTCGGAGGGATCCACGGAGAAGGGGAGCAGCCACGCGCACTCGGGGCCTGTATAAAGAAACAGGACACCAGACCTGTTTCCAGGGCGCGAGGCTGGCGACACCCGTGCGGCGCGGCACGTCACCCCGCCCGGCGGGGTGACGGTTGACGGGGGGCCACGATGCGAGACCTTCAGCGGCACGCGGACACGTCCGGGAGACCGGCCGCCCCGCCGGCGCTGGACGCCGAGCTGTGCGAGTCGCTCTTCGGCTCGCTCCAGCGCAGCGATCAGCGGGCCAAGGCACAGAAATACGTCCTCGGCCTGCTGTCGGTGCGGGGGCGCAAGACGCTGCGGAACATCGCGGCCCACTTCGGCGGGGCGGCGGCGCAGCAGAACGTCCACCACTTCATCAGCACGTCCCCCTGGGACTGGATGCCGGTACGGCAGGCCCTGGCCCGGTACGCGCACCGGGCGCTGGCACCGGACGCCTGGGTGGTCAGCTCCCTGCTGATCCCCAAGACCGGCCCCCACTCCGCGGGCGTCGACGAGCAGCCGGCGCCCACCGGGCAGGTCTTCAAGGGCCAGCACGCGGTGGGGGCCTGGCTGGCGTCCGGACGGTCGGCCGTGCCCGTCCACTGGCATCTGCGCCTGTCCGCCCGCTGGGGGGCGGACCCGCTGCGGCGGCGCGCGAACATCCCCCCGGACGCCGCGGTCGGCACCGTAGAGGAGTGCGTCCGCCAGGCGATGTCCGACGTCCTGGGCACCGACGGCGTGCCGCACGGGCCGGTCGTCGTGGACGTGGCGGACGTGGACGCCGTGTCGGTCGCGTGCTTCCTCTCCTCGGCGGGGATCCCCTTCGTCATCCGTGCGGACTCGGACACCCGGTTGCGGCTCGACCGGTCCAGACTGCCCAGGCACGGCGGGCAGGAGCGCACGGCGGGGGAACTCGCCGACGCGCTTCCGCACCTTCGGCAGCGGGTGAACCCCGGCGACGGCCTGACCACGGCCTCGGCGATACCCGTGGCGGCGTCGCCCGCCCGGAGCGGCAGGATGCTGCTGCTGGGCGAGTGGGGTCCGGCCGGGCAGCCGCGCCGCCGGGTGTGGCTCACCAACGTCGCCGCTCCCGCCTCCGCCCTGCGGCTGGCCCGTCTGTCCGACGCCGTGGAGCGGGACTTCGCCGCGATCTCGGAGAACGTGGGGATGCGGGACTTCACAGGGCGGTCGTTCCCGGGCTGGCACCACCACATCACGCTGGCCTCCGTCGCCCACCTCGCCGTCGCTCTGGAATCGCCGGCTCCGGCCCGAGCGAGTGATACAAGCCACAATAAAAGCATTACCGTCCGGTAACTTGACACTCTCCCTCTACCGCCCGGTACTCCGCTCCGCCCGCTGCCTACTCTCTGGGAGCGGACCCGCGGGCACCGCCACGGACACCGCCACGGGTGCCGCACGCGCCGGAAACGGAACAGGAGCCATCCAGTGCAGTCCGCCGCCACCCCCGAACCGCCGTCCGTGACGGCCGACGGCAGACCGCTTCGAACGGCCCGGGAACTGGCCGGTCCCGCCGTGACTCCGGCGTCCGGCCCCCGTGGCCCGGCGGTCGCGAAGGCCGTCGCCGCGGTTCCGGCCCCCACGGGCGGAAGACGGCGCGGGCCGTCGGAACGCGCGGTCCGCGCGGCCCGAGAGGCGTCTCGGTCCTCCCCCGCCGCCCCGGACGCCCGCCACCCCGACGGAGACGACCGTACCGAACGGCGGGATCCCGTGCCGGCGCGGGCCGTCGTCCGAGGGAACAGCCGCACCGGGGGCCGGCCGGCCTTCCGGCCGGGCGGGAGGGCGCGTCCACCACGTGCCGGGAACCCCGCCTGATCACACCTGACGTGAACCCCCCTCACCATCAGGGAAGAGGCAGGAAACCATGGACATGGTCGATATCGGCACACGTGCCGCAGAAACGGTACATCACACACGTACGCTACTGCGGCCCGATCCCTGCAGCGGACCGCTCGCCGACCTCTGCTCGACGTTATTCACCTCGTTACCCCGCAGCGACCAGCACCGGAAGGGCATGCTGTACCTGCGCGGGCTGCTGGAGACACCGGGACGCAAGTCGATCCGCAACATCGCGGCGGTGCTCGACGGCGAGGCCTCGGAGCAGAACCTCCACCACTTCATCTGCAACTCCACGTGGGACTGGGTTCCGATTCGCCGGGCACTGGCCGACTACCTGCTGGGCACGTCCCGCCCGCAGGCCTGGGTGGTGCAGCCGATGGTCATCCCCAAGACCGGACGGCACTCGGTGGGAGTGGAGAGGCACTTCTTCCCCGCTCTGGGACAGGTGCTGAACGCGCAGTTGGCCATCGGCGTCTGGGCGGCCTCGGAGAGGACGAGCTCTCCGGTCAACTGGCGCCTCCACCTGCCGGGGACCTGGCTCAAGGACCGCCACCGGCGGAGCCGGGTGTCGATTCCGGAGGGGATGGGCGTGGAGACCCTGGGCGAGTGCGTGATCGAGGCCTGCCTCGAGACCACCGCGAGATGGGGTCTGCCCGTCCGGCCGGTGGTGCTCGACGTGGGCGGGACCCACACGGCGATGGCCTTCGGGAAGCTCAGCGCCGACGGGACGCCGCTCCTCGCGAGGGTCGACGGCGACCTCCACCTCACCGTGGCGGATCCGGTCCTCTCCGGCTGCGGAGGCGGCCCCCTGTCCGCACACCAGATCATGAGACTGGCCAAGAACCTGCGGCGCCCGGTCCTGGAGAGGGAGACCGCCCCGGGAGCCGGGAAGCGGACGGTCCTGGCCGCCACCGTCCGGGTCCGCCTGCCGCGCCCGCCCGGGCGCCGGGTGCTGGGGGGACCCGGACGCCGGACGGCCGAGGGAGGAGCGGCGGGCGGCGAGGAGTTGCTGCTGCTGGGCACGGGCGAGGACGGCGGGCGCTGGCCGGCCGAACTGTGGCTGACCAATCTGGTGACCACGCCGCCCGCCTCCCTGGTGAGGCTGGGCGGACTCGCCGACAGGACGAGACGGGACTTCAACGAGATCGCGGACCGGGTGGGCCTGCGGGACTTCTCGGGCCGCTCCTTCGACGGGTGGCACCGTCACGTCACCCTCGCCTCGGCCGCCCACGCAGCCGTCGCGCTGGCCCGCCACGTCGACTGAGACCACCCGTCCCGCCCTCCGGGGGCGGGGGGCACGGC
>NZ_JARVKV010000107.1 GCF_029813835.1 Streptomyces sp. DH37
GTGGCCCCTCGAAGGGATTCGAGGGGCCACCGCCGCGGTGCTGTCGCGGGTACGGCGCTCACAGCCGGGACCGTCAGTCGATGCCCCGCCAGATGTGCGGCTCGGACGTGTCCTCCTCCTCTCCGGCCAGCAGGGGGACCGGGATGCTCCAGAAGTCGTGTCTCAGGTACTCACGCTCCCGCTCATCGGTGATCATCGTCCTCTCCTCCCCGCCGGACCGGGCACGCCGCCTCAGGCGTGGCAGTCCGGCAGTCCTCCGTGGTACTCGACCATGTCCCGGAAGGGACCGGCCACGTCCATCCGCGCCCCGGGCGGCAGTCCCTCCAGCTCCGCGCAGGCGCGGTGCAGGTTCCCGGCCAGGCGCTCGGGGTCGAGCAGGCCGGCGAAACCGCCCAGGTCGGTGCGGAGCGCCGCGTCCAGCGGGGAGAGCCCGTCGCGCAGGGCCTCCTCCGCCACCCGCAGCAGCCACCGCAGGTACGCCTCCGTCTCGTCCAGCAGCTCCGGGCCGCCCACCGGGCCGTGGCCGGGGACCACGATCCGCGGGGCGAGGGCCCGCATCCGCGCCAGCGCGCGCAGCGAACCGGAGACGGAGCCCATCAGCACGAACGGCGTCACCCCCGACCAGACCAGGTCGCCGGTGAACAGCACGCCGCGCTCCGGCACCCACGCCACCACGTCGTTGGCGGTGTGCGCGGGACCCAGGTGCAGCAGCTCGACGCGGAGGTCCCCCGCGCGGAGGGTGAGCTCGTCGTGGAAGGTCAGCGTCGGCAGGGTCAGCGGGACCTCGCCCCACTCCACGCCCGGCCACAGACCGCACAGTCCGAGCCCGGCCTCGGCGCTGTCGGCGCGGGTGCCCTCGTGCGCGACGACCACCGCCCGCGGCGTGAACTGACCGTTGCCGAAGGTGTGGTCCCCGTGGAAGTGGGTGTTGACGACGACGCCGGGCCCGCCCGGGGCGACCCGCTCGACCTCCCGGCGCAGCCGCCGGGCGCGGGCCTCGGTGGCGGCGGTGTCGACCAGCACGGGCGGGCCCTCGCCCCCGCGCCGGCCCGTCACGAGACCCGCGTTGTTCAGGCACCAGCCGCCCGGCGGCTGGACGAAGGCGTACACGCCGTCGGCGACCTCCTCCAGCGACGGCGCGGCGGTGGAGGCGGTGGAGGCGGCGGCGGTGGAGGCGGTGCTCCCGGTCGTTGTCGTGGGCGTGGCCATCGGTTCTCCGTCCGTACGTGTCGGGGGCCGGGCGCTCAGACGAGCGAGGCGTACCGGCCGCGGTGGAACAGCAGGGGGCGGGCGCCGGGCTCGGAGCGCAGCGCCACCACCCGCCCGACGAGCAGCACGTGGTCGCCCGCCTCGTGCTCGGCGTGCAGCAGGCACTCGAAGGAGGCCGACGCCGAGGGGACGACCGCGTTGCCCGTGACCCCCTCGACCGCGCCGATGCGCCGCATGGCCTCCGCGCCCGCGGGCCGGTCCGGACGGGCGAACTCCCCGGAGAGCTGCCGGTGCTCCTCGGCCAGCACGTTCACGGCGAAGCCGCCGCCGGCCGCCACCCGGGGCCGCATCCGGCCGTCCCGCTTCACCGAGACCAGCAGCAGCAGGGGGTCGAGGGACACGGAGGTCAGGCTGTTGAGGGTCATCACGGAGAGGGCGTCCCCGCTGCCCTGCGTCAGCAGCGTGACGCCGGTGGGGAAGCATCCCATCGCCGTGCGGAAGGAGCTGATGTCGGGCTCGGGCCCGGCAAGCAGTGTGGTGCCCGTGTTCGTCATGGTCCCGGCTCCGTCTCTGCGCGCTCCGTCCCCGGTCCGCGCTGTCGTTGGCTGGTCGGCCGTCGGCCGCCGGCCCATCGGCCGGTGGCGGCGGGTGGGCGGGTCAGTAGTTGCCGAGGCCGCCGCAGACGTTGAGCGCCTGCGCGGTGATCGACGCGGCGACGTCGGAGGCCAGGTAGCCGACCAGGCCGGCGACCTCCTCCGGGGTGGAGTAGCGGCCCAGCGGGATCTTCGCCTGGAACTTCTCCAGGACCTCCTCCTCCGTCACGCCCCAGTGGCCCGCGTAGCCCTGGCGCACGCGCTGGGCCATGGGGGTCTCGACGTAGCCGGGGCAGACGGCGTTCACGGTGATCCCGGTCTTCGCCAGCTCCTTGCCGACGGCCTTGGTGAAGCCGACGACGCCGTGCTTGGAGGCGGAGTACGGCGCGGCGAGCTCCACGCCCTGCTTGCCGCCGGTGGAGGCGATGTTGATGATCCGGCCCCAGTCCCCCTCGCGCATGCGGCCGGTGCTCAGCACCTCGCGGGTGACGCGGAAGGTGCCGTTGAGGTTGGTGTCGATCACGTCCAGCCAGAGGTCGTCGGCCATCTCGGCGGTGACGCCGCCGCCGCCCCGGCCGGCGTTGTTGACCAGGATGTCGATGCGGCCGTACTCGGCCACCGCCGCGGTCACCGCCGCGCGCACCTGCTCGCTGGAGGAGACGTCGCAGACCGTGCCGGACACCTCCAGACCCTCCGCGCGCAGCCGCTTCACCAGCGCCTTCACGCTCTCCTCGGCACGCGCCACGCCGAACACCGCGACGCCCTGGCGGGCCAGCAGTTCGGTCACGGCGAGTCCGATGCCGCTGGTGGCACCGGTGACGAAGGCGACCCGTCGCTCCGCGTCTGTCATCGTGCTCTCCCGTATCCGTAGGGGGCTTGGGTGACGACGACCGTGACCGGCGTACCTTGCGGGTCTCTCGACTCCTCCTCGAAGCGTCCCGCCGGACGCGGGTTCCAGCCGCGCTCGACACCCCGTCGAGCACCGGCCGCGAGGGTGTGGCCGTCCGTTGTGCGCAATCCAGGAGCCAACCCAGGACTGAGGAGGGACCCATGCCCGAGCAGACGATCCCGGACGTGCGGAAGTCGGTGACCGTGGCGGCCACGCCCGAGGAGTGCTTCAAGGTCTTCACCGAGCGCCCGGGGGACTGGTGGCCCCCGTCCCACGTCCTGCTGAAGAAGGAGCGCGCCGGCCTCGCCTTCGAGCCGCACGTCGACGGCCGCTACTACGAGTGGGACGTCGAGGGCAACGAGATCGCCTGGGGCCGCATCCTGGAGTGGGACCCGCCGCGCCGGCTGGTGATGACCTGGCGGATCGACGGCAACTGGCAGTCCATCCCCGACGACGAGCGCGCCAGCGAGATCGAGGTGGACATCACGCCGGTCGACGGGAACACCACGAAGGTGGAGCTGGCCCACGTGAAGCTGCACAAGCACGGCGAGGGCGCGCGGCGCATCTTCGGCGCGCTGGACGGCCCGAGCCCGGGCGAGACCCTGGAGCGCTTCGGGAAGCTGTTCTGATCCCCTCCCCGGCCCGGGACGCCGCAGGCCGCGGGCATGCCGGCCACACACCGGCCGCATGCCGACCACATGTCGGCCGCATGCAGGAGGCCCTGTCCGCACCGTCGCGGACAGGGCCTCCGGCCTGTGGCGTCCCGGGCCGGGACCGCGGGCTCAGCCCAGCCGCTCGGACCAGTAGCCCGCCGGGTCGGGGATGTCGTGCCGCACGGTGCGGGACCTGGTGTACAGCTCCCCGCCGCGCCGGACCAGGACGTCCTCGATGGTCGAGCTGGGCTCGAAGGACACCCGCCCCTCCTCGTCGGTGACGCTCACCAGGGCGCGGAAGACGACCCTGAGCGTGTCGTCGCCGACGGGTTCGATCACCATCTTGTCGAACCAGTGCCGGAAGACGGACGTGCCGTAGTGCGGCACGGCGGCGCGCATCTCGGAGACCAGGCTCTGCCGGCCCACCAGCTCCCAGCCGTCCTTGGCGTGCGCGTAGACGCCGTCCTCGGTGAAGGTCTCGGCGAACTCCTCGATCCTGCGGTCCTCCAGCAACGGCATCTGGTACGCGTAGAAGTCCTGGACCTCCGCGTGGAGGTCGGCGGAGACCCGGGGCGGCCGGGCGGTACGCAGTTTCTGTGACACGGCGACTCCTTCTTGCCCTGCGCCGCGCATCCGGTCGTGCGCGGGAGGCCGCCAGGTTCCGGGACGCCGCTCGATCCCGTGTCGCGGGCGGCTAGTGCCGCGTCGGCCGGGGCCCACCCCGCTCGCCGCCCCGGCGAAAGCCCAGGTGATACCGGCCGCACGCGGCCTCCGGCCGCCGTGCGACCGCACGCACCCGGACACCTCGCCACCGGGCGGACCCGGCCGGCGCGGCACCGGGGCGGTTCCGGGGACGCACAGGTCCAGCGGCGGTGCAGCACGCTTCGAGCGTCCGGGACGACGCTGGGCGCCCAGTGGACGGATCCCCACCACAGGAGGTCACCAGGATGCCCGCCGACACGCAGACCGACACACAGCCGGACACCGAGGGGGCGGCCGCCGAGCGGGTGCGCCTGCTGGCGTCCCAGCACGCGGCCGACGCGGACCGCACCCGCAAGCTGGCGCCCGAGGTGGTCGAGGCGATCCGGGAGGCCGGTTTCGCCCGCCACTTCGTGGCCGCGCGGTGGAACGGGACCGAGGGGACGTTCGCCGAGCTGACCCGCGCGGTCACGACGGTCGGCGAGGGCTGCCCCGCCACGGCCTGGTGCGCCTCGCTGAGCGCCTACTCGGCCCGCTTCGCGGCACACCTCCCGGAGGAGGGCCACCGCGCCCTGTGGGGGGAGGGCCCCGACGTCGTCGTGGCCACCGCCCTCATGCCCGCCGGCCGGGCCGCGGCGGTGGACGGGGGCTGGCGGCTGAGCGGGCAGTGGAACTACGTCAGCGGGATCGACTTCGCCGACTGGGCCCTGGTCTGCGCCGCGGTCCCCGGGGGCGACGGGCCGCCGCGGCTGCGCTTCTTCGCGCTGCCGTGGGGGACGTACACGGTCCGCGAGACCTGGGACAGCGTCGGCATGCGGGCGACCGGCAGCCACACGCTCGCGGTGGACGGCCTGTTCGTGCCGGACCACCTCACCTTCGACCGCACCGACATGCTCACGGGGCGCAACGGGACCTCCCGGGTGGACGCGCACAACGTGCCCTTCCAGGCGGTGGGCGGGCTCACCTTCATAGCGCCCGTGGTCGGCGCCGCGGCCGGCGCGCTGAACGCCGCCGTCGACGTGCTGACCGGCAAGCGCCGCACGCACTCGACCGAGCTGCACCTGACGCGCGCCGGAGCCATGATCGACGCGGCCCGCTGCCTGGTCGCGCAGAACGCCGAGGTCATCGACGAGCGCCGGTTCACCCCCGAGCTCATGGCGCGCAACGAGCGCAACGCCACCTTCGCCGCCGAGCTGGCCGTCGAGGCCGTGGGCCTCCTGGTCGCCGCGGGCGGCTCCAGCGGCTTCGGCGAGGGCCTGGCCCTCCAGCGGTACTGGCGGGACGTCAACGCCGCCGCGAGCCACGTCGCCCTGAAGTACGACACCGCCGCGCGGAAGAACTACGCGGCCGCGCTCCTCGGCCCGGAGGCGTGAACATGACCACGGCCGAAGAGACAGCCGAGGAGACGGCGGTCTTCCCGTTCGCCGGGTCGACCTACCGCGGCCCCGCGCCCGGGTACGACCGGCTGCGGGCCGCGGAGCCGGTGGCCCGGGTGCCCGTCGAGGGCGGCGGGCACACCTGGGTGGTGACCGGCTACGAGGCGGCGCGCGAGGCGCTGACCGCGCCCGGGCTGAGCCGGGCGGCGATGTACGGGCCGGGCGCGCCGGAGTTCCCCGGGTTCCTCAAGGCCCCGCCGGAGATGATCGCCTCGATGGACCCGCCGGAGCACACCCGGCTGCGCAAGCTGGTGACCAAGGCGTTCACCGTCCGGCGCATCGAGGAGCTGCGCCCGCGCATCGAGGAGCTGGTGGACGGCCTGCTGGACGGCATGGCGGCCGCGGGCTCGCCGGCCGACCTGGTGGCGGGCCTGTGCTCGCCGCTGCCCCTGACGGTCATCTGCGAACTGCTCGGGGTGCCCGTGCGGGACCGGGACGACTTCCACCTGTGGGCGCGGCAGTTCGCGTCCGTCTCCGGCCCGCCGGAGCAGGCGCAGCAGGGCGCGGCCAACCTGGCCATGTACATGTCGCAGATGATCGTGGCCAAGCGGGAGGAGCCCGCCGACGACCTGCTGTCGGCCCTGATCGCGGCCCGCGACGAGGACGACCGGCTCAGCGAGCAGGAACTGGTGGTCTTCGGCTACGCGCTGCTCGGCGCCGGCTTCGACACCACCGCCTGCCAGCTCGCCAACTCCGTCCTCGCCCTGGTCGCCCACCACCCGGAGCAGTGGCGGAGGCTGCACGAGCACCCCGAGGAGGTCCCGGACGCGGTGGAGGAGCTGCTGCGCGGGGTCAACCTCTTCGCCACCGACACCTCCGGTTTCCCGCGGCTGGCCGTGGAGGACGTGACCGTCGCCGGGGTCACCATCCCCAAGGGGGACCCGGTCTTCGTCATCCTGTCGTCCGCCAACCGCGACGCCGCCGTCTTCGCCGACCCGGACCGGCTCGACTTCACCCGGGAGGAGAGCCGCCGGCACATCGCCTTCGGCCACGGCGTCCACCGCTGCCTGGGGGCGCCGCTCGCCCGGCTGGAGCTGAACATCGCCATCGGGGCGCTCGTCCGCCGCTTCCCGGACCTGCGCCTGGCCGTGCCCGAGGAGGAGCTGCGCTGGGAGCCCGGCAACGTCAACCACAGCCTCCTGTCCCTGCCGGTGGCGTGGGGCGGGGGGTGACCGCCGCGGGAGACGGAAGCGGCCGGGACCCGGAGGACGGGTCCCGGCCGCGCGCCGTTCACGCCGGCTGGTGGCGGCGCCGGTACTCCCTGAGGTCGAAGTCCGGCCGGGCGACCTCCTCGGGGGACGGCACGGCGCCGCCCTCCGCCAGGAGCCGCCGCGTGATCATGTGGTCGGCGGGACGGTTCACCGACTCGGCGCCCAGCAGCCGCTCCCCGCGGAAGCAGAAGACGGAGAAGCGCCCGTCCGACGGGTCCCCGGCCACCACCGTGCGGTCGTGGCCGTCGGTGACGCCGGCGATCTGCAGCCGGGCCTCGTACTGCTCCGACCAGAACCACGGCACGGCGGCGTAGGAGTCGGGCCGCCCGCAGATCACCGAGGCCACGCAGCGGGCCTGGTCGGACGCGTTCTGCACCGACTCCAGCCGCAGGCGGCGCGTCCGGCCCGGAACGGAGAAGCGGGCGCAGTCGCCGATGGCGTGGACGACGGGGTCGCTGGTGCGCAGCCGCCCGTCGACGAGGATGCCGTCGCCGACGGCCAGCCCCGCGTCGGCCGCCAGCTCGGTGCGGGGCAGCACGCCGATGCCGACGACGACCAGCTCGGCGGGGATGCGCTCGCCGCCGTCGAGTTCGACGACCCGCACGCGCCCCCTCCGGTCCCCGCGCAGCGCGGTCACCTCGCGTCCGGTCAGGACCCGGACGCCCCGGCGGCGGTGCTCCTCGGTGAGGTACTGCGCCATGGGGTCGCTCACGGCCCGCGACATGACGCGCCGCAGCGCCTCGACCACCGTGACCTCGTGCCCCAGCGCCCGCGCGGTGGCGGCCAGTTCCAGTCCGACGAAGCCCCCGCCGACCACCACCACGTGGCGGGCGCCGCCCCGCAGGCCGCGGCGCAGCCTCCGCGCGTCCGCCAGGGTGCGCAGCGTCAGGACGCCGTCCAGGTCCGCTCCGGGGACCGGGAGCCGCCGGGGGCGCGCCCCGACCGCCAGCACCAGCCGGCCGTAGGGGAGCGAGCGCCCGGAGGCCAGGACGGCGGCCCGCCGGTCGCGGTCGATCTCCACGACGCGGTCGCCGAGCACCAGGTCGATGTCCTGGTCGGCGTAGAAGGACGCGGGCCGCAGCTCGACGTCCGCGTCCCCGGCCGAGCCGGCCAGATAGTCCTTGGACAGCGGGGGACGGCGGTAGGGCACCGCGTCCTCGTCCCCCACCAGGTGGACGCGCCCGGTGAACCCGCCGCTCCGCAGTGCCGCGGCGAGGTCCGAGCCGGCCTGGCCCGCCCCGACGACGACGACCGACTGGCCGGCCATCAGACCTGGGTCTCCGGCAGGTGCACGACCAGGCCGTCGATCGCGTCGGAGACCGGGAGCTGGCAGCTCAGCCTGCTGGTCTCGCGGCGCGGGCTGGCCGTGCCGTACAGGACGTCGTCCTCGGACTCGTGCATCTCGGGCAGCGGCAGGGTGTTGGCCTCGTCGACGTAGACGTGGCAGGTGCCGCACTGCGCGGAGCCGCCGCACTGGGCCTCGATGCCCTCGATGTTGTTGATCTTCGCGGCGCGCATGACCGTGTTGGGGGCGGAGACGTCCACGACCGTCTCGGTGCCGTCGGGACGCTTGTACGTGATCTTGGCCATGGAGCCTCCTCGTGGCGCGTGGTCCGGGGTGTACGGCACGGACTGTCGCAACGGGCGCTGGGGAGCCGCTGGAGACCCCCTGGACAGGACCGCCCGGCTCGACCGGGGCGCGACCGGCCGTCGACGCGCACGGGCCAGCGTCGCCGTATGAGCGCATCGACGACGCGTCACCCAGCCGTCTCCGCCAAGGCCCCGCCACGCCTCGGCCTCATCCTGGTCGCCTGCTGCCTCGGGCAGTTCATGAACGTGCTCGACGCGTCGGTGGTGAACGTGGCCCTGCCGGTCATCAGCGACGAACTCCGCTTCGAACGCAGCGGGTTCCAGCTCCAGTGGGTGAACAACGCCTACACCATCGCCGTGTGCGGCTTCCTGCTGCTCGGCGGCCGGCTGGCCGACCTCTTCGGGCAGCGCCGGATCTTCCTGGCCGGAGCCGGGCTGTTCACCCTCGCCAGCTGTGTGGGCGGGCTGGCGGACGGGCCCGCGACGCTGGTGCTCGCCCGCGGGTTCCAGGGACTGGGCGCCGCCGTCATGGCGCCCGCGACGCTGACCGTGCTCGGCTCCAACTTCACCGAACCCGCCGCCCGGGCCAGGGCGTTCGGGATGTGGAGCGCGGTGTCGGGAGCCGGAGGGGCCATCGGGGTCCTCGTCGGAGGCATGATCACCGAGTGGTTCTCCTGGCGCTGGATCCTGCTCGTCAACGTCCCCCTCGGACTGGCGCTGCTCGCCGTCGTCCGCTGGGCGGTGCCCGAGACCCGCCGGCCGGAGAAGGGCCGCGGGCTCGACGTCCCCGGCGCCGTGACGGTGACGCTCGGACTGATGGCGGTGGTGTACGCCATCGCCGAGTCGCACACCCACGGCTGGCGCTCCCCGCAGGTCGTCACCGCCCTGACCGCCGGAGTGGCGCTGCTCGCGCTCTTCCTGCTCATCCAGGCGCGGCTCGCCGCGCACCCCCTGGTCCCGCTGGGCGTCTTCCGCAACCGCCCGGTCGCCACGGCCAACGCCGTGGCCTTCTGCAGCATCGCCGCGCTCTTCAGCACCTTCTACTTCTTCACGCTCGTCCTCCAGCACGTGCTCGGCTACTCCCCGCTGCGGACCGGACTGGCGTACCTGCCGCTGTCGCTCGGCATCGCGGTGGGCGGCTGGGGCGTCTCCTCCGTGGTGCCCAGGACCGGGCCCCGGCCGATCCTGCTGGGCGGCCTGTCGCTCTCCGTCGCCGGGCTGCTGTGGCTCTCCCGCGCGGACGAGACGGCCGTCTACGTCTCCGACCTGCTCGGCCCCGCCCTGCTGCTCGGCCTCGGGATGGGCGCGGTGCTCAACGCGACGACGAGCGCCGCCACCGCCGGACTGCCGCCCCACCAGGCGGGTCTCGCCTCCGGGCTGCTCAACACCACCCGGCAGCTCGGCAGCGCGCTCGGCCTGGTGATCCTGGCCACGGCCGCCTCGGCCCGCACGGCCTCCGCGGGGGCCGAGGCGGGCTCCGAGGCGGCCCGCCACGCCCTCGCCTCCGGGTACGGGCTGGCCCTGGCCGGCGCCGCCCTCTTCGCCTTCGCGGGCCTCCTCGCCGCGCTCGCGGTCCCGGCCCCGGTCCGGGAATCTTCCAGGCCGTCTCGAGGCGGGGGCGGCAGCCTGGCCTCCTGACGAGAGTGGAGGTTTCCGTGGGAACGAACGTGGGAACGAAGCGGCCCCGACAGACACCGGCCGAGACACCGCCCGAGGCCCTGCGGGAGTTCCGCGCACAGGAACCGCTGTGGTCGTCCGAGCCCACCGGAGGGCGGTCCGCCCGCCGGGGGGCGGACGGAGCCCCGCCGCTGGAGTACGCGACCGTCGAGGTCCCCCGCGACTACGCCGATCCCGGGGGCGAGCGCCTGACGATCGCGCTGAGCAGGCTGAGGGCCGCGGACCCCGCGCGGCGGCGCGGCGTCCTGCTCTTCGCCAACGGGGGCCCGGGAGGGGACTGGGGCCTCGGACGGGACCTGCCCGCCCGGTTCGCCGGCACCCCCGTGCACGAGGTCTACGACCTGATCGGCTTCGACCCGCGCGGCACCGGCGCGTCCACCCCGCTGTACGCCGAGGTGGTCCTGCCCAGGGCCCCGTTCGACTCGCGCCCGCCGGACTCCGCCTTCGAGGCGCTCGCCGAGGACATGCGGCTGCGGGAGCTGGCCTGCGAACGCGCCGGCGGGGACCTGCGCCCCCACATCAGCACCCGGAACACGGCCAGGGACATGGACGTGATCCGGGCCGTCCTCGGCGAGGAGAGGCTCTCCTTCGTGGGCTACGCGTACGGGGCCTACGTCGGCGCCGTCTACGGCAGCATGTTCCCCGGCCGCCTGGACCGCAGCGTGCTGGACTCCTGCGTCAACCCGGAGTGGACGTGGCGCGAGCAGTTCCTCTGGCAGGGCGACGCGGTGCGGCGGAACGTCGAGCGGTGGGCCTCCTGGACCGGTGAGCGCCACGGCCACTTCGGGCTCGGCACCGGCCCGGAGCAGGTGCTGGAGACCGTGGAGGAGGTCGTCGGCCTCCTGCGGGACCTGCCCGACGGGATCCGGCTGCGGACGCTGTTCGACGGCGCCGTGGGCACCCGCGCCAGCGACCGCGGCCAGTGGGCCGAGCTGGGCCGGCTGGTCGGCGACCTGCGGACCGCGGCCGGCTCGGGGGACGGGGAGAAGGCCGGACTCCTGCTGTCGGAGCAGGGGACCTGGCGGCCCACCGACAACGAGGGGGACCTGCGCACCGGGGTGCTGGAGGCCGTCACCCTGGAGCACGAGTGGCCCTCCGACCTCGGGGTCTACCGCGACGACATGCGGGACTTCCGCGAGCGGTTCCCCTACGGCTACGGCGTGCTGCGCGCCCAGCCGTGGGTGGGCGCCTTCCGCACCTTCCGGGCGCCGGAGGAGCCGACGAGGATCACGCGCGACGGCTACCCGGTGGGCCTGGTCGTCCAGGCCGACGGCGACCCCATGGACCACTACGCCGGAGGCGTCGCCATGGCCGAGCTGCTCGGCCACCACCTGGTCACGGTGGAGGACTCCGGCGAGCACGAGGTGTACGTGCTCGGCGGGAACACCGCGGTGGACGCGGTCGTCCACCGCTACCTGGCCGACGGCGAGCTGCCGCCCGTCCGGACCTCCTGCCCGGGCCGGACCCCGCGGCCCGACGTCCCCGCGGACGCCGGGTAGGCCGGCCCGCGCCCGACCGCGTTTCCCCCGGCCCGCGTCCGTGCTCCTCCGGACGCGGGCCCCGCCGGGTCCGGGCGCATCCCGTCCGCCCCGCCGCCGGAACGCCGGGGAAGCCAGGGAAGCCCAGGAAGTCGGAGAAGCCGAAAGAAGGGCGGGGTTCCCCGGAGTGGTCTCCGGGGAAC
>NZ_JARVKV010000108.1 GCF_029813835.1 Streptomyces sp. DH37
GGCTAATACGGGCTGATACTCCGGGAGGAGAAAGCAGCAGGTCAGAGGGCTTGCGGCAAGGTTCCCGCAGGTGGATCAACGGCGGTCAGCGCACGCGGCCTGCGTTCGCCACGCGGGTGCGGCGCACCAGAAGCGCACCGAGAAGTACGCCGAGAAGTACAGGGCCAAGAGCCTGAAGCGACTGCCCGCCGTGATCCCCCACGGCGGGCAGTACGCGTTCACGCACGCGGTGCGCGGCGAGCGGTGGGCGTACTCAGCCCAGCGGGATCTCCAGGTCGATGCCGGCTTCCTCCAGGGCGAACTTGAAGCCGTGGGGGTCCTTGACGCGGAACAGCCGGATCCGGTCGGGTTCCACCGAGTCCCTCACCTCCTCGGCACCGGCGGGACTCGCGAAGTTGTTCCGCCCCAGGAAGCACCGCAGCCTCCAGGTGGCGCCCGCCGGAATCGTCCTGCCCTTCTCGTCCACGCCGCCCAGTTCCCCGTCCTCGCCGGGCGGCGCGTCCGTCCGCAGGCACGAGATCCCGTCGGCGCAGTACTCGGATCCGTCATCGCACAGCTCCAGGCCGCCCTTCTCCGGCACCGCGCTCCTGGGCACGTCGATGTACCAGTTCGTCAGGAGGTCGCCCAGCGGAGCGCTCCGGTCCTCCTGGAGGTTCCTCACCGCCACGTCCGCGTGGACGAAGACGTGCCCCGGAGGCGCCGACACCTCCTCCCCCTCGATCTGCGGAACCGTCCCCGCGCCCATCCCGACGACCTCGAAGCGGTACCCCTCGTCGTCGGTGACCGTCACCGCGGGCCCGGAGGGCTCCTCCTCGCCGGGCTCCTGTCCGGGGGGATCCTCAATCGAGGTGGTGCTCCGGGACGGGGGGTCCGCCGGCGGCCGGGCACCGTCGTCCCGGTCCTCCGAACCGCAGCCGGCCGATAAGCACATCGCCACCAGCACCACGCACGCCGCCCACCGTCTGGCTCTCATTCGTCCCACCCGTTCCATGTCCGGACCCGATCGGCCGACCACGAGAATTCCGGCGGCGTCCGCCGCGGTCAAGCCGCCGTGGTGGGGGCGGGCCCGACTCAGCGGGAGCGGGCCGCGCGGGCGATGGCCATGACGGCCTTCTCCAGGGCGTACTCCGGGTCGTCGCCCCCGCCCTTGACCGCCGCGTCGGCATCGGCCACCGCGCGCAGCGCCGCCGACACCCCCTCCGCCGACCAGCCGCGCATCTGCTGGCGGACCCGGTCGATCTTCCACGGCGGCATGCCCAGTTCACGGGCCAGGTCACCGGGACGCATCCCGCGCGGGGCCGACATCAGCTTGCCGATGCCCCGCACTCCCTGGGCCAGGGCGCTGGTGACCAGCACCGGGGCCACGCCCGTGGACAGCGACCAGCGCAGCGCCTCCAGCGCCTCGGGCAGCCTGCCCTCCACGGCGCGGTCGGCAATGGTGAAGCTGGATGCCTCGGCTCGTCCGCTGTAGTAGCGGGCGACGACGGCCTCGTCGATGGTGCCCTCGACGTCGGCGGTGAGCTGGGAGCAGGCGCTGGCCAGTTCGCGCAGATCGCTGCCGAGGATCTCGACCAGGGCCTGGCACGCCTCCGGCGTCGCCGAGCGCCCGACGGCGCGGAACTCGCCCCGTACGAACGCCTGCCGGTCGGCGGGCTTGGTCATCTTCGGGCAGGCGACCTCGCGCGCGCCCGCCTTGCGGGCCGCGTCCAGCAGCCCCTTGCCCTTGGCGCCGCCCGCGTGCACCAGCACCAGGGTGATCTCCTCGGCCGGGGACGCCAGATACGCCTTGACGTCCTTGACCGTGTCCGCCGCGAGCTCCTGCGCGTCCCGTACGACCACGACCTTGCGCTCGGCGAACAGGGACGGGCTGGTCAGTTCCGCGAGCGTGCCGGGCCGCAGGTCGGCGGGGGCGAGTTCGCGCACGTCGGTGTCGGCGTCGGCGGCCCTGGCCGCGTCGATCACCTGGCGCACCGCGCGGTCGAGCAGCAGATCCTCCTGGCCCACCGCGAGCGTGACGGGGGCGAGGGGGTCGTCGGTCGAGGACTTCCTGGTTTTACCGGCCATCGCGCACCAGCATCCCACGAGCCGCCGACACCCCGCCGACGCCCGCTCCTCCCCCGCGCACCTCCCCGGGAAGCCACCCGGAAATCCGCCCGGGGCCGCTCGGGGCCCGCCCGGGGGGCGTCTCCTCCCCTGTCGCACAATGGCGCGGTGAACGACGTACGACACATCCTGGTGCTCCCCGACCGCGACGCCGCGGAGGAGGTGGCCGAGGAGGTAGCCGAACGCCTCGGCCTGGCGGAGGAACCGCGGCCGGTCCGCGAGGCGCTGGCGGGCGAGGACGACGCGGAGGACGCCCAGTGGCTGGTCGTGGTCGACGGCCCGGAGGGCGCGTACGACACGGCCGTGCTGGAGAAGATCGCCGCGGAGCACGACGGCTGGCTGGAACGGGAGTAGGGGCCCGGCCGGCGTTCCCGGTCCGGCTCCTCCCTCCGCCCCCGGCCCGCCCGGTCCCGGGCCGCGGCCTCCCCGGCCCGGCCTCCGCCTTCCGTCGCGTCCGGGCGCACGGCACGGCACGGCAGCGGAACGCGGGCATCCCCGCAAGTCCTCGGCTTCCGGCCGTTCCGGATGGTGCCCGGACAGCGCCCGGGTCGGTCTTCACCGGCTCCTTCGGCGGCCCGGCCCCCGGCGGCTCGGCGGCCCCACGGCGCGGGCTCGGGATCCGCGCCGATGACCGGGAGGATCCGGGAGCCCGGCGGGAGGGCGGACCGGGGGCGCGGGCGGCACCGCTCAGGAATCCGAGCCGGTGACCGCACCGTCGGAGGTGACGGCCAGAGAGCCGTGCACATCGGTGCGCAGGACCGTGGCGCCGGCCGCGCGCAGGACGTCGACGGTGCGGGGTGAGGGGTGGCCGTAGGGGTTGCCCTCCCCGGAGGAGACGAGGGCGACGCGGGGGCGCAGGCGCTCCAGCAGGGCCTGGTCCTGGTAGGCGGAACCGTGGTGGGCGACCTTCAGGACGTCGACGGGCGGCAGATCGGGACAGGCCGCCAGCAGCCTCCGCTGGGCCGGGGGTTCGAGGTCGCCGGGGAGGAAGACCGTCAGGCCGGAGGTGCGGACGAGCAGGGTGACGCTGGCGTCGTTGGCCTCCTCGCCCGACGGTGACGGCGGCCCGGGCGGGGGCGGCTCCCGGGGCCACAGCACCTCCCAGGACAGCGTCCCGATGCGGCGGCGCTCCCCCGGGCCCGCTCCGATCACCGGTACGCCCGCACGGGCGGCCTCGTGCCGCACGGCCGCCGCCTGTCCGGCCGGCTCGCCCAGGGCGGTGGTCTGGATCGCCCCGACCGCCCGGCCCCGCAGCACCCCGGGCAGTCCGGCGACATGGTCGGCGTGGAAGTGGGTGAGCACCAGCAGGGGGACGGCGGTGACGCCGAGGGCGCGCAGGCAGCGGTCCACCGCTCCGGGCTCGGGACCGGTGTCGATGACGACGGCCGCGCCCCGCCCGGCCGCCAGTGCCAGTGCGTCGCCCTGGCCGACGTCGCAGACCGCCAGCCGCCAGTCCGGCGGCGGCCACCCGGTGAGCGGGCGGATCAGCGGGACGGGCCGCAGGACCGCCAGGACCAGCAGTACGGCGCACGCGGCGCAGAGCCACCGGTGCCGTACCAGCCGGCCGGCGGCCAGGATCACCGTCGCGGTGAGCGCGGCCAGCAGCAGGGCGCCGGTCCAGCTGCCGGGCCAGTCGACCTCGGCGCCGGGCAGGGCCGCACCCGCCCGGGCGATGGCGGCGATGGCCCCGGTGGGCCAGCCCGCCAGCCAGGCCAGCGCCTCGGCCAGGGGCGGCGCGAGGGGCGCCGCGGCCAGGGCGGCGAAGCCGAGCATGGTGGCGGGCGCGACCAGGAACTCGGCCAGCAGGTTGCACGGGATCGCCACCAGGCTGACGTGGGCCGCGAGGACCGCGACCACGGGCGCGCACACCGCCTGGGCCGCGGCGGCCGCCGCCAGCGCCTCGGCGAGCCGTCCGGGCACCCCCCGGCGGCGCAGGGCCCCGCTCCACCGGGGAGCGAGGGTGAGCAGCGAACCGGTGGCCAGGACCGAGAGCAGGAAGCCGAAGTCGCGGGCGAGCCACGGGTCGTACAGGACGAGCAGCGATACGGCCGCGGCCAGGGCCGGCAGCAGGGACCGCCGCCGCCCGGTGCCGATCGCCGCGATGGTGATCAGCCCGCAGGCCGCCGCCCGCAGCACGCTGGGCTCGGGGCGGCAGACCACCACGAAGGCGAGGGTGAGCAACGCTCCGGTGACCGCCGTGGTGCGCAGCGACATCCCCAACCGGGGCGCGGCGCCCCGGCGTTCGGCGCGTGTGGCCGTGCCCGGCGGTCCGATGAGCAGCACCAGCAGGATCGCGAGGTTCGCCCCGCTCACCGCCAGCAGGTGGAGCATGTCGGCGGCCCGGAAGGCCGCGTCGAGGTCGGCCGGGATGCGCGAGGTGTCGCCGACCACCAGTCCGGGCAGCAGCGCCCGCGCGTCGGACGGCAGCCCGTCACTGGCCTCCCGCAGCCCGGAGCGCAGCCCTCCGGCGATGCGCTGGGCCGCGGTCGGCCCGGCGGTCACCGTGGGCGGTCCGTCGGTGCTCACCCGCAGGACGGCGGCGATGTCCCGGCCGCCGGCGCCGTCGTCCCTCGGCGGCAGGAGCCCGGCCCGGACCCGCAGCCGGGTGGTGGGCAGCAGGTCGAGCCATCCCGGGGGCGTCCGGGCCGCCGAGTCCGTCCGCCGCACCAGGACGAGCACCGGCGCCCGGGTGGCGGTCACCGTGCCGTCGGCGGCGGTGACGCGTACGGCCTCGGCCCGCAGCATCACCGCGCCCGCCAGCTGGTCCGAGCCCCGGACCCGGGGCCGGACGACGCGCGGGTCGCCGGTGACGGCCACCTCGGCGGTGATCCGCGCGTACTGCCGGGCCGCCTCCGGCAGAGGGCCGCGGTGCAGGTCGGCGGCGTGCGCCGCGGCCACCCCGCCGCCCGCGGCGGCGCACAACAGCGTCATGGCGACGGCCGTGCGTCCGCCGCCCCGCCCCCGGGCGAGGACCAGGAGCACCACCGCGGCGAGGCCGCAGACGGCCGCCCCGGCGACGGCCGCGCCGCCCAGGGCGCCCAGGGCCAGGGCCGCCGCGCCCCAGACGGCCAGCGCGGGCGGGACCAGCCGCAGGTCCGCCGGGCCCTCCTGGCGCGGATCCGCCGCTCCCAGCCGGTGTCCGGCGGCGGCGTGCACCGCCGCCCGGACGGCGGCCCGGGTCGCCGTCCGGGTGCTCACGGCCCGACCAGGGGCTTCAGGTCGGCGAAGCGGCGCTCGCCGATGCCGCTGACCTCGCGGAGCTCGTCGACGGAGGAGAAGCCCCCGTGCCGGGTGCGGTAGTCGATGATGCGCTGGGCCATGACCGGGCCGATGCCGGGGAGGGAGTCGAGCTGGTCGACCGTGGCGGAGTTGAGGCTGACCGGCCCGCCCGCCGCAGGCCCGCCCCCGGCGGGAGCGGCGGGCGGGCCGGGGACGGCCGCCGCGGCGGGAGGCTCCCCGACGACGATCTGCTCGCCGTCGGCCACCGGCCGGGCGCGGTTGAGGCCGTGGAGGTCCGTGCCCGGCCGCACGCCGCCCGCGGCGCGCAGCGCGTCGGCGACGCGGGCCCCGGCGGGCAGCCGGTGGACCCCCGGTCTGCGGACCTCGCCCGCCACGTCCACCAGCAGCGGCTTCCCGCCGGAAGCCGCCGTGGAGGCCGGGACGGGGTCCGATGCCGGGTCCGATGCCGGGAACGGCGCCGGGAACGACGGCGCGTGCGGAGCGGTACGCGGCCGGGACGCCGACTCCACCGGCGGCGCCTGCACGGTCTGCGGGCGCCCGCTCCAGAAGTGGTGCACGGCGAAGCCGAGCGCCACGGCCAGCGCCAGGGCGAGCGCGGCCAGCGTGCGCGGCTCCACCCCGCACCGCGTCCGCACCCACGGCGGCAGCCGGTCCCGTACGGCCGCCGCCAGCCGGGCGCGCCGCGTCATGTCCGCCGCGCCCGGCTCGGGTCCGGGTACCCGGCCGGTGACGGGGGCGGGGGCGGGGACGGGGACGGGGGTGGTGCCAGTACCGGTGCCGGGGGCGGGATTCGGGCCGGGGCCGGCCGACGGCGGCGCCGGTTCGCGTACCGGCGCCCGCCCGTGGGGGCGTTCCGTCGCCAGACGGTGGGCCCGCGCCCGGCGGACCGCGTCGCGCGCGGCGGCGATGGCGTCCGACCGCGACAGCGGAGCGGAGTCGGGAGCGGGGACGGAATCGGCAGCGGGAGCAGCGGGAGCAGCGGGAGCGGTGGAGGCAGCGGGAGCGGCGGGGACGGGAGCGTCCGGGCCGCGCGGCTCCGGCCCGGACGCGGATGGCGCGTCCGCGAGCAGCGCGCTCGCACGTGCGCGCAGCGACGCCGCCGCCGCGGCCCGCCGCAGCTCCCGTCGGCGCGTGCGCCGTCCCGTACGCGAACCGGGACCTCCGGGCCCTCGGTGGCGGCCGGGACCGGCCGCCACCGGGCGGACGGGAGGACGGGCGGGAAGGGAGCGGGACCGGAGACGCGACGGGGTGCTCATGCCGGTCGACGGTAGGCCGGAAGGGCCGGCCCGTCCGGTCACGGCTTCTTTCTGTGGATCACCCGCCGGTTGTGGACAACTCCGTCACCTGTCGGAGTGACACCACGACGCCCAGCAGCCCCGGTCCCGTGTGCGCGCCGATGACCGCGCCGACCTCGCTGACGTGCAGCTCCCCGAGTCCCGGCAGCCGGGCGCGCAGCCGTTCCGCGAGCTGGTCGGCCCGGTCGGCCGCCGACAGATGGTGGACGGCGATGTCCACGTCGGCGCCGCCCGCCCGCTCCACCACGATCTCCTCCAGGCGGGCGATGGCCCGGGAGGCGGTGCGGACCTTCTCCAGCATCCCGATGCGGCCGTCCTCCAGCTCCAGCAGCGGCTTGACCGCCAGCGCCGAGCCCAGCAGGGCCTGGGCCGCGCCGATGCGGCCGCCGCGCCGCAGGTAGTCCAGGGTGTCCACGTAGAAGAACGCGGAGGTCCCCTCGGCGCGCTTCCGGGCCGCCGCGACCGTCTCGTCCAGCGTGCCGCCCGCCTCCGCGGTCCCGGCGGCGGCCAGGGCGCAGAAGCCCAGCGCCATCGCCACCATGCCGGTGTCCACCACCCGCACCGGCACGGGCGCCTCCCGCGCGGCGGTGACGGCCGCGTCGTAGGTGCCGGAGAACTCGGCCGACAGGTGGAGGGAGACGATGCCCTCCACGCCCGGCTCCCGCGCGACGGCGCGGTACGCGTCGGCGAACACCCGCGGGCCGGGGCGGGAGGTGGTCACGGACCGCCGCTTCCTGAGGGCCTCGGCTAGCGAGCGGGCGGAGATCTCGGTGCCCTCCTCCAGCGCCTGCTCGCCCAGCACCACGGTCAGCGGCACCGAGGTGATGCGGTGGTGTTCCAGTGCCGCCTGCGGCAGGTAGGCCGTGGAATCAGTGACGATCGCGACATGGCGGGACATGGGGCGGAGATTACCGGGCCCTTCCCCGCGGCGGCGACGCGAACCGCGCGCCACGGCACGCGGTACGGCCGCCCGCCGCCCGGTGGTTCACCGAACGCCCTTCCGCGGCGGGGCGGTCCGGGCGGCCGGGACGGCCCGCGCGGCGGCTCACGACGCGCTCTGCGGTCGGCCCCTGCCGAAGTCCGGACCGAAGTCCGAGCCGAAGTCCCTGGTGAAGTCGGCGCCGAAGTCCGCCGACCGCCCCTGCGGAGCGTCCTTCCGGCCCTCGATGCCGGGGGTTTCGGGAGTCGCGGGGGCCTCGGGGGTCGCGGGAGTCCCGGGCACCGTCCCGGCACCCGGAGTCCGCGCACCGGGGGCGCCGGCGGCCCCGGGGGCGGAGTCCGTCCAGTGCCGCAGCGCGCCCGCCTCGATCTCGATCTGCTCGCTCAGCGCGGCCAGCCCGTCCTCGTCGTGCCGCCGGGCCCGGTCCTGCGCGGCGAAGCGCAGCGAATCGGCGGAGGCGCGGATGCGGCCGGCGCGCTCGCGCGCGTCCGGCAGCCGGGCGGCGATCCGGCCGCGGTCCGGCTCGCGTTCCATCAGCAGCCGCAGCTCGCCGTCCAGTTGGCGGGCGTGCTCGTCGAGCCGGTCGAGCAGGCCGACGGCCTCGCTCAGCGAGGGGTCGTACCGGATCCCGGACTCCAGGGCACGGCGCGTGCTGTCGAGCGAGCCGCGCAGTTCCAGCCGTACGCGGGCCAGTTCGCCCACGGGGCCCGGCTGGGCGCTGCGGGCCTTCAGCGTGGTCTCCTCGACGGTGCGGCGCACCTGCTGCCCCGTGCGCTCCACGCCCCGCTTGACCGCCCGCACGGTCCTCACCGTGGCGATCACGCCGAGGGCCACGAAGAGCACGAAGAGCAGGGCCATCAGGCCGATGACGAACTCCACAGCTCCGCTCCCTCGTCCGCCGTCGCGTCGCCGCCCTCCGGAACCCGGAAGGAGCGGCCGTCCTCCCAGGGTAAACGCGCGGGGGCGATCCGGGGTTCCGGCGGGCCCGGACCGTCCCCGTACGCACCCCCGGGGGCCCGGATCGGCGGGCCGGAGCGGCGGGCCGGAGCGACGGGCCGGAGCGACGGGCCGGAGCGACGGGCCGGGGCGACGGGCCGGATCGGCGGGTCGGAGCGGCGGGCCGGGGCGACGGGCGGTGGCGAGGCCTCCTCGCCACCGCCCGCCCGCTGGTCTACCGTCGGTCCACGCCCGTACTGGAGTGGATGGTGGTGCGCCGATGACCGCGAACACGGACCTGACCGAGCGCCGGGCGGGGGAACTGGCCGACGACCTGGCCGGCATCGTCGGGCGCGGCCACGTACGGGTCGACGACGGGGCGCTGGCCGCCTACGCCCGCGACGCCACCCCCCTCTTCCACGCCCGGCCCCAGGCCGTGGTGCTGCCCGGCAGCACCGAGGAGGTCGCCGCGGTCCTGCGGTACGCCACCGAGCGGGGCGTGCCCGTCGTACCGCGCGGCGCGGGCTCCAATCTGTGCGCCGCCACCGTGCCCCTGAGCGGCGGCATCGTCCTGGTGCTCACCCGGCTCGACCGGATCCTGGAGGTCAGCCCCACCGAGCTGCTGGCCCGCGTCCAGCCGGGGGTGACCACCGCCGCCCTCGCGGACGCGGCGGCGCGCGAGGGGCTGCTGTACGCCCCCGACCCCGGCAGCCGCACCGTCTCCACCGTCGGCGGCAACGTGGCGACCTGCGCCGGCGGCCTGCGCGGCCTGAAATACGGCGTCACCCGCAACTACGTGCTCGGCCTGGAGGCCGTCCTGCCCACCGGGGAGGTCATCCGCACCGGCGGCAGGCTGTGGAAGGACGTGGCCGGCTACGACCTCACCCGGCTGCTGACCGGCTCCGAGGGCACCCTCGCGGTGATCACCGAGGCCACCGTGGCCCTGCTGCCCGCACCCGAGGAGACCGGCACCGGAGTCGCCTACTTCGACTCCCTCGCCGACGCCTCCCGGGCCGTGGCCGCCGTCATCGCGGGCGGGATCGTCCCGGCCACCCTGGAGTTCCTCGACCGCAAGTGCGTCGCGGCGGTCGAGGAGTTCGCCGGGCTCGGCCTGCGGCGGGACGCGGGGGCACTGCTGCTCTTCGGTGACGACGGACCGGCGCGCGCGGTGGCGGACACGCTCGCCCGCATCGGGGAGGTGTGCGGGGGAGCCGGTGCGCTGGAGGTCACCCTCGCCGAGGACGTCGCCCGCGCCGAAGCCCTGCTGGCCGCCCGCCGCTGCTCGCTCCCGGCGCTCTCCCGCCTGGGTTCGCTGACGATCCTGGAGGACGCCACCGTGCCCCGCCACCGGCTCGCCGAGATGGTGGACCGCATCGACGCGATCGCCGACCGCCACGACCTGCGGATCGCCACCTTCGGACACGCCGGGGACGGCAACCTCCATCCCACCTGCGTACTCGACCCCGACGACACCGAGGGGGCCGACCGCACGCACCGGGCGTTCGCCGAGATCTTCGCCGCCGCCATCGCCCTGGACGGCACCATCACCGGCGAGCACGGCGTGGGCGCGGCCAAGCTGCCGTACCTCGCCGACCGGATCGGGGACGACCAGGTCGCCCTGCTGCGCCGGATCAAGAAGGCCTTCGATCCGGCGGGCATCCTCAACCCCGGAAAGCTGGGATCGTGACCGACTCCGCACCCCGCCCCGGCCCCGCCCCCTCCCCCGGACGGAAGGAGGGCCTCGGCGTCTTCGACCGGGAGCTGCTCGACCGCTGCATCTCCTGCGGCTTCTGCCTGCCCGCCTGCCCCACCTACACCCTCACCGGCCAGGAGCCGTCCTCCCCGCGCGGCCGCATCACCCTGATGCGGGCGCTGGAGTCCGGCGACCTCGCCCCGGACGATCCCACCCTGGCCGAGGAGTCGTCGTTCTGCCTGGGCTGCCGGGCCTGCGAGACGGTCTGCCCGGCGGGCGTGGAGTACGGGCAGCTGCTGGAGCAGTGGCGCGACCACCAGTGGCGGGGCCGCGACCGGCCCTGGATCGCCCGCCTGCTGATGGCGCTGGTCTCCCGGCCGTGGCTGCTGCGGCTCCAGGGGCTCGTACGGCGCCACGCCCGCGGCCGGAAGGGGGCCGACCGCGGGCGGGGAGGGGACCGGCCGGTGTCGCTGATGCTGGGCTGCGTCGAGCGCGGGCTGTACCCGTCCGTCTCGCGCGCCGTCCGGAAGCTGCGGCCGGAGGTCACCGTTCCCGCGGGGCAGGGCTGCTGCGGCGCGCTGCACGCCCACAACGGCGACTCCGCCACCGGCGCCGAGATGGCCCGGGCGCTCGGCGAGGAGCTGCCCGGCACCATCGTGACCACCGCCGGCGGCTGCGCCGCCCACCTCGCCCACCACCTGGGCCGCGACCGCGTCAGGGAGCTGAGCGACCACCTGCACCGGACCGGGCACCGGCCGGCGGGCCGGGTCACGGTCGACGGCCGCCGGGCGCGGGTCGCCCTCCAGGACTCCTGCCACCTGCGCAACGGCCTGGGCGTGACCCGCCCTCCCCGCGAGCTCGTCGCCGCCGTCGCCGACTACGTCGAACTCCCGGGCGCGGGCGACTGCTGCGGCGCCGCCGGCACGTACGCGATGCTGCGGCCGGACGACAGCCGGGCCGTGCTGGACCCGAAGCTGGAGGCGCTGCGGGAGCTGGACGTGGACTACGTCGTGGCGGTCAACCCGGGCTGTCTGCGCCAGCTGCGGCAGGGACTGCGCCGTACGCGCTCCCGGACGAAGGCGCTCCACCTCGCCGAACTGCTCGCCATGGCGGCGGAGTCGGCGGCGGCGTCGGAGTCGGCGGCGGAACCGGGGTCCGGGGCCGCGGAGGGATGAGCGCGCACGGCGGCGG
>NZ_JARVKV010000109.1 GCF_029813835.1 Streptomyces sp. DH37
GCCCCGGGTGGGGCGGGCCGCTCACGTGCGTCCGGCCGAGCCCGGTCACGTCCGGGGCCGCCGGTTCAGCGGCGTCCCGCCGCACCGCCCACCGGGGCCTGCCGGGCGGTGAGGGCGAAGAGTTCCAGGCATTCCTCCCGGCGGACCCCCTCGTGCACCTCCAGCCGCGGGTGCCCGGCCCACACCACATCACGGGCCCGGATGTCGATCTGCCGCCAGGTGAACGTCTCGTCGGGATGCCCGGACACCCATGCGCGGGCGTCGTCCTGGGTGGCGCCGAAGACGATGCCGCGCATCTTCGCCCAGATCGCGGCGGCGGTGCACATCGGGCACGGCTCCAGCGTCGACAGCAGGAAGGCGCCGGTGAGGTAACGCGAGCCGACCCGTTCGGCCGCCCGGCGGATGGCCTGCACCTCCGGGTGCGCGGTCGGGTCATGGCCCTGGACGAGTCCGCTGCCCGACTCCCCGAGGACCACACCGTCCCGGATCACCGCGGCCCCCAGTCCGTAGTTCCCGGAAAGCGCCGCCTCACGGGCCAGCCGGACGCACCTCCGCATCCCCTCGTCGATCTCCCGGGCCGTCATCCCGCCTCCACTGGGCGCGTTCTCGGGGTGGACATCAGTGATTCCTTTCCGCAGATACGCACATCGGCGTCCTCGGTGGCTCGCTCGATCCACAGCGACCCGTCGTTCTCCACGATCCAGTAGTCCCGGGACCTGATGTCGATGCAGCGCACATCCATACGCCCTCGGTACACCCGCGCCAGTTCCCGTACGCGGCCGAGCACTTCCCCCAGTTCCTCGGAACGGAACGAGAACTCCTTCTTTCCGTTGGCTCGCCCCCGGGACACCACGGGGATGAAACTTATCTTTCGCGCACCCCGCTCACAAGCGAAACCAGCCATTTCGTCCATGACACTCAGGCCACCCGGAGCAACCACTGAATTTATCGATAACCCGATTTCTCTACGCACCACCTCGGCGAGATTCCTCTCGATACTCCCGAAGGATTTACGGCGCAGCACCTCGTCGTTGCGCACGGACGGCCGGTGGATGCTGAACTTGAACTCGCCCGCGTGTTCCGCACAGGCGTCCATGGCTCGGGCGGACACCACGAAACCGTTGGTGGTGACCACGGGTCTGAGCCCGGCGCCGGCGACGGCGGCGATGATCTCGGGCAGGTCCTTCCGCACCGTCGGCTCGCCTCCCGCGAGTTTCGCCGTCCTCGCGCCACCGGACGCGAAAAAGCGGGAGATCTCCCCGATCTCCCGCACGGACAGCTCACTTCGACCGGTGGGCGGCGCCTGGCAGAACGCGCAGGCGACATTGCATCTGCGCGTCACCCGTAAGCAGACCGAGCTAGGCAGCTCCTGCGGTATCTCCTTCATCGGCCATCTCCGATGCGGTAGAGAGCTCCAGCATGTTGAGGATGTGCGACATCTGTTCGGCGAACTGCTGCGTGTAGTCGAGGCTGACGCGAACGCGGTCGGCGACGTCGGGACCGGACGGAACCTCGGTGCCGTAGAAGACGATGACGCCGTGCGGCGCCCGGCCGTGGACGTGGCTGTTGGTGGCCGCGTCGAGCCGGAGCACCGGGCACGCCAGCACCCACCTCTGCCGCGGTTCGATCATGCGGCTCACGTCCGGGTCGTACAGGTCGTTGTGGTCGACCGGAAGCTCCTGGTAGAGCGGAACGCGCTCCCGGTACGCCTGCCCGCTCACGATATGGGGGGTATCGACGTAGATGCGGGTGAACCCGTACTCGCGCGGCATGCTGATGTTCAGCACCGCCAGATCGCGGTCCTGCCGAAGGTAGCGGCGGCCCTCCTCGTCCCGCTCGGCCACGAAGTAACGGGCGTTGCAGGTGACCTCCAGGGTTCGGGAGACGAGTTCGCACATGATGCGCAGAGTGCTTTCCAGGATGCGGCGTTGCCGCTGCCGCAGCAGCTCGTAACGCTGCACGAAGTCGTCTCGTTCCAGCATCTGCTGCCTCCGCACGAAGCCCTCACCGACCGCCAGGGAGGCAATACCGAGGAACAGCGGAAAATTGCCCCACCCCAACCCTATCGAGGCGGTCAAGTACCCGTTTTCCGACAGTCGATCGGTGAAGAGGTTCACCCACAAGCCGATCAGCACGCCCGAGACGACGGACGTTCCCACCCGCACGGCCGTCATCAGGCGCATCGTCACCCGCCTCCCCCGGACACCGACGGCCAGTGCAGCACATCGAGGAGTCGGCCCACGAGGGCGTCTGATGGAATCCCGCCAACATCATCCGGCGTGGAATATTCAATTCCGCGCCGATCTCGTGATCTTCCCGGAGAAGCCGCCGGTCGCGGTGCCGGCGGCGTACGACCGGACCGGAGTCCTCCGCGGACGGTCCCGGTACACATGGCCCGCACGCCCGAGGACCGGCACGGGGGCGGGGCACCGTCCGCCCCTCCCGAGCCGCTGCCGCGCTCGACCGGCAACCTCGCGCGGTTCCGCCGCGAGCACGGTCGGCGCCGGTGAGCGGAAGGAGGGCACCGCGTTCACCGGCGCGCGGGACCTGAACGCCCCGGACTCGCGGCGGAGGCCGGGGTCCTCCTCATGGAGGGGAGGAGCCTGCCGAGCCGAAACGGCTCAAGCGCGACACCGGCCCGCTCGCCGACGACAGCGAGCAGACCGGCACCCGGCTGCCCCACGCGGTGGAGCGGTCATGGGACACGGCCGGGCGGCTGGCGAGCGGGCGGTATCCGCGCCTGGCCGCGGCCATCGCGGAGGACGCGCCCCCCGCCGACTACGAGGCGGTGTTCGAGCGCGCGGTCAACCGCATCCTGGACGCCTTCGAGCACGGCGGCTCCGGCGGCTCCGGCGGCACGGACGCTCCCCGGGGCGCGCGACCGGGCGCGCCGTAGGACGCCGCAGGACGCCTCATAGGAAAGAGCCACAATCCGTTCGTAACTTTTCCGCTCACCGGCAGATATGCACAGCGGGCGGCGATCCGCCGCGGCCGGTACGAGAGGAGAAGCACGGTGAAGCGGAGCTGGATGCGCGGGTGCGGGGCGGCGGCGGGAGCCGTCGTGGCGGTGGCGCTGTCGGGCGGGACGGCGTGGGCCGACGAGACGCACCACGGGTCGCACAACGGGCCGACCGTCGCGCTGATCTCCACCGGGCAGATCGACGACCCCATGGAGGACGTGCTGGAGCACGCGGCGCTCTTCCAGCGGGACCACCACACGGGCTGAGCCCGGATCGGGACACCGGCTCCGGAGCGGGGGAGCCGGTCCCGCCCGGTGGGATCGGACGGAGCCGGGCGGGACCGTCGCGCCGGAGGCGGCAGGGGCCGGGGCACGCAACGCCCCGGCTCCGCCGGCTGTCCGGGCCGGGTGGGGCCCGGCCCGGACAGCCGAGAGCCCGGCGGGAGGCGGCAGTGGGGCCGCTCCTCCCGCCGGGCCGGTGCGCTCCGGACGCGTGCCGGGAGCGCGGGCGAGGTGGGGCCGGACGTACCTCCGGCCGCCCGTCAGGCGCGGACCTTCGCGCGGTCCACGGCGGCGACACCCACCGCGGCCAGGCCGATCTGGATGAACAGCTCGATCCAGTCGACACCGCGGGTGTCGGCGACGCCGATCCCGGCCGCGACGAACGTACCGATCAGGGCGGCGACGATACCGACCACGATCGTCCACAGGACACCGATGCTCTGGCGGCCCGGCAGGACCAGCCGCCCCAGCACACCGACGATGACGCCGATGATGATCGCGGTGATGATGCCGGTTATCTCCATGTCTTCACCCTTTCGGGTCGGTTCCTTGCCTTCCTCCTTCCCTGTTCCGACCCAGGCATACGAGGACATGTCACGTTCTCGGGGAGTCGGCCGCCGGTGCGCCGCGATCAGACGCCGATGCCGCGGCCGTCCCTGCGCCAGACCGCGACGACCGACGGGCGCACGACCTTCCCCGGCCCGTCGGGCCAGGCCGAGGCCGGGCTCTCGTAGCTGGCGCCGTCCACCTCGCCCGGGTGCTGCACCGCGACCAGCACCCGCCGGTCCTGGATGACGGGGCCGCAGGTCTCGGCGCCGGTCGGGACGGTGAGGAACTGCCGCACCTCGCCGCGCCGCTCGCCCGTCGTGGCCACGCCGAACAGGCCGTCGTGCGTGCCCAGCGCGTTGCCGTCCGTCGACAGCCACAGGTTGCCGTAGGAGTCGAAGGCGATGTTGTCGGGGCAGGAGATCGGGCTGACCTGGTCCTTGGGGAAGCCGCCGAAGTAGGTCGACTCGTCCTCCGGGTCGCCGCAGACCAGGAACAGCCGCCAGGCGAAGCCGTCGGCCGCCGGGTCGTCCCAGTGCTCGGCCAGCTCCAGCACCTGGCCGTGCTTGTTGGCGTTGCGCGGGTTGGCCTCGTCCGCGGCGGGACGGCCCGCCGCACCGCGCTGGGAGTTGTTGGTCAGCGCGACGTAGACGCGGCCGGTGCGCGGGCTGGGCTCGACGTCCTCGGGGCGGTCCATCTTGGTGGCGCCCACCTTGTCGGCGGCGAGCCGGGTGTGGACGTAGACCTCCGCGGCCGTCATGCCGGGGACGTGGGAGACGTCGCCGGTGGCCAGCGGGATCCACACGCCGGAGCCGTCGAACTCGCCGTCGGACGGGAGCTTTCCGCTGCCGTCGATCTGGTCGGCCGGGCTGTCGCCGGTCAGCTTGGCGACGTAGAGGGTGCCCTCGTCCAGCAGCGTGAGGTTGTGCTCGCGGGCGGCGCGGCTGTTCCCCTTCTGCATGCGCCTGCTGGAGACGAACTTGTAGAAGTAGTCGAAGCGCTCGTCGTCGCCCATGTAGACCACCGGGCGGCCGTCGGCGGTCAGGCGCGGCTCGGCGGCCTCGTGCTTGAAGCGGCCGAGCGCGGTGCGCTTGCGCGGGACGGAGTCGGGGTCGTACGGGTCCACCTCGACGACCCAGCCGAAGCGGTTGGCCTCGTTGGGCTCCTTGGAGAGGTCGAAGCGGTCGTCGAACCGCTCCCACTTGCGCTCCGTCGCCCCGCCGCTCATGCCGTAGCGCGCCAGCTTCGCCTTCACACCGGGGTCGGAGACCGAGGCGGCGTTGGCGAAGTACTGGTTGAAGTTCTCCTCGCCCGACAGCGCCGTGCCCCAGGGGGTGGTGCCGCCCGCGCAGTTGTTGAGGGTGCCCAGCACCTTCGTGCCGGTGGGGTCGGCGGAGGTCTTCAGCAGGTCGGACCCGGCGGCCGGGCCGGTGAGGCGGAACTCGCTGGTGGTGGTGAAGCGGCGGTTGAGCTGGTGGCGGGGCACCGCCGTGAGCTTCCCGGTGCGGTGGTCCTCCTCCACCACGACGACGGACAGGCCGTGCGCGGCCCAGGCGATCTCCACCTGCTCGCGGGTGGGGTTCTGCGGGTCGTAGCCGGGGAACATCAGCTGCTCGTCGGTGTACTCGTGGTTGGCGAAGAGCACCTGGCGGCCGCGCTCGCCGCGCAGCGGCAGCAGGGTGAGGAAGTCGTTGTTGTAGCCGAACTGGCCGGCCTGCGCCTTCGCGCTCTGCTTCTCCGGGTCGAAGGCGGGGGCGCCGCGCAGGATCGGGTCGCCCCAGCGGATGACGACGTTCTGCGCGTAGCCCTCGGGGACGGTCACCGCGTCGGCGGTGTTGGGCGCGACGGGCGCGAAGCGCAGGCCGCGGGCCGCCCCGCGGATCGTGCCGCGCTGCTTCTCCCAGCCCTTGGCGGGCACGCCGGCGGGGGCGGCGGAGACGTCCGGCGCCTGGCCGAGACCGGCCGCCCCGGCAGCGGCGGCGACGCCCACGACGGCGCCCGCGCGCAGCACCGAGCGCCGGGAGAGGGCGGCGGCGATGACGTCGCCGGCGTACTCGTTGCCGCTGGTGTTGGGCACCTCGTGGAAGCAGGCGTCGCCGCAGCGGTAGCGGCAGGTCAGGGCGGCTCTCCCGCCAGGGTGCGAACCGATCAGCGGCAGCAGCTTGCGCATGGTCCCCTCCGGATGTTCCGTGTCTACGCGTGTCCGGACGCTAGGGGCGCAGGCCCGACGGAGGGCGACCTCACGGTGAACGCGGGGTGAATCCGGCCCATGGAGTCGGTCGGCCTCCCGGCGGCCGGCGGACCGCCCCTTCCGGCCGGATCCTTTCGGTGACGGCACCGGCACGCCGGGTGCCTCCCACCCCCTCCGGCACCCCCCGCGGACCGCGGCGCACGGGCGGGCGGCACGGCCCCGGACCGTTAGGATTTCTCCCATGGCGGCCACTGGAAAAGAGCAGCAGGGGGCGAAGGCGTTCTACGTCACGACCCCCATCTACTACGTCAACGACGCTCCGCACCTGGGCCACGCCTACACGACCGTCGCAGGCGACGTGCTCACGCGCTGGCACCGCCAGCGCGGTGAGAAGGTGTGGTACCTCACCGGCACGGACGAGCACGGTCAGAAGATCATGCGCACCGCGGACGCCAACGGGGTCTCCCCGCAGGAGTGGTGCGACCGGCTCGTGGAGGAGGCCTGGAAGCCCCTCTGGGAGCACCTGGAGATCGCCAACGACGACTTCATCCGCACCACGCAGGAGCGGCACACCGCCCGCGTCCAGGAGTTCGTGCAGGACCTGTACGACAAGGGCGAGATCTACCAGGGCGGGTACGAGGGCCCGTACTGCGTGGGCTGCGAGGAGTACAAGTCCCCCGGCGACCTGCTGGACGGCGAGGGGGAGTACGCCGGCCAGAAGCTGTGCCCCATCCACAAGAGGCCCGTGGAGATGCTGAAGGAGGAGAACTACTTCTTCAAGCTCTCCGAGTACGGGCCGAGGCTGCTGGAGCACTACGAGCGGAACCCGGACTTCATCCAGCCCGAGTCGGCGCGCAACGAGGTCGTGAACTTCGTCCGCCAGGGCCTGGACGACCTGTCGATCTCCCGCTCCACCTTCGACTGGGGCGTGAAGATCCCCTGGGACGACAAGCACGTCATCTACGTGTGGATCGACGCCCTGCTGAACTACGCCACCGCCGTCGGCTACGGCTCCGACCAGAGGAAGTTCGAGGAGACCTTCCCGGCCGACGTCCACCTCGTCGGCAAGGACATCCTCCGCTTCCACGCGGTGATCTGGCCCGCCATGCTGATGGCGCAGGGCCTGCCGCTGCCCGGCAGGATCGCCGCCAACGGCTGGCTGATGGTCGGCGGCGAGAAGATGAGCAAGTCCAACCTGACGGGCATCTCGCCGCAGCAGCTCACCGGGCACTTCGGCGTGGACGCGTACCGCTGGTACTTCCTGCGCGCCATCGCCTTCGGCCAGGACGGCTCGTTCTCCTGGGAGGACTTCTCCGCCCGCTACACCAGCGAGCTGGCCAACGACTACGGCAACCTCGCCTCGCGCGTCGCCGCCATGGTGGGCAAGTACTTCGACGGGCTGCTGCCGGAGTCCAGGGCGGACGGCGAGGCCGAGCAGGCGATCAAGGACGGCATGGCGAAGGCGGTCGCCGAGGCCGACCGGCGGATCGGCGAGGAGCTGGACTTCGCGGGCGGCATCGCGGCGGTCTTCGACTTCATCAAGCAGGTCAACGGCTACCTCACCGAGCAGGCGCCGTGGAAGGTCGCCAAGGACACCTCCCCGGAGGCCCAGGAGCGCCTGGCGACGATCCTCTACACCGCCGCCGAGTCGCTGCGCGCCTGCGCGGTCCTGCTCAACCCGGTGATGCCCCGCACCTCCGGCCTGCTGTGGGACTCCCTCGGCGCGCAGACCTCGCTGGGCGCCCTGGCCGACCAGCGCGTCCAGGACGCCGGCACCTGGGGCCTGCTCCCGGCGGGCTCCGCGGTGACGAAGGGCGCGGTGCTGTTCCCGCGCCTGGAGGAGCCCAAGGGCGCGTGACCGCGCTCCGGTGACCCTGCCCGCGGCCCCGCGCGCCCCGCTCCGCCGGGACGACGCGCGGGGCCGTCCGGCGCCTCCGGCCCGTCCGGCCCGTCACAGCTCCCAGGTGTGGGTGCGGCCGGCGGGGGTGGTGTAGGCCAGGGTCTGGCCCCGGGACGTGGCGCGGACGGTGAACCACTCCCGGCGGGGGCGGTTCAGCGCCCGCCACCGCCGGTGGGCGCGTTCGACCGGTTCCCACAGGTCACGGGGCCCGGCGGCGGTGACCGCCGCGCCGGGACGCCCGCCACCGTGGTCGGTCACCCGCGTGCGGGAGCCGTCCCCGGGGTCGTACAGCACGGTGGTGTGCGTGCCGTCGGCGGCGCGGCGGTGGTCGCGCTCGGTGTCCGGGCCCAGGTGGAGCTGGGCGAAGAAGGAGAACGTCCAGTCGTCCAGCACGCTGCCGGACAGCGCCGTCTCCCGGCGCCGCCCGTCCTGCGGGCCGGCGGGGGCCTGCGCCCGGCGGGGGCCGGACAGCAGCGGCATGAAGGCGGCCGGGGTGTGCAGGACGTGTCCGGCGGCCGTGCCGTCCGGGAGCTTGGTCAGCCGGGCCAGCATCCCTCCGGCCAGCGTCCCCTTGAGCGGGACCACCATGATCCCTCCCGTCGCGCACTGGTCGATCCAGGGGGCGGGGACGCGCCGCACCGAGCAGGTGGCGATGATCCGGTCGAACGGCGCGTGTCCCGGGGCGCCCGCCGCCCCGTCGGCCGTCTCCACCACCGGTGACAGGCCCAGGCCGTCCAGCCGCTCCCGCGCCGCGGCGGTGAGGCGTCCGGAGACGTCCACGGTGACCACGTTCTCCGCCCCGGCCAGCCGGCACAGCAGCGCCGCGTTGTAGCCGGTGCCGGTGCCGATCTCCAGCACCCGCGCGCCCGGCTCGACGTCGAGGGCGTCGAGCATGTCGGCCATCAGGCTCGGCGCGGTCGAGGAGGAGGTGGGCACGCCCGTGACGGCCCGCCCCCCCGCGTCCTCCGCGTGGAGCCCGTCCACCTCGGTGATCAGGGACTCGTCCGCGTACACCCGCGCGACCCACGCCCCGGCGTCCCCGTCCGCGCGGCGGCAGGGGAGGAAGCGCTCGCCGTCCCGGCGGTAGAACACCGGGACGAACCGGTGGCGCGGCACGTTCAGGAAGGCCTCGGCCATCCGGGAGGAGAGCACCACGCCGCCCTCGTCCATCCGCCGCACCATGCCGATCCGCGCCTCGACGAGCTCGCCGTCCCCCTCGCCCCCGTGCGGCTTCACGTCCCTTTCCCTTCCAGCCAGTCGGCGACGGCGGCCGTGATCGGCAGCCCGGTCGCCTGCTCCACGAACCCGAACTGCCCGCTGGGGTTCACCTCCAGGAAGCACCATTCCCCCTCGGGCGTGACGACGAAGTCGAACGCGCCGTAGGGCAGGCCGAGGGTGTCCATCATCCGGCGTACTCCGGTCGCGACGGCCGCCGGCGGCTCGCACAACCGGTATCTGTGGCTGCCGTAGTCGCTGCGCCAGTCCACGTGCCCGGCCGCCGAGTCCGCGTGGATCTCGGCGGCGAACAGCCGTCCGCCGACGGCCGTCAGCCGCACCTCGTACGCCTTGGGCACCCACTCCTGGAACAGGTGCGCGGTGGTGGTGACGTCCGGGTGGGCGAGGTCCCCGGCGCCGACGACGCTGGTGTAGACCGCCACCGGCCTTCCGCCGGCGGTCCCGCGCACGGGGGTGAAGGGCTTGAACACCACCCGGCCGCCGACCGTCTCGCCGAACTCCCGTGCCGCGTCCGGGTCGTTGGTGATCAGCGTGCGCGGCACGGAGAGCCCGGACTCGGCCGCCACCCGCAGTTGCAGGGGCTTGTACTCGGCGTCCGCCGCCCGGCCCGGCGGCGGCAGCCACCGCACCGGCAGCGCCGCGAGCAGCCCGCCGAAACCGCGTCGCGCCTCCCGCTCCGCCACCCTGCGGGCGTCCGGCGACATGCCGTCGGGGAAGCGGGGGCGGGCGGGCCTGCGGTAGTAGACGCTGCGCACGGCCCGCAGGTCCAGGGTCCGGCGCCCGGTGCGGAGCGTGCCGCTCCAGGTCCTCCCGGCCTGCGGCCCCCCGGCCCTTCCCCCGATGCCCGCGGCGAGCGCCAGCCGCAGCGGGAAGTCGGCGACATCGGTGCGGAAGACGGGCACGGCCCGCCGGTTCAGCTCCTCCACCACCAGATCGGCGGTGGGGTCGAAGCGGCCCGCCAGCACCAGGACCGTCCCGGACGCGGTCATCGGTCGACGCCCGTCATCGGTCGCCGGCCGTCAGTCGTCGCTCGGACCCGGGTCGTCCGGCGCGTCCAGTTCGCCGGTGGGCTCGGTGGGCCCGTAGGTCTTCGGCGGATTCCTGGTCATGAACACACCCGGCGGAAGCCCCTGGTAGACGCCGGTCTGCGTCTCCTCGTCGTACGCGATGTCCTCCGGCAGCACACCGCCCGAGCCGGCGGTGGCGGTCAGGAACCGGAAGGCCAGCGGCGCCGGGCCCCGGTGGCCGGTCAGGTCCGGCAGGTCCGGGGCCGTTCCCCGGTCCAGCGGGAACCTGTCCTCCGGTCTGTCCAGGGCCAGGCCCGTTCCGGCGCGCTCACCGGATAACGCTGTCGTGGTCATGACTCCCCCTTCGCCTCGGAGGGGTGGAACTCCCCCTGTGGTTTTCTCCGCACGGCGGTGGCCGTAAGCCGGTTTTCCGGCCATAGCGCGGCCCGTACCGGCCAACGGCCGGGCCGCGCGCCGGTGGTGCGGGCCGTTCCCGCCCGGCGCGGTGGGGACGTACGGCGCCGGGCGAGCGCGTCCGGTACCCGTC
>NZ_JARVKV010000010.1 GCF_029813835.1 Streptomyces sp. DH37
GGCCCGGGGAGCGCATCGGCTCCCCGGGCCCCGCCCGCGCGTACCGGCGTCAGACCAGCGGCAGGTTCTTGACCGGCGGCAGCTTGTCGGCCGCGGGCAGGCCGTCGGTCAGCGAGTCGGCCTTCGCCAGCTTCCCGACGGAGGGCACCTTGCCCTTGGCGCCCTTGCCGTCCTGGGCGCTCTTGGTGCCCTTGGCACCCTTGCCGCCCTTGCCGTCCTTCGTGTCCTTGGCCGCCTTGCCCTTGCCGCCGGTGGCGGGCTCGGCGGTCTCGCCGAGGAGGGAACCGGCGGTCCCCACCGCGTCGTCGACGGTCTTCTGCACGGCCGGGACGGCGGTCTTGCCCGCGGCGCCGACGGTCCTGCCCGCGGTCGGCACGGTCTTCTTGACGGCCTTGCTGCCGGTGTTGGCCGCCTGGTCGCTCGTCTTGCGCGAGGTGTCGTCGATGGTGTCGCCCAGGTTCGCGCCGTCCAGGTTGCTCACTCCGCCCAGGTTCTTGGCGGACGGCAGGAGGTCGGCGGCGTTCGCGGAACCGGCCGCACCGACTGCGGAGGCGGCGCCCGCTGCGACCAGCAGCGCGGTCCGTGCGATCCGGCGCGAGAGGGGGAGGGACATGTTGCTCCTTCGACGGAGAAGAGGCTTGCTGAGGAGTTCCCGCGGGCCGCGGCCCGCGGGGCGTCGTTGCGCGTCCGGCCGGGGCGGCGCCCCTCGGACGCCGTGCCTATCGCGCCGGGAGGCCCGGAAGTTGCGGCCGCCCGGGTAAAGGATTGGCAATGCGCCGCGCGCTCCGGCCGGGGCGAGAACGGACAACCGGGTCAGATCGAACGGGCCCCGGAGGGCCTCCGGGGCCAGTCCCCCCAAGGATTTCGGCGCTTTTCGGAGGAGGCCGGGCGCGTGGTCCCCGAGGGTTCGGCCGATGGGGCGAACGACCCCCGTCCGGGTGACACCGAGAAGTGCCGTGCGGTGACGGCGGAGGTCCCGGGGACCACCGCCGGGGGCGCGCGGTGCGCTACCGCGCGGTGGCGATGACGACCTCCGAAGGGGCGCCGCCCCCGGCCGCGCGCCAGCCCTCGGCCGCCCTGCCGGCCTCCCAGACCCGCTCCCCGTAGGAGACGCGTTCGATGCCCAGCTCCAGGGAGTGGGCCACCGCCCAGTGCGCCACCTCCCAGCCGCGGCGTTCGGCGTCCGCCTCGCCGCCGCGCGCCGGGGTGTGGACGGGGACGGAGACCACCGGGCCGGGCGCGCTGCGCCCGGCGCCGCCGTCGAAGCCCCGGGCGTCCGGCAGGACGTCCGCGCCGAACTCGCGGACCAGCCGTTCGCGCACCCGCACCGGGTCGCCGGCGGCCGCGGCCCCCCGGGCGCCGTCCCCGGGCACGCAGTTCAGCGCGGCGGCCCGGCGGCCGGTGAGCGCGGCGGCGAGCAGCGCCGCCCTGGACTCGTGCTTGGCGTAGGCGTCGGGGAAACCGCTGCGCTGCACCCGCTGCGCGGCGACGGTCAGCGGCAGCCGGGAGTAGCCCGGGATCTCCACCAGGTGCTCGTAGAACTTCCCGGCCGAGTACACCGGGTCCATGATCTGCTCCGCCGTCCCCCAGCCCTGGGAGGGGCGCTGCTGGAAGAGGCCGACGGAGTCGCGGTCGCCGTAGTCGATGTTGCGCAGCGCCGACTCCTGCATGGCCGTGGCCAGGGCTATGGTGACGGCCCGTTCGGGCAGTCCGCGGGCGGAGGCGACGGCCTGGATGGTCGACGCGTTGGCGGCCTGCTGCGGTTCGATGACGTACGGCTCGCCGCTCCCGGCGGCGGTCACGGTGCAGCGCGCCGGTCCGGACCCGCCGGGGTCGTGGCGCACGAACAGGTACCCGGCGAGTCCGAGCAGGACGACGCACGCGGCGGCCAGGCGCAGCAGCCTGCCGCGACGCGGAGTTGAAGCTCGCTCGGACACGCGACAAAGGTACCGGTGCCCACCGCGTCCGCGACCCGGACGGAGAGGGATCCCGCGCGCGGGCGCCCGGTAGGGTCGGCCGTATGGAGCGTGCCCCCCAGGACCCCGGACCCGCCCCCGAAGAGGGCCTCGACCTGACCCAGGACGCCGTGCGGCTGACCGCGCGGCTCGTCGACGTCCCCTCGGTCAGCGGCGGCGAGAAACCGCTCGCGGACGCGATCGAGACCGCGCTGCGCGCGCTGCCGCACCTGCGCGTGGACCGGTACGGCAACAACGTCGTCGCCCGCACCGGGCTCGGCCGGGCCGAACGGGTCGTCCTGGCCGGGCACATCGACACCGTGCCGATCGCCGGCAACGTGCCCTCCCGGCTGGAGGACGGCGTGCTGTGGGGCTGCGGCACCTCCGACATGAAGGCCGGGGTCGCCGTCCAGCTCAGGATCGCCGCCACCGTCCCCGAGCCGAACCGGGACCTGACCTTCGTCTTCTACGACAACGAGGAGGTCGCCGCCCACCTCAACGGCCTCGGCCACCTGGCGCAGGCCCATCCCGACTGGCTGGCCGGGGACTTCGCGGTGCTGCTGGAGCCCTCCGAGGGCCAGGTCGAGGGCGGCTGCCAGGGCACGCTGCGGGTGCGGCTGCGCACCGCCGGGCGCCGCGCGCACTCCGCGCGCGGCTGGATGGGCGCCAACGCCGTCCACGCCGCGGCCCCCGTCCTCGCCCGCCTGGCCGCGTACGAGCCGAGGCGGCCGGTGGTCGACGGACTGGAGTTCCGCGAGGGCCTGAACGCGGTGGGGATCGAGGGCGGCGTCGCGGGCAACGTCATCCCGGACGAGTGCACCGTGACCGTCAACTACCGCTACGCGCCCGACCTCACCGAGGAGCAGGCCGTCGCGCACGTGCGCGAGGTGTTCGCCGACTGCGGCGTGGCGGAGTTCACGGTGGAGGACAGCTCCGGCCCGGCACGGCCCGGTCTCACGCACCCGGCCGCCGCGGCCTTCGTCGAGGCGGTCGGCGGCGAGGCGCGGCCGAAGTTCGGCTGGACCGACGTCTCCCGGTTCAGCGCGCTGGGCGTGCCCGCCGTCAACTACGGTCCCGGGAACCCCAATCTGGCGCACAGGCGCGACGAGAGGGTCGAGACCGCGCTGATCGAGCACTGCGAGGAGCGGCTGCGCGCCTGGCTTACCGCCTGATCCACTGGGTATCGGCTGATCCACGGGGTCCGCGCCGTCGGTGCGGGCCCCACGTCATCGGGTGGCCGCCGGTGCGCCCGGGCACGTTCCGCTCCGTGTGGCCGGAACCTGCGTACCCTGGCGGCCTGTACGTCGGCGTCGACAAGGGAGTACGGCATGGCCAGTGCGGAGGAGTTCGAGCAGCGGCGCGCACCGCGGGAGCAGCGCCTCGGACCGGTGGTGCGCCGCCACGGCCAGGTACAGCACAGCACCACCGACCAGCGCCTGCTGGACACCGCCGGCCCCTCGGACTGGCTGCACCAGGACCCCTGGCGGGTCATGCGCATCCAGTCGGAGTTCGTCGAGGGCTTCGGCACCCTGACCGAGATCGGCCCCGCCATCAGCGTCTTCGGCTCGGCGCGCACGCCCGAGGGGTCGCCCGAGTACGAGGCCGGGGTGCGGATCGGCCGGGCGCTGGCGGAGGCCGGCTTCGCGGTGATCACGGGCGGCGGCCCGGGCGCCATGGAGGCGGCCAACAAGGGCGCGCGGGAGGCGGAGGGCACCTCGGTCGGACTGGGCATCGAACTGCCCTTCGAGCAGGGGATGAACCAGTACGTCGACATCGGCGTCAACTTCCGCTACTTCTTCGTGCGCAAGACGATGTTCGTGAAGTACGCGAGCGGCTTCGTCGTCCTGCCGGGCGGAATGGGCACGATGGACGAGCTGTTCGAGGCGATGACCCTGGTCCAGACGCGCAAGGTCACCCGCTTCCCGATCGTGCTGTTCGGCACGGACTACTGGCGGGGGCTGGTGGACTGGCTGCGCGACACCGTGGTGCCCAGCGGCAAGATCGGCCAGCACGACATGGAGCTCTTCCACCTCACCGACGACGTGGACGAGACGATCGCGCTGGTCACCAAGGAGACCTCGGGCCAGGGCTCGCCGGGGGAGAGGTTCCAGCCGGAGGACCCGGACTGACCGGGCCGTCCCGGAGGCGGGGGCCGCACCCGGCCGGAGCACCCGGCCGGGCGCCGCCGTCCCGCCGTCCCGCCGTCCCGCCCGTTCAGGCCAGCCCGCGGCGGGCCACGGCCGGCGGGCGCAGGCCCGCGATGGAGGCCACCATGTCGAGCACCTGCCGCGTCTCGGCCACCTCGTGGACGCGGTAGACCCGCGCCCCCAGCCAGGCGGAGACCGCGGTCGTGGCCAGGGTCCCGGTCAGCCGCTCCCTGACCGGCCGGTCCAGGGTCTCCCCGACGAAGTCCTTGTTGGACAGCGACACCAGGACCGGCCACCCCGTGGCCACCATCTCGTCCAGCCGCCGGGTGACCTCCAGCGAGTGCCGGGTGTTCTTGCCGAAGTCGTGGCCGGGGTCGATCAGGACCGCGTCCCGCCGCACCCCCGCCCCGACCGCGCGCTCGGCGAGCGCGACCGTGCGGCGCAGCACGTCGGCCATGACGTCGTCGTACGCCGCCCGGTGCGGGCGGGTGCGCGGCCGCGCGCCGCCGGTGTGGGTGCACACCAGCCCGGCGCCGTACCGCGCCGCCACCTCGGCCAGCTTCGGGTCCACGCCGCCCCAGGCGTCGTTGAGCAGGTCGGCGCCCGCCTCGCAGACCGCCTCGCCGACCTCGTGCCGCCAGGTGTCCACGCTGATCACCACGTCCGGCCAGCGCCGCCGCACCTCGGCGACGAAGCCGACCGTGCGCCGCGCCTCCTCCTCGGCCGACACCTCCTCGCCGGGCCCGGCCTTCACGCCCCCTATGTCGATGATGGCGGCGCCCTCCGAGACCGCCTGCTCGACCCGGTCCAGCGCCGGTCCGTCGCGGAAGGTGGCGCCCCGGTCGTAGAAGGAGTCCGGCGTCCGGTTCACGATGGCCATGACCACCGTCTCGTGCTCGCCGAACTCGCGCCGTCCCAGCCGCAGCATCCGCTGTCCTCTCCTCCTGCGGTCCCCAGGCACCGCACCGTGTCACGCCGCCGACCCTAGCCCCCGGCACCTCATGGCACGATCACAGGAGAGCTGTACCTGTCGTTTGGTGCGTCGGACCCGGGGAGATGGCGTGTTCTGGTTTCTGCTGATCGCGTTGGTCGTGGTGGTCGCCGCGGTCGCGCTGGCCGTGGTGGGAGGCGGCGACGGGCCGGGCCGCACCGCGAGGGGCGGACTCGCCGACGCCCCGCCGGACCGGCTCGAGGCCTGGCTGCCGGCCGACCGCCCCCTGAACCGCGCCGACCTGGACGCGCTGCGGCTGCCGCCGGCCGTGCGGGGCTACCGGATGGCCGAGGTGGACGACGTGCTCGACCGGCTCGGCGCCGAACTGGCCGAGCGCGACGCCCGGATCGCCGAACTGGAGGCGTCGCTGGCGGGCGCGCAGGCGGCCGCGATGGGCAGCCCCGAGCTGTTCGGCGAGGCCGCCGGCGAGCCCGGGGAGTCCCGGTGAGCGCCGCGGGCGGGGCGCTGCCCGGTCCGGACGGACTGCCGCGCTGCCCGTGGGGCCTGGCCACGGAGGACTACACCGCGTACCACGACACCGAGTGGGGCCGCCCGGTGCACGGCGACGACGCGCTGTTCGAGCGGCTGTGCCTGGAGGCGTTCCAGTCCGGGCTCTCCTGGCTGACCATCCTGCGCCGGCGCGAGGGCTTCCGGGCGGCGTTCGCGGGCTTCCGGATCGCGGAGGTGGCGAGGTTCACCGACGCCGACCGGGAACGGCTGCTCGCCGACCCGGGCATCATCCGCAACCGCGCCAAGATCGACGCGACCATCGCCAACGCGAGGGTCGTGGCCGAGTGGGCCCCGGGCGAGCTGGACGCCCTGGTGTGGTCCCACGCCCCCGACCCGGCCGGCCGGCCCGCACCGCGCACGCTCGCCGACGTCCCCGCGGTCACGCCGGAGTCCACGGCGCTGTCCAAGGCCCTCAAGAAGCGCGGCTTCCGCTTCACCGGGCCCACCACGGCCTACGCGCTGATGCAGGCGTGCGGCCTGGTCGACGACCACCTGGCGGACTGCTGCGCCCGCGGCCCGCGCCTCGCCGTCTGACGCACGCCGTCCCGCTGCACGCCGCCCCGCGGCCCGGCACACGGCGCCGGGCGGCGGGGCGCGGGCCGACGGGGCGTCAGCGGCCGCGGTAGACGGGCTTCTCCTTGCTGACGAACGCCTCCACCGCGATCCTGTGGTCCTCCGAGGCGCCGGCCCGGACCTGGAGTTCCGCCTCCTTCTCCAGCGTCTCGGCCAGGGAGTGCGTGGAGCCGTAGGCGAGGGACTCCTTGAGCGCGGCGTACGCGGCCGTCGGACCCTCGGCGAGCCGCCGGGCCACGGAGCGGGCCTCGTCCGCGAGCCGGTCGGCCGGGACGACCCGGTTGGCGAGGCCCAGCTCCAGCGCCTCCCGCGCCTCCACGCTGCGCGGGAACAGCAGCAGTTCGGCGGCGCGGCCCGGGCCGACCAGGCGCGGCAGGGTCCAGGACACCCCCGAGTCGGCGGTGAGGGCCACCCCGGCGAAGGAGGTGTTGAAGGCGGCGGTGTCGGCCACCACGCGGTAGTCGGCCGCGAAGGCGAAGCCCGCCCCGGCCCCGGCCGCGACGCCGTTGACCCCCGCCACCACCGGCTTGGGCATGGAGGCGATCGCCAGGGTGATGGGGTTGTAGTGCTCCCGCACGGTGTCCAGGGCGTCGCCGCCGCCCCGCCGCAGGATGCCGACGTGCTCCTTGAGGTCCTGCCCGACGCAGAACGCGCGCCCGCTGCCGGTCAGCAGCACCGCGCGGACGGCGGGGTCGTCGGCGGCCCTCCGCAGGGTGTCCCGCAGCGCCTCCTTGAGCGCGGTGTCGAGCGCGTTCATGGCGTCGGGGCGGTTGAGGGTGACGGTCGCGAGACCCTCGGACACTTCGTAGACCACGTTGTCTGACATGGGGGCCAGCATGGCAAGGAACGACGGCGGTCGACATACGGCCCGGCATGTGACCTGCGTCAAACGGACGCGGAGCCGGCTGCGGGGGAGAAGGGCGCAGTATCGCAGCTTGATCCCCGAATTGGGTGGTTTTGCGAGAGAGCGTTGTGCAAGGGATACGGACCGATGTTGGTCATGGGGTCATGTGATGCGGGATAATGAACGGGAAGCAATGTGTTCGACGTCGGCGACACCTGGGTTGCCGGCCGAGATCAGCTGGTTTCAGGAAGGGGAACGAGCATGGCGGCCATGAAGCCGCGGACGGGCGATGGCCCGCTCGAGGTGACCAAGGAGGGGCGGGGCATCATCATGCGCGTTCCGCTCGAAGGCGGTGGACGACTCGTCGTCGAGCTCACCCCCGACGAGGCGGATGCACTCGGCGAAGCTCTGAAGAAGGCCTGCGGCTGAGGCCGAGGAGACATCGAAGACCTCTGGCGCCACCACCGCCTTTGTGTCACCGCCGCCCCCGGAGCGCACGGCGCCCGGGGGCGGCGGTGTGCTGTCCGGCGACTGTGCGCCCTCCGGCGCCGGCCGTCTGCCGCAGGGCCGCCGCGGCAGACGGCCGCGGCGGCTCAGTGGCCGCGCTTGACCGCGCACAGCAGGCCGTCGCCCACCGGCAGCAGCGAGGGCAGCAGCGCGGTGCTGTCCCGGACCGTGCGCAGCAGCTCGCGCAGCCTGAGGACCTCGGCGGGCTGCGCCGAGGAGTCGACGGTGCGGCCGTCGGCGAAGACGCCCTCGAAGCAGACCAGACCGCCCGGGCGCAGCAGACGCAACGATTCGCCCAGGTACTCCAGGCACTCCGTCCGGTCGCCGTCGCAGAACACCAGGTCGTACCCGCCGTCGGCGAGCCTGGGCAGGACGTCCAGGGCGCGGCCGGGGATGAAGCGGGCGCGGTTGGCCGCGAAGCCCGCCGCGCGGAACGCCTGGCGGGCGATCTGCTGGCACTCCGGCTCGGTGTCCACGGTCGTCAGCACGCCGTCGGGCCGCATGCCGTGCAGCAGGTGGATGCCCGACACCCCGGTGCCGGTGCCGATCTCCGCCACCGCCTTGGCGTCCACGGCCGCCGCCAGCAGCCGCAGCGCGGCGCCCGTGCCGTCCGACACCGCGCGCAGGCCCGCCTCCCGGGCCCGGTCACGAGCCCAGCGCAGCGCTGCCGAGTGCTCGGAGCGCTCGGCGTGCTGGACGTTCTCCGCGCCGTACGCATCGGCGAACGCCCAGCTCGTCTGCCGGTTGCCGGTAATCGCCCTCTCCTGTCCCCGTGGTCCACGCAACCGTGACTGTATCCGTTGGCGTCGGGAACCCGCAGATGGGACCGCGCGTTGGTCGGGGAGAGGCCGTGCGGTGAGCGGTGGGGGGAACGTACATGGCACATGGCCAGAAGAGGGTCAAAGAAGCTTATCCGGAGCTAACGGGCGAGGTGGCTATGGTAGGGGCTCCACTGGACACCACCAGAGCCGACAGGGGAGGTGCGGCTGCGGCCGGTGACCGGGGAGTGCTGAGGCGCTTCCTCAGGTCGTCCGGCGAGCCGAAATCCGTGAACGACACCGCTGACCACCGCCACGCCGGCGACTCCGTGACCACCGCGACCTTCGCCACCGACGCGGACGCCCCGGCGTGGACGCCTCCCACCTGGGAGGAGATCGTCAGCACCCACAGCGCACGGGTCTACCGGCTCGCGTACCGCCTCACCGGGAACCAGCACGACGCCGAGGACCTGACCCAGGAGGTCTTCGTCCGGGTCTTCCGCTCGCTGTCCACCTACACCCCCGGCACCTTCGAGGGCTGGCTGCACCGCATCACCACGAACCTGTTCCTGGACATGGTGCGGCGCAAGCAGCGCATCCGCTTCGACGCCCTCGGCGACGACGCGGCCGAGCGGCTGCCCAGCCGCGAGCCCTCGCCGCAGCAGCACTTCAACGACACCCACTTCGACGCCGACGTCCAGCAGGCGCTGGACACCCTCGCCCCGGAGTTCCGGGCGGCGGTGGTGCTCTGCGACATCGAGGGGCTGTCGTACGAGGAGATCGCCGCGACGCTCGGCGTGAAGCTCGGCACGGTCCGCAGCCGCATCCACCGCGGCCGCTCCCACCTGCGGAAGGCGCTCAAGCACCGGTCGCCCGAGGTGCGCGCCGAGCAGCGCGCGCTGGCCGGGGTGCTCCCCGGTGCCGTGGGAGGGGAGGGCGACCCCGCGTGAGCGGTACATACGACACATACGATGGCGCACCCGACCTGGAACCGACCCCGGCGGAGCAGCACCTGGGCGACCGCCTCGCGGCCCTGGTGGACGGCGAGCTGGGGCACGAGACGCGCGAGCGCGTCCTCGCCCACCTGGCGACCTGCCACACCTGCAAGGCCGAGGCCGATGCCCAGCGCAGGCTCAAGAGCGTCTTCGCCGACTCCGCGCCCCCGCCGCCCTCGGAGGGGCTGCTCGCCAGGCTCCAGGGCCTGCCGGGAGGACTGGACGACGGCCCCGGGCGGGGCCGGGGCGGGCCGTCGGGCCCGCCCGGGTCCGTCTGGGACTTCGAGTACCTGCCGACCGGCGGCGCGCTCACCCCGGACCGGGGGTTCCGCATCCACGAGACGGACCGGCCGGCCTCGCGCGGGCGCCGCTTCGCCTTCGTGGCGGCGGGCGCCGTCTCGCTGGCGGCCTTCGCCATCGGCGGCGCGCTCACCTCCGCCGCCACCGGCGGCTCCACGGTCGCCGCGGGCGGGGACGGCGGTACGACCACCCGCCCGCCGCGTACGGCCGCGGTCGGAGCGGAGCGCGGCGGGGAGCGGCCCGGCAGCAGACCGGGCGAGAGCGCCCGGAAGGGAGAGGCCGGCACCCCGGGCGGGCCCACCCCGGCGCCGACGCCGACGCTGACGCCGATGCACTCGCCCACGCGGCCGGTGCCACCGCTGGAGGCCGCGTACACCGCCCGGTACGACGGACTGATGACGGTGCCGGTGATCGATGTGCTCCCCACCCCGCACCCGCCCCTGATACGCCCGACGCAGTACGGGACGCAGCCGCTGGACGCCGGTCCGCCGGAGCGGCACGGACCCACCGGGCAGCCGCTCGTCGCGGCGTCCCCGATGGCGGCGGCGCCCTCGGTCACGGCTCCGGCCACCGGCACGGCCACGGCCACCGCCCCGGCGCCCGTCGGGCCGCTGGCCGGGCCCTGACCGGGCCTCCTCCCGCCCGTCCTCCCGCCGGGGCGCCGACGCGCCCCGGCGGTTCCGTACGCTCGGGGGCCCGGGGGCGCGCGGAACCGGCGCTCGCGGTCTTTCGGGGGACAACCCCGCACCCCCGGCCGGTCCGGCTTCGCCCGGAGGTGCGGAACTGGTTGAATCGTGGGGATGCGGTGCGAGTCCGCGCGAAGCGCAACGCGGGCGGATGCTGGGGAGAACATGGACGAGGGGAAGGCCGCCGGGTCGCGGCCGACGTGGTGGAGCCGTCCGCGCGGGATCTTCGCCCCGCGCCCGGCGGCGGAGGGCGCCACCGCCGGGGACGCTCCGGCACCGCTGCACGGAGAGGACCCGTACGGCACACCGCCCTACGGCGGCCCCGGCCCCTGGGCCCCCGCGCCGCCCGTCCAGCGCCCCGTGGCGACGCCCGCCCAGGGCACCCGGCTGCCGCCCCCGACGGAGGCCGCCGAGCCCGGGACGGGGGTCTTCGCGCGCTACGACCCGTGGGCGCCGCCGTCGGCCGCGGCGCCGCCCCCGCACACGCCGCTCCCGCACACGCCGCACGCCCCGCCCCCGCCGCCCCCCTCGCCGCGCCGGGGCCGGACGGCCGCCGCGGCCGTCGTCCTGGCGCTGGCCGCCGGGACCGTGGGCGGCGGCATCGGGGCGTACGCGCAGCGCCACGGCGAGATCGGCACCGTCGAGCTGTCCCAGGCCCCGGCCGAGGACACCGGCCGCGCCCCGGACAGCGTGGCGGGGATCGCCGAGCGGGCCCTGCCGGGCGTGGTGACCCTCCACGTCCGCGGCGCCGGGGAGCAGGGCACCGGCACCGGCTTCGTCCTCGACACGCGGGGCCACCTCCTCACCAACCACCACGTGGTGGAGCCCGCCGGGGAAGGCGGCGACATCAGGGTGACCTTCCACGGCGGCGAGACCGCGCTCGCCGAGGTCGTCGGCACCGACAGCGGCTACGACCTGGCCGTGCTGAGGGTGGAGGGGGTCTCCGGGCTCAGCCCGCTGCCGCTGGGCAACTCCGACTCCGTGCGGGTGGGCGACCCGGTCGTGGCGATCGGCTCGCCGTACGACCTGGCGGGCACGGTCACCGCCGGGATCATCAGCGCCAAGGAGCGCCCCATCACCGCGGGCGGCGATCAGGACGACGGCGGCGGCAGCGACGTCAGCTACGTGGAGGCGCTGCAGACCGACGCCCCGATCAACCCCGGCAACTCCGGCGGTCCGCTGATGGACGCGCGGGGCCGGGTGATCGGCGTCAACAGCGCGATCCGGGCCGCCGGCGACGGCCTGCCGGACGGGGGCGCCGGCGGCAGCATCGGCCTGGGCTTCGCCATCCCCGTCAACCAGGCCAGGCGGGTGGCCGAGGAGTTGATCAACACCGGCCGCGCCACCCACCCCGTGATCGGCGTGCGGGTCGACATGGGGTACTCCGGCGACGGGGCCCGGGTCGGGCTGCCCTCCGGGCACGAGGGCGCGGCGGTCGTGCCGGGGGGACCCGCCGACGCGGCGGGCATCGAGGAGGGCGACGTGATCACCGCGGTGGACGGCACCCCGGTGCGGAGCGGCGAGGAGCTGATCGTGAGGATCCGCGGCCACCGCCCCGGCGACCGGCTGGAACTGACCGTCGAGCGCGGCGGCCGGGAGCGGCCGGTGACGGTCGTCCTCGGCGCGGCGGCCGGCCCGTGACGGCCGTCACGATGGCCGCCGCGACGGCCGCTGTTCGCCCGGCCGACTCCCGTCCCGTGGCCGCGCCGGGTACCGTGACTGTGGCCGCACGGGTCGTGGACGCACATGAGGGAGCTGAACGGTGTTCTTCGACATAGGACCCCTCGAGCTGATCGCTCTCGTCATCCTCGCGATCCTCGTCTTCGGCCCGGAGAAGCTGCCGAAGGTGATCCAGGACGTCGCGAGGTTCATCCGCAAGATCCGTGAGTTCTCCGACAGCGCCCGGGACGACATCCGCAGGGAGCTGGGGCCGGAGTTCAAGGACTTCGACTTCGAGGACCTCAACCCCAAGAACTTCGCGCGCAAGCACCTGCTGGACAACGAGGACCTCGGGCTGAAGGAGATCCGCAACGGCTTCGACCTGCGCCAGGAACTCGCCGAGGTCACGGACGCGGTCAACGGCCGGGAGATCACCTCGGGCCGCTCCTCCGCGGACGCCCCGGGCGGCGCCGCGGCCCCTCCGGACGGCGCCGCGCCCGACCGGCTCCGCAAGGCCGACCCCGCGCCCAAGGCGGACCCGCCGCCGTACGACTCCGACGCCACCTGACGCCTCCCGCCGGTGATCCGGGAGGGCCACCTCCCGTACTCCACAGCCGGTCCTGTCCGGTTCGGCGCACAAGGGTGGCTATCCTCCCTGTGTCCGGGGTCGGGCCGCCCGAGGGGGGCGGGCCTCCCACCACGCAGGGCACACGAGGAGGCGTCGCGCAGATGGAGACGACGGGCCGGGTAGAGCCGCAGGACGCACCCGCGTCCGGGGCGGACCGGGCGATCGACGGCTATCTGATGGCCGGCTTCCCCTGGTACGGCCTCGACGAGGCCTTCACCGGCCCGCGCTGGCTGATGCGAGTGGGAGCCGCCGCGGACGGCACGGTCGAGCACGGTTCGACCGGCCACGGGGACGAGCCCTCCTTCCGGGCCGAGTCCGGCCCGGACACCCAGCGCTTCGCCGTCGTCGTGACGGTCGCCGACCGCCCGGTGCGCAGCAGCCCGGACGGCACGGGGGTCCTGGAGGCCACCTCGGTCTCGTCGGCCGCCTGGCTGGCCGGATCGGGATTGCTGTCATGCACCTGGCCCACCCAGATGGAGCGGGGGCTCAGACAGAGCTGGCTCGACCAGCAGACGGCGATCGCCTGGGAACTGGCGGACGATCTGGACGGCTCCGCCTGGTCCACCCTGTCACTGCCGGTCGACGGCGCCCCCACCGACTTCCGCTACCGGGAGTCGGAGTACGGGTGGGTGCTGGCCGGCCCGGCGCACGAGGGCGTGCACATCGGCGCGTACGGGCGGGGGATGAGCGCGTACGGACTGGGCTTCTCGGTGATCAAGGACATCACCACGTACGACCACTGAGCGCGGCCCGCGGAGCCGTACGCGCGGCGGGGACGGCGCGTACGGTGTCGTCGCGCGCCGCCCCCGCGGGCCCCCGGCGGAGCCTCAGAACTTGTTGCGCGGGGTGATCCCCAGCGACATGCCCGCCAGCCCGCGCTGGCGCCCGCCCAGCTTGCCCGCGACCGCGCGGATCGCGGAGCCCGCGGGGGAGTCCGGGTCGGTCAGCACCACCGGCCTGCCCTCGTCGCCGCCCTCGCGCAGCCGCACGTCGATCGGGATGGAGCCGAGGACGGGGACGGTGGTGCCGGTGGTCCGGCTCAGCCCGTCGGCGACGCGCTGCCCGCCGCCGGTGCCGAAGACGTCCACCATCTCGTCGCAGTGCGGGCAGGGCAGCCCGGACATGTTCTCGACCACGCCCACGATCTTCTGGTGGGTCTGCACGGCGATGGACCCGGCGCGCTCGGCGACCTCGGCGGCGGCCTGCTGCGGGGTGGTCACCACCAGGATCTCGGCGTTGGGGACGAGCTGCGCCACGGAGATGGCGATGTCGCCCGTGCCCGGGGGCAGGTCCAGCAGCAGCACGTCCAGGTCGCCCCAGTAGACGTCGGCGAGGAACTGCTGGAGCGCGCGGTGCAGCATCGGCCCGCGCCACACCACCGGGGCGTTGCCCGGGGTGAACATGCCGATCGAGATGACCTTCACGCCGTTCGCGGACGGCGGCATGATCATGTTCTCGACCTGGGTCGGCCGGCCGTCGGCGCCCAGCATGCGCGGCACCGAGTGGCCGTAGATGTCGGCGTCCACGACGCCCACCTTCAGCCCGTCGGCCGCCATCGCCGCCGCCAGGTTGACCGTCACCGAGGACTTGCCGACACCGCCCTTGCCGGAGGCGATCGCGTACACCCGGGTCAGGGAGCCGGGCCTGGCGAACGGGATCTCCCGCTCGGCCTGGCCGCCGCGGAGCGTGGCCGCCAGCTCGCGGCGCTGCTCGTCGCTCATCACGTCCAGGGAGACCGCCACGTCCGTGACGCCCGCCACGCCGCGGACCGCCTCGGTCACCCTCGTGGTGATGGTCTCGCGCATCGGGCAGCCGGAGACCGTCAGGTAGACCGTGACCGCGACCGAGCCGCCGTCGCCGATCTCCACCGACTTCACCATGCCGAGGTCGGTGATCGGGCGGTGGATCTCGGGGTCGTCGACGGTCGCGAGCGCGGCGCGGACCGCGTCCTCGGTCGGGACTCCGCTGGATGCCGCGGACGTGTCAGTAGCCATGCCCCGATGGTACGGCGCACGGGCGGCGCCGCCGAAGGCGGCGGATGAGACGCGGGTCACCGTCTGAGACGCGGGTCACCGCCGGCGGGCCCCGCGCGCCCCGGTCACCGGTCCCGGTCGGGCGAGGGCTCGACCGCGCCGCGCTGCTCCAGCTCCTTGAGCAGGTCCTGCAGCTCGGAGCGGATCCAGTCCCGGGTGGCGACCTCGCCCAGCCCCATCCGCAGCGCGGCGACCTCCCGGGTGAGGTACTCGGTGTCGGCGATGGAGCGCTCGTTCTGCTTGCGGTCCTGCTCCAGGTTCACCCGGTCGCGGTCGTCCTGCCGGTTCTGGGCCAGCAGGATCAGCGGGGCGGCGTACGAGGCCTGGAGCGACAGGGCCAGGGTCAGGAAGATGAACGGGTACTCGTCGAAGCGCAGGTGCTGCGGGGCCGTGGTGTTCCAGATGACCCACAGGATGATGGTGAACGTCATCCAGACGATGAACCGCCCGGTCCCCAGGAAGCGCGCGATCCGCTCCGACAGCCGCCCGAAGGCCTCCGGGTCGTACTCCGGCAGCGGGCTGCGGCGCGGCACCATCGGCTGGTCCAGCCTGGCGCGGGCCGCCCGTCCGGTGACCGGCGGAAGGCTCCGCTCGCGTTCCCTGCGGGCCATGCGCTCGTCCCGTTCCCTATCGACCATCGGCGCTCCCCCTGCCGTTCTGCCGGTTCTCCGGCGACTTCGGCGTCCCGTGCGTCCCGAACGCCTCCTGGGCCGCCGCCTCGCGCCAGTCCTCGGGCAGCAGGTGGTCCAGTACGTCGTCGACCGTGACGGCGCCCAGCAGCGATCCGCTCTCGTCCACCACCGGCACCGACACGATGTTGTACGCGGCCAGGTAGCTGGTCAGCGTGGGCAGCGGGGTGTCCGGCGGCAGCGGCCGCAGATCGGTGTCCACGACCGAGCCGACCAGCGTCCCGGGCGGCTCGCGCAGCAGCCGCTGGAAGTGCACCAGCCCCAGGTACTTGCCCGTCGGGGTCTCCTCCGGCGGCCGGCACACGTACACCTGGGCGGCCAGCGGCGCCGACAGGTCCTGCACGCGCACCCGGGCCAGCGCGTCGGCGACCGTGGCGTCGGGCCGCAGCACGATCGGCTCGGTGGTCATCATGCCGCCCGCGGTGCGCTCCTCGTACGTCAGCAACCGCCGCACCGGGGCCGCGTCCTGCGGCTCCATCAGCTCCAGCAGCCGGTTCATGTCCTTCTCCGGCAGCTCGGAGAGGAGGTCGGCGGCGTCGTCGGGGTCCATCGCCTCCAGGACGTCCGCGGCGCGCTCCTCCTTGAGCTTGCCGAGGATCTCCACCTGGTCGTCGTCGGGCAGTTCCTCCAGCACGTCCGCCAGCCGGTCGTCGTCCAGCGCGGCGGCGACCTCCGCCCGGCGCTTGGGCGACAGGTGGTGCAGGACGTTGGCGAGGTCGGCCGGGCGCAGCTGCTCGAAGGTGGCCAGCAGATTGGCCGCGCCCTGCCCCTCCTCCTCCAGCGAGAGCCCGGTCACCGCGGACCACTCCACGGTCAGCGTCTCGCCGCGCCGCCGCCGCAGGCCGCCGCCGCCGCGGCGCACGAAGACCTTGTCGATCAGCCAGTCGCGGCGTCCGGGGACCTGGGCGAGGCCGACGTCGAGCACGGTGACCTTCTCGCCCGTCTCGACCAGCATCACCTGGCGGTCCAGAAGTTCGCCCAGGACCAGGGTCTCGGTGGGCCGCTGCTCGAAACGCCGCATGTTGACCACGCCGGTGGTGATCACCTGGCCCGACTCGACGCCGGTCACCCGGGTCATGGGCAGGAAGATCCGCCGCCGGCTGACCACCTCGACGACCAGCCCGAGCACGCGCGGCGGACGTCCGCCGACGCGCAGCATCGCCACCACGTCCCGTACCCGGCCGACCTGGTCCCCCACGGGGTCGAAGACGGCCACGCCGGAGAGGTGCGAGACGAAGACCCGCGGGGCGCCCAGCGCCATGGCTGTCCTCCGCTTCCCACTCGTATCCGCTGTGTGCGGTAAGTGCCGTACGTGCTGTCCGTGTGCCGTGTACCCGCGTGTGGCCGAGTGTCCGCATCCGGGACGCGACCCGAATGCGGCTTTCAGGCTAACGCGCCCCCGTCCGGCCGCGTGCGGCGGCACCGGCCGTACGGTCGCCTTCCGTCCCGGGCCGGTACCCCGGGTAAGGTGCCGTCGTCCTGCCCCCGGCATCAGGAGGAAGAGCGGACGTGACTGCGTGGGTCCACGGTGTTCGTGCCCGGAGTGCGGCGGCGGCGGTGGGGGCGGTCTGCGCGGTCCTGCTGGCCGTGCTCACGGGATGTGCCTCGGAGGACCCGGACAAGGGGACCAACGGGGTCGGCAGGCTTCCCGCCGCCAAGATCGAGGGCAAGGCGCGCGAGGCGGCCCGGGGGGCGGAGTCCGTACGGCTGTCGGGCAGCGTGGTCAGCAAGGGCCGCACCTACCGGCTGGACATGCGGCTGAAGGGCAACGGCGGCCTCGGCGAGGTCTCGGCCAAGGGCGGGCCCCGCTTCGAGCTGCTGCGGGTCGATCAGGACCTCTACCTCAAGGCGAACGCCGACTTCTGGGCCAACCAGGGCAAGGGCGACGCGGAGCCGACCGAGACCGATCTGGCGGCGGCCCGCAAGCTGGAGGGCAAGTACGTCAAGGTGCCTCCCGGCGACCCCGCCTACAAGCAGCTCAGCGGCTTCACGGACAAGGACGTGCTGCTCGACGGGCTGCTCACGCTCCAGGGCGAGCGGGAGACCGGCGACCGCGGCGAGGTCGAGGACGTGCGGACGATCGAGGTGCGGGCCGCCAAGGGCGCCGGCGGGATCCTCAGCGTCGCGCTGATCGGGAAGCCGTACCCGCTGCGGCTGGAGCGCGGCGGCGACGCGGGTGTGGTGCAACTGCTGGAGTGGGACAAGGAGTTCACCCTGCGGGCCCCGGCGAAGGACCAGATCGTCGACTACGGCAGGAAGATCTCCGCGGCCGAGTGAGGCGCGGCCGGGCGCTCCTCCGCCCGCTCCACCCGCTTCGTCTGCTTCAACCGCTTCCCACGCGCCCGGTCCCGCCCCGCTAGCCCTCCGTCCGCCCGCGGCGCCCGCGGCGCAGCAGCCTGGGCAGTCCGGCCGGGACCGGGCGGCGCGTGGTCGCCGGCGTCGGCAGCGGAACGGCGGCGCGCGGCCCGTCCGGCATCGAACCGGGCCCCTGGAGGAGCGCTCCGGCGGGCTCCAGGCGCAGTACACGGCACTCGCGCGCCCAGCGCTCGGCGATCGTCGTGGCGTCCGGCGCGTTGAGCCGCTTGCCGGCCAGCTCGGCCGCCGCCGCCCGCCACTCCTCGCCGCCCGGCGGCAGCTCCGCCACCCGGGCCGGCCAGACGGCCAGCAGCCCGCCCTTGTCCTTGCTGCGCGCGGTGACCGTGGCGGTCGCGCCGTCCACGAGTCCCAGGGCGTCCAGCGGCTGCTCCGCCGGGCCGTCGCCCACCAGGCAGACGGCGCCGTCGTGCCAGACGTGCCACAGGGCGCGCTCCGGGCCCCGGGGGCCGCGCACCCACACCAGCGCGGACTTCTTCGCCGCCTCCTCGATCAGCGCCCGGTCGAGCGCGGGGACGGACGCCGGGGCGGACGTCTGCGCGGACGCCCCGGAGGTCGCGGGAACGGACGGATCGGCCATGGGGCGACCCTACCGCCGCGCCGTCCGTCCCCCGCATCCCCGCCGGAGGCCCGGCCACCGGACGGTCAGTACCGCGGCAGCGCCACGCGCCTTACCCTGGTGGCCGGCGGCGCGCGGCACCGAGCGCCCCGGCAGCCCGGACCCGAACCCGAGTCCGCATTCGATCCCGACCCCCGCCCCGGAGAGGAGCCCCGTGCGCGCCGTCAGGACACGTACCGCCGCGCCCCGCCAGGTGTTCGGAGCGGGCGCCGCGGCGGGGGGCCGGGGCACCGGCCCGGACCTGTTCCTGCTGGCGGTCGCCGTCTCCGGCATCTCCCTGTCCGCGCCCCTGATCGCGGCCACCGCCGCCCCGGCCCTGGCCATCGCCTTCTGGCGCAACGCCATGGCGGTCGGCGTGCTCGCCCCGCTGGCCCTCACCCGCCACCGGACCGGGCTGCGCGCCATGGGCCGCCGCAACGTCCTCCTGGCCGTGGCCGCCGGGGCGCTGCTCGCGCTGCACTTCGCGCTGTGGCTGCCCAGCCTCCACATGACCTCGGTCGCCTCCTCGACCGCGCTGGTCACCACCACCCCGATCTGGACCACCCTGCTGCTGCGGCTGCGCGGCCGGAACTCGCCCCCGCTGGTCTGGGCAGGCACCGCCGTGGCCTTCGCCGGCGTGGTGATCCTCACCGGGGTCGACCTGACGCTCTCGCCGCGGGCGCTGGCGGGCGACGCCCTCGCGCTCGGCGGCGGCATGGCGGCGGCCGGATACGTCCTGCTGGGGGCGGAGGTGCGCCGTACGGTCTCCACGACCGCGTACACCTTCGTCTGCTACACCACGACGGCCGTGCTGCTGCTGGCCGCCTGCCTGGTCTCCGGCGCCGACCTCGGCGGCGGCTACAGCGGCGAGACCTGGCTCAAGCTCGCCGTCCTCACCGTCGCCGCGCAGTTGCTGGGCCACTCGCTGATCAACCGGGTGGTGCGGGGGCTCGGCCCGTCGGTCACCTCCACGGCGATCCTGCTGGAGACCCCGGGCGCGGCGCTGATCGCGGCGCTCTGGCTGGGCCAGAACCCGCCGGCGGCCGTCTACGGGGCGCTCGTGGTGATCCTGGCCGGACTGGCGCTGGTGGTCCGGGGGAACGCCGGGTCCGCGCGCCGCGCGCGGGCCTGACAGCCGCTCCCGCCCGCCCTCCGCCCCGCGGCCTTCCCCCGCGCCCCGGGGAGGCGCCTACAGCCAGCCGTTGCGCTTGAAACCGCGGTGGATGGCGTAGCAGATCCCCACGATCACGGCCATCACGGTCGGGTAGCCGTAGCGCCACCGGAGCTCCGGCATGTACTCGAAGTTCATGCCGTAGATCCCGGCGATCATCGTCGGGACGGCGAAGATCGCCGCCCACGAGGTGATCTTCCGCATGTCCTCGTTCTGCGCCACCGTCGCCTGGGCGAGGTTCGCCTGGAGGATGGAGTTGAGCAGGTCGTCGAAGGACAGCACCTGCTCGTTCACCCGCGTCAGGTGGTCGGCCACGTCGCGGAAGTACTTCTGGATGTCGGGGTCGATCAGCCGCATCGGCCGCTCGCTCAGCAGCTGCATCGGCCGCAGCAGCGGCGAGACGGCCCGCTTGAACTCCAGCACCTCGCGCTTGAGCTGGTAGATCCGCCCGGCGTCGCGGCCCCGGCGGCCCTTGCCCGCGTTCTCCGAGAAGACCTGGATCTCCACCTCGTCGATGTCGTCCTGCACCGCGTCGGCGACCGCCAGGTAGCCGTCCACGACCTGGTCGGCGATGGCGTGCAGCACGGCCGAGGGGCCCTTGGCCAGCAGCTCGGGGTCGTCCTCCAGGCGGTGGCGCAGCGTGCGCAGCGAGCCCTGGCCGCCGTGCCGGACGGTGATGATGTAGTCCCGGCCGGTGAAGCACATCACCTCGCCGGTCTCCACCACCTCGCTGCTGTCGGTGAGTTCGGCGTGCTCGACGTAGTGGATCGTCTTGAAGACGGTGAACAGGCTGTCGTCGTACCGCTCCAGCTTCGGCCGCTGGTGCGCGTGGACCGCGTCCTCCACGGCGAGCGGGTGGAGGCCGAACTCGCGGGCGATGCCGGAGAACTCCCGCTCGGTGGGCTCGTGCAGCCCGATCCACACGAACGCCCCGCCGTCCGGAGCTCCCTGTGCCCCCTGCGAGCGCAGTGCGCGCAGGGCCTCGGCGGGGGACATGTGCCGCGACTCGCGGCGGCCGTCCCGGTAGACGGCGCAGTCCACCACCGCGCTGGTCGCGGTGGTGTCGCCCCCGGCGCCGCCGAGGGCGTAGGGGGAGCGGCCGCCCCGGCGGAGGGTGGGGCGGACCGCGGCGCGCAGGTCACGGATCATCGACATGCTGGGCTCCTTCGCGTGCCGAGCCGCCGGTGAACGGGCGCAGCGCTGCCCGGAATGGGGACCTACGGGACCGATGACGGGAAGTCCACGGACCGGAGGCCTGCAAAGCGGGCACCACGCGGAGCCGTACGCACAGGCGGCATTCGCTGAGAACGTCGGTCGAGCAAGAGACGCACGCGCTCTTCCACGAAGCCGGTCCGCGGGAGGAGAAGCCGGGACTTCCCGGGTTTCACCGCTCGGCGGTGGGGGGAGGAAGGCCGTCAGACAAGGGGACGCGGCTGTCGTACGGAAGAGCGGCTGGTACTGCACGGTCGACTCGGATCCATCGCAGCCCCACCTCCTCCGGCCGGTCCCCGCTGGGGGAAATCTGTGTACACGCCTTGACCAGCAGTCAACGGTAGCACTCGCGGACGCCCCTCCGATCCGCTCCGAAGCCTCCGCGTACCCTCTTTGCCTGATCAATACACGATCTATGCTCGCCGTATGGCACACGTTCTGGAACTGGTCGAGGCCCGGCTGCGCTCCGCCCTGGGCGAGCCCGAGGCACGGGCCGCGGTGACCTTCCTGGGCGCCGACCGGATCGAGGTGCTGCGCTTCCTGGAGCCCGGCGGCGGGAACGGCGTGGTGCGCTACGCCACCCTGGGGATGTCCGCCGCGCCCATGACCGACCCCGCCGCCGTCCTCGCCGACCCCGACCGCGGCCCCCGCGCCGAGTTGGTGCTGTCGGTGCGCGCCGGGGCGGCCGACACCGACAAGGTGCTGCGACCGCTCGCCGTGCTCGCCGCGTCCCCCCAGGTGGAGGGCGTGGTCGTGGCCCCGGGCGCCTCGCTGGACGTGGGCGGGCCGCTGTGGCCGGGAGCGCCCTTCACCTCGGTGCTGGTCGCCGAGTCCGGCGGCCTGGTGGAGGACCTGGAACTGGACCCGCCGATGGACCCAGTCCGCTTCCTGCCCCTGCTGCCGATGACGCCCAACGAGGCGGCCTGGAAGCGGGTGCACGGCGCGGCGGCGCTGGAGGAGCGATGGCTGGCGCACGGCACGGACCTGCGCGACCCCCGGCGCGCGTCCGTGCCCCTGACGGACTGACACCCTCCGGCCGGCCCCGCCGGACCCGGACCCGGCCCGGTCCGGCGGAAGGGGGCGGGAGGGGACGGGAAGGGACGGGAGGGGGGATCTGACGGCACCTCCGCCAGGGGGCGCGCCGGACGCGGCCCCGCGATCCGTACGAGTGATCGTCCTTGACGTGAGGGCCCCCGGGGAGGACCGTGGGCCCCATGAGGGGCGAACCCAGTTGCCCGAAGTGCGGCGGCCGTGTCAGGGCGCCCGGTCTCTTCGCCGACTCCTGGCAGTGCGACGTGCACGGCACGGTCCACCCGCTGCAGCCGGTCCTCCCGCCGAGTGTCGAGGCGCTCGGCGTCGTCCTGCACAGAGCCCAGGTCCCGGTGTGGATGCCCTGGCCGCTGCCGATCGGCTGGCTGTTCACCGGGATCGCCCACGCGGGGGACGACCGCAGCGGCGGCCGGGCCACCGCCGTCGCGTGCTCGGGCCCCGGCCCGCTCGGCGGCCCCGGCGAACTGCTGCTGGTCGCCGAGGAGCTGGGCGTCGGACTCGGCGCGCGCTACGCAGGCGTGCCCGGCCCCGACCCCGGACCGCTGATGGACGTGGACAGGCCCCCGCACGCCAAGGTCCTGGCCGCCGGGCGGCCCACCCCGCTGTGGCTGGTGGAGGACGCGCCGCAGGACCGGGCGGTGTTCGCGGGCGAGGCGCGCGGTCTGTGGCTGTGGGCGATCGTCTGGCCCGAGCAGTCCGGGATGCTGATGTACGACGAGCTGGTGCTCACGGACCTGCGGGAGGCGGGCGCCGAGGTGGAGCTGGTGCCGTGCGGGGCGCTCTCCCCCCAGCTGCTCACGCGCCCCGGCGCCTGACGGCCGACCGCTTGGCCGACCGCGCGGCGGACCGGGCGGCGGACCGGGCGGGCACCTGTTCTATCCTGGAGTGTCCGCCTCAGCCGTCCGCCGTGGGAGCTACGTACCGTGCGCATCGACCTGCACACCCACTCCACCGCCTCGGACGGCACCGACACCCCCGCCGAACTGGTGCGGAACGCCGCGGCCGCCGGGCTGGACGTGGTGGCGCTGACCGACCACGACACGGTCGCCGGCCACGGCGAGGCGGTCGCGGCCCTCCCCGCGGGACTCACCCTCGTCACCGGCGCCGAACTCTCCTGCCGCCTGGACGGGGTGAGCCTGCACATGCTGGCGTACCTGTTCGACCCGGCCGAGCCGGAGCTGGCGCGCGAGCGCGAACTCGTCCGCGACGACCGGGTGCCGCGCGCCCGGGGCATGGTCGCCAGACTCCGCGAGCTGGGTGTGCCGATCACCTGGGAGCGGGTCGCCGAGATCGCCGGGGACGGCTCCGTCGGCCGCCCGCACATCGCGACCGCGATGGTGGAGCTGGGCGTCGTCGAGACCGTCTCCGACGCCTTCACCGCCGAGTGGATCGCCAACGACGGCCGCGCGTACGTCGACAAGCACGAGCTGGACCCCTTCGAGGCGGTCCGCCTGATCAAGGGCGCCGGAGGGGTCGCCGTCTTCGCGCACCCCCTGGCCGTCAAGCGCGGCGAGTGCGTGCCCGAGAGCGCCATCGCGGAGCTGGCCGCGGCCGGGCTCGACGGCGTCGAGGTGGACCACATGGACCACGACGCCGCGACCCGCGACCGGCTGCGCGGCATGGCCCGCGACCTCGGCCTGCTGGCCACCGGGTCCAGCGACTACCACGGCAGCCGCAAGACCTGCCGGCTCGGGGAGCACACCACCGACCCCGACGTCTACGCCGAGATCGCCGCCCGGGCGTCAGGCGCGGCCCCCGTCTCCGCCTGAACCGCCCTCCCGCTCCCCGCCGCGGCTTTCCCGCGCGGACACCACGCAAGGCAGCACCGTGTTCGACCTCGCCCTCTTCGGATCCGTCTTTGTCACGCTTTTCGTGATCATGGACCCACCCGGCATCATCCCGATCTTCCTCGCCCTCTCCTCCGGACGCCCGGTCAAGGTGCAGCGCAGGATGGCCCTCCAGGCCACGGCCGTCGCCTTCGGGGTGATCGCCGTCTTCGGCCTGCTGGGGCAGCAGATCCTGGACTACCTGCACGTGTCGATCCCCGCGCTGATGGTCGCGGGCGGCCTCCTGCTGCTGCTGGTCGCCCTGGACCTGCTCACCGGCCGGGCGGAGGAGCCCACGCAGACCAAGGACGTCAACGCCGCGCTGGTGCCCCTGGGCATGCCCCTGCTGGCCGGGCCCGGCGCGATCGTCTCCGTCATCCTGGCCGTGCAGCGCGCGGACGGGGCGGCCGACCACGTCGCGGTGTGGTCGGCGATCGCCGTGCTGCACGTGGTGCTGTGGCTGGTGATGCGGTACTCGCTGCTGATCATCCGCGTCATCAAGGACGGCGGTGTGGTCCTGGTGACCCGTCTGTCGGGGATGCTGCTGTCGGCGATCGCGGTCCAGCAGATCGCCAACGGCGTCACCCGGTTCATCCAGGGCGGCTAGGCGGTCCCGGTCCCAGTCCCAGTCCCAGTCCCAGTGCCGGTGCCGGTCCCGGCCCCGCCCGAGGCCCCGCGGCCGTGCCAGAAGGCGGCCAGCGCCCCGGCCGTCTCCGCCGGGCGCTCGGCGCCCGGCGAGTGCTCGGCGCCGGCCACCACCGTGCGCCGGGCGTCCAGCCGCCGCGCCATCTCGTCCATCAGCGGCACCGGCCAGGCGTAGTCCACCTCGCCCGACAGCACGTGCTTGGGCAGGGGCACGGCCGCCAGCTCCGCGACCCGGTCCGGCTCGGTCAGGAGCTGCCGGCCGGTGGCGACGAGCTGCTCGGGGACGGTGGCCAGCCAGCGGCGGCGCAGGAACTCGCCCACCGCGGGGTCGGTGGCCGCGTCGGCGGCCTCGGGCGGGTCCAGGTCGCGCATCGCCCGCCACACCGACTCCATGTCCAGCACCGCCAGCGCCTCGATCAGCATCCTGGTGCGTTCCTGCTGGAGACGGGTGATGGCGGCGGGGCCGGAGCTCATGACCGTCAGCGAGCGGAAGGGCGCCGCGTCCCGCAGCACGGCGGCGCGGGCGATCAGCCCGCCCAGGGAGTGCCCCAGCAGATGGACGTCCCCGCCGAGCGCCTCCGCCTGGGCCAGCACGTCGAGGGCCAGCTCGTCCTGGGCGTACGCGCCGAGTTCGCGGGGTCCCCCGGTCTCGTACTGCCCGCGGCCGTCCACGGCCAGCACGCGGAAGCCCTCGCGTGCCAGCGGGGCGAGCAGGGCGATGAAGTCCTCCTTGCTGCCGGTGAACCCGGGCACCAGCAGGGCCGTGCCGGCGCGCGGCTCGCCCGCGTCGTGCACGGCGAAGTCGCCGCGCGCGGTCTTCAGGCGGTACGCCCGCGCACCGGGGGGCAGGGTCAGGGTCGGCGGCTTGCTCATGTGGGCGAGGCTAGCGACCTCCGCCCGCCCCCGTGACGATGCCCGCCCCCGTGACGACGCCCGCCCCCCGCCGCGGGTGCGGCGGGGGGCGGGCGTCCACTCCGGGACGGCGGTGGTGCGCCGTCCGTGTGCCGTCAGCTCTCCGTGGTGGCCTCCGGGGCCGCCGACCGGGCGGCGGCCCCGCCGCGGGCGCGGCGGCGTCGGCGCGGCCTGTGGGCCTCGCCGGAGGAGTCCGCCGGAGCGTCCGTGTGCGCGTCCTCGCCGCTCCGCGCGGCCGGGGCGTCGGCCTGCCCGGCGGCTCCGCCGCGGGTGCGGCGGCGTCGGCGCGGCCTGCGGGTCTCGCCGGAGGAGTCCGCCGGCGACCCGGCGTCCTCGGCCGGACCGGCCGGGGTCACCGGCTCCGCCGCGGACCCGGCGCCGGAACCGGCGTGCTCCGCGGTCTGGCCGCCGCGGGTGCGGCGGCGCTGGCGCGGGGTGCGGGTGCGCGGCGCGCGCTCCTCGGTGGAGGCGGTGCCGCGGCCCCGGCCCCGGCCGCCGGTCTCGCCCAGGTCCTCGACCTCCTCGGCCGCGAGCCCGGCGCGGGTGCGCTCGGCGCGCGGCAGTATCCCCTTGGTGCCCTCGGGGATGCCCAGCGCCTCGTACAGGTGCGGGGAGGTGGAGTACGTCTCCGGCGGGTCGTTGAAGTCCAGCACCAGCGCCTTGTTGATCAGCTGCCAGCGCGGGATGTCGTCCCAGTCGACGAGGGTGACGGCCGTGCCCTTGTTGCCCGCGCGGCCGGTGCGGCCGATGCGGTGCAGATAGGTCTTCTCGTCCTCGGGCGTCTGGTAGTTGATCACGTGCGTGACGCCGTCGACGTCGATGCCGCGGGCGGCGACGTCGGTGCAGACGAGCACGTCGATCTTGCCGTTGCGGAAGGCGCGCAGCGCCTGCTCGCGCGCTCCCTGGCCGAGGTCGCCGTGGACCGCGCCCGAGGCGAAGCCGCGGCGGGAGAGCTGGTCGGCGACGTCGGCCGCCGTCCGCTTGGTGCGGCAGAAGACCATCACCAGCCCGCGGCCCTCGGCCTGCAGGATCCGGGAGACCATCTCCACCTTGTCCAGCGAGTGCGCCCGGAAGACGTGCTGCGTGGTGTTGGCCACCGTCGCGCCCTCGTCGTCCGGCGCGGTGGCGCGGATGTGCGTGGGCTGCGACATGTAGCGGCGGGCGAGGGAGATGACCTGGCCCGGCATGGTCGCGGAGAACAGCATCGTCTGCCGCTTGGCGGGAAGCTGCTGGATGATCTTCTCGACGTCCGGCAGGAAGCCGAGGTCGAGCATCTCGTCGGCCTCGTCCAGCACCAGCGTGCGGATGTGCGCCAGGCTGAGCTTGCGCTGGCCCGCCAGGTCCAGCAGGCGGCCCGGGGTGCCGACGACCACGTCGACGCCCTTCCTGAGCGCCTCGACCTGCGGCTCGTACGCGCGGCCGCCGTAGATCGCCAGCACGCGGACGTTGCGGACCTTGCCTGCGGTGAGGAGGTCGTTGGTGACCTGCTGGCACAGCTCGCGGGTGGGGACGACCACGAGCGCCTGCGGTGCCTCGGTCAGCTGGTCGGCCGCGGCCCGGCCGGCCTCGACGTCGGCGGGGACGACGACCGACTCCAGGAGCGGCAGACCGAAGCCGAGGGTCTTGCCGGTGCCGGTCTTGGCCTGGCCGATGACGTCGGCGCCGGCCAGGGCGACCGGCAGGGTCATCTCCTGGATGGGGAACGGGGACGTGATGCCGACGGCTTCCAGGGCCTCGGCGGTCTCGGGAAGGATCCCGAGCTCTCGGAATGTGGTGGTCAGGATGCTTGCCTCTTCCGTGAGACGCGGGACGGGGGAGCGAGGGCGCACCCCGGGGGATCGGGGTGGGTCGTACCGCACCGGACGCCGGCTGCCTGTCGGGCGGCCTCGCGGCGCAGGACCACGGGCTCTCGCTCAAGCGCACGTACCGCGCGAGCGGGCCCCTCACCACGGTCCGCGGGGAGCACACGGCTGCGTGTCTTCGCAGCCGCCGCTCCGCATACGGCCCGTGTGGAGGGCGGTCGTGTCGGAGCCGATCGGGCCACCGACCGGGCATCCGCTGCGGGCCCGGGGAACGTCCCCGAGGACCCAGATAACACAGTATGCGTAGAACCCGCTGTCAGGAAGCGGGCCCAATATCACTGTACCCCCTCGCCGCGCATCTGCGCCCGGTCGATCTCCGGCCGAGGGCCCGACGCACGGCCGCCCGGGCCCGCGCCGGGGGGCTCCCGGGCAGGTCGGACGGGCCGCCGGCGGGCTATTGTGCGCAGCATGGAGACGTCTGACACATCCACCGCCGGACCCGAGGACCCCGAGGACCTCACGGAGACGGCCGCCCAGGACTGGGCGGCGGCCTCGTCCGACCCCCGGTACCGGGCGGCGGTCGTGGACCTGCTGGGAGCGCTGGCCTACGGGGAGCTGGCCGCGTTCGAGCGGCTCGCGGAGGACGCCAAGCTGGCCCCGACCCTCGTGGACAAGGCGGAGCTGGCCTCGATGGCGTCGGCGGAGTTCCAGCACTTCGAGCGGCTGCGCAGCCGTCTGGCGGAGATCGGCGAGGACCCCGCCGCGGCGATGGAGCCGTTCGCCGCCGCGCTGGACGAGTTCCACCGCCAGACCGCGCCGTCGGACTGGCTGGAGGGCCTGATCAAGGCGTACGTCGGCGACTCGATCGCCTCGGACTTCTACCGCGAGGTCGCCGTCCGCCTCGACTCCGACACCCGCGCCCTGGTGCTGGGCGTGCTGGACGACACCGGGCACTCCGGCTTCGCGGTGGAGAAGGTGCGCGCGGCCATCGAGGCCGACCCCCGCGTCGGCGGCCGGCTCGCCCTGTGGGCCCGCCGTCTGATGGGCGAGGCGCTGTCGCAGGCCCAGCGGGTGGTCGCCGATCGCGACGCGCTGTCGATGATGCTGGTCGGCGGGGTCACCGCGGGCTTCGACCTGGCCGAGGTCGGCCGGATGTTCTCGCGGATCACCGAGGCCCACACCAAGCGCATGGCCGCGCTGGGACTGGCCGCCTGACGACGCGGCGCGGTACGGGCCCCGGGCTCAGGCCGCGCCCACGCGCGGGCGGCCCGCGGTCCGGGCGCCGCGGCGGGGGCGGACCAGCAGGGACAGCAGGGCCGCCGCGACCAGCGCGGCGATCGCCAGGGTGGGAAGCGCGTGGCCCGGTCCCAGCACCACGCGGGTGATCACGCCGCCGCCGAAGGCGGCCGCGGGCCCCGTGGCCAGCACCAGGGACCGGTCGCGGAACCGGTCCGCGTAACGGTGGCTGGCGACGAGGGCGACGACGAGACCGAGGAGCGCCGAGCCGAGCACTTCCCAGAACATGGGTCCTCCCGCGGGCCGGTGGGGTGCGCATCGGGTTACTCGGTCCTACCCAGGGCGCACCGGGGACGAAACGGAGGCCGGGCGGGAATCCCGCCCGGCCTCCGTGCGCCGGTCCCACCGGCCTCGCGGCCGGTCTCGCAGCCGGTCTCCCGGCGGAGCCGCCGGAGCCCCTAGGGCTTCCGCGGCCCCTGCGGCGTCACAGCGCCCCGAAGCCCACCTTGCGGCCGCTCGGCTCGCCGATGTCGACGTAGGCCAGCCGGTCGGCCGGGACGACCACCCGGCGGCCGTGCTCGTCCGCCAGGCTGAGCAGCTGCGCCTTGCCGGTCAGCGCCTCGGCGACGGCGCGCTCGATCTCCTCGGCCGTCTGCCCGCTCTCCAGAACGATCTCGCGGGGCGCGTGCTGCACGCCGATCTTGACCTCCACGGCTATGTCCCTTCCGAACGGTTTGGTGATTCCCCCTGGCGGAGCCGGGGCGGGTGCGCGGTCAGCCGCGCCGTTACGCCAGCAACATTAGTCCTCGTCGGAGCGGTGGGCCGCTCGCGCCCGCACGCCGACAGCGAACACCGGGCGGTCGCCCGGCGCGCCCCGGGCGCGGGTCAGCCGTGCATCGGGAAACCCGCGATGCCCCGCCAGGACAGCGACGAGATGAGTTTGGCGGCGGCGTCGCGCGGGACCTTCTGCCCGGCGCTCAGCCAGTACCGCGCGGTGATCTGGGCCATGCCGCACAGCCCGACGGCCAGCAGCATCGCCTCGTCCGGCGGCAGGTCGGTGTCCTCGGAGATCACCTCGCTGACCGCCTCGGCGCAGTCCAGGCTGACCTTGTCCACGCGGTCGCGCACGGCGGGCTCGTTGGTCAGGTCGGACTCGAAGACGAGGCGGAAGGCGCCGCCCTCGTCCTCCACGTACGCGAAGTACGCGTCCATGGTCGCCGCGACCCGGTGCTTGTTGTCGGAGGTCGAGGCCAGCGCCGCGCGCACCGACTGGACCAGCGCCTCGCAGTGCTGGTCCAGCAGGGCCAGGTACAGGTCGAGCTTGCCGGGGAAGTGCTGGTACAGCACCGGCTTGCTGACGCCCGCGCGCTCGGCGATGTCGTCCATCGCCGCCGCGTGGTAGCCCTGGGCGACGAACACCTCCTGTGCCGCACCGAGCAACTGGTTGCGCCGGGCCCGGCGTGGCAGGCGCGTGCCACGCGGACGTGCCTCGCTCTGCTCGATGGCTGTCACGCTCGCCTCCTGGAGTCTCCCTGGAACGCCTCCCGGGCAGGGCCCGGACCGGACCCGGGGGGAAGCCGGGGAGAGGTCGTCGTTCCGCGCGCGGGGTGCGCTGCGTCCGCCATCGTACTTTTGGGTAAACCTCCTGTGCGTCCGGCGGGCACAGAAATCCGCGCCTCGAACGCGCGATGTATCGGTTTAGCGGTAATCGTCCTCGTCCAGGTCGACCACCCGCGCCTGCTCGGCCGCGTCCGCCGGGTTCACTTCCGGCGACTCGGGTCCCAGCAGCGGCGCGTCCCTGCGGGGCAGCACGTCCGCGCGCTGCTCGGCGGCGTCCGCCACGGGCGCCTCGACGCCGAACCGCTCGGCCGCGGGCCTCTCCTCCTCCTCGTCGAACTGGTCGAAGGTGTCGGGATCGGTGGGATCAACAGACATGACGGTCCTCTTTCCAGGCTGAGGGGGTTCCACACGAGCCTAGAAGAGGAGAATTCCGTAAGCGAGGAGGGTGTGACGGCGAACACGTGAGAGCGGCAGTGATCGTCTCGTAACATTGCCTCCATGTCATCGACCGAGCAGTCGCAACCGCAGGCGGCGGCCCCGTTCGAGGTCCCTCCCGCGGGCCGGTCGCGGGCCGGGGAGGACGAGACGCACCGATTCGTTTCGCTGCCCGGTCTGACACTGTCGGTGCGCGGGCGTCCGGCCCGGCGCGCGGGACTGCCCGCCGCGCTGTACGTCCACGGTCTGGGCGGCTCGTCCCTGAACTGGTCCCCGCTGATGCGGGAACTGGCCGACACGGTCGACGGGGAGGCGCTCGACCTGCCGGGTTTCGGCCACTCGCCGCCGCCCGACGACGGCGACTACTCGGTCTCCGGGCACGCGCGCGCCGTCATCCGCCACCTCGACGCCGCCGGGCGCGGGCCGGTGCACCTGTTCGGCAACTCCCTGGGCGGCACGGTCGCGACCCGGGTCGCGGCGGTCCGGCCCGACCTGGTGCGCACCCTCACCCTCGTCTCGCCCGCCCTGCCCGAACTGCGCCCGCAGCGCACCGCCGTCCCCACCGCCCTGCTGGCGGTGCCCGGGGCCACCAGGCTCTTCGGGCGGATGACCCGGCACTGGACGGCCGAGCGGCGCACCCGCGAGGTCCTCGCGCTCTGCTACGGCGACCCGGCGTCGGTGTCGCGGGAGGACTTCGAGGCGGCCGTGGCGGAGTACGAGCGCCGGCTGGCGCTACCGTACTTCTGGGACTCGCTCGCCCGCTCGGCGCGCGGCCTCGTGAGCGCCTACACCCTCGGCGGCCAGCACGCGCTGTGGCGCCAGGCCGAGCGGGTGCTGGCGCCGACGCTGCTCGTGTACGGCGGACGGGACCTGCTGGTCTCGTCCCGCATGGCGCGCAGGGCGAACGCGGCCTTCCGCGACTCGCGCCTGCTGGCGCTCCCCGACGCGGGCCACGTCGCGATGATGGAGTATCCGGGGGCGGTGGCGGGCGCCTTCCGGGATCTGCTGGGAGACACCGATACGGGCAGGGGTTGACGAGTCGTGGGACGTCACAGTCGCCGGGGCCGGCCGGACAGCGGCAGGCCGACGACCACGGCCACGGGGCAGCGCCCCACGGCCCGGCCGGCGGCCCAGGAGGAGGCCGCGCGCCCCCGGCCCGCGCCGGCCCCGCCGCGCGGAGCCCCGCGGCACGCCGCGCCGCCCCACCCCGCGGCCGACGGGTGGGCCCCCGGGCCGCACGGCGCGCCCCGGGTCCGCGGCGGCCACCCCGAACAGCGCGAGCCGGGCGGCTGGACCGTACCGCCGCAGCGCCCCGGCGCCCCGGGCGCCGGGCACCGGCCCGCCGGGCCGCCGCGGGCGGCCGTGGACGGGACCGGGCGGATGCCGCGGCAGGAGTACGTCGAGGCCTTCGACGACGGCGTCTACGGCTCGCCCGGAGTGCGGCGCCCGGGTGTGCCCGGCGGCTCCGGCGCGTCCGCGCCGACCCGTGAGGCCGGGACCCCGGGCGGCGGTGTCCGCGCCGGCGGGGCGGACGAAGCCGGAGAAGCCGGCGGGACCGACGAGGCCGACGAGACGGGTGAGACCGGCGAGGCCGGCGAGGCAGACGAGGGGGGCCGGGCCGGCGGCGACGGTGGCAGAGGCCGGGGCGGGCGCCGGGAGCGCGGCGGTCGCGGCCGGACCTTCACCGGGGTCGCCGCCGCGGCCGTGACCACCGTGCTCGCCGTCGTGGTGGCCGGGCAGGTCGCCGACGTCCGCGGCGGCGCCGAGCGGCAGTTGCGGGCGGGCGGGGGCAGCCAGCGCATGGGCGCCCAGGACGCCTCCCGCTCCGACGCGCGCCCCACGCCCGCGTCCTCGGGGGAGGAGGTCTCGCGGAAGGAGGAGGCGGGGAAGGAGCGGCCCCCCTCCTACGGGGAGCGGATGAAGCAGCTCTTCGACCTCGCCCCGGACTTCGCGGGCTCGGGCCGGCTCGTCGCCGTCGCCGGGCGGGACGAGGCGCCCGGCACGGGGCAGCGCGTCCGCTACCGGGTCGACGTCGAGGAGGGACTGCCGCTGGACGGCGCGCTGTTCGCCGAGGCCGTCCACCGCACGCTCAACGACGAGCGGAGCTGGAGCCACGGCGGCGCCCGCACCTTCGAGCGGGTCTCCGGGGACGAGGGGGGCGGGAAGCCGGACTTCGTCATCACGCTGGCCTCCCCGGCCACCACCGCCGAGTGGTGCGCGAAGTCGGGTCTGGACACCACGATCGACAACGTCTCGTGCGACTCGGCCTCGACCGAGCGCGTCATGATCAACGCCTACCGGTGGGCGCGCGGTGCGGACACCTTCGGTCCGGACCGGATCCGGGAGTACCGGGAGATGCTCGTCAACCACGAGGTGGGCCACCGGCTCGGCAAGGGCCATGTGAACTGCCCCAGGGAAGGCGCCCTGGCGCCGGTGATGATGCAGCAGACGAAGTACCTGACGGTGGGCGGCCCGACCTGCCGGCCCAACGCCTGGCCGTTCCCCGACGCCTGACGGCCCCTCCGGCCCCCACTAGAGGGTCGAACGCACAAACGCGTCGAAAGTCACGGTAGTTCACCCCTTCCGGTGGTGTGGCGGACAACCGTCCGCCGCGTCGCCCCACCTCGCGCATAACGTCTTCCCGCGACGCCACGGGAAAGGCCGGTGGCCCGGAGGAGGAACGGGGGTGGACACGTGCGCATCGCACTGCTCACGGAGGGTGGTTACCCCTATCCGGGCGGTGACTCGGCCGTGTGGTGCGACCGGCTGGTGCGCGGCCTGGGCGGCCACGAGTTCGAGGTCTACGCGCTCGGCCGCGGCGAGCGGCAGCGGGACGGCGCCTGGCCCGCGCTGCCGGACAACGTCCGGCGGGTGCGCACCGCCCCGCTGTGGGGGCCGGCCCCCGGAGGCGACGGACGCCGGCGCGGACACGGCAGGCGCGGGAGACGCCGGTTCGCCGAGCACTTCGCCGACCTGGCCGGCGCCGTCTGCGCCGGGACGGGCGGCGAGCGGTCCGCCGCCGAGGCGGACCGTTTCGCCAGCGGGCTCCACGGACTCGCCGACCTGGCCCTGGAGTACGGCGGGCTCGCCGCCGCCCTCCGCTCCGAGCGGGCGGTCCGGCTGCTGGAGGAGGCCTGCCGCGCCCCCGGCGCGCTCCGCGCCGTGCGCTCCGCGGCCCCGGCCGACCTCCTCACGGTCGTCGAGCAGGTGGAGAGGGCGCTGCGGCCCCTCTCGGCGGACTGGTACGGGGCCCGGGGAGGCGGACGCGGCCCCGGGCTCGCGGCGGCGGACGTCTGCCACGCGGTGGGCAGCGGCCCCGGCGCGCTCCCCGGCCTGCTGGCCGGACGCCTCTTCGGCACCCCGCTGGTGGTGACCGAGTACGGCGTACGGCTGCGCGAGCACTACCTCGCCAGCGCCGCCCACGCCGTCGCGCCGGATGCCGCGAGCGCGCCGGTGCGGGCCCTGCTCGCCTCCCTCCACGGGTGCCTGGCGCGCGAGGCGTACCGCCGGGCGGAGCTGGTCACCTCCGGCAACATCCACGCCCGGCGCTGGCAGGAGAGGTGCGGGGCGGACCGCGGGCGGCTGCGCACGGTCCACCCGGGCATGGACGCGTCGGAGCTGACGGGGATCGAGGAGGACTCCGGGCAGGAGCGCCCGGACCCGGTGCTGGTGTGGGTCGGGCGGATCGCGCCCGCCAGGGACCTGGTCTGCCTGCTGCACGCCTTCGCCGAGGTCCGCAGGGCCGTGCCCGGCGCCCGGCTGCTGATCGCCGAGCGCCCCGGCGGCCCCGCCGCGGAGCGGGACCCGGAGGCGGCGCAGTACCTCGCGCACTGCCGGGCGCTGGCCGCGCAGCTCTTCCCCGACGAGGCCGCGGACCCCCACAGCGCCGGCGACAACCCGGTCTGCTTCGCGCGGATCGGCGACCCCGAGCTGCCCCGGCCCGCCGACGCGTACGCCGCCGCCGACCTCGCCGTGCTCTCCAGCGTGGTGGAGGGCTTCCCGGTCTCCCTGGTCGAGGCGATGCTCGCCGGGCGGGCCACGGTCTCCACGGACGTCGGCGCGGTGTGCGAGGCCATCGGCGGCACGGGGCTGGTGGTGCCGCCGCGCAACCCCCGCGCCCTGGCGGACGCCTGCGCGGCCCTGCTGGGCGACCCCGCCCGGCGCGCCCGGCTCGGCGCCGCCGCGCGGGCCCGGGCGCAGGAGTTGTTCACCGCCGAGCGGAACGTCACGGCGTTCCGCGGCGTCTACCTCGAACTGCTCTCGCGCCGCCCGCAGCCCGCCGGACCGGCCGCCGCCGCGCTGCCCTTCGCCAGCCCGCCCGAGGCCCACCTCCCCGGGCGGTGGACCGCACCCGCCGCCCGCTCCGGCGGACGCCCCGTCCGCACCCCGGGCTGGGCCCGTACGGCGGCCGCGGGCGTGCCCGCGGGGCCGGGGGAGGGGCACCGGTGAGCGGCCCGCGCAGCCCGTACCGGCCCGTCGACCCGGTGCGCTCGCTGCTGCACCGCCACCGGGACCTGTGCGAACGGGCCGTGGACCCGCTGGAGATCGCCGCGGCCCTGGAGACGCACGGGATCACCGACCGCACCGCGGCGGGCTACCGGCACCGGGACGTGTTCTCGCTCGCCGAGGAGCTGTACGCCCGTACGCCCCGCGCCGACGGGACGCCCGCCGCGCCGGTCCGGCCGGACGCCCCCCGGCGCGGCCGGGGAGCCGGCCGGGCGCGCGCGGCGGGCGCCGCGCTGCTCCCCCTGCTGCCCGGCGGGCTGTGCGCGGCGGTGCTGGCCGCGCCCGCCCTCACCGGGGACCTCCCGGCGTCCGCCCGTACCGCCGTCGCGGTGGCCGGGACCCTGCTCGTCCTGCTGTCCGTGCGGGCGTGCCTGCGCGGCGCCGCCCTGAACCGGGCCGCCGTGCTGGGGAGTTGCTGGCTGGTCGGCTACGCCCTGGCCGGCGACCGGCTGCTGGCCTGGGCGCTGGGCGGCGGGGCGCCGGCGGCGGTCCTCCCGGCGGCTGTCCCCCCGGCCGAGCGGTGCGTGCCGCTGGGCCTGGCCCTGGCCGTCGCACCCGCCGTGTGGTGCGCGCGCTGGTTCGCCGCGCGGGCGAGGTCGCGGCTCGGCGCGAGCCGCAGCCTGGAGGAGTTCGCGGCCCGGACGCGCTCGCTGCTCGCCGCCGCCGTCGCGCTCTTCGCCACGGCCCTGCTCGCCGTGCTGGTCGCCGCGCACGCCGCCGTGGACGGCGCTGTGGACACCGCCGTGGACACCGCTGTGGACACTGCCGTGAACGGCGTCCTGCCCGGCGGCGTGACCGGCCCGGCGGTCGTACGGATCGCCGCCGCCGCGGCGCTGGGGATCCTGCTGTTCACCGCCCTGCTGCTGGCCGCCCACGGCTTCCCGGCCGCCGCCGCCGGGGGCATCGCCGCGGCCTGCGTCCTGGAGGCCGCGGCGCTCGCCGCCGCCGCGGCGGCCTCCCGGTGGCCCGGCCCGGCGTTCCCGGGCCGCTCCGTGGAGGCGCTGGCCACCGCCTGGGGACCGGCCGCCGTACCCGCCCTCGCCTGCGGCTGCGCGGCCCTGGCCCTGCTGGCCCTCGCCGCCTCCTCCCTCGCCGGCGCCTCCGCCCACCACCGGGACGGGCCGTGACCTGAGACCCCGCCCCCCGACCCCCGCCGGCGTACGTCCCCCCGCACGCCGCGCACCACCGATGAAGGAGCACACCCGATGACCGTTCCGCGCGCCACCGGCGTCACCCCCGCAGCGCGGGAGGACGCCCGATGAGAGTGCTGCTGATCGGAGCCAACGGATACCTCGGCCGCCACGTGGCCGACCGCCTGCTCGCGGACCCCGCCGTCCAGCTCACCGCGCTCGGCCGGGGCGACGACGCCGACGTCCGCTTCGACCTGTCCACCGGCAGCCCCGGGGCGCTCACCCGCTTCCTGGACGCCGTCCACCCCGGCGTCGTCGTCAACTGCGCCGGCGCCACCCGCGGCGGCGCGCGGGACCTGATCCGGCACAACACCGTGGCCACCGCCACCGTCTGCGAGTCCCTGCGCCGCAGCGGCTGCGGGGCCCGGCTGGTCCACCTCGGCTGCGCGGCCGAGTACGGCCCCTCCCCGGCCGGCTCCTCGACCGGGGAGGACGCCGTGCCGCGCCCCGGCAGCCCGTACGGCGTCAGCAAGCTCGCCGCCAGCGAACTGGTGCTGGGCTCCGGGCTGGACGCCATCGTGCTGCGCGTCTTCTCCCCGACCGGCCCCGGCACCCCGACCGGCTCGCCGCTGGGGCGCTTGGCGGAGGCGATGCGCCGGGTGATGCAGCAGGGCGAGGGCGAGCTGCGGCTCGCCGGGCTGGCCGTCCAGCGCGACTTCGTGGACGTGCGGGACGTGGCGCGGGCGGTGCACGCCGCGGCGCTCTCCGCGGCCCAGGGCGTGGTCAACATCGGGAGCGGGCGCGCGGTGCGGCTGCGCGAGGTGGTCTCCGTGCTGGCCCGGGTCGCCGGCTACACCGGCCCGGTGCACGAGATGGACGACCAGCATCCGGTGGGCGGCCCGCAGGTGCCCCCCTACCCCGACGGCTGCGGCCCCTGGCAGCAGGCGGACGTGCGCAGCGCGCGCGACCGGCTCGGCTGGCGGCCCCGGATCGGGCTGGAGGAGTCGCTGGCGGACATCTGGATGGAGGCGGCGTGCCGTATCTGACCAGCTCCGGCAGACGCAGACCGGCCGCCGGCGCGCCCGGCCGCCTCGGCGTCGGGGTGCCCGGCTACGCGCACCCGATGGTGGCGCCCGCGGAGTGGGCCGGACTGACCCGCCCGGGCGCGCCGGTGCACTGGGCGGTGCTCAACGTGGCACGCGGGCCGGGGGCGCGCCCCGACCCGTACTGCGCCGCGGCGGCCGCCGGGCTGCGCGAGGCCGGGGTGCGCGTGCTGGGCCACCTGGACCTGCGGCACGGCACCCGCGACTTCGGCCCGCTGGTCCGCGACGCGCACCGCTTCCTCGACTGGTACGGGGTGGACGGCTTCTACCTGGACCGCTGCCCGGGCGACCGCGCCTCGCTGCCGGAGGTGCGCCGGGTGGCGACCGCGCTGCGCGCCCTGAGCGGGAACGCCCACGTCGTCCTCGTGCCGGGCACCCACCCCTTCCCCGGCTACGCGGAGGCGGGCGACCAGCTCGTGACGTTCTCCGGGCCGTGGCCGGAGTACCGCTGGTCGCAGGTGGCGGAGTGGACGGCGGACCACCCGCCGGAACGCTTCTGCCATCTGGTGCACGGCGTACCGCGCACCCACCTGGAGGAGGCCGTGCGCATCGCCCGCTGGCAGGGAGCGGGCACCGTCTGGTTCACCGACCGCACCCGCCGGGGGCGCCGGGGGGAGACCGCGGACCCCTGGGAGACCATGCCCGGCTACTGGGACGAGATCGTCTCGCGCCTCGGACCTGGTATCTCGGAATGAGATAGGGCGTGGCAGTGTTACGCGAGGAACAACCGTCCACCGACCAACCCTGTTGAGGTCTCCGTGTCGCTGCCACCCCTGGTCGAACCGGCCTCCGAGCTCACTGTCGACGAGGTCCGCAGATACTCCCGCCACCTGATCATCCCGGACGTCGGGATGGACGGGCAGAAGCGGCTGAAGAACGCCAAGGTCCTCTGCGTGGGCGCGGGCGGCCTCGGCTCGCCGACCCTGATGTACCTGGCCGCGGCGGGCGTCGGCACTCTCGGCATCATCGAGTTCGACGAGGTCGACGAGTCCAACCTCCAGCGCCAGATCATCCACAGCCAGTCGGACATCGGCCGGTCCAAGGCCGAGTCGGCCCGGGACACGGTGCTCGGGATCAACCCGTACGTGAAGGTCAACCTGCACCAGGAGCGGCTGGACTCCTCCAACGTGATGGAGATCTTCGCCGAGTACGACCTGATCGTGGACGGCACCGACAACTTCGCCACCCGCTACCTGGTCAACGACGCCTGCGTGCTGCTGAAGAAGCCGTACGTGTGGGGTTCGATCTACCGCTTCGACGGCCAGGCGTCGGTCTTCTGGAGCGAGCACGGGCCGTGCTACCGCTGCCTGTACCCCGAGCCCCCGCCGCCGGGCATGGTCCCGAGCTGCGCCGAGGGCGGCGTGCTGGGCGTGCTGTGCGCCTCCATCGGATCCATCCAGACCACCGAGGCGATCAAGCTCCTGGCGGGCATCGGCGAGCCGCTGCTCGGCCGCCTGATGATCTACGACGCCCTGGAGATGACCTACCGCCAGGTCAAGGTCCGCAAGGACCCCGAGTGCGCGGTCTGCGGCAAGAACCCCACGGTCACCGAGTTGATCGACTACGAGGCGTTCTGCGGCGTGGTCTCCGACGAGGCCCAGCAGGCCGCGATGGGCGCGACCATCACCCCGCAGCAGCTCAAGGAGTGGATCGACGAGGGCGAGAACATCGACATCATCGATGTCCGCGAGCCCAACGAGTACGAGATCGTCTCCATCCCCGGTGCGCGTCTGATCCCGAAGAACGAGTTCCTGATGGGCAACGCCCTGGGCGAGCTGCCGCAGGACAAGCGGATCGTCTTGCACTGCAAGACGGGTGTCCGCAGTGCGGAAGTCCTCGCGGTCCTGAAGAACGCGGGCTTCGCCGACGCCGTCCACGTCGGCGGCGGCGTCATCGGCTGGGTCACCCAGATCGAGCCGGAGAAGCCGGTCTACTGACCGCAGGACCGGACGACATGCGGGCGACGTGTGGAAGCGGCCCCGGAGACCCCGTCTCCGGGGCCGCCGCGCGTCCCGGCCGCCGTACGGCCGCCGGGACGGAAGGCTGCGGTGGTGATCGGTGGTGATCGGTGGCGGGCGGTCTCAGCGCGAGTGGCCCAGCCAGCGGCCGCGCAGGACGACCAGGACGGCCGTCGCCACGGCGAGCAGCAGCAGGGAGACCGAGGTCGCGGCGGCCGGGTCCTGCTGGAGGAGCAGGTAGACCTGGAGCGGCAGGGTCTGGGTGGCGCCCGGCAGGTTGCCCGCGAAGGTGATCGTCGCGCCGAACTCGCCCAGCGCCCTCGCCCAGCACAGCGCCCCGCCCGCGACCAGGGCGGGCGTCGCCATGGGCAGGGTGACGTACCGCAGGGTCTGGGGAAGGGTCGCGCCCATCGTGGCGGCGGCCTCCTCGTAGCGCGGATGGATCCCGGCCAGCGCCCCCTCCAGACTGATGACCAGGAACGGCATCGCCACGAAGGCGGCGGCGACCACCGCGCCCGCGGTGGAGAACGGCAGCGTCACCCCGGCGGCCTCCAGCGGTCCGCCCAGCAGGCCGCCGCGTCCGAAGCCGCGCAGCAGGGCCACGCCCGCGACGGTCGGCGGCAGCACCATCGGCAGCAGCACCAGGGAGCGCACCAGCGCCTTGCCGGGGAAGTCGGTGCGGGCCAGCAGCCACGCCAGCGGCACGCCCAGGGCGAGGGAGAGCAGCAGGGCCCAGCCGGAGACCAGCAGGGACAGGCCCAGGGCCCGGACCACGGCGGGGGAGGAGAGCTGCCCGGCCAGGTCCCGCCAGGGCGTGTGGGCCACCACCCCGGCCAGGGGGAGGGCCAGGAAGACCAGCGCCAGCGCGGCGGGCACGGCCAGCGCGGCGGGCGTCCGCGCACGGGCGCGACGGGCGGTGCGGCGGCTCATGGCAGCTGGAAACCGGCCTCCCGCAGCAGGCGGCGGGCCGGCCCGGTGCCCAGCCACGCGATGACGGCGGCGGCCTCCCGCGGGTGCGCCGCGTCCTTGAGCGGGGCGGCGGGGTAGCGCACGGCGGGGCCGCCGACGGGCACGGCCTCGACGCGCCCGTCCGCGGCCACGGCGTCCGTGACGTACACCAGCCCGGCATCGGCCTCGCCCAGCTCCACCTTGCTCAGCACGGCCCGCACGCTCGGCTCCCGGGAGACCGGGCGCACGGTGACGCCGTGCCGCTCCAGCAGCCGCTGCCCGTACCGGCCGGCGGGGACCTCGGGGGCGGCGAGCACGACCTTGACGTCCTCGCGGGCGAGGTCGTGGAGGGAGTCGACGCCCAGGGGGTTGCCGGGTGCGGTGGCGAGGGCGAGCCGGTTGCGGGCGATCACGGTGGGCGGGCCGGTGAGGTCCCGCAGCGCGTCCATCGTCGCGGTGTCGGCGGTGACGACCAGGTCGGCGGGCGCGCCCTGGCGGATCTGCGCGGCCAGCTCCTGGGAGCCGGCGAAGGACAGGCGCAGCCGTACGCCGGGGTGCTCCTCCTCGTAGGCGGCGCCCGCCCCGGTGAGGACGTCGGTGAGGGAGGAGGCCGCCAGCACCGTCACGGTGGTCTCCGCGCCGTCGCCGGTGCGGCCGAGCGCGCCGCCCCCGCAGGCCGCCGTCAGGGCGGTCAGCGGGGTCAGGACGGCCAGCAGCACGGCGGCGAGACGGACGCGGCGGGACGGCCGGGAGGGCGCGCGGGGCGTACGCGTACCGGGCACGGCGGGCCGCCTCACACCCGGTCGACGTGCACGTTGGTGGCCTTCACCCGGGCCACGGCCTCCACGCCGACCGCCAGGCCCAGCTCCTCCACGGCCTCCCGGGTGAGCAGGGAGACCAGCCGGTGGGGCCCGGCCTGGATCTCGACCTGGGCCGCGACGTCGCCGAGTCTGACGGCGGTGACGATCCCGGGGAAGGCGTTGCGGACGCTGGTGTGCGGTTCGCGGTCCTCCCCGTCGGAGCCGCCGGGGCCACCGGGGCCCTCCGCGGCGAGCGCGACGGCGAAGGCGGCCAGGTCCTCGCCCGCCACCAGCCGCCGTCCGCCCTCGTCCCGGCGCGTGGGCAGCCGTCCGGCGTCCGCCCAGCGGCGCACGGTGTCGGGGCTGACGCCGAGCAGCCGGGCCGCCCGGCCCATGGAGTAGGAACGCATGTGCACGACGTTATGGCGTACGGGCTGGCGGAAGCAAGGCGGTTCGGGGTCTGGGGCTCGTATCCGCGAGGCGGGCGTCCGTCCGTGCCGTGCCCAGGCCGTGCTCAAGCCGTGCTCAGAGCGCCTGCTTGCGCGTCAGATGGGTGAAGGACAGCCAGCCGGGCAGGACCGGGAGCCAGAAGGTCATCAGCCGGAAGAGCAGGACCGCCGGGGTGGCGATCTCCTTGGGCAGCCCGAACGCGATCAGGCCCGCGATCAGCGCCGCCTCCACCGCGCCCAGACCGCCCGGGGTGGGCGCCGCGGAGCCCAGCGCGTTGCCCGCCAGGAAGACGACCGCGATGCTCGCGTAGCTGAGCTCGCCGCCGAAGGCGCGGACCGAGGCGTCCAGGCACATCACGAACGACACCGTCAGCAGCAGCATGCCGCCGATGCCGCTGAGCAGCTTCTGCGGGCGCTGGACGACGTCCAGCATCCGCGGGACGACGCCCGCGAACAGCGCCCGCACCCGCTCCACCACGAACTTCCGCAGCGCCGGGATCGCCGTCACGATCAGGGACAGCACCGCCGCCGTCAGCAGCCCGGCGATGACCGTGCGGGACGGGGAGAGGGTCGGGGTGTGCTCGGTGCCCGTCAGATAGCCGAAGACCAGCAGCAGCACGATGTGGCTGCCCAGGCCGAAGAGCTGGGACGCGCCGACGCTGGCGACCGCGTGGCCGGGCCGGACCCCGGCCCGCTGCAGGAAGCGGGTGTTGAGCGCGACGCCGCCGACCGCCGCGGGCGCCACCAGCTTGACGAAGGAGCCCGCCACCTGGGCGACCACCGTCCGCAGGAAGGGGACCTTCTCGGGCACGAAGCCGAGCAGGCTCATCGCCGCGGCGACGTACGTCAGGGCGGAGAACAGCAGCGAGGCGGCCACCCAGCCCCAGTTCGCCCCGCCGATGACCTGCCGGAAGTCCACGTGGGTGAGCTGGGAGAGCAGGAAGTACGCGGCGAAGGCGCCCGCGATGAAGCTGACCAGCGTGCGCGGCCTGACGCGCTCCAGACGGGCGGGCTGTATCGGGGCCTGCGGGCGGACCAGCAGCACCTGCCGGCGGATCTGCGCGAGCAGGTCCTCCTCGCGCGCCTCCTCCAGGGCCTCCATGACGGCCTGCTTCTCGGCGTGCTTCTCCGCCCGGATCGACCTGCGGTCGCCGGCGGGCGCGTGCCCCTGGGCGTGGTGCAGCTCGCGGCTGTGGCGGGACGCCTCGATGGCCGCCTCCCGCTCGCGCTGCGCCCGCTCCTTGGCCAGCCTGCGCAGGGTGGCGCGGGTGCCGCGGCTGAGCGCGATCGGCTGGAGCAGCGGGAGGCTGTCGGCCACCGCGTCCGGGCCGAGCACCGCGACCGCCGCCGCGACCGCCCGCTCGGCGCCGACGCGCAGGCCGAAGGTGGTCAGCAGCTGCGCGACGTCCATCCGCAGCACCAGGTCGCCGGCCGCGATCTCGCCGCCGCTGAGGTCGGTGAGGAACACCTTGCCGGAATCGTCCACCAGCAGCGCGTCGTCCTCCAGCCGCCGGTGGGCGATCCGCCGCGACTGGAGCGCCCGCACCTGCCGCCAGACCGCGCGCATCAGCTCGTCGGTGATCTCCCCGTCCGGCAGGGCGCCCAGGCTGTGCCCGTCGACGTGCTCGTAGACGAGCATGACGGCGTCGGGGCCCAGCTCGGAGGTGGCGATCAGCCGGGGGGCGTTGGCCCCGGCGGCGATGGCCGCGTACGCCAGCAGGGCCTCCTGCTCCAGGGCCTGGCGCAGCGACTGCAGGCTGCGGCGCTGGGTGATGCCGCGCAGCGCCAGGCGGCGCCAGGCGCGGTAGAAGTACCCGTGCGCCTGCTGCTCGCGGTCCACCACGGTGACGTCGAGCGGCGGGCCCTCCTCCAGGGTGACCAGGTAGCGGCGGCCCCGGTCGCTCTGCTCGTGCCGCTCGGCCTCCGCGGAGTCCTCGCGCAGCGCCCGGACCGGCTTGAAGCCGACGCGCCGGAGCCCGGCCAGCAGGTTCTGGCCGGTGGGGCGGACGTTGGGGGAGCCGACCGCGTAGAGCGTGCCGTAGGCGACGGTCCAGCCGATCAGCACGGTGACCAGGATCGAGAACGGCGTGGTGTAGCCGCCGACCAGCACCGCGAAGGCGTCCAGCAGCAGCACCACCCACAGCAGCACGCGCCAGCGGGGGCGGCGGGCCATGCCGACGGCCGTCATGTAGGCGATGACGGGGGCCAGGTAGCCGTGCACCGGGTCGGTGAGGCCGCCCTCGGGCGCCGGGCTGGTCAGGGCGTTCTGGACGGAGGCCGGGGCCTGCTCGGCGACCCACAGGTCGGTGGCGAGCGAGACGCCGTGCGCCAGGACGGCGGCGAGCACGCCGTCGGCGATCCGCAGCCCGTCCCGTTTGATCAGCCGCTCCAGGGCGAAGGCCACCGGCACGATCAGCACGGCGACGCTGGAGGCGAAGCCGGCGAAGCTGATCAGCAGGGGCGGCGCCTGGCCCGCGCCCTTGTCGATGTCCTGCTCCAGGCCGGCGGTGGTGCCGTGGGCGAAGGCCGCGAGGACCAGGACGACGGCGATGCCGAGGACCCCGAGCAGCAGCCGCATCAGGTCGGAGGGGCGGTGCACCCGGGCGGGGAGGATCGGCTCGTCGCCCTCGAGGTGGTCCGGGCCCGTCGCGTCCCGTCCCCCGGAGCCGCCTCCGTCGGGGCCGCCGGTGTGCGGCGAGGGGGGAGCGGAACGGGGCTCCTCCCGCGGAGGGGTCCCGCCCTGCTCTTCGGCCTCTTCTTGCTCTCGTATCACCTGTCACCGCCGGGACGATGGTGGCACGAGGGGGCGGCGGGCCGGTGAGGGAGGTCGCATTTCTCCACGGAAAGCGGATTTTGTGCGTGTCGCGTCCGCCTTCGCGCGGGTGTCCGTGCGGAGCGCCGCCGCGGTGGGGCACCATGGCCGCCATGACCGGGCCCGCCGGCGAGCTGCCGGAGTACGCGGAGAGGGTGCTGGCCGTGGTGGAGCGCATCCCGCCCGGCCGGGTGATGACGTACGGCGACGTGGCCGAGTGGCTGGAGGAGGGGGGACCGCGGCAGGTGGGCCGGGTGATGTCCCTCTACGGCGGCGCGGTGCCCTGGTGGCGCGTGGTGCGGGCCGACGGGACGCCGCCGCCGTGCCACGAGGGGCGGGCGCTGGTCCACTACCGCGAGGAGGACACCCCGCTGCGCGGGGGCTCCGGCGCCGAGGCCGGCCCCGGCCCGGTCCGTATCGACATGCGCCGGGCCCGCTGGGACGGCGACGAGGGCGACGGCGGCGGGGACGGTGGCGGGAACGGCGGGGACGGCGGCGTGAACGACGGCGGGAACGGCGGGAACCGCGGAAACCGCGGAAACGAGGTCCGCGCACGGCCCGCCCGGCGCCCCTGACGCCCTCGTCGCCCCTGGCATAGGACTCCTCACACGTACCAGCTTCCGTCATGGCATCGCCGTACACGGGGTGCGCCGTCCGAACGGGGTACGGGCGCGACGCGATGCGCCACGGCTGCCGACTGGCGTACCGTCTGCACCATCCAGCACAGCGACCAGGACCGGCGATCCACGTGAGTTCCTCCCACAAGTCCGATACGTACCGGTTGGTGCGTACCCCGCCCGGTCCGGCGAGCCTCCCTGCCTTGGACGCAGCCCAGCGCTCGGTGGTTGACCACAGGAGCGGACCGCTGCTCGTCCTGGCCGGCCCCGGCACCGGCAAGACCACCACCCTGGTGGAGTCCGTCGCCGAGCGCGTGCGGCGCGGGGGCGACCCGGAGCGCATCCTCGTGCTGACCTTCGGCCGCAAGGCGGCGGTCGGGCTGCGGGACCGGATGGCGGCCCGCCTGCACGGGCCCGCCTCGCAGACTCCGCAGGTCACGACGTTCCACTCGTACTGCTACGCGCTGGTCCGCGCCCACCAGGACGCCGACCTGTTCGCCGAGCCGCTGCGGCTGCTGTCCGGCCCCGAGCAGGACCTGCGCATCCGCGAACTGCTGGCCGGCCAGGCGGAGCTGGAGGACACCGGGCGGGAGCGGGCCCGGTGGCCCGACGAGCTGCGCGCCTGCCTGACCACCCGCGGCTTCGCCGACGAGCTGCGGGCCGTCCTCGCCCGCAGCCGGGAGCTGGGCCTGGGTCCGGACGCGCTGGACGCCTTCGCCCGCCGGGCCGGCCGCCCCGACTGGCGGGCCGCCGCCGCCTTCCTGGCCGAGTACCTCGACGTGCTGGACCTCCAGGGCGTGCTCGACTACGCCGAGCTGGTCCACCGCGCGGTGCTGCTCGCCGAGCGGGACGAGGTGGGGGCGGAGCTGGCCGCGCGGTACGACGCGGTGTACGTCGACGAGTACCAGGACACCGACCCGGCGCAGGTGCGGCTGCTGCGCGCGCTGGCCGGGCAGGGCCGCACGCTGGTGGCCTTCGGCGACCCCGACCAGTCGATCTACGCCTTCCGCGGCTCGGACGTCAACGGCATCCTCGACTTCCCCCGCGTCTTCCGGCGGCGCGACGGCTCCCCGGCCCCGGTCGAGGTGCTGCGCACCTGCCGCCGCTCCGCCTCGGTGGTGCTGGAGGCCACCCGCCGGCTCACCCGCCGCATGCCGCTCACCCGGCTCCCGGCCGGCGCCGTGCGGGCCCACCGCGAGCTGTCCGCCGCCCGGGAGGGCGGCCGGGTGGAGGTGTACACCTACCCCACCCCCGGCGCCGAACTGGACAACGTCGCCGACCTGCTGCGCCGCGCCCATCTGGAGGAGGGCGTCCCGTGGGGGGAGATGGCGGTGCTGGTGCGCGCCGGCCACCGCACGATCCCCTCGGTGCGGCGGGCGCTGACGGCCGCCGGCGTCCCGGTGGAGATCGACGGCGACGACGTACCGCTGGGCCGGGAGCCGGCGGTGACGCCCCTGCTGACCGCGCTGCGCGTGGTGGCGCGGGCGGCCGCGGCGGACTCCGCCGGTGGGGCCGGGACGATCGGTGGCGGTGACGCTGGCGCTGACGGTGGTGCGGACACGGGCGCGGACGGTGGCGCGGACGGGCCCTGGATCGACGTGGAGACCGCCCTCACCCTGCTGACCTCCCCGCTCGGCGGCCTGGACGGCGCGGACCTGCGCCGCCTGGGCCGGGCGCTGCGCGAGGAGGAGCGCGCCGCCGGCCGCGCCGTGCCCCGCCCCTCGGACGAACTGCTGGCCGAGGCGCTGTCCGAGCCCGAGCGGCTGGTCGCGCACGACCCGTCGTACGCGCGCGGCGCCCGCGAACTGGGCCTGCTGCTGCGCAAGACGCGCGAGGCGCTGGCCGGCGGCGCCACGGCCGAGGAGGCGCTGTGGCTGCTGTGGAACGCCGGCGACGGCCGGTGGCCCGAACGGTTGCGGCGCGCCACCCTGCGCGGCGGCGCCGCGGGCCGCAACGCCGACCGCGACCTGGACGCCGTCTGCGCGCTGTTCGCCGCCGCCGCCCGCGCCGAGGAGCGCGTCGGCGGGCGCGGCGCGCTCAACTTCCTGGAGGAGCTGGACGCCCAGGACATCGCCGGCGACACCATCGCCCCCAGGGCGCTGCGCCCCGACGCCGTACGGCTGATGACCGCGCACCGCGCCAAGGGCCTGCAGTGGCGGCTGGTGGTCGTCGCCGGGGTGCAGGAGGGGCTCTGGCCCGACCTGCGGCGGCGCGGTTCGCTGCTGGAGCCCGACCGCATAGGCCGCGACGGGCTGGCCGAACCGCTCACCCCCGGCGCGATGCTGGCCGAGGAGCGCCGGCTGTTCTACGTGGCGGCCACCCGGGCCGCCGACCGCCTGGTCGTCACCGCCGTGCGCGCCGCCGCCGAGGACGGCGACCAGCCCTCCCGCTTCCTGACCGAGCTCGGCGTGGAGCCGAAGGACGTCACCGGCCGTCCGCGCCGTCCGCTGTCGGTGGCCGCCCTGGTGTCCGAACTGCGCGCCACCACCGTCGACCCCGGCGCCTCGCCCGCGCTGCGCGAGGCCGCCGCGCGGCGGCTGGCGCGGCTGGCCGCGCTGCGCGACGACGACGGCAACGCCCTCGTCCCCGCCGCGCACCCGCACCGCTGGTGGGGGCTGTACGAGCCGACCCGCTGCGAGGTGCCGCTGCGCGACCGCGACCAGCCGGTCACGCTGTCGGGCAGCGCGCTGCACCAACTCGCCACCGCCTGCTCGCTCCAGTGGTTCCTGGGCCGCGAGGTGAAGGCGGAACCGCCCGCCACCGCCGCCCAGGGGTTCGGCAACGTGGTGCACGTCCTGGCCGACGAGGTCGCCTCCGGCGGCACCCCCGCCGACCTGTCCGTCCTGCTGGAGCGGCTGGACTCGGTGTGGGACTCGCTCGCCTTCGAGGCGCCCTGGAAGTCGCGGCAGGAGAGGGAGAACGCCCGCGCCGCCCTGGAGCGCTTCCTGCGCTGGCACGTGATGGAGCGGGACACCGGGCGCGAGACGGCCGCCACCGAGCACGGCTTCGACGTGACGCTGGACGCGGGCGGCCACCGGGTCCGCATCCGCGGCTCCATGGACCGCGTCGAGCGCGGACCGGACGGCCGGGCGTACGTCGTCGACTTCAAGACCGGGAAGAACAAGCCGACCGCCGCCGAGGTCGAGCACCACCCCCAACTGGCCGTCTACCAGCTCGCGGTGCGCGAGGGCGCCCTCGACGGCGTCGAGGGCTTCGACGGGCGTCCGGAGCCGGGTGGCGCGGAACTGGTACAGCTCAGGATCGGCGCGCCGAGGAAGGAGGGCGGCGACGCGCTCCCGGCCGTGCAGCGGCAGCGGCCCCTGTCCTCCTACGACGGGAACGGGGAGTGGGTCGGCGAACTGCTGGCCGACGCGGCCGGACGCGTCCTGGACGAGCGGTTCACGCCCTCGCCCGGACGGCACTGCGGCACCTGCTCGTTCAGGGGGGCGTGCAGCGCCCGGCCGGAGGGGCGCCACATCGTGGAGTGAGAACCGGTCCGGAGCGGTCCGGTCCCGTGCCCCGGCGGCACGGCGCGAACGAACGGTACCGGCAACCCGGTTGTGCGGAGGGGCGTCCCGGCGGCGGTCTGCGCCCCGACCGCGGGGCCGGCGGGCCGCTACGCCGGGGAGACCGCCGCCGGTTGCGTTGCCGGCGACGACGCCGAGCCCCGCGTCCCGCGGGTGGAGGGGGAGGGCGGTGACGGGCCCGGTGTGACGGACTTCACCGGGTTCGCCGGTTCCACCGATTTCACCGGCTTCGGCGAGAAGGCCGGGGCGGGGAACCGGAGCCGGCCGAGGCCGCCGACACGGGGGAACCGGGTCGACCGGGCTCCCCGCGGGGCTGATCGGCGCGGTCGCCGGCGGTCCGCGGACCCCCGGGCGCGCCGCGTGCCGCGCTCCCCGCCGGCGACCGCGCCGCCGCGGCTGTCGGCGGGGAGCGCTAGCGTCTTGCGGGTGCCCGCACAGCTCACCGACCCCGACGACCTCAGACGGCTCCTCGGCATCCCCTTCACCGCCGAGCAGATGGAGTGCATCACCGCGCCGCCCGCACCGCAGGTCATCGTGGCCGGAGCCGGCTCGGGCAAGACGACGGTGATGGCCGCCCGGGTGGTCTGGCTGGTGGGCACCGGGCAGGTCGCGCCCGAGCGGGTGCTGGGACTGACCTTCACCAACAAGGCCGCGGGCGAGCTGACCGACCGCGTGCGCAAGGCCCTGACGAAGGCCGGGGTGCTGGACCCCGACCCCGCCGACCCCGACCACGCGCCGGGCGAGCCGCGGATCTCCACGTACCACGCCTTCGCCGGACAGCTGCTGGGCGAGCACGGCCTGCGACTGGGCATCGAGCCGTCCGCCCGGCTGCTGGCCGACGCCACCCGCTACCAGCTCGCCGCCTCGGTGCTGCGCGCCGCGCCCGGCCCCTTCACCGCGCTGACCAAGTCCGTCAGCGAGCTGGTGCGCGACCTCCTCGCGCTCGACGGCGAGCTGTCCGAGCACCTGGTGGAGCCGGAGCGGCTGCGCGCGTACGACCGCGCGCTGCTCGACCTGCTGGAGAGCGGCGCGGTGAAGCTCACCAACGCCGCCCTGCGGAAGGTGCCCGAGACCGTGCGGGGCCGCCTGGAGCTGCTGGGGCTCGTCGAGGAGTACCGCAGGCGCAAGCGCGAGCGCGAACTGCTGGACTTCGGCGACCAGATGGCCCTCTCGGCGAGGCTGGCGCGCGACGTGCCCGAGGTCGGGCGGATCCTGCGCGAGGAGTACGCCGTGGTGCTGCTGGACGAGTACCAGGACACCTCCGTCGCCCAACGCGTCCTGCTGGCGGGCCTGTTCGGAGGGGGCACCGGGCACGCGGTCACCGCCGTCGGCGACCCCTGCCAGGCCATCTACGGCTGGCGCGGGGCGTCCGTGGCCAACCTCGACGACTTCCCCGAGCACTTCCCCCGCGCCGACGGCGCCCCCGCCCGCCGCCACGCCCTGAGCGAGAACCGCCGCAGCGGCGGACGGCTGCTGGACCTGGCCAACACCCTGGCCGCGCCGCTGCGCGCCCGCCACGCCGGCGTCGAGGCGCTGCGGCCCGCCCCCGGCGCCGAGCGCGACGGCCTGGTGCGCTGCGCGCTGCTGCGCACCCACGCCGAGGAGATCGCGTGGCTGGCCGACTCCATCGCCCACCTGGTCGGCACCGGCACGCCGCCCGGCGAGATCGCCGTGCTGTGCCGGACCGCCGGCGACTTCGCCGAGATCCAGGGCGCGCTGGTGGCCCGCGAGGTGCCGGTGGAGGTCGTCGGCCTGTCGGGACTGCTGCACCTGCCGGAGATCGCCGACCTGGTCGCCATGTGCGAGGTCCTCCAGGACCCGACCGCCAACGCCTCCCTCGTCCGCCTGCTCACCGGTCCGCGCTGGCGCATCGGCCCCCGCGACCTGGCCCTGCTGGGCCGCCGCGCCCGGCTGCTGGTGCCCGGCGGCCCGCGTGCGGAGGGCGGGGACGCCGACGTCGGGGCGCGGCTGGCCGCGGCCGTGGAGGGCACCGACCCGGCCGAGGTGGTCTCGCTGGCCGACGCGCTCGACACCTTCCTGGGGACCAGCGGCCACGACGACCCCCTGCCGTTCTCCGCCGAGGCCCGGGTGCGCTTCGCCCGGCTGGCCAAGGAGATCCGCGATCTGCGGGCCTCGCTGGCCGATCCGCTGATGGACGTGCTGCACCGGGTGCTGTCCGCCACCGGCCTGGAGGTCGAGCTCTCCGCCTCCCCGCACGCGCTGGCCGCCCGCCGCCGGGAGACCCTCGGCACCTTCCTGGACATCGCCGCCGGCTTCGCCTCGCTGGACGGGCAGTCCACCCTGCTGGCCTTCCTGGGCTTCCTGCGCGCCGCCGCCGAGTACGAGAAGGGCCTGGACGGCTCGCTGCCCGGCGGCGAGAACACCGTCAAGGTGCTCACCGCGCACAAGTCCAAGGGCCTGGAGTGGGACGTGGTCGCCGTACCCGGGCTGGTGCGGAAGAACTTCCCCAGCGAGCAGGCCCGCGAGTCCTGGCTCGCCCAGCCGAAGGTGCTGCCGCCCGCGCTGCGCGGCGACGCGGCGACCCTGCCGGAGCTGGGGGGCTGGACGGCCGGGGACCGCAAGGCCTACGACGAGGCGGTCAGGGAGCACCAGTACACCGAGGAACTGCGGCTGGGCTACGTCACCTTCACCCGGCCCCGCTCCCTGCTGCTGGGCTCCGGCCACTGGTGGGGGCCGAGCCAGAAGACGCCGCGCGGTCCCTCGGCGTTCCTGGAGGCGCTGCGCGGGCACTGCGAGGCCGACCCCCGCCACGGCGAGGTCGAGCACTGGGCCGACGAGCCGGAGGAGGGCGAGGAGAACCCGGCGCTGGAGGAGCCGGCCGAGGAGCGCGCCTGGCCCCTGCCGCTGGACGAGGCGGCCTGGGCGCGCCGCCGCGCCGCCGCCGCGCGGGTCCTGGCCCATCTGGACGGACGGGCGGACGGTGGCGCCGACGGCGGGCCGGACGGCGGCGCCGACGGCGGGCCGGACGGCGGCGCCGACGGCGGGCCGGACGGACGCGGGGAGCGGGGCGGGCCCGATGGGGGGCCGCCGGCCCGGACGCTGCCCCGTCCCCGCACGGCGCCGCGGGAGGAGCCCGCGGCGCCGGAGCTGACCCCGGAGGAGGCGCGGGCCGTCGCCTCCTGGGACCGCGACCTGGACGCGCTCGCCGCCGAACTGCGCCGCGCGCGGTCGGGCGTACGGGAGGTTCCGCTGCCCCCCACCCTGTCCGCGACCCAGCTCGTGCGCCTGGCCGCCGACCCCGGGAGGTTCGCCGAGGAGCTGGCCCGGCCCATGCCGCAGCCGCCGCGCCCCGCCGCGGCCCGGCGCGGCACCCGCTTCCACGCCTGGGTGGAGTCCCGCTTCGAGGCGCTGGAACTGCCCCTGCTCGACCCCGAGGAGCTGCCGGGCGGCGAGGAGGACGGTGGGACCCACCCGGGCGGGACCGCCGCCGGGATCGCCGACGAGAGGGACCTCGCCGCGCTCAAGGAGGCGTTCGGCCGCACCCCCTACGCCCACCGCACCCCGTACCGGGTCGAGGCGCCCTTCCGCCTGGTGCTCGCGGGCCGGGTGGTCCGGGGCCGGATCGACGCGGTCTACCGCGACGAGGACGGCGGCTTCGAGATCATCGACTGGAAGACCGGGCACTCCCGGACGGCCGACCCCCTCCAGCTCGCCGTCTACCGCCTCGCCTGGGCCGAGCGGCACGGGCTGCCGCCCGAGGCCGTGCGCGCCGCCTTCCTCCACGTCCGCAGCGGCGAGCTGGTCCGCCCCGCCCGGCTGCCGGGCCGGGCCGAGCTGGAGCGGCTGCTGCTGTACGGGCCGGAGGAGCGCGAGGGCGGCGGGGGACGCGGCGGCCCCGAGGAGGACGGGGAGGACGAGCTCCGGGACGGTCCGGACATTCCGGGCCGTCGCGAGGGGCCGGGCGCCCGGCGGGACGCGGCGGCCGATTCCGGGACGGGTGGGGCGGCCGGATAGGCTCGGGGCATGAGCACCACCCCGGCCGCTCGTGGACACCGCCGTCCGCGCGCACACCGCTGGTCGGCCTGCCGTTCCCGCAGACGGCCGGCGCCCCGGCCCCCCCGGCACGGGGGAGCGGACGGGACGGCCGTGAGCGGGCGCTGCCGCGGACGGAGGGGAACGGGGCTTCCACCGCACCCGGACAGCACGGGACCGTCGGGCGGCCGTCGTACGCACCCGAACCACCGCTCACGCCGCAGGGGAAGTTGGTAGCAGCCGTGATCACCTGGCCCGACCACACCACCGCCCACCCTCCGATCACGCTCACCGCCACCGGCGGCATCGACCGCGCCGCCCACCACCGGCTGGACGAGGCCTGGCTCGGGGCGGCCTGGAGTCACCCGACGACCCGCTGCTTCGTGGTGTCCGGCGGGCAGGTGCTGATCGAGGACACCGGGGACGGCCGCGCCGAACTGGTGACCATGCCGTCCTTCGACGCCCCGCTGACCGAGGCGCACCGCTACTTCCTCGGCATCGACGGGGACGGCGTGCGCTACTTCGCCCTCCAGAAGGACGCGCTGCCGGGCCGGATGGACGACGCGGCCCGCCCGGCCGGGCTGCGGGAGGCGGGCGTGCTGCTCTCGGAGCGCGACGCCCAGCTGATGGTGCACGCCGTGGCCCTGGAGAACTGGCAGCGCATGCACCGCTTCTGCTCGCGCTGCGGCGAGCGCACGGTCATCGCCGCCGCCGGCCACATCCGCCGCTGCCCGGCCTGCGGCGGCGAGCACTACCCGCGCACCGACCCGGCCGTGATCATGCTGGTGACGGACTCCGGGGACCGGGCGCTGCTGGGCCGCCAGGTGCACTGGCCCAAGGGCCGCTTCTCCACGCTCGCGGGCTTCGTGGAGCCGGGCGAGTCCATCGAGCAGGCGGTCGTCCGCGAGGCGGGGGAGGAGGCGGGCGTCACGATCGGCAGGGTCGAGTACGTCGCCAGCCAGCCGTGGCCCTTCCCGTCCAGTCTGATGCTGGGCTTCGTGGCGCACGCCACCTCCACCGAGATCCGGGTGGACGGCGAGGAGATCGAGGAGGCCCGCTGGTTCTCCCGCGAGGAGCTGCGCGACGCCTTCGCCTCCGGCGAGGTGCTGCCGCCGTCGGGCATCTCGATCGCGGCCCGGCTGATCGAGCTGTGGTACGGGGAGCCGCTGCCGCGCCCGGTGTGACCGGCGCGCGCCCCCGGCCCGCCGCGGGAAGCCGTCCGTCCTCCGGCACGGCGCGCACACCGGGCTCGGCGCGCGGCCCGCACCCGCCTCCGCCCCCGCCTCCGCCGTCCCTGTGGCACGCTTCACCGCGGCAGGACATGACCGGCACGCATCGGAAGGCGAGGTGGTTCCCGTGGACGACCGGGCGTTCCTCGACCACGTCGCGGACCGGCTCGCGGCGCTCCCCGGCGTCCGGGCCGTGGCCCTCGGCGGCTCACGGGCCCAGGGGACGCACCGGCCGGACAGCGACTGGGACCTCGCGGTCTACTACCGGGGCGGGTTCGACCCCGGGGACCTGCGGGCGGTCGGCTGGCCCGGCGAGGTCTCCGGGATCGGCGACTGGGGAGGCGGGGTGTTCAACGGCGGCGCCTGGCTGACCGTCGACGGCCGCCGGGTCGACGTGCACTACCGGGACCTGGACGTCGTGGAGCACCAGCTCGCCGAGGCCGTGCGGGGACGCTTCCACCGCGAGCCGCTGATGTTCCACCTGGCCGGCATCCCCAGTTACCTGGTCGTCGCCGAACTCGCCGTCAACCGGGTGCTGCGCGGGACCCTGCCCCGCCCCTCGTCCTATCCGCCGGCGCTGCGCGGGGCGGCCGCCGAGGAGTGGCGGGCGACCGCGCGCCTCACCCTGGCCTACGCCCGGGACCACCACGCGCCGCACGGCCGTCTCGCGGAGGTCGCCGGGGCCGTCGCCACCGCCGCCGCGCAGGCGGGGCACGCGGTGCTGGCGGCACGGGGCGAGTGGGTGACCAACGAGAAGAGCCTGCTGGCGCGGGCCGGACTGCGCGGCGTCGACGGCGTCGTCGCGGGGCTGGACGCCTCTCCCGAAGCCCTCGCGGCGGCCGTCGACGCCGCCGGGGCACTCCTTGAGGAGGCCCTCGAGGAAGCCTTCGAAGAGGCCTTCGGGGAGGTGCCCGCGGCGGCGTCCGGCTCCGCGGCCGACTGACTCCGGCCCCCGGCCCCCCGGCCGAGCCCCCGGAACACCCCGGGACGCCCCGGGACGTTCCGGAACCCCCCGGAAAAGCACGGCGGGGCGGTCCGGGCGGCCGCTGGGGGCCGCCCGGACCGCCCCGCGGTGGGACGTCAGGCGCCGACTCTCTCCCTGACCTGCGCTATCGACGGGTTGGGGAGGGCCGAGCCGTCGGGGAAGAGCACGGTGGGAACGAGCTGGTTGCCGTTGTTGACCTTCTCCACGAAGGCCGCGGCCTCCGGGTCCTGCTCGATGTTCACCTCGGTGTACGCGATCCCCTCGCGGTCCATCTGGCCCTTGAGCCGGCGGCAGTAGCCGCACCAGGTGGTGCTGTACATCGTCACCGTTCCCGCCATGGGTCTCGCGCTCCTTCGTCTCGGCAGTCTCGACGGTCTCGCCGCTGTGGCATCGGTGGAACGTTCAACCGGCCCGGACCATTCCCGGCCGCCTCGCCCGTTCCCCCGTACGCGTGTACGCGTGCGCCCCCGCCGCTTCCCGGTGTCCCCGCCCCGCATTCCTGTGAGGAATCACGACCGCCTGTGGACGACGGTTACGGGCCTCCGCGCCGACCTGGCAGCATGGCGGGGTGACAGCAGCAACCCCCTCCTCACTCTTCCCCTCCGTCCCCCGGTCGCCCGACGCGGTGCTCGACGGGCTCGACCCCGAGCAGCGGGAGGTGGCGACGGCGCTGCACGGCCCGGTGTGCGTGCTGGCGGGGGCCGGTACGGGCAAGACGCGCGCGATCACGCACCGGATCGCGTACGGGGTGCGGGCGGGCATACTCCCGCCCGCGAGTGTGCTGGCCGTCACCTTCACCAACCGCGCCGCGGGCGAGATGCGCGGGCGGCTGCGCCAGCTCGGTGCCGGCGGTGTGCAGGCCCGCACCTTCCACTCCGCCGCCCTGCGCCAGCTGCAGTTCTTCTGGCCGAAGGCGATCGGGGGCGAGCTGCCCCGCCTGCTGGAGCGCAAGGTGCAGCTCGTCGCCGAGGCCGCGGCCCGCTGCCGCATCCGGCTCGACCGCAACGAACTGCGCGACACGACGGGCGAGATCGAGTGGGCCAAGGTCACCCAGACGGTGCCGGAGGACTACCCGGCCGCGGTGGCGAAGTCCTCGCGCGAGGCCCCGCGCGACCCGGCCGAGATCAGCCGGATCTACGGGCTCTACGAGCAGCTCAAGCGCGAGCGCTCCGTCATCGACTTCGAGGACGTGCTGCTGCTCACGGTCGGGATCCTGGAGGAGAGGCCGGACATCGCCGACACCGTGCGGCGGCAGTACCAGCACTTCGTGGTGGACGAGTACCAGGACGTCAGCCCGCTCCAGCAGCGGCTGCTGGAGCTGTGGCTGGGGGAGCGGAACAGCATCTGCGTCGTCGGCGACGCCAGCCAGACGATCTACTCCTTCACCGGGGCCACCCCCGACCACCTCCTCAACTTCCGCGCCCGGCACCCCGACGCCACGGTGGTGAAGCTGGTGCGCGACTACCGCTCCACACCGCAGGTGGTGCACCTGGCCAACGGACTGCTGTCCCAGGCCCGGGGCCGGGCCGCCGAGCACCGGCTCGAGCTGGTCTCCCAGCGGGAGGCCGGGCCCGAGCCCGCCTACACCGAGTACGCCGACGAGCCGGCCGAGGCCGAGGGCGTCGCCCGCCGGATCCGTGAACTGATGGACGCCGGGGTCCCCGCGAGCGAGGTCGCGGTGCTCTACCGCGTCAACGCCCAGTCCGAGGTCTACGAGCAGGCCCTGGCGGACGCGGGGGTGCCCTACCAACTGCGCGGCGCCGAGCGGTTCTTCGAGCGGCCCGAGGTGCGCGAGGCCGGTGTCGCCCTGCGCGGCGCGGCGCGCGCCGGAGGCAACGACACGCTGCTGGCCGACGCCGTGGACCTCCCCTCCCAGGTGCGGGCGGTGCTCGGCGGCACGGGCTGGACGCCCCAGCCCCCGGCCGGTTCGGGCGCGGTGCGCGACCGCTGGGAGTCCCTGGCCGCCCTGGTGCGGCTCGCCGAGGACTTCGCGCGGGCCCGGCCGGAGGCGACGCTGGCCGACCTCGTGGCCGAGCTGGACGAGCGGGCGAACGCGCAGCACGCCCCCACCGTCGAGGGCGTCACCCTCGCCTCGCTGCACGCCGCCAAGGGCCTGGAGTGGGACGCGGTCTTCCTGGTCGGACTGACCGACGGGACGGTGCCCATCACCTACGCGAAGACCGACGAGCAGATCGAGGAGGAGCGCAGGCTGCTCTACGTCGGCGTCACCCGGGCCCGGCGCCACCTCTCCCTGTCCTGGGCGCTGTCGCGCTCGCCGGGCGGGCGCGGCGGACGCCGCCCGAGCCGGTTCCTGGCGGGGCTGCGGCCCGGCTCCCAGTCGGACGGCGGCCGTACGGGTGGCGCCGGCGGGGTCGAGCGCGGCGGCGGGCGGTCGCGCAGGCGGCGCGGTCCGGTGCGGTGCCGGGTCTGCGGGCGCACCCTCACCGACGCGGGCGAGATCAAGCTGATGCGCTGCGAGGGCTGCCCGTCCGACCTCGACGAGGAACTGTACGAGCGGCTGCGCGAGTGGCGCTCGGCCCAGGCCCGGCAGCTCGGCCAGCCCGCCTACTGCGTCTTCACCGACAAGACCCTCATGGCGATCGCCGAGGCCCTGCCCGACAACGAGGCGGAGCTGGCGCGGATCCCCGGTGTGGGCGGACGCAAACTCCAGAGGTTCGGCGCCGACGTACTGGCCCTGTGCGCGGGCGAGGAGGTCGGCGCGGACGCCGGGGAACCGGCGGGCGAACAAGTGGACGAAGGGGCTCCGGAATCTGTCACGGAGGCTGTTACGAATCTGCCGGAAAAATAGTTTGCGCGGGCCGTGCCAACCCTCATAGCCTTCCGGGCATGGAGAAGGCGGGGCCTACTGGCTCCACCGGATCCATGCTGTACTGAACCCTGAACGTCCGGATCGACACACCGATCGATCCCCCACAAGCGCCGAGAGGAGGCGAACTTCGATGACCACCACGATCACGACGGAACTGGTCGGCCGCGAGGTCGTCGCCTCCTGCCTGCTCGGTTCCCGCCTGTCCGGCACCGGTGTCTCCGGTGTCGCGGCCGCACGCCCGGCCTCCCTCGCGGTTCTGCCGATCCGCGAGCGGATCAGCGAGCGACCGACCCAGGCACCCGCGGTAGTGGCGGCGGCACAGGCTGATGCCTATGCCTTTGCCGGCGCGGCCAACGGTGCCGACAACGGACAGAAGCAGTCGCAGCACCACACGATGTGGGCCTTCCGTGGGCTCGAACCCTGGAGAGATCCAGCCTGATCGGCGCGATCAGGTCGGCACCTTCCAGGGCCGCGGAACCCACACCGGGATCCGCGGCCCTTTTGTTTTCCCCAAGTGGCCCGGCCACCAGCCGGGTCGAAGAGACGACGCACAGACGAGGAACTCACCGCCGTGCACATCCAGACGCACGCCCCGTCCGTACAGCCCGACCCGATCCGACCGCCCGATTCCACGGAGGACTCCTTGACCCCGCTCACCACGCTCACCGAGCTCGACGACGCCATCGAGCGTCTCGGTGTGGCCGTGCCCTGCCGCAGCTACGACCCGGAGGTCTTCTTCGCCGAGTCGCCTGCCGACGTGGAGTACGCCAAGTCCCTCTGCCAGACCTGCCCGCTGCGCGAGGCGTGCCTCGCCGGGGCGAAGGACCGGCGCGAGCCCTGGGGCGTCTGGGGCGGCGAGCTGTTCGTCCAGGGGGTCGTCGTTCCCCGCAAGCGGCCGCGTGGTCGCCCGCGCAAGAACCCGGTCACGGCATGAACACCGCCGGCACCATCGATCGCCCCGCGACGCACGATCCCGCGCTGCGTCCCTTCCCGAAGTCGGAACCCGCGATGACCCTCAGCACTGACAACCACGCAAGCACCCAGCCCGACGCCACCGCCTCGCGCCAGAACAGGAACCGCGACATGCAACTCATCCCAGAAGCCATGGCCCGCGCCCATATGCACGAACGCATGCGGGAAGCCGAGGCCGAGCAACTCGGCCATCGGCTGATCATCGCCCGCCGCATGCAGCGCCGTGCCGAGCGGGCCTCCCTGCGGGCCCGCCGCGCGCTGGCCCTGGCCGTCATGCAGTGACCGCGGACCGGCTCCGCCGCCGGCGGGAGCCGACAGCCGCTCCCGGCCGCCGGCCCTGACGACCAGGACCGGCGGGCCGGGCGACGACCGAGAACGGCACGGGAACCGGGGCGGTACCGCCCCGGTTCCCGCATTTCCGCGGGCTCCGCGGGCTCCGCGGGCTCCGCGGGCTCCGCGGAGCCCGCGGGACGTCCCCGGCCTCCGGGGCCCTCAGGCGGAGGTCTCCGTCATCTCCGCCTCGCCCTCCGGGAGGTCGAGGTCCGCCTCGTCGCCCTCCTCAGGCAGAAAACCCGGCACCCACGCCTCCATCTCCTCGTGCATGCGCACCCGCGCGCCGAGCTGGCACAGCACACCGATCGTGCTGAGCGTCACCCGGTGGATCAGCAGGTAGGAGGGCGGCAGATTGAGCTGCTTGCCCAGATGGTAGGCGGGGGAGCGCGGATCGGCGATCCGTGTGGCCTGCTCCCGCATCCAGTCCCGGGAGAAGGTGAACTCCTCCACCTGGGCGGGCTCGATGATCGGCATGAGGTAGTCGAGCACCGCCTCCGGGTCCAGCTCTATCGTCGGCTTGACGAAGCCCTCGTCGCACAGCAGCCCGTACACCGCCTCCGAGTCGCCGTCGAGCGCCATCCGCAGCGCGATGCCGATCGTCGGCGGCAGCCCTTCCGGCAGCCGGTCCACCGTGCCGAAGTCCATCACCCCCAGCCGCCAGCTCTCGGGCGGCCCGTCGGGGGCGTCACCGGTCAGCAGACGGAAGTTCCCCGGGTGCGGGTCGGCGTGCAGCAGGCCGGTGCGGGCCGTGCCCGAGAAGAGGAAGCGCGCCAGCAGCTGTCCGGCCCGGTCCCGCTCCTCCCGGCTGCCGTTCCTGATCACCTCGGCCAGCGGCACGCCTTCCATCCACTCGGTGACCAGCACCTGATCGCACTGGTACACCACATCCGGCACCCGCACGTCCGGGTCGTCGGCGAACTCCGCCGCGTACGCCCCCTGCGCCTGGGCCTCCAGTTCGTAGTCCAGCTCCTCGCTGAGGCGGTCCCGCATCTCCGAGACCAGCGGCTTGAAGTCCACGCCCGGGATGAGCGGGCCCAGCAGCCGGACGAAGCGCCCCAGCTGGTTCAGGTCCGACAGCAGCGCCTCACCGGCGCCCGGGTACTGCACCTTCACCGCCACCGGGCGGCCGTCGTGCCAGACACCGCGGTGGACCTGCCCGATCGAGGCCGCCGCCGAGGGCTTGTCCTCGAACTCCTCGAACAGCTCCCGCCAGTCCTCGCCCATGCGCTCGGCCAGTGCGGCGTGCACCGTGGCCACCGGCATCGGGGGCGCCGCCTCCTGGAGCCGGGTCAGCGCCGCGCGGTACGGCCCCGCCACCTCCTCGGGGAGCGCCGACTCGAAGACCGACAGCGCCTGGCCGAACTTCATGGCGCCGCCCTTCAGCTCCCCGAGGACTTTGAACAGCTGCTCGGCGGTGCGCTGCTGCAGCTCCTGCCCGACCAGGTCCGCGGAGTAACCGCCGATCCGCTTGCCCAGCCCCCAGGTCGCGCGCCCCGCTATACCCAGCGGCAGCGCGGCCAGCTTGGCGGTACGGGTGACGGCCTTGCGCGGAAGATCCGACATGTGCCCCTCCAACTTCCCGACAGCACGACCAGGTGGCAGCGCCGAGGACAGCGGTCATGTGGCCATTGTGGACCGCTGGGCCCCGTCCGCCGAGAGTGGGCGGTCACCGTGCACGGGAGCGGCACCGCACGGACACTCCGCGTGCGGCGGCACCGGCTCCGACTCGGCGCGCAGCCGCGGCAGCACCCACTGCTGCCGCGCGTCTGTGACACAGCTCTCGTCCCCGTCCAGGAAACTCAGCGCGTACGAGGCGGCGGCCCCCGCGACCACCGTCGCCAGCGCCACGTCACAGGCGGGCACGGCCGATCGCCGTGCCGACCTCCACTGTGCCACCACCAGCGGCCAGGTGGGCTCCCGCTCCGAACGGCCGAGCATCAGGCACTCCGCGCACGCCGTCGCTCCCGGCAGCACCAGCGGACCCACGAAGCCGGTGGCCTCGACGACGCCGGCGTACAGGTGCGGCTGCCCGCCGCGGACCAGTTCCCCGGCCGCGGCGGGGTCCGGGGCGTAGGCGGCCAGTCCGTCGCGCGGCGCGATCACCACCAGGCCGAGCCCGGGCTCCGCCTCCCCCCGGGCGGGGCGGGGCGGCCGGGACCCGGAGGCCGCCCGCCGCACCGCCCTGCCCGCGGCCGAGACCCGCCGCTCCCCGACCTGGTCGGGCGCGATGCCTCCCGGCGCGGTGTCCCACGGCGCCACGCAGCCCCCGTCCACCACGTCGACCTGCCCCACCCCGGCCGCCGACAGCAGCGCCGCCACCGTCGCCCCGACCCGTCCCGCACCGCGCACCTGCACCCGGCCGGCCGCCCGGGCGGCCAGCCGGCGCACCCCGCCGCCCGGCTCCGGCCGGAGCACCGAGAGCGAGCCCAGGTCCGGGCGGAGCCGGTCCTCCACCCGGGCCGCGGCCGGCCGGTGCGCGGTGGCGTCGTCCAGCAGCCCCGCCGCCGCCAGCCGTGCCGCCAGCCGGTCGGCCGCGTCCGCCCCGAGCCCCATCGCCTCCCCGGCCCGCCTGAGCTGCGGCAGGCTGCGGGTGCCGTCGAACAGCTCCAGGAAGCTGCCGGTCGCGGTGTCCACCGGGCCCAGCAGCACCGCGTGCGCGGGCGCCACCCCGTACCGCACGGTGTTCCGGTCCCGCCAGGCGCGCCGCAGCGCCGGCTTGATCATCGGATGCACACCAACCCCCTCAACCACTGCCGACGCACCGGGCGCCGGGAACACCGGACGGGCCCAGCATGCGACTCCCCCCGCGGTCGCCGCGGAGAGTTGTCCACAGGCCGCGGCATTCGTCATACCGGTCGTGCGGGGGCGCCCGGGAGGCGCGCCACCGGCTCGCACGGAGGGGCGTTTCCCCCTCGGGCGTCCGGAGGCGGGACTTCCACCGACCCCAGCGGGTAACGTCGTGGCGTGCACGCCGACCCGCTGAACAGCGCCGAGACGCCGCACCACGGCCCCGGGCCGGGAGGTGCGACGGCGGACGGCGCGCCGCCGGCGGGACCGGGCGGACCGGGCGCGGTCGAGGTCCGCCGCAGCACACGCCGCCGCCGCACGGTCTCCGCCTACCGCGAGGGCGGCCGCACCATCGTCCTCATCCCGGCCCGGATGTCGAAGGACGAGGAGCGGCGCTGGGTGAACGTCATGCTCGACAAGCTGGCCGCCCAGGAGAGCAGGAGGGCGCTCGACGACGGCGGTCTGGCCGAACGCGCGGCGCGGCTGTCCGAGCAGTACCTCCGGGGGCGCGCCCGCCCGGTCACCGTGCGCTGGGTCACCAACCAGAACACCCGCTGGGGCTCGTGCACCCCCGCCGAGGGCAGCATCCGCCTCTCCCACCGTCTGCAGGGCATGCCGGAGTACGTCCTGGACTACGTCCTCCTGCACGAACTGGCGCACCTGCTGGTGCCCGGCCACGGCCCGGACTTCTGGCGGCTGCTGGAGGCCTATCCGCGCACCGAGCGGGCCCGGGGGTTCCTGGAGGGCGTGATCGCCGCCGACCGGCTGCCGAACGTTCCCCGCGACAGGGGCGAGTGAGCCGGGGGGAGCACCGGTTAGCCTGGCGCAACGCAATTCACCGCTTCGGATGGGGGACGGTCGTTACGCATGGCCAGGGAATTCCAACGCGGCCACAAGGCCAAGATCAGCGATCTGACAGCCGGGACGGATCTGTACGTGGGCGTGCGGATCTCGGGACCGGGACTGGGCTTCGACATCAGCTGCTTCGGCCTCGACGCCGATGAGCGGCTCTCGGACGACCGCTACTTCGTCTTCTTCAACCAGCCCAAGTCGCCGGAGGAGTCGATCCAGCTCCTGGGCGCCCAGGCGGGCGACACCGAGTCCTTCAGGGTGACGCTGGACCGCATCCCCGCGAACATCCGGAAGCTCTCCTTCACCGCCACGATCGACGGCGCCGGGCAGATGTCCCAGACCGAACCCGGCTATCTGCGGATCGTCGCGGGCGGCGAGGAGGTCGCGCGCTACTCGTTCGACGGCTCGGAGTTCACCACCGAGCGGGCGGTGATGCTGGGCGACTTCTACCTCAAGGACGTCTGGCGCTTCGCGGCGGTCGGCCAGGGCTTCGACGGGGGACTGGAAGCGCTGCTGAAGCACTTCGGCGGCGAGGTGGCGGAGGAGGAGCCGGCGCCGGAACCCGCGCCCGCTCCCCAGGCGGCGCCCGGTTTCGCGCCGCCCGCCGGCCCGGCGCCCGGTTTCGCGCCTCCGGCCGCTCCCGCGCCCCCGCAGCAGGTCCCGGCCCCGCAGCAGGCCCCCGCCCCGGCTCCGGCGCCCGCCCAGCCCCTCGGACAGCCGGCGCAGCCCGCCCCGCTCTCCTACGGGGACCAGCCCGCCCAGCCGGGCTTCCCCGGGCAGGCCGTCCCGCCCGGGCCGCCCGCGCCCGTCGCTCCCCCCGGCCCGCCCGCGCCCGTCGCTCCCCCCGGCCCGCCCGCCCCGATGCCCGCGGCCCCCACCGTCCCGGGCCAGGCCGTGCCCAACCCCTTCGGGCAGCCGCAGGCCCCGCACCAGCCCTTCGGGCAGCCCCCCGGCCATCCCGGCGTCCCCCAGGTCCCCCAGGGCCCGGCGGCCGGCATCGGCGCCGCGCTGGAGAAGTACCGCGAGGCGCCCACCGGCCAGCGCTGGACCCTCCAGAACCCGGCGCTGATCCGCGCCGACCTCGGCCACGACGGCCAGGGCGTCCTCGCCCGCCAGGGCAGCATGGTGCTCTACCAGGGCAAGGTCGACTTCTCCTACAAGAGCGCCGGGTTCGCCGGCCGGATCGTCGGCAACGCCACCGGCCAGGAGATGCAGCTCATGCGCTGCACCGGCCGCGGCCAGGTGTTCTTCGCCGAGAACGCCGCGCACGTCCACCCCATCGAACTCCAGGGCGACGCCATCTGCGTCTCCGCCGAGAACGTGCTCGCCTTCGACGAGACCCTCCGGTACGAGGTCCGCCGGATCGAGGGCCACGGCATCCCCGGCGGCGCGCTGTTCACCCTGCAGTTCCAGGGCACCGGCACCGTCGTGGTCAAGACGCAGGGCACCCCGGTCGTCCTGCCCGTCACCCCGACCACCTTCGCCGACTGCCAGGCCGTCGTCGCCTGGTCCGCGGGCTCCCAGGTGATCATCTCCAGCCAGGTGCGGCTGCGCCGCAACGCCTATCCGGGCCACAGCGGGGAGACCGTGAACCTCCAGTTCCGCGGCGCGCCCGGCAACTTCATCGTCGTCCAGCCCTACGAGGTCTGAGGGAGCCCGTCGTGAACCAGACAGTGATTTCGGGCTACGCCCCGACCCCGCCCGCCGCCCGCATGGAGAACCACGGCCCGCACATGGTGAGGATCGCCATGGCCGGGGGCCAGGACGTCTTCGCCCGCTCCGGCTCGATGGTCGCCTACGAGGGCTTCGTCCAGTACGAGGCCAACCCGCCGGCCGTCCGCCAGGCCGCCTCCCAGTGGCTCACCGGAGAGGGCGCGCCGCTGATGAAGTGCAGCGGCGACGGGCTGCTCTACCTGGCCGACTACGGCGCCGACGTCGTCTGCCTCAACCTGAACAACGAGTCCCTCTCCGTCAACGGCACCAACCTCCTCGCCTTCGACGCCCACCTCCAGTGGGGCGTCGAGCGCGTCAAGGGCCTGGCGAAGTTCGCCGGGCAGGGCCTGTTCAACGTGGGGATCTCCGGTACCGGCTGGGTCGCCCTCACCTCCCGCGGCACACCCGTCGTGGTGGACTGCGGACGGGGCGAGGACGAGACGTACGTCGACCCCGACGCCCTGGTGGCCTGGTCGGCCGGTCTGAAGATGAAGGGCAAGCGGAGCATGAAGGCGAGCGCGCTGATCGGCCGCGGCAGCGGCGAGGCGTACCAGATCGCCTTCTCCGGCCAGGGGTTCGTCGTCGTACAGCCCAGTGAGGACAGCACCGACCGCCTGCGCGTCCGGGGCTGAGGGGGGAAGGAAGAACCATGCAGAGTCCGCTCTTCGGCCACACCGAGGTGCAGAGCCAGGACCGCTACGCCCTGCAGAACCCGCAGCTGCTGCGGGTTCTGCTCGGCGGCCAGGACGACGTGCTCGCCCGCAAGGGCGCGATGGTCGCCTACCAGGGACTGATGGAGTTCGACGGCGAGTACAGGACCGGCCAGCAGCGCCGCAGGCAGGCGCGGACCGGTGAGGGCCTGGACCTGATGCGCTGTTCCGGGCAGGGCACGGTCTACCTGGCCAACCTCGCCCAGTACGTCCACGTCGTGGACGTGGACTCCGACGGCCTGACGGTCGACAGCTCCTACGTGCTGGCCCTCGACTCCTCCCTGCACTGGGAGGTGATCGCGGTGGACAGCCAGTTCGGCATCTCCGGCTCCGGCGCGTACAACCTCAACATCAGCGGGCACGGCAAGGTCGCGCTGATGACCTCCGGCCGGCCGCTGGCGCTCCAGATCACCCCGGACCGGTACGTCAGCGCCGACGCCGACGCGGTGGTCGCCTGGTCCAGCTCGCTGCGGGTGCAGATGCAGGCCCAGACCAGCTCCCAGAGCGTCTTCCGCCGGCGCGGCAACACGGGGGAGGGCTGGGAGCTGAGCTTCATGGGGCAGGGTTTCGCCCTCGTCCAGCCCAGCGAGCTGCTGCCGCCGCAGAACGCGGTGACCGGCCAGGGCCTGCGCGCGCAGTACGGCGCGGGCCAGCACGGCGCACGCGGCCAGAACCAGGGCAACATCTGGTCCAACTAGGCCCGGCCGGAGAGGCTCGGGGCAGGCAGGGCGCGCGGGTACAGCCCGCGCGCCCTGCCTCACAGCAGTGCGCGGGTGCGGTCCGCCAGCCGTACGACGGACTCGTCGGCCACCGCCGCCACCTCGTCCCAGCCGAACCAGCGCAGCTCCAGCGACTCCTCGCCGACCGCCTCCACCGCGCCCTCGGGCGCCAGGGCGGCGTACTGCACGTCCAGGTGCCAGGCGCACGGCGTCGCGTGACGGTCGAGGCGGGCGGGGCCGCCCGGCAGCAGGGTGAGCCCGGCGATGCCCGACTCCTCGACGGCCTCCCGCAGGGCGGCCCCGGCGAGCGTGGTGTCACCGGGCTCGCAGTGCCCGCCCGTCTGGAGCCACATCCGCAGCTTGCGGTGGTGCGTCAGCAGGACGCGTCCGCGTCCCGGGTCCACCACGAGGGCGCTCGCCGTGATGTGCCCGTCCGCGCAGGACCGCCACACCCCGTCCGGGTGGGCGGCCAGGTGGTCGCGGTACGACAGGCGCAGCGCGTCCTGCTCGCCGTCGGGCGCGGTCCACTCCTCGAGCGTCCGCGCCGCGTCCTCGCGCAGGCTCACCGGCCGCCGCCGCGCTCGTCCCCGCGCCCGTCCGCGCCGTCGTCCCCCTCGCGGTCCTCGCCGCGGTCCTCGCCGTGTTCCTCCTCGGCCCGGTTCCCCGCGGCGCCGCCCGTGCCGCCCTCGCCGCCGCCCAGCAGCCCCTCCAGTTCGGAGAAGTCCAGCTGCTCGCGGTGGACGAAGCCGTCCGGGTCGTCGAGGTCCTCGGCGGTCGGCAGCATGTCCGGGTGCGCCCACAGCCCGTCGCGGCCGTCCAGCCCGCGGGCGTCGGTGAGCGAGGCCCACAGCCGGGAGGCGTCGCGCAGCCGCCGGGGCCGCAGCTCCAGGCCGATCAGCGTGGCGAACGTCTGCTCGGCCGGACCGCCGCTGGCGCGGCGGCGGCGCAGCGTCTCGCGCAGCGCGGACGCGGACGGCAGATGGGGCTCGGCCGCGGCGTGCACCACCGCGTCCACCCAGCCCTCGACCAGCGCCAGCGCCGTCTCCAGCCGGGCCAGGGCGGCCTTCTGCTCGGGGGTGTCCTCGGGCTGGAACATGCCCTGCTGCAGCGCCTCCTGCAGCTCCTCCGGGCGCGTCGGGTCGAGCTGCCCGACGACGTCCTCCAGCTTGGCCGTGTCGACCTTGATCCCCCGCGCGTACCCCTCGACCGCGCCGAACAGGTGCGAGCGCAGCCACGGGACGTGGGCGAACAGCCGCTGGTGCGCCGCCTCGCGCAGCGCCAGGTACAGCCGGACCTCCTCCTGCGGGACGCCCAGGTCCTTGCCGAAGGCCGCGATGTTGATCGGCAGCAGCGCCGCCCTGCCCTTCGGCCCCAGCGGCAGCCCGATGTCGGTGGAGCCGACGACCTCGCCGGCCAGCACGCCCAGGGCGTGCCCGATCTGGGTGCCGAACATCGCACCGCCCATGGAGCGCATCATCCCCAGCAGCGGGCCCGCCATGGCCTGCATCTCCTCGGGGAGCACGTCGCCCATGGCCGCCCCGACCCGCTCGGCGACCGGGTCCACCAGGTCCTTCCACACCGGAAGAGTGGACTCCACCCACTCGGCGCGGCTCCAGGCGACCGCCGAACCGGAGCCGGAGGGCAGCGAGGTCACGCCGTCCAGCCACAGGTCGGCCAGGCGTACGGCCTCCTCCACCGCCTTCCGCTCCTGCGGGCTGACGCTGGCGTCCTTGGTGCCGTCCGGGGTGCCGGCGGCGACGGTCTGCCGGGCGATGTCCTTGGCCATGTCCCAGTTGACCGGCCCGCCCTCGTAGCTGAGCATCTGGCCGAGCCGCTGGAACGCGGCGCCCAGGTCGTTCGGGTCGACGCCGCCGGGGCCGCCGCCCAGCGATCCGAACATCGCCGCGAACGGGTTGTCGGCGCCGCCCTGTCCCCCGAACCCGAACGGGTTCGCGGGTCCCTGACCGCCCTTCTTCCGGCCGTCGTCGCCCTCCTCCGGCTCCTCGGGCGGAAGGCCGAATCCGAATGGGGTGTCACTCACGGGGTTCCTCGGCTCTGGTGGATGGGATGGATGGGATGCTCGGGATGGATTGGGGTGGATCAGGATGGATGCGGACGGAGTGGATGGGACGGGTGGGGACGACGGTGCGACGGCGTGCGATCTGGTGGGCCTTACGTCCAGCCTAGACACCTCTCGTGCAGGATGGAGCCTGCGCACCTCGTACCAGAGACAACCGCGGGAGACACCGGGTGAGTTCCCAGGAGCCAGACGTTCGCGGTCCGCGTAACGGCGCCGCACGGCCCGTCGTCGCGGTCACCGGCGCCGCCTCGGGGGTCGGCGCGCTGCTCACCGAGCGGCTGGCCGCCTCCCCCGAAGTGGGGCGGGTCGTCGCCATCGACGAGCGCCGCGGGGCGGTGGACGGCGCGCAGTGGCACGTCCTGGACGTGCGGGACCCGGCCATCGCCGACCGGCTGCGCGGCGACGGCGAACCGGTGGACACCGTGGTGCACCTCGCCCTCGACCTCGACCTGGAGACCGACGCCGCCGCCCGTACCGCCTACAACGTGCGCGGCGCCCAGACCGTGCTGACGGCGGCCGCCGCCGCGGGCGTGCGCCGGGTCGTGCTGTGCACCTCGGCGATGGTCTACGGGGCCCTGCCCGACAACGACGTGCCGCTGGCCGAGGACGCCGAGCTGCGGGCGACCGCCGAGGCCACCGGGGTGGGCGACCTGCTGGAGATCGAACGGCTCGCCCGGCGCGCCCCCCGCGCGCACCCCGGCCTGAACGTCACGGTGGTGCGCCCCGCCGTCCTGGTCGGCGGCACCGACACCGCCCTGACCCGCTACTTCGAGTCCCCGCGCCTGCTGGTCGTGGCCGGTTCCCGGCCCTGCTGGCAGTTCTGCCACGTCGAGGACCTGGCCGGGGCCCTGGAGTACGCGGCGCTGGGGAAGGTGGAGGGCGAGCTGGCGGTCGGCTGCGACGGCTGGCTGGAGCAGGAGGAGGTCGAGGAGCTCTCCGGCATCCGCCGCATGGAACTGCCCTCCGCCGTCGCGCTCGGCGCCGCCTCCCGGCTGCACCGCCTGGGACTGACGCCCTCCCCGGCCGGCGACCTGGCGTACACCATGCACCCCTGGGTGGTCAGCGGCTCCCGGCTGCACGAGGCGGGCTGGCGGCCGAAGTGGACCAACGAGGAGGTCCTGGCCACGCTGCTGGACGAGGTCGCCGGGCGCCACACGGTCGCGGGCCGCCGCCTGGGCCGCAAGGACGCCACCACGCTCGGCGCCGCGGGCGCGACCGTCGCCCTGGTGGGCACCGCCGCCCTGGTCCGGCGCGCCCGCAAGGCCCGCCGCAGGGTGTGACCCCCGGCACGCCGCGCCCCGGTGTGTCGGTCGGCCCGCCGCCGCGTGTCCCGGGCGCCCGTACGGCACCATGACCCCATGGCACAGACGTACGACCACCCCGGCGAGCGGGCGGCGCCCGATCCGATCCGGCTCCTGGCGATCCGCGACACCCCGCTCTCCGTGGACGAGGTCCTCTCGGCCGTCGGCGACGCGTCGGCGGGCGGCACCGCGCTGTTCGCGGGCACCGTGCGCGACCACGACGGCGGCGCCGGCGTGGCCCGGCTCGGCTACTCCTCGCACCCCACGGCCGGGGCCGAGCTGCGCCGCGTCGCGGAGGAGGTGGCCGCCGACTTCCCCGTACGGGCGCTCGCCGCGGTCCACCGGGTGGGGGACCTGTCGGTCGGCGACCTGGCCGTGGTCGTCGCCGTCTCCTGCGCGCACCGCGCCGAGGCGTTCGAGGCGTGCCGCCGGCTGATCGACGACCTGAAGCACCGGGTGCCGATCTGGAAGCACCAGACCTTCACGGACGGCACGGAGGAATGGGTGGGCGCGTGAGGGCCCCCGCCGGGAGGGCGGTGATCCCTCCGGGTGGCCGTCGGGCGCATGTGCCATGGCCCCGCGGGGAATGCCCGGGAACGCTGCTGGGAACGCTGCCGGGAGGAGTGCCGGAAGGGGCGCCCGCAGGACCGGTGCCGGGGAACGGACGGCCTTTCGGGTTGCGGAAAGGCACCCCTGCCGGAACCGTTGGTTCTTCCGGGATCTAGTCTGCTCATAGGCCGTTCTCCGGCGCATCAGAGGAATCGGGAGGTCACTGTGGCGGCACTCGCCTGGTTGCTGATTCCGTTCGTCGCCGCCGTCGGGGCCGCCGTGTGGTCCGTGTGGGCCTCGCGCAAGCCCAGCGGCTTCGGGGACGCCGAGGGAGTCGCCGGGTACGAGGCCTTCCGCGCCGCCATGGAACGCCCCCACGGCCGCGCGGCGCGGCCGGCGGACGGGGAGGACGAGCGGAGCGGGGAGAGCGGCCCGGCCGCCATGGTCCGCACGGCCCCGGACGGACGGGCCCCCGCAGCCGACTGACGCCCGGTTCCCGTACTGTCGTTGCATGCCACGCCGGACCGCGACGATGCTCACCTCCACCCTGCTGCTCATAGCCGTGCTCTGCGCCGGTGTCCTGATCAGGGTGCCGTACGCCGAGATGTCCCCGGGTCCCACGGTCAACACGCTCGGCGAGCACGACGGCGAACCGGTGCTGAGCATCGACGGCAGGAAGACGTACGAGCCCTCCGGGCACCTGAACATGACCACCGTCCGGGTCACCGGCGCCGACTACCGGATGAACCTCGTGGAGGCCGTCTACGGCTGGCTGGCCGAGGACAGCGCCGTCGTCCCGCACAACACCCTCTACCCCGACGACAAGTCGGCCGAGGAGGTGCGCGAGGAGAACGCCGAGGAGTTCACCCAGTCCCTGGAGAGCGCCAAGGTCGCGGCCCTGCGCGAGCTGGACATCCCGGTCGGCGAGCGGGTGGTCGTCGCCTCCGTGGTCAGGGGCGGGCCGGCCGAGGACAGGCTGCACGCCGGGGACGTGATCAGGGCCGTGGACGGCGAGCCCGTGGAGCAGCCGGGCGACGTCGCCGAGCTGGTGACCGGGCACGAGCCCGGCGAGGACGTGGTCTTCACCGTCGTCCCGGCCAAGCGGGCGGCGGCGGCCGAGAAGGCGGGCGAGGAGCCCGGCGGCGCCCGGAAGGTCACCGTCACCACCGAGGCGGCCGCCGACGACGGACGGGCCGTCGTCGGCATCCAGGCCGGGCTCGACCACACCTTCCCGTTCGAGATCGACATCAAGCTGGCCGATGTCGGCGGTCCCAGCGCCGGGCTGATGTTCGCCCTCGGCATCGTGGACAAGCTGACCCCCTCCGACCTCACCGGCGGCGAGTTCGTGGCCGGCACGGGCACCATCGACGGCGAGGGGCGGGTCGGCCCGATCGGCGGCATAGAGATGAAGACCATCGCGGCCCGGGACAAGGGCGCCGAGTACTTCCTCACCCCCGAGGACAACTGCGCGACCGCCGCCCGCGACGCGCCCGAGGGCCTGACCCTGGTGAAGGTCGGCACGATCGGCGACGCCCTGGGGGCCCTGGAGGACATACGCGAGGGGGAGACGGCCGGCCTGCCGCGGTGCGCGGCAGGCTGACCCGCTCCCGTACGCCCCGTTCCCCGGCCGGGGCGGGCGCCCGCCCCGGCCGGGGAACGGCCTCGCCGTCAGTCGCCGAAGGTGGCGGCCAGCGCCTCGGTGAGCCCGGGCACCAGGTCGGGCCCGGTGAGCACCTCGGTCGGCGAGTCCTTCTCGCGCAGCCGCAGCGCCGACTCGCGGGCGCCGTCCCGCAGCACCGCCACGGTCATCCGGACCTCCTGGCGCTCGGGGTGCTCGGCCACCCACCGCGCCAGCCGCTCCTCGGCGCCCTCCTCCTGGAGGTTCTCGGGGACGGACGCCTCCGCCGACGGCGGCAGCATCAGCCGCTCCACCGTCATCGCGCACCCGGCGACCGCGTCGGGCCAGGCGATGGTGGCGAGGAACTCGTCCAGGGGGACCCCGGTGGGCAGCTCGTCCTGCTCCACGGGGGTGAGGGGGGCGGGCACGGGGGCTTCGCCGGGCCGGCCCCCGTCGTCGTCGAGTCCGAGCTGCTCGGCCAGGGCGGGCTCCTCGGCGCGCAGCCGTTCGGTGTCGACCAGGGCGAACAGTCGGGCGGGCTGGTCCCAGCCCAGGCCCGCGACGTACTCGTCGATCTCGAGCACGGCACGGGTCAGCGGGCTGGCGGCCAGGGGTGTGCCGTCGATGGGAAGGTTGTTCATCCTCATATCGTGCCGCCGAACCCCCCGGGAACGGGAACCGGGTAAAGCTTGAGTAAGTTGCATGGGTGGGGCCCTAGCATTCGGGGCCAGTCCCATCCGTCGCTATCTTCGAGGTGCGCACCTTGGCTTTCCAGATGCCGGACCGGGGCCCGGGCGGGCCCTCAGGACCACGGATCAGTGTCGGCAGGCCCTCCAGGCGCGCCAAGACCCTGCTCATGACAGTGGGTGTGCTCGCCGTCCTGGCCATGCTCTTCGTCATGTTCGCGGGGTTCTGGACCGACTGGCTGTGGTATCGCTCGGTCCGCTACACCACCGTCTTCACCACCACCCTGTGGACCAAGGTCGGCATGTTCGCCGTCTTCGGTCTGCTGATGGCCGGCGCCGTCGGCCTCAACATCTGGCTGGCCCACCGGCTGAGGCCTCCGCTGAGCGCGATGTCGCTGGAGCAGCAGAGCCTGGACCGCTACCGGATGGGCATCGCCCCGTACAAGAAGTGGGTGCTGCTCGGCGTCACCGCGCTGGTGGGGCTGATCGCCGGCGCCTCCGCGGCCGGCCAGTGGCGCACCTGGCTGATGTGGGTGAACGGCGTGCCGTTCGGCACCACGGACCCCCAGTTCGGCAAGGACGTGGCGTTCTACGCGTTCGACCTCCCCTGGTACCGCTTCCTGCTGAGCTTCGGCTTCGCGGCGGCGGTGCTCTCCCTGCTGGCCGCCGCGCTGGTGCACTACCTCTACGGCGGGCTGCGGCTGACCACCCCGGGCGCCCGGGCGACGTCCCAGGCCACCGGCCACCTCTCGGTGCTGCTCGGCATCTTCGTGGCGCTCAAGGCGGTGGCGTACTGGCTCGACCGCTACGGCCTGGCGGTGAAGTCCGGTGACTTCAAGGCGACGAACAACTGGACGGGCCTGCGGTACGTCGACGCCAACGCCTACCTCCCGGCGAAGACGATCCTGTTCTTCATCGCCGCCATCTGCGCGGTGCTCTTCTTCGCCACCCTGTGGCGGCGCACCTGGCAGCTGCCGGTGATCGGCTTCGGCCTGATGGTCCTCTCGGCCATCCTGATCGGCGGCCTCTACCCGGCGATCGTGCAGAAGTTCCAGGTCCAGCCGAACGAGCAGGCCAAGGAGGCGCCGTACATCAAGAAGAACATCGACGCCACCCGCGACGCCTACGACATCGACGACGCCAAGGTCTCGGACTACTCGGGCGAGAGCGAGGCGAGCAACGAGGAGCTGCGCGACGCGGCGGACACCACCGCCAGCATCCGGCTGCTCGACCCGAACGTCGTCTCGCCCAGCTTCCAGCAGCTCCAGCAGGTCCGCAGCTACTACCAGTTCCCGGCCACCCTGGACGTGGACCGGTACTCCACCGAGGACGGCAGGGAGCAGGACACCGTCGTCGGCCTGCGCGAGATCAACATCAACGGCATCACCGAGCGCAACTGGATCAACGACCACTTCAAGTACACCCACGGCTTCGGCATGGTGGCCGGCAAGGGCACCGAGGTGGCCTCGACCGGCGCGCCGGACTTCATCGAGAAGAACCTGCCCCCCACCGGGCAGCTCGGCGAGTACGAGCCGCGGGTCTACTACGGCGAGAAGACCACGCAGTACTCGATCGTCGGCGGTCCGCAGAAGGAACTGGACTACATCGCCGGCAGCGAGGAGAAGACCTACAGCTACCAGGGCGACAGCGGGGTCGACCTGAGCAACGTGGCCAACCGCGCGGCCTACGCGGTGACCTTCAACGAGCCGCAGATCCTCTACTCGGGCGCGATCGGCGAGGGTTCGCGGATCCTCTACAACCGCACGCCCAAGGAGCGCGTCGAGGCGGTGGCCCCCTGGCTCACCATCGACGGCGACCCGTACCCGGCGGTGGTGGGCGACCGCATCCAGTGGATCGTCGACGCCTACACCACGACCAACCAGTACCCGTACTCCTCCCGCACCACCCTGGGCGAGACCACGGCCGACGCGCTGACCGACGGCCAGCGCGCGGTCATCGCCCAGCAGAACCGGGTCAACTACATCCGCAACTCGGTCAAGGCCACCGTGGACGCCTACTCGGGCGAGGTGAAGCTGTACGAGTGGGACACCCGGGACCCGGTGCTGAAGACCTGGATGAAGGCCTTCCCCGGCACGGTGGAGCCGCGCAGCGAGATCGACGAGTCGCTGCTGAACCACTTCCGCTACCCGCAGGACCTGTTCAAGGTGCAGCGGGAGCTGCTGACGCGCTACCACGTCACCAGCGCCAGCCAGTTCTACAGCGGCAGTGAGCGCTGGCAGGTGCCGGACGACCCGACCCAGCAGGAGGGCAACGCCGTCCCGCCGTACTACCTGAGCATGAAGATGCCGGACCAGGAGGAGCAGACCTTCTCCCTGACGACGACCTTCAACCCCAGCGGGCGCGAGACGCTCGGCGCCTTCATGGCCGTCAACGCCGACGCCCGCAGCGACGACTACGGCACGATCAGGATCCTGAAGCTGCCGTCCAACACCACGGTGTCCGGCCCCCAGCAGGTGCAGAGCCGGTTCAACTCCGACACCGAGATCGCCAACGAGATCAACATCCTCCGGCGCGGTGACTCGGAGGTCGAGTACGGCAACCTGCTCACCGTGCCGCTGGAGGGCGGTCTGCTCTACGTCGAGCCGGTCTACGTCCGCGGCGCGGGCACCAACTACCCGCTGCTGCGGAAGGTGCTGGTGACCTACGGGGAGGAGACCGCGTTCGAGAACACCCTCGGCGAGGCCCTGGACTCCGTCTTCGGGGTCGAGGGGGACGCGGGACCCCCGGAGGGCGAGGAGCGGCCGGAGGGCGAGGAGCCGCCTCCGGGCGAGGAGGACACGACCACACCGCCGCCCTCCGGTGACGCGACGGTGCAGGATGCCCTGAACGACGCCCGGGAGGCGTTCGACGCGGGCCAGGAGGCGCTGGGCGAGCAGGACTGGGACGCCTACGGCCAGGCCCAGCAGGACCTGGAGGACGCGCTCCGGCGGGCCGCCGAGGCCGAGCAGTCCGCGGGCGGCGACGGCGCGAACGGCGGCGGATCCGACAACAGGAACAACGACCAGGGACGCCAGGAAGAGTGAACCGGTGGTGAGTGGCTCCCCCCGCGCCGTGGTAAGGTTGTGAACACAACGGCGCGGGGTGGAGCAGCTCGGTAGCTCGCTGGGCTCATAACCCAGAGGTCGCAGGTTCAAATCCTGTCCCCGCTACTAACGGAGAAGGACCCGGAGTCAATGACTCCGGGTCCTTTTTCGCGTGGTGGGCATGCGAGATGAGAGGCGCGTGATAGCGCTTTGCGTTTGGATGGTAGCTGTATCGGGAAGTCGACAAAACGCTGAAGTGACTTCCTTGGCGGCGGTATACCAGGTGTACGCGGGTTGCGGGTGGTGCGACGATGGGCCTCATGGGGGACAAGGCGAGAACTGAGGGCGCGGGGGGCGGTGTGAGCCGCACGCACCTCCGCGAACACCGCGACACGGATGCCATCAGCGCGCTCGGCGCCCGGCTGCTGCGCCGGGGCGACCTGGACGGGGCCGAGCCGTACCTGCGTGCCGCCGCCGCCGCCGGCGACCGTGCCGCCGCGAACAACCTGGGGGTCCTGCTCCACCAGCTCGGCCAGGCCGAGGAGGCCGCGGGCTGGTGGCGCGTCGCCGCCGTCGCCGGTTCGGCCGCCGCGGCTCACTCCCTGGGCCGCCACCACCGCGAGCGCGGCGACGAGACGGCCGCCGAGTACTGGCTGCGGCAGTCCGCCGAGTCCGGCCACGCCCTCGGCGCGTACGCCCTCGCCGACCTGCTGGAGCACCGGGGCGAGGACGGGGCCGAGGAGTGGTTCCGGGCCGCCGCCGAGCGCGGCCACCGCGAGGCGGCCTACCGCATCGCGAGGATCCTGACGCGCCGTCCGGAGGGCGGCGCCGCCGAGGCCGAGCAGTGGTACCGCCAGGCCGCGGCGCGCGGCCACCGCCGCGCCGCGCTGCGTCTGGGCACGCTCCTGGAGGAGCGCGGCGAGTCGCAGGAGGCGGCCCGCTGGTACCTGACGGCGGCCAAGGACGGCGAGGCGCGCGCCGCCTGCGCGCTGGGCTTCCTGCTGCGCGACGCGGGCGACACCGACAGCGCCGCCGAGTGGTGGCGCCGCGCCGCACAGGACGGCGACGGCAACGCGGCCAACGCGCTGGGCGCGCTGCACGCCGAGCGCGGCGAGCGGCAGACCGCGGAGCGCTGGTACCGCGTCGCGCTGGAGGCGGGCGACATCAACGGCGCCTTCAACCTCGCGCTGCTGTGCGCCGCCGAGGGCCGTACCGCCCAGGCCGAGCAGTGGTACCGCCGCGCCGCCTACGCCGGGCACCGCGAGGCCGCCAACGCGCTCGCCGTCCTGCTGCTCCAGCGCGGCGACGCGGCGGGCGCCGAGCCGTGGTTCTCCAAGGCCGCCGAAGCCGGCAGCGTGGACGCCGCGTTCAACCTCGGCATCCTGCACGCGGGCCGGGGCGAGGAGGAGCGGGCCCGGCAGTGGTACGAGCAGGCCGCCGCGGCCGGCCACACCGAGGCCGCGCTCCAGGTGGGCATCGCGCTGCTGCGCGAGGGCGACACGCACACCGCCGAGCGGCACCTGCGCCGCGCGGCGGGCGGGGGCAGTGTGGAGGGCGCCTTCCGGCTGGCGGCGCTGCTGGAGCGCCAGGCGCCGACGGCGAGCGCCCTCGACGCGCACGGTCCGCCCGCCGAGTACGAGGAGTGGTACGAGCGGGCGGCCGAGCAGGGGCACCGGCGTGCACAGGTCCGGCTGGGCATGTGCGCGGCGGCACGCGGCGACGTGGTGCGGGCCGCGCACTGGTACCGCGTCGCGGCGGAGGCGGGCAGCAGCAACGGCGCCTTCAACCTCGGCCTGCTGCTGGCCCGTGAGGGCAGCGAGCCGGAGGCCGCCCTGTGGTGGACGCGCGCGGCCGAGGCGGGCCACGGCCGGGCCGCCCTGCGCCTGGCCCTGCTGAACGCCCGGTGCGGCGATCTGGCGGCCGGCCGCCACTGGTGCGCCCGTGCCGTCGAGCTGGGCCCGCCGGAGGTCGCCGAGCGCGCGGCGCGGCTGTGCGAGGCCCTCCACGAGGAGCTGACGGCCTGAGGCCGGAGCGGGGCGTTTTCTCGATTTGCGCTGGTCGGCGGAGCAGGGGTACTGTTGAACCACAACGACGCGGGGTGGAGCAGCTCGGTAGCTCGCTGGGCTCATAACCCAGAGGTCGCAGGTTCAAATCCTGTCCCCGCTACTGAAGGCCCGGGGCCCGGATCCAGATGACGGATCCGGGCCCCGGGCGTTTTCGCGCTTTCTGCGTGCCCCGTGGCGTGCTGCGTGTGCGGAACGCGTACGGGGTACGGGCCGGGCGGGCGCCCGGACCCGGGGAGCCAGCCGTGCGTCAGGCGGAGGCGCAGGAGGGGCACAGGCCCCGGTAGGTGACCGTCGCCTCGGAGAGGGCGAACCCGTAGCGCTCCCCCTCGGGGAGCAGGGCGAGCGGGTCGCCGGAGGGGCGGACGTCGCGGATCACGCCGCACCGCGAGCACACCAGGTGCTGGTGGGAGTGGTGGGCGTTCGGGTCGTACCGCTTGGCGCGGCCGTCCGTGCTGACCTCGAGCACCTCGCCGATCGACACCAGCTCGCCGAGGGTGTTGTAGACGGTGGCGCGGGAGATCTCCGGCAGTCTCTCGGCCGCGCGCGCGTGCACCTCGTCGGCGGTGTAGTGAACATGCTCACCATCGAGGACCTCGGCGACGACTCGCCGCTGGGCGGTCAGCCGCCAGCCGCGATCCCGGAGACGTTGAAGCAGGTCACTCATGTTTCCACCTTAGCAGTGCGCGTCCACAGCCGGATTCTGTATGGTCTTCATCGTCTTCTTGACTTAGACATTGTCCAATGTAGGATCGCGTTCGGCTTCAGCCAAGGGGACAGGACAGATTCAGGAGGCGCATGTGACTGCCCAGATCGAGAACGCCGGGCCGCTGACCACGGAGGCCGGTGCTCCCGTCGCGGACAACCAGAACAGCGAGACCGCAGGCTCGGGCGGCCCGGTCCTGGTCCAGGACCAGCTCCTGCTGGAGAAGCTCGCCCACTTCAACCGCGAGCGCATCCCCGAGCGGGTCGTCCACGCCCGCGGCGCGGGCGCCTACGGCACCTTCACCGTCACCGCGGACGTGACGAAGTACACCCGGGCGAAGTTCCTCGCCGAGGTCGGCAAGGAGACCGAGGTCTTCCTGCGCTTCTCGACCGTCGCCGGCAACCTGGGCGCGGCCGACGCGGTGCGCGACCCGCGCGGCTTCGCGGTGAAGTTCTACACCGAGGAGGGCAACTACGACCTCGTCGGCAACAACACCCCGGTGTTCTTCATCAAGGACGCCATCAAGTTCCCCGACTTCATCCACACCCAGAAGCGCGACCCGTACACCGGCTCCCAGGAGGCGGACAACGTCTGGGACTTCTGGAGCCTGAGCCCGGAGTCCACCCACCAGGTGACCTGGCTCTTCGGCGACCGCGGCATCCCGGCCTCCTACCGCCACATGGACGGCTTCGGCTCGCACACCTTCCAGTGGAACAACGAGGCCGGCGAGGTCTTCTGGGTCAAGTACCACTTCAAGACCGACCAGGGCATCAAGTGCCTCACCCAGGACGAGGCCGACCTCCTGGCGGGCAAGGACCCCGACAGCCACCAGCGCGACCTGCGCGAGTCCATCGAGCGCGGCGAGTACCCGAGCTGGACGGTCTACGTCCAGATCATGCCGGCGGACGAGGCCCCGAACTACCGCTTCAACCCGTTCGACCTGACCAAGGTCTGGCCGCACGGCGACTACCCGCTGATCGAGATCGGCAAGATGGAGCTCAACCGCAACCCGGAGAACATCTTCGCCGAGGTCGAGCAGTCGATCTTCTCCCCGCACCACTTCGTGCCGGGCATCGGTCCCTCCCCGGACAAGATGCTCCAGGGCCGGCTGTTCGCCTACGGCGACGCGCACCGCTACCGGGTGGGCATCAACGCCGACCAGCTGCCGGTGAACCGCCCGCACGCCACCGAGGCCCGCAGCCACGGCCGCGACGGCTTCATGTACGACGGCCGCCACGGCCGGGCGAGGAACTACGAGCCCAACAGCTTCGGCGGCCCGGCCGAGACCGGCCGCGCGCTGTGGCAGCCGGTTCCGGTCGCCGGGACCACCGGTGACATCCCCGCTCCCTCGCACGCCGAGGACAACGACTTCGTCCAGGCGGGCAACCTCTACCGCCTGATGACGGAGGAGGAGAAGGGGCGCCTGATCGACAACCTGGCGGGCTTCATCGCGAAGGTCTCGCGCGACGACATCGTCAAGCGGGCCGTCGAGAACTTCCGCCAGGCCGACGAGGACTACGGCAGGAGGCTGGAGGCCGCGGTCAAGGCCCTGCGCGGCTGACCCACGGCTCCTCGCCGTACGAACCCGGGGGGACCGGACGCCAGTGGGCTCCGGTCCCTCCGGCGCGTTCCGGTGCGGACGGCCGCCCTCAGACGGCCACCGCGCCGGCGGGCGCCGCCACCGGAGCGCCCTCGCGCGCCGACGACCAGCAGCGGACGATGTCGCGCACCGACACCACCCCCACCGGCTCCCGGTCGTCGAGCACGATCAGATGGCGGAAGCCGCCGTGCGTCATGGCCCGCGCGGCGTCGTCCAGGGTCCAGCCGGGGGCGGCGAAGACCACGTCGGTGGTGGTGTGCAGGTGCGCGGGCTCGCGGTCGGGATCCTGCCCGGCCCCCACGGCGTTGAGGATGTCGCGTTCGGTGAGGATGCCGACGCCGCCGGCGTCGGGGTCGAGGACGACGGCCGCGCCGACCCGGCGGGCGGACATCAGCCGGGCGGCCTGGCGGAGGGTGTGGGCGGGGCCGATGGTGAGAACCACGGTGCTCATGGCGTCGCGGACGAGGGTGGTCATGGCGGTTGGTGCCACCTCCTTGGCGGAATCCCGGGCTGGAGAAGGGATTCACAAGCTCACAAGCGGGGGGATTCTCATGTTCACATGCCGCCGGAGCCGCAACAAGGGGCGCGTCGCCACGAGTTGACCGTGCGTCGGCCGGTTCGCGCGCTCCGCCGGAGGGGGCCCGCGCGGATCCGCCCGGCGGAGCGCCCCCCTAGTCGCCGAGGTAGGCGAGCAGATCCTCGTGGAGCAGCCCGTTGGAGGCCGCCGCGTTCCCGCTGTGCGGGCCCTCGCGCCCGTCCAGACCGGTGAAGGCGCCGCCCGCCTCCCGCACGATGACCGCGTTCGCCGCCATGTCCCACAGCGACAGTTCCGGCTCCGCGCACATGTCCACCGATCCCTCGGCGACCATCATGTACGGCCAGAAGTCGCCGTAGCCGCGGGTGCGCCAGCAGTCCCGGGTCAGGTCGAGGAAGCCGCCGAGCTTGCCGCGCTCCTCCCAGCCGCCGAGCGAGGAGAAGGCGAACGAGGCGTCCTGGACGCGGGCGACCCGCGAGACCGACAGCCGGTTCGCGGAGGTCAGGCTGCGGCCGGTGTACGCGCCGGCGCCCAGCGCCGCCCACCAGCGCCGGTTCAGGGCCGGGGCCGACACCACGCCGACCACCGGGCGGTCGCCCTCCTCGCCCCGCTCCATCAGCGCGATCAGCGTGGCCCACACCGGGACGCCGCGCACGTAGTTCTTGGTGCCGTCGATCGGATCGATGACCCAGCGGCGCGGACCGCGCCCCTCGCTGCCGAACTCCTCGCCCAGGACCGCGTCGCGCGGCCGCGCCCGCTGCAGGGAGGTGCGGATCAGCTCCTCGGCCGCCTTGTCGGCCTCGCTCACCGGCGTCATGTCGGGTTTGGTCTCGACCTTGAGGTCGAGGGCCTTGAACCGCTCCATCGTCGTGGCGTCGGCGGTGTCGGCCAGTACGTGGGCGAGACGCAGGTCATCGTGGTAGTCGGGCATGGACGAACAGTATCCAGCGACGCGGCGGGCCAGCCACACGGGAGTGTCCAACCGGGTGGGCGGCCGCGCGCCCGAGGCGGTGAGCCGGTGCGCGGCGCCTTGACACCCTCCGTGACCGCGCCGATGCTGTGCGGCGACCTGCCGCGTCCGGGGAGGCGTCGACGACTTCGGAGATGACCTCGGAGATGACCTCGGAAAGGACCTCCGCGGTGCCCGCCGCGGGCCCCGCGGCGCCGCCCGCGGCGCGCCGGGCCCTGCTGCGCGCCGCCCGCGCCGCCCTCTCCGAGAAGCCCTGGCCCCGCGTCCGCATGGTCGAGGTCGCCGCCGAGGCCGGGTTCTCCCGCCAGACCCTCTACAACGAGTTCGGCTCCAAGGAGGGGCTCGGCACGGCCCTGGTCGCCCGCGAGCTGGAGGCCTTCCTCGACCGCGCCGCCCGCGCCGCGGGCCGGGCGGCCCGCGACACCGCCGATCCCGTCGCGGGCTGCGCCGCGGCGGCCGTCGGGGTGGTGCGCGCCGCCCACCGCGATCCGCTGGTGCGCGCCGCCCTCACCGGCTGCTGGGAGGCCCGGCTGCCCCCGCCCGGTCCGGAGCCGGACCGGCTGGCCGCGCGGCTGCGCGACCGTACCGCCGCCGCGCTGGCGTCCGCCCGTACGGCCGGCCCCGGCGCGCCCGGAGCCACCGCGCTGCGCCACGCCTGCGAGGTGGGCCTGCGGCTGGCGCTGTCCTACGTCGTCGCGCCCTGCGACGGCCCGCCCGAGGCGACCGAGGAGGCCGCGGGGGCCCATGTCGTCCAGGTCCTGCGGGCACTGCTCGGCTGACCCCGGCCCGGCCCGCCGGGGGTCAGTCGTCCTCGCCGCGCTCCCGGGTGGCCAGCAGACGGCGCAGGGAGTACAGCCGGGCCGGCTCCGCGTGGCCCTCGGCGACCCAGGCGTCCAGCGCGCAGTCCTGCTCGTCGTGGCTGCAGGCGCGCGGGCAGTCCGCGGTGCCCGGCACCAGATCGGGGAAGGCGTTGATCACCCGGGACGGGTCGACGTGGTTCAGCCCGAAGGACCGCACGCCCGGGGTGTCGATCACCCAGCCGCCCCGCCGCGTCGGGGGGAACCCCATGTCCTCGGGGGCCCCGGGCAGCGGCAGCGCGAGCGCCGAGGTGGTGGTGTGGCGACCGCGTCCGGTGACGGCGTTGACGTGGCCCGTCGCCCTCCGGCGGTCGGGCGGGACGAGCGCGTTGACCAGGGTGGTCTTGCCCACCCCGGAGTGGCCGACGAAGGCGGTGGTCCGCCCCCACAGCAGCTCGCGCACCCGGTCGGCCGCACCGCCGTCGACCAGCCCCTCGCGGTCGGTCACCACATGGCGCACCCCCAGCGGGGCGTACGTCTCCAGCAGCGGGCCGGGCGGGGCCAGGTCCGACTTGGTGAGGACCAGCAGCGGCTCCAGTCCCGCGTCGTAGGCGGCCACCAGACAGCGGTCGATCAGCCGGGGGCGGGGCTCGGGATCGGCCAGGGCGGTGACGATGGCGAGCTGGTCGGCGTTGGCGACGACGACCCGCTCGTAGGGGTCGTTGTCGTCGGCCGTGCGCCGCAGCACCGAGGTGCGCTCCTCGACCCGCACGATCCGCGCCAGGGTGTCCTTGTCCCCCGACAGGTCCCCGACGACCGCCACCCGGTCGCCGACCACGACGCCCTTGCGGCCCAGCTCGCGGGCCTTCATGGCGGTGATGGCGCGGCCGTCCACCAGGCAGGTGATCCGGCCCCGGTCCACGGTCAGGACGAAGCCCTCGGAGGCGTCCTCGTGCTTGGGCCGGATGCTGGTGCGCGGGCGGCTGCCCCGGCGGTTGGGGCGGACCCGGATGTCGTCCTCGTCGGTGTGCTTGCCGTAGCGGCGCATGGCGGATCCGCCTCTTATCCTCTGCCCCTGTCGCCTTCGAGCATGGCGCTCCACAGGTCGGGGAAGTCGGGCAGGGTCTTGGCGGTGGTCGCGACGTTCTCCACCTCGACGCCCTCGACCACCAGGCCGAGCACCGCGCCCGCCGTGGCCAGCCGGTGGTCCTCGTAGGTGTGGAAGACCCCGCCGTGCAGCGGGCGCGGGCGGATGACCAGGCCGTCCTCGGTCTCGGTGACGTCGCCGCCGAGGCCGTTGATCTCCTTGGTGAGCGCGGCCAGCCGGTCGGTCTCGTGCAGCCGCAGGTGCGCCACGCCGCGCAGCCGCGACTCGGAGTCGGCCAGCGCCGCGACCGCCGCGATGCCGGGGGTCAGCTCGCCCACCTCGCTCAGGTCCACGTCGATGCCGTGGATCCGGCCGGTGCCGGTGAGGGTCAGTCCGTGCTCGTCCAGCTCGCAGCGGCCGCCCATCTCGGTGAAGATCTCGCGCAGCGCGTCACCGGGCTGGGTGGTGTGCGCGGGCCAGTCGGGGACCGTCACCCGGCCGCCGGTGACGAGCGCGGCGGCGAGGAAGGGCTGGGCGTTGGACAGGTCGGGTTCGACGACCAGGTCCCGGCCGAGCAGCGCGCCGGCCGTGACCCGCCAGACGTTCGGCTCGCCCCCGGACTCGGGGGTGTCCACCTGGGCGCCCGCGGCGCGCAGCATGTCGACCGTCATCCGGATGTGCGGCATGGACGGCAGGGGGCCGCCGGTGTGGCGGACCTCGACGCCCTGGTTGAAGCGGGCGCCGGAGAGCAGCAGGGCGCTGACGAACTGGGAGGACGAGGAGGCGTCGATCTCCACCGGGCCGCCGGTCAGGGAGCCGCCGCCGTGCACGGTCATCGGAAGCGCGCCGCGCCCGCCGTCGTCGACGCGTGCGCCGAGGGCGCGCAGCGCGTCGATCACGCCGTGGAGGGGACGTTCGTGGGAGCGCTTGTCGCCGTCGAAGTGGACCGGCCCGTCGGCCAGGGCGGCGACGGGCGGCAGGAAGCGCATCACGGTGCCGGCGTTGCCGACGTCCACGGTGGCGGGGCCGTGCAGCCCGGCCGGGATGACGCGCCACGCCTCACCGGTGACGCCGGGGTCCGCGGAACCGCCCGCGACGGAGACGGAGCTGGAGGACACCGTCTCCTCGATGCCCACCCCCATGGCGCGCAGCCCCTCGGCCATCAGCAGGGTGTCGCGCGACCGCAGCGGGCGGCGCAGCCAGCCCGGCTCGGAGGCGAGGGCGGCGAGCACCAGACCGCGGTTGGTGACCGACTTCGATCCGGGCACGGTGACGGTCGCGTCGACGGCGCCGGACGCGAGCGGAGCAGGCCAGAGAGTGGTGTTGGCGGTCATGGACCCAACTTTAGTGGTTCGGACGCGGCGGGAATCCGATCGAACACCGGGGAACGCGCCGGGACACCGCTGGGGCACCGCTGGGGCACTGCCAAGACACTGCCGGGGCACCGCTGGGGCACTGTCAAGACACTGCCGGGACACGGGGATGCCGGGCGGCGCCGAGGAGGGGTGAGGGGTTCCGGGGGCGCCGGGAGCGGTGCCGGGAGGCGTGGGGAAGGGGCGTCACAGGCCCAGCAGCCACCGCCCGCCGCCGGTCAGCGAGCACAGCGCGACGGCGTGGAAGAGGAGCAGCCACAGCGGCGCGGGCGCGTTCGTCAGCCGCGCGAGCTGGTCGGCGTCGGAGTCCGGCGCCTCGCCCCGGCGCCGCTTGCCCTGGAGCTCGAAGACGGGCCGCACGCCGCCCAGCAGCAGGAACCACACCACCCCGTACGCGAACGCCGCCTGCACCTCGGTCCCGGCGAACCACGACACCAGGAGGAACACCCCGCCGGTGACGACGACGGTGAGCACCCCGTAGGCGTTGCGCACCATCACCAGCATCGCCAGCAGCAGCGCCGTGGCCCCCCACAGCAGCGCGGTGACGTGTCCGGCGGCCAGCAGCCACGCCCCGGCCAGGCCGAGCAGCGACGGCGCGGTGTACCCGGAGGCCGCCGTCAGCACCATGCCGATCCCGGTCGGCCTCCCCCGGGAGACGGTCAGTCCGGAGGTGTCCGAGTGCAGGCGTATGCCCTCCAGCCGCCGCCCGGTCAGCAGCGCCACGAGCCCGTGCCCGCCCTCGTGGGCGATGGTCACCGCGTTGCGCGCCACCCGCCACGGCCCCCGCGCCGCGACGACGGCCAGGGCCACGAGCCCGGTGGCCACCACGACCGGGAACGACGGGTCGGGCTGGGTCCCGACGACGCGGTCCCACACCTCGGCGATGCTGTCCGTGTCCATGCCCGGCCGGCCCCTTCCCCTGGTCGCCTGTCCGCTCCCGCCGCTCCGCGCGCTCCCGCCGGCCCCGGCCCCGGTGCGGGTGCGGTGCGGGCGCGGTGCGGTGTCCCGCAGTGTGTCACGGCCGTCCCGCGGGGCCCCGGCCCGGCCGATCACCGTGCCAACCGCCGGCCGGGCGTGGCAGGGTGGCAGACATGTGCGGACGGTATGCGGTGAGCCGTGGGCCCGAGGAACTGGCGGGACTGTTCGGCGTGGAGAAGTGGGACCCGGCCGAGGCGCTGGCGCCCGACTGGAACGTGGCCCCGACCAAGCGGGTGTACGCGGTGCTCGACCGGCCGCTGAAGGACAGCGGCGACGAGCGCCCCGTGCGCCAGCTCAGGGTGCTGCGCTGGGGGCTGGTGCCCTCCTGGGCGAAGTCCCCGGACGTAGGCGTGAAGATGATCAACGCGCGGGCCGAGACGGTGCACGAGAAGCCCTCCTACCGCCGCCCCTTCGCCGCCCGGCGCTGCCTGCTGCCCGCAGACGGCTACTACGAGTGGGTCACCGGGACGGCCGAGCGGCAGGAGGAGGAGAAGGGCAGGCGCAAGCGGCCGCGCAAGCAGCCGTACTTCGTGACGCCGGCCGACGGATCGGTGATGGCGATGGCCGGGCTCTACGAGTTCTGGCGGGACAGGACGCTGCCCGACGACCACCCCCAGGCGTGGTGGGCGACCTGCGCGGTGATCACCACCGAGGCGCAGAGCGAGCCGTTCGCGGGCGCCGGCGGGAGCGGACCGCGCGCCCTCGCCGACATCCACCCCCGGATGCCGCTCGTGCTCACCCCCGACCGCTGGGACGCCTGGCTGGACCCGGCCCGCACCGACGCGGACGACGTGCGCGGACTGCTGGTGCCGCCGCCCGCGGAGGCCATGCGGGCCTACCCGGTGAGCAGCGAGGTCAGCAACGTGCGCAACAACGGGCCCGAGCTGCTGGAGGAGCTTGACGCCCCCGAGGCCGGGACGCTGTTCTGAGCCGGTGACCGACAGCAACGACAGCAACGACACCGACGACGCAGACCCCACGGACCGCGCAGACCCCACGGACCGCGCCGACCACGCGGCCGGCCCGGAGGACGGCGGGACCGCCGAGACGGTCGTCGCCACACCGGCCGGGCCGGCCCGTGTCACCTGGCGGCGCGCCGGACGGCCGCGCCTCCTCCTCGCGCTCGGGCACGGCGCCGGTGGCGGCATCGAGGCCCGCGACCTGCGTGCCCTGGCCGGGGAGCTGCCCGCGCACGGCGTCTCCGTCGCGCTGGTCGAGCAGCCCTGGCGGGTGGCGGGCAGGAGGCTGGCGCCCGCGCCCGCGAAGCTGGACGAGGCGTGGCGGGCAGTGTGGCCCCTCCTGGAGGGGGAGGGGCTGCCGGTCGTCTCCGGCGGGCGCAGCGCCGGGGCGCGCGTGGCCTGCCGGACCGCCGCCGAACTCGGGGCGCACGCCGTGCTCGCGCTGGCCTTCCCCCTGCACCCCCCGGGGAAACCGGAACGGTCCCGGGCCGGCGAGCTGCTGGGCGCCGGGGTGCCGACCCTGGTCGTCCAGGGCGGACGCGACCCGTTCGGGCGCCCCGGGGAGTTCCCGGCGGGCACGGAGGTCGTCGAGGTGCCGGAGGGCGACCACGGCTTCGCCGTGCCGAGGAGGGCGGCGGTCGGGCAGGAGGAGGCGCTCGGTGTGATCACCGGCTCGGTGCGCGCGTGGCTGGCGCGGGAATGACTCCCCGGGCGCGTGTGTTGTGCCTGTGCAGGACACGTACGGACTACACGCACGCGCGAGGAGAGGGAGTCCACCCGATATGGGTTCGATCGCATGCCCGTCCCGCCCTCTGGGTACTCGAGCGACAGCCGCCCAGGTGGACTGGGCGACGCTGAGGCTCGCCGGACTCGTCGGGGACGTTCCCTTCCGGGCGGCGGAGGGGACGGACCGTCGTCTATCCTCCGATCCGAGCGGGTCCGGCATCGGACTCGAAGCCGCATCGGAGGAGGTGGGTCCGGTCGCCGCGACCGACGACGCTGCGCCCCAGGAACCCGTGGAGACGGAAACGGAACGGAACGCGCGCTTCGAACGGGACGCCCTCGCCTTCCTGGACCAGATGTACTCGGCCGCGCTGCGCATGACGCGCAACCCCGCGGACGCCGAGGACCTGGTGCAGGAGACGTACGCCAAGGCGTACGCGTCCTTCCACCAGTTCCGCGAGGGCACCAACCTCAAGGCGTGGCTGTACCGCATCCTCACCAACACCTTCATCAACTCGTACCGCAAGAAGCAGCGCGAACCGCAGCGCAGCGCGGCCGAGGAGATCGAGGACTGGCAGCTCGCGCGCGCCGAGTCGCACATGTCGACCGGGCTGCGCTCGGCCGAGTCGCAGGCGCTGGACCGGCTGCCCGACTCGGACGTGAAGGAGGCCCTCCAGGCCATCCCGGAGGAGTTCCGCATAGCGGTCTACCTCGCGGACGTCGAGGGGTTTGCGTACAAGGAGATCGCGGACATCATGGGGACACCCATCGGCACGGTGATGTCCCGTCTGCACCGCGGTCGCCGTCAGCTGCGCGGCATGCTGGAGGACTACGCCCGCGAGCGCGGACTGGTCCCGGCGGGCGCGAACGGCGCCGCCGCGCCGGACGAGTCGCACGACCGGAAAGGCTCGGGCTCATGAGTTGCGGAGAGCCGCACGAGACGGACTGCGCTGAGGTCCTGGACCACCTGTACGAGTACCTGGACCGCGAGATGCCCGACGGTGATCTGACGAAGTTCAGGGAGCACTTCGACGAGTGCTCGCCGTGCCTGGAGAAGTACGGCCTGGAGCAGGCCGTGAAGAAGCTGGTCAAGCGGTGCTGCGGCCACGACGACGTCCCCACCGGCCTCCGCTCCAAGGTGATGGGCCGCATCGAGATGATCCGCGCCGGCCAGGCCGTGCCGGAGCAGCCCGTGGTGGACCCCGCCGGGGACCGGCCCAGCCCCGCCTCCCTCGGGGGCCAGGGCGACACCGGCGGGAACGCCGTCTGACGGCACGGCCTGACCCGCCCCACCCCGTCTCACACGACCGGCCGCGGCGCGGCCGGTACGGCGCCCGGTGCCCGGAACGGAGGATCCGGCACGGGCGCTTCCGTGTGTCCGTGCCCCGCCCTGCCCCGCCCCGCCCGCTCCGCACCTCTTCCCGCCTCACCCGAACGTGCCGGCCCGCCGGGCTTCCGCCGGGACCCTCCCGCCGCCGTGCCGGATGCGCGTCCTCCGCTCCGTGCCGTTCCAAAGCCCCACGACCGATGGGTAATGAGCGCACACCCCGGTGGGCATGGTTGGATGCGAACCGGGAACCGCGGCAGGGAGAAGATCGCGGCACGGACACCGCGGCGGGGACCGCGACCAGACGGCCGCGAGGACGGCCGGGAGCAGCAGGCGGGAGTCAGGCGGGAACATCGTGAGGATCTTCGGCAAGGCAAGGCACCGGCCCTCCGCCGACTGGCGGGTGGTCACCGACCGCGCGTTCACGCTCATCGGTGACGGACGCTACGAGGACGCCGGCACGCTGCTGACCCGTGCCGCCGATCTGGAGCCGTGGCTGTCGGAGTCCTGGTTCAACCTCGCGCTGCTGCACAAGTTCCGGCACGACTGGGAGCAGGCGCGCGCCGCCGGGCTGCGCGCCGTCGCGCTCCTGGACCGGTCGGCGGGGGCACCCGACTGGTGGAACGTGGGCATCGCGGCCACCGCGCTGCAGGACTGGGCCCTGGCCCGGCGCGCCTGGCAGGCGTACGGCCTGCGGGTGCCGGAGACCGCGCCCGCCGACCGCGCCGCCGGCGACGACGGCCGCGCCGGCCCGCCGACCGGCATGGAACTGGGCAGCGCCGCGGTGCGCCTGTCGCCGGAGGGCGAGGCCGAGGTGGTGTGGGGCCGGCGGCTGGACCCGGCCCGCATCGAGGTGCAGAACATCCCCCTGCCGTCCTCCGGGCGCCGCTGGGGCGAGGTGGTGCTGCACGACGGCGTGCCGCACGGCGAGCGGACCACGGCCGCGGGCCACGCCTATCCCGTCTTCGACGAGATAGAACTCTGGGCGCCCTCGCCGGTGCCCACCTGGGTGGTGCTGCTGGAGGCGGCGACCGAGGCGGACCGGGACGCGCTGGAGCGGCTGGCGGCGGACGCGGGCTTCGCGGCCGAGGACTGGTCCTCGTCGGTACGGCTGCTGTGCCGCTCCTGCTCGGAGAGCCGGATGCCCAGCGACGAGGGCGAGGGCGCCCTCCGGCACGACCCCCACGACCACAGCGTGCCCGGGCGCCCGGGGCCGCTGGGGCACATGACGTCGGGCGAGCTGTGGGTCCCCGAGCGCGAGTGCGGTCTGGCGGCCCCGGCCGCGCTGGTGCGCGGGCTGCTGGACGGCTGGGTCGCCGACAGCCCGGACACCCGCGAGTGGCGGGACCTGGAAGAGGTCTGCTGAGACCGGCCGGGCGCGGCGAGGGGGCGCCTGCCCGTACTCTGTACGGGTCGTGGTGGAGCAGCGAGGAAGGCGTACGGCGAAGATGGCGGAGCACGAGACCGGGCAGCGTGTCGACGACGAGGGGTTCGTCGTCGACACGGAGGACTGCGAGGAGCGCGAGCGGACCCACCGCGAGCGCGGCACCGCCCGTCCGATCACCGTCGTCGGCAACCCGGTGCTGCACAGGGAGTGCAAGGACGTCACCGAGTTCGACGGCGAGCTGGCGAAGCTGATCGACGACATGTTCGCCAGCCAGCGCGCCGCCGAGGGCGTCGGCCTGGCGGCCAACCAGATCGGCGTCGACCTGAAGGTCTTCGTCTACGACTGCCCGGACGACGAGGGCGTGCGGCACGTCGGCGTCGTCTGCAACCCCGTACTGGAGGAACTGCCCGCCGAGCGCCGGGTGCTGGACGACTCCAACGAGGGCTGCCTGTCGGTGCCGGGCGCGTACGCCTCGCTCGCACGCCCCGACTACGCCGTCGTGCGCGGGCAGGACGCCGAGGGCAGGGCGATCACCGTGCGCGGCACCGGGTACTTCGCGCGCTGCCTCCAGCACGAGACGGACCACCTCTACGGCCGCCTCTACATCGACCGCCTCTCCAAGCGCGAACGCAGGGACGTCCTGCGGCAGATGGCCGAGAACACCCCGCGCTACGAGACGGTGCCCAACGACTGAGCGGTGCGCGCCGCGGGCCGAGGTGAACGGCGCGCGACGGTGGGCGGGCCTTCAGTGGCCCGCCCATTGGCATTTCCGGAAGCGTGTTGACGCGGGTAGATCTTCTCCGCCACCCTCGGAACCCCCACTGTTCCGACACGGAGGCACCATGCTCAGAGGCACCGTCCGTCTCATCCTCAGTGTTGTCATGATCGCGGCAGCCGCGCTGGTCGGCACGGTCACCACCGCGGGCACCGCCCACGCCGACGAGTGCTACACCTGGAACCGCACCCTCTCCCAGGGCATGTCCGGCTCGGACGTCGCCGAACTCCAGGTCCGCGTCTCCGGCTACCCCGGTTACGGCAGCGTGCTCGCCATCGACGGCTCCTACGGCCCGGCCACCGCCGCCGCCGTCAAGCGGTTCCAGGCCGCGTACGGGCTGTCGGCCGACGGCGTCGCCGGCCCGCAGACCTTCAGCAAGATCTACGCCCTCCAGGACGCCGACTGCACCCCGGCCCACTTCTCCTACGCCGAGCTGAACCAGTGCAACTCCACCTGGAGCGGCGGAGCGGTGAGCGCGGCGACGGCCAAGCGCAACGCGCTGATCTCCATGTGGAAGCTGGAGGCCATGCGGCACGCCCTGGGCGACGCGCCGATCCGGGTCACCAGCGGCTTCCGCTCCTACTCCTGCAACAGCGCGGTGGGCGGCGCCTCCAACAGCCGCCATCTGTACGGTGACGGCGTCGACCTCGGCGCCGGCTCGCACACCCTGTGCAGGATGGCGCAGCAGGCCCGCAACCACGGCTTCAACGGCATCCTCGGCCCGGGCTACCCCGGCCACAACGACCACACCCACGTCGACCACCGCTCCAGCCGCTACTGGTCGGCGCCCAGCTGCGGCATCTGAGCCGCCCGCCCCGCGCGGGGCACGGTCCGGCCCCCCACCCTTCCCTCCACGGAAAGGCCACCCATGAACAAGTCCCTGCGGCGTGCGGCGATCGGCGTCCCGGTGATGTCGCTGGCGCTCCTCGCCCTGCCGGGCGCCGCCCAGGCCGCCACGGCCCCGACGGCCCGGAGCGGGGTCTCCGCCCAGGCCCCCGCGGCGGCCCTGGTCACCAAGCTGACGCACTCCCAGGCGACCAGCCGCTTCCGCGCGGCGGGCATCACCTGGTCCTCCAGCGGAGGCTGCTCCGACCGCTACAACTCCACCTGCACCTCGTTCGAGCAGATCAACCTGGCCACGGTGCAGGGGGCGGAGACGCTCAAGAGCGCCAGCGGCTGCGCCCTCAACGTCACGGGCGGCACGGAGACCGGCCACGCGAGCGGCACGTACAGCCACTGGAACGGCTACAAGCTCGACTTCAGCCTCTCCACCTGCCTGAACAACTACGTCACCAGCCGCTTCACCTACATCGGCGGCAGCAAGTACCAGTCGGGCTCGGGGAACGTCTACTACCGCGAGAGCAACCACTGGGACGTGACGTACTACAACTGCGGCGGCTGCTGAGGCGGCTGCCGTCCCTTCCGGGCACGTGTCCCCGGGCCCCGCGCGGGACCCGGGGACACGTGCGTTCCGGGGAAGGCGTCCGGGGGAGGGGCTCAGAAGTCGTCGTCGAAGGAGACCGAGCCCTCGACCGCGACCTGGTAGGCCGAGGCGCGGCGCTCGAAGAAGTTGGTCAGCTCCTGGACGTTCTGCAGCTCCATGAAGGAGAACGGGTTCCCGGCGCCGTAGCGGGCGGGGAAGCCCAGCCGGACCAGCCGCTGGTCCGCCACGCACCGCAGGTACTCGCGCATCGACTCGGTGTTCATCCCCGGCAGGCCCTCGCCGCACAGGTCCCGGGCGAACTGCAGCTCGGCCTCGACCGCCTCCTCCAGCATCTCCTCGACCTGCCGCCGCAGCTCGTCGTCGAACAGCTCCGGCTCCTCCTCCCGCACGGTGTCCACCACGTCGAAGGCGAACGACATGTGCATCGACTCGTCGCGGAAGACCCAGTTGGTGCCGGTGGCCAGGCCGTGCAGCAGGCCGCGGGAGCGGAACCAGTAGACGTAGGCGAAGGCGCCGTAGAAGAACAGGCCCTCGATGCACGCCGCGAAGCAGATCAGGTTCAGCAGGAAGCGGCGGCGGTCGGACCTGCTCTCCAGGCGGTCGATCGACTCCACCGAGTCCATCCAGCGGAAGCAGAAGCGCGCCTTCTCCCGGATGGACTCGATGTTCTCCACCGCGGCGAAGGCGGCGGCGCGCTCGTCCGGATCGGGCAGGTAGGTGTCCAGCAGGGTCAGGTAGAACTGGACGTGCACGGCCTCCTCGAACAGCTGCCGCGACAGGTACAGCCGCGCCTCGGGCGAGTTGATGTGCCTGTACAGCGTCAGCACCAGGTTGTTGGCCACGATCGAGTCGCCGGTGGCGAAGAAGGCGACCAGCCGCCCGATCAGGTGCTGCTCGCCGGGGGAGAGCCTGGCGAGGTCGGCCACGTCGGAGTGGAGGTCCACCTCCTCCACGGTCCAGGTGTTCTTGATCGCGTCGCGGTAGCGCTCGTAGAAGGCCGGGTAGCGCATCGGGCGCAGGGTGAGCTCGAAGCCCGGGTCCAGCAGGTTCCGGGTGCGGCCGGCGGAGGACCCGGCGGCCGGGGTCTCGGGGGTGGTGGCGGTCACTGGCATGCCTCGCAGGACTCGGGGTTCTCCAGGGAACAGGCGGCGGCCCCGGCGGCCCGCGCCGCCTGGGGTGCGGGTGCGGACGCGGACGCGGGGGCGGGAACGGCCGCGGACGCGCCGCCCGCCGCTCGCGCGATACGGGTCGCGGGGCGCGAGCGCAGGTAGTACGTGGTCTTCAGGCCGCGCTTCCAGGCGTAGGCGTACATCGAGCTGAGCCGTCCGATGGTCGGCGACGCCATGAACAGGTTGAGCGACTGGCTCTGGTCCAGGAACGGGGTGCGGTCCGCCGCCATGTCGATCAGGGCGCGCTGCGGGATCTCCCAGGCCGTGCGGTACAGCGCGCGGACCTCCTCCGGGATCCAGGGCAGCTCCGCCACCGAGCCGTTCGACTCGCGCAGCGCCTCGCGGGTCCGCTCGTCCCACAGGCCCAGCCGCTTGAGGTCCGCCACCAGGTAGGAGTTCACCTGGAGGAACTCGCCGCTGAGCGTCTCGCGCTTGAAGAGGTTGGAGACCTGCGGCTCGACGCACTCGTAGACGCCCGCGATCGAGGCGATGGTCGCGGTCGGGGCGACGGCCAGCAGCAGGGAGTTGCGCAGGCCCGTGGCGGCGATCCGCTCCCGCAGCGCGGCCCAGCGCTCCGGCCAGGTGATCTCCGCGTCCGGGTAGTGGTCGACGTGGAGCACGCCGCGGGCGGCGCGGGTCGCAGGCCAGGCCGGGTGCGGGCCGTGGCGCTCGGCGAGGTCCGCGGACGCCTCGTAGGCGGCGAGCATGATCCGCTCGGAGATCCGGGTGGACAGCCGCCGGGCGCCGGGGGAGTCGAAGGGCAGGCGCAGCCGGAAGAAGACGTCCTGCAGGCCCATCAGGCCCAGACCCACCGGACGCCAGCGGGAGTTGGAGGCGGCGGCCTGCCCGGTGGGGTAGAAGTTGACGTCCACCACGCGGTCGAGGAAGGCCACGGCGGTGCGGACGGTGGCGTCCAGCCGCTCCCAGTCCAGCTCCTCGCCGGGGCGCGGGTCCCCGTCGGCGGGGGTGCGCAGGTGGGCGGCGAGGTTGACCGAGCCCAGGTTGCACACGGCCGTCTCGCCGTCATCGGTGACCTCCAGGATCTCGGTGCAGAGGTTGGAGGAGTGGACGACGTTGCCCGGCTCGGCGGTCTGGTTCGCCGTGCGGTTGGCGGTGTCCTTGAACGTCATCCAGCCGTTGCCGGTCTGGGCGAGGGTGCGCATCATCCGGGCGTAGAGGGTGCGCGCCGCAACCGTCCTCACCGCCAGCCCGGCGGCCTCCGCGCGGCGGTAGGCGGCGTCGAACTCCTCGCCCCACAGGTCCACCAGCTCGGGGACGTCCACCGGGGAGAACAGCGACCAGTCGGCGTCCGCCTCGACCCGGCGCATGAACTCGTCCGGGATCCAGTGGGCGATGTTGAGGTTGTGGGTGCGGCGGGCCTCCTCGCCGGTGTTGTCGCGCAGTTCGAGGAACTCCTCGACGTCCGCGTGCCAGGTCTCCAGGTAGACGCAGGCCGCCCCCTTGCGCCGGCCGCCCTGGTTGACGGCCGCGACCGAGGCGTCCAGGGTCCGCAGGAACGGCACGATGCCGCCGGAGTGCCCGTTGGTGCCGCGGATCAGCGACCCCCGCGCGCGGATCCGCGAGAACGACAGCCCGATGCCGCCGGCGTGCTTGGACAGGCGCGCGACCTGGTGGTAGCGCTCGTAGAGCGAGTCCAGCTCGTCCCGGGGGGAGTCCAGCAGGTAGCAGGAGGACATCTGGGGATGCCGGGTGCCGGAGTTGAACAGGGTGGGGGAGGAGGGGAGGTAGGAGAGCGTGCTGGTGAGCCGGTACAGCTCGGCCACCTCCTCCAGCGCCCGCTCGGAGGAGTCCTCGGCCAGTCCGCAGGCCACGCGCAGCAGGAAGTGCTGCGGCGTCTCGATCACATCGCGGGTCACCGGGTGGCGCAGCAGGTAGCGGGAGTGGACCGTGCGCAGTCCGAAGTAGCCGAAGCGGTCGTCGGCGCCGTCCGCGACGGCGGACTCGACCAGCGCGTCGAGCCGCCCGGCGTGCTCGGCGACGAACGCGGCCGTGCGGTCGGCGACCAGTCCCTCCCGGTGGCCGACCGCGACCGACGCCGAGAACGACACCGCGCCCTGCCCGGCCGCCTCCCGGCGGATCGCCAGGATCAGCAGCCGCGCCGCGAGCCGCGAGTACTCGGGCTCCTCGGCGATGAGACCGGCCGCGGCCTCGGTCGCCAGGGACCGCAACTGGTCCTCGTCCGCGCCGGGGTGGCGGCCGCGCAGCGCGGAGGCGGCTACCCGGCCGGGGTCGGTGGCGGGCAGGCCGGCGGCGAGCTCGGTCAGGGTGCGCAGCAGCGCGGTGCCGGGACGGTCGTCCTCCGGTGCGGGGACCGTGGCGGGCTCCGCTGATGAGATGGTCACTCGGTGCTCTCCCTCGTGGGCCGGCGGCCCCGGAGGGAGGCGGGGCAGGCGCGTACGGGCGCACCCGGCCGGAAGGGGGCGCACCGCGCGCGTCCGCCGGCCCAACCCACGAGGCCCGGACGTACTGGAACACCGTCGGCAGGTCCTCGGACTCGCGGCGGGCCGCTCGGCCCGTGCGGACGACACGGGGGCAGCCCGTCGCACACCGTTGCGGGACAGCTCCGGACTCGCACCGGATTCCCCTGCGGCGACAGCGAGATGAGCATACATCTAGTGCCGCTTTGGTCGAGCACCCCTAGATGTTGTGTTGAGGGTGGTGTCGGGGGCCGCCTGGACGGTGGCCGGGGAGGGGCGGCCGGGGTCGGTCGCGGACAGCTGTGGACGGCTGCGGCTGCCCGCGGCGCCGTGTCCCGCGCGGGGCGCGGCGCCGCGGGCAGCGGGCGCGGCGTCAGCCGGCCGCGGCGTCCGCCCGGCTGGGCAGGTACCCCCACGCCTCGCACGCGGCCCGCAGCGACTCGGGCACCTCGGAGGCGTCCGGCAGGGGGCGCGCCTCCTGGACGCTGCCGGTGCGGATCTTCTCCCGCCAGTCGCCCAGGCCCCTGCGCAGTCCGCCCGCGGCGCGGTCGCCGTACTCCAGCATCCCCGGCTCCCACTCCAGGCCCAGGAAGTCGCAGACGCGGCGCAGTTCGCGTTCCGGATCGGCGGTCAGGTCCTCGTAGCGGACGGTCACTCCCGGGAGGTTGCTCCGGGCCTCCTCCACCGCCTCCGCGTAGCGCAGGGCCTCGGCGGCGGCGTCCTCCATGCTCCGCCGCGAGGGGTCCGACTCGTGCCAGGAGACGGCGACGGAGGCGGGATGGCGCAGCAGGAAGACGAAGCGCGCGTCGGGCCAGCACGCCGCGATGCGCCGCCAGGCGAAGGCGTTGGCCGGGGTCTTCTCCACGATCACGGACTTGCCGGATCTGACCAGTTCGCGGTGGAGGATCCGGTCCCACAGCAGGTGCTCCAGGTCCGCCCTGTCCAGCCCCAGGTCCTTCATCGCCTCCGAGCTGAGTTTGGTGGTCGGGTGGACCTCCAGGCGGCGCAGGTGGAGTTCGTGGGGGGCGCGCAGCCGGGAGTGCCCGTCCAGGAGCAGCCGCAGCAGGGTCGATCCGGAGCGGATGGGGGAGATGACGAAGACGGGCTCGCGGAGCAGCCGGTCGGTCTCGGGGGAGGCGGGAGGACGGTAGGCCGTCACGGGTGTGGCGGCCGGGGCGGCCGTGGTGCCCGGCGAACCGGCTCCGGTGGGAGCCTTGGCCGAAAAGGCACCGTGGGAGGCGGTTTTCCGTGCGGACCGGGCGCGGCGCACTTCGTACCCGGTGGCGGAGGCAAGGATTCCGTTCACGGCTCGTAGGAACTTCATACGGGTCGACGCTAGGCGGCGACGGAGTTCGGCGCCACCTTCCCGGATGAGAATCTCCTGGGATTCTCCCCGGCGATCACGGGCGGAAAGCGGTGATCACCGCATTGCCAGGGCGAAGGTCAGCAGGGGGACGTCCGCGATCGGGCACCAGTCGCGGTCGGGGGTGCGGACGAAGCCCAGCCGCCCGTAGAGGCGGTGGGCGGCGTACATCCGGTGCTGGCTGGAAAGGACCAGTCGCTCCAGGCCCAGCGCGCGGGTCCGCTCCACGCACGCGCGCACCAGCGCCTCGCCCACGCCGCGGCCGCGCGCCTCGGGGCGCACCGCCAGGGTCCGGAACTCGCCCTCGCCGGGGCGCGCGATGTCCGCGTACGCCCCTCCGTGCACCGCGAGGGTGACCGTGCCCAGCACCGCGCTGTCACCGCCGTCACCGCCGCCTGCTCCGCGGGGCCGCACGGCCACCAGCAGGTCGGCGTGCTCGGCGCGGCGCCGCGCGTCGCGCAGTACGGCGAGGTACGGGTCGTCCGCGCCGAAGTCCAGCAGGCCGTCGCCCAGGTAGGCCCCGGCCGTCAGCTCTCCGACCGCCTCGAACTCCCGCGGGCGGGCCGCCCTGATGGTGATGTCCATGGCGGCCATCATGGGGCACCGCGCCGTCGGCGGCGCAACGGCTCATCGCGGGCGCGGGCGCGGGCGTGGATGTGGAGGCGGCGGGGGAGGGCCGTTGCTCCCGGCGGGACGGTGCCGCAGGCCGTGCCGACCGCCCGCCCGCCCGGCGAGCGGTGAACAGCGCCCGGTGTGGCACCACCGGGCCGGACGGGCCGTCCGCGGGCCGCCGTGGAGCACGTCACCGCCCCCGGCGCGGAGCACGGGGACGGAGGCGGCCGGTGCGGTGACGCCCCCTCACCGCTCCCCGTCCCCGGCGCGTTTCCCCGTGTCCCCGCGCCCCGCGGCGCGCCCGGCGCGCCGTGCCGCCCGCTCACGCCGCACCAGCACGTACGCGACGGCCGTCAGCGCGGCGGAGAGCGGCACCCAGAGCATCTGGTACCAGTAGAAGAAGGGCACTCCGGCGAAGGTGGGCTCGGTCCTGGCGTACGAGCCGACCCACAGCATCGCGACGAAGGGCGCGGACAGGCAGAGTCCGGTCACCACGCGTGCCGGCGTGACGGCCGGGAGGGACCTGGGGCTCTCCGGCGGTGCGGGCATGGCTGCGGCTCCGTCCTCGGGGTCCTCGGGGTCCTCGGGATCACCGTCGGCGTGTCGGGGAGACCGGGCGGGCCGCCCCGGCCGCGTCGCCGGTGCGCCGGGCGCCGGCCGGGCGGGGACGCGGCCCGCACTCCCGGCGCGGCCGGCTCACCGTGCGCGGCCCGGACGCTGGAGGCGGGCGACGAACTTGTAGCGGTCGCCGCGGTAGACCGAGCGCACCCACTCCACCGGCTCCCCCTCGGTGTCCCGCGAGTGCCGGGAGAGCATCAGCATCGGCAGGCCCACGTCGGTGCCCAGCAGGGCCGCCTCGCGCGGGGTGGCCAGGGAGGTCTCGATGGTCTCCTCGGCCTCGGCGAGGTGGACGTCGTACACCTCGGCCAGGGCGGTGTAGAGGGAGGTGTACTTCACCAGGCTGCGGCGCAGCGCGGGGAAGCGCTTCTGCGACAGGTGCGTGGTCTCGATGGCCATCGGCTCGCCGCTGGCCAGCCGCAGCCGCTCGATGCGCAGGACACGGCCCCCGGAGGGGATGCCCAGCAGCTCGGCGAGCCGTTCGTCGGCGGTGACGTAGCCGATGTCCAGCAGCTGGGAGGTGGGTTCCAGGCCCTGGGCGCGCATGTCCTCGGTGTACGAGGTGAGCTGGAGCGCCTGGGAGACCTTGGGCTTGGCCACGAAGGTGCCCTTGCCCTGGATGCGCTCCAGCCGCCCCTCGACGACCAGTTCCTGGAGCGCCTGGCGCACGGTGGTGCGGGAGGTGTCGAACTCGCTGGCGAGCGTGCGCTCCGGGGGGACCGGAGTGCCCGGGGGCATCGTTTCGGTCATCTCCAGCAGGTGGCGCTTGAGCCGGTAGTACTTGGGCACGCGCGCGGTGCGTCCGGCCGTGCCGCCCGCGCCGTCCGCCGCGGAGCGGGCGCCCGTGCCGACGGCGTTCGTGCTCCCCTCGGTCCCCATCGCGCGCCTTCCCGACTCGTGTCGTGACTCGTCCAGTGCCGTCACCGGCTTCCTCCGTACGTAGCGGATCACATCGTGGCACGGTCCCCGCCCCCGGTGGCGTCCCGGCTCAGATGTCGGTCCGGTAACGGATGAGACCGCGAGCTTTATACACCGTTGACAGCCCTATAGGTCTAGGCCAAGCTGCGGGCACTGGTCTAAACCACTAGAGACCAGCCCAGCCCCACGGGCAGTACTCGTCGAATGCCATCGCATCCCGACGTCCGCGACGCGCGGTACGCCGGCGTGACCATCCGGCGGGAGCGGAGATCTCGGGCGGTGGGCGGGGGATTTCTGGCATCCCGAAGGAGAAGGACGTGAAGCGCAAGCTCGTAGCGGCGATCGGCGCCGCGGCGATGATGACCGGTCTCGTGGCCTGCGGATCGGACGGTGGGAACAACTCCTCCAAGGATCCCAAGGAGCGCGACGAGACGCTCACCGTCTGGCTGATGAACGACGCCCAGAGCACCTGGCCCGAGCTGGTCGAGGACGTCAACGCGCAGTTCAAGAAGAAGTACCCGAAGGTCACGGTCAAGGTCCAGTACCAGCAGTGGGGGGACAAGGCCAAGAAGCTGGACGCGGCGCTGGGCGGCAGCAAGTTCCCGGACGTGGTCGAGCTCGGCAACACCGAGACCATGACCTACATCCTCAACGGGGCCCTCGCCGAGATCGACCCGAAGGACTACGACAACTCCGACACCTGGATCCAGGGCCTGAAGGACACCTGCTCCTTCGAGGGCAAGCTCTACTGCGTGCCCTACTACGCGGGTGCGCGCGTCGCCGTCTACAACCAGGAGATGTTCGACAAGGGGGCGGGGACCAAGGAGCTCCCGCAGACCGAGGACGAGCTGAAGAAGGCGCTCGACGCGGTCGCGAAGGAGTACGGCGACGACAAGGCGTTCTCCTCCCTCTACCTGCCCGGCCGCTACTGGTACGCCGCCATGTCCTACGTCGCCGCGTACGGCGGGCAGATCGCCGAGTACGACGAGGGCAAGGGCGAGTGGAAGGCCACCCTGAGCACCCCCGAGGCGCAGAAGGGCATCGAGCACTTCATCGGTCTGGTCAAGGAGTACAACAACGGCGACCGCACCAAGGACGAGCAGGACCACGCCAATGTGATGGCCAACGAGAAGGCCGCGCTGATCTACGGCAACGGGTGGGAGGCCGGCGGCGTCGTCGAGGGCGAGAACGGCAACCCGAAGCTGAAGGGCAAGATCGCCACCGCCGGCATGCCCGGTCCCGGCGGCAAGGCGCTGCCGTCCTTCATCGGCGGTTCCGACCTCGCGGTGATCCAGAAGTCCGAGGTCCAGGACCTGGCCAAGGACTGGGTCTCGATGTTCACCAGCGAGAAGTCGATGGAGGTCCTGGCCTCCAAGAACATCCTGCCGAACAACACCAAGCAGCTCGAGCCGCTGAAGCAGAAGCCCGAGACCGCCCCGATCGCCAACGCCGTGCCGGACGCCTGGTTCACCCCGATCGCCCCCGGCTGGACCGCGATCGAGAGCCAGAACGTGCTGGAGAACATGCTGCTGGAGGTCCTCAAGGGCACCTCGGTGGCCGACGCCACCAAGAAGGCCGACGAGAAGATCGACGAGCTGATCAACAGCGAGGCCTGAGAACGTGTCGGCGGGCCTCCTGACCCCGGGGGCCCGCCGGCGCACTCCGCGGCGGGCGGGCGCGTGTCCCCACGCTCCCGCCCCCCGCGCCCCTTCGGTGAAGAGAACGAACGGAAGGCCAGCACCGTGACCGCCGCCGACACCAAAGCCGCCGACCCGCCGGCGGCCGTACCGCACCGCCCAGGGCCGAAGCCGTCCCGGCCGTCCCGTCCGTCCGCGGGCCGGTCGCGCGCCGGCCGGGGCAAGAGCGCGAGGCTGCCGTACCTGCTGATCGCCCCGGCGATCGTCGCGGTCGGCGCCGTCTTCGCCTATCCACTGGTGAAGACCGTGATCATGTCCTTCCAGGACATGCGCCGCGCGCACCTGTGGGGTGGCACCACCCCGCCGTGGGTGGGCTTCGAGCAGTTCACCAACATCCTCGGCGACCCCCATTTCTGGGCGGTCACCTTCCGCACCGTGCTCTTCATGGTGGTCTGCGTGACGGCGACCATGGGGCTGGGACTGCTGCTGGCCCTGCTGATGCAGAGGCTGTCGACCTGGGTGCGGCTGCTGCTGACCGGCGCGCTGGTGGCCGCCTGGTCGATGCCGCTGCTGGTGGCGACCTCGATCTTCCGCTGGCTGTCGGACTCCGACTACGGCGTGATCAACAACCTGCTGAGCAGGCTCCCCGGGGTGGACTTCCAGGGCCACAACTGGTTCCTCGACCCCTGGCAGGGATTCACCATCATCGGGGCGGTGGTCGTCTGGGGCGCGATCCCGTTCGTGGTGATCACCCTCTACGCCGCGCTCACCCAGGTGCCCCAGGAACTGGAGGAGGCCGCCCAGCTCGACGGCGCGAACGCCTTCGGCGTCTTCCGCAACGTGGTCTTCCCGGTGATCAAGCCGGTCTTCCAGATGGTCGCCACCCTCTCGGTGATCTGGGACTTCAACGTCTTCGGCCAGATCTTCCTGATGCGCGCCAACAAGCCGGAGCCCGAGTACGAGCTGCTGGGCCTGTACTCGTTCAGCAAGGCGTTCGAGAGCGCCTCGTTCAGCCAGGGAACCGCCATCGCGCTCATCACCGTGCTGCTGCTCTCCGGCGTGGCCGTGTACTACCTGCGTCAGCTGATGAAGACAGGAGAGGTCGAGTGAGCACCTCCACACCGCCCGCCACCACCCCCGTGGCAGCTCCCGAGGCGGCCGCCGACACCACCTCCGTGTACGAACTGCGCCCGGACCGCGGCAAGAGCCGCCTGCTGTACAACGTGCTGGGGCTGGGCGCCTTCGTGGTGATGGTCTTCCCGGTGTACTGGCTGGTCCTCAGCGCCTTCCGGCCCAACCGCGAGATCCGCAGCTACGACCAGTCGCTGTGGCCCACCTCCTTCACCTTCGACAACTTCGTCCGCGCCACCGAGGCGCCGAACTTCTGGACGGCGATCCAGAGCAGCCTGATCATCTGCGTCACCTCGGTCGCCGGCGCCATCTTCATCGGCACCATCGCGGCGTTCGCCATCGGCCGCTTCGAGTTCTACGGGCGCAAGCCGTTCATGACGGTCCTCATCCTCGTCCAGCTGCTGCCTCCGACGGCGATGCTCATCCCCATCTACGTGCAGCTCAACAACATGGGCGCGCTCAACGAGTACTGGGGCGTGATCATCGTCTACATGGTCTCCGTGCTGCCCTTCGCCACCTGGATGATCCGGGGCTTCGTGGTCAACGTGCCCAGGGAGCTGGAGGAGGCGGCGATGGTCGACGGCTGCACCCGGATGGGCGCCTTCTGGCGGGTCATCTTCCCGCTGGTGGCCCCCGGACTCGCGGCGGCGTCCATCTTCGCCCTGGTCACCGCCTGGAACGAGTACCTGTTCGCGTACATCCTGCTGCAGGACAACGACAAGTACACGCTCAACGTGTGGCTGATGAACTTCACCACCGACCGCGGTACGGACTACGGCGCCCTGATGGCCGGCTCCGTCCTCATCGCCATTCCCGTGGTGGTCTTCTTCATGATCGTCCAGAAGAAGATGGCCGCGGGCCTCACCTCCGGCGCAGTGAAGGGATAGCCGAAGCCCATGACCACTCTCACCGGCACCACCGGCACCCTGGTCCGCAACGCCCTGGCCGTCCTCCAGCCCGGCTTCACCGGCACCACCGCGCCCGACTGGCTGCTGCGCAGACTGGACGAGGGACTCGCGGCCGTGGGCCTGTTCGGCCGCAACATCACATCTCCCGCGCAGCTGGCCGCGCTCACCGCCCAGCTGCGCGGTGTCCGGCCCGAAGTGCTGGTGGCCATCGACGAGGAGGGCGGCGACGTCACCCGGCTGGAGGCCCGCGCGGGGTCGTCCTTCCCCGGCAACCTCGCCCTCGGCGCGGTCGACGACACCGGCCTGACCCGCGCCGTCGCCCGCGAGCTGGGGCGCAGGCTCGCCGAGTGCGGGGTCAACCTCAACTGGGCGCCCTCGGCCGACGTCAACTCCAACCCCGACAACCCGGTCATCGGCGTCCGCTCCTTCGGCTCCGCACCGGACCTGGTGGCCCGGCACACCGCCGCCTGGGTCGAGGGACTGCAGTCCGCCGGGGTCGCCGCCTGCACCAAGCACTTCCCCGGGCACGGCGACACCAACGTCGACTCCCACCACGCCCTGCCGCGCATCGACGCCGACCTGGCCACGCTCGCGGAGCGCGAACTCGTCCCGTTCCGCGCGGCGATCGCCGCGGGAAGCAAGAGCGTGATGAGCGCGCACATCCTGCTGCCCGCCCTGGACCCGGCGCTCCCCGGCACGCTCAGCCCGGCCGCCCTGACCGGCCTGCTGCGCGCGCCCCGGAGCGAGGGCGGGCTCGGCTTCGAGGGACTGATCGTCACCGACGGCATGGAGATGCGGGCCATCGCGGCCACCCACGGCATCGAGCGCGGCAGTGTGCTGGCCGTCGCCGCGGGCGCGGACGCCATCTGCGTCGGCGGGGGACTGGCCGACGAGGAGACCGTGCTGCGCCTGCGTGACGCGCTGGTGCGGGCCGTGATCGACGGCGAGCTCTCCGAGGAGCGGCTCGCCGACGCCGCGGACCGCGTCCGCGACCTGGCCCGCTGGGCCGCCCGGGCCTCCGCCCACGGGACGGCCGCCGCCCCGGCCCCCGGGATCGGCCTGGAGGCCGCCCGCCGCGCCCTGAAGGTCACCACCCGGGAGGGCCACACCCCCGTGACCGGGCCGGCGTACGTCGCCGCCTTCACCCCCGTCGCCAACATCGCCGTCGGCGACGAGACCCCCTGGGGGCTCGCCACCGAACTGGCGGAGCTGCTCCCGGGCACCGCGACCGGTTCCTGGGGCCGTGAACAGGCCGAAGCGGCGGGACGGGACGTGCTGGTCGCACAGGTGCTGGGCGAGGCGGCGGACCGTAGGATCGTCGCAGTGGTACGCGACGTCCACCGGCACCCCTGGATGGCGAACGCCCTGGACGCCCTGCTCACCGCCCGGCCGGACACGGTCGTGGTCGAGATGGGACTGCCCCAGGCGCCGCCGTCCGGAGCACTCCACATCGCGACTCACGGCGCCGCCCGCGTCTGCGGACGGGCCGCCGCGGAGGTCATCGCCGGCCGGGGAACCGACGGCTGAGCTCCGTGGACCGTACGCACCACAGACAACGGGAGGCCCCCAGCATGTCCGCCACGACTCCGGCCGCGAACCCGGCGCCGCACGGCGACCGGCCGGGCCGGATCATGTCCGGTGAGATGGCCGAGCAGCCGGCCGTGCTGCGCCGCATCCTCACCGAGGGCGCGCCGAGGATCCGCGAGGTCGCCGAGCGCATCGCGGCGCGCAACCCCCGCTTCGTGCTGCTCACCGCCCGCGGCACCTCCGACAACGCCGCCCTCTACGCCAAGTACCTGCTGGAGATCCAGCTGGGCAAACCCTGCGGCCTCACCTCCATGTCCACCACCACCGCCTACGAGGCCCGGCAGGACCTCACCGACTGCCTGGTCATCGCCGTCAGCCAGTCCGGGGGCTCTCCCGACCTGGTCGCCTCCACCCGGGCGGCGCGCGAGGCCGGTGCCGTCACCCTGGCGGTGACCAACAACCCCGACTCGCCGCTGGCCGAGGTCAGCGAGTTCCACATCGACATCCTGGCCGGCCCGGAGAAGGCGCTCCCGGCGACCAAGACCTACACCGCCGAACTGCTGTCGCTGTACCTCCTCGTCGAAGGCCTGCGCGGCGGCGACGGCGCCTTCGGCAACGCGGCCAAGGCGCTGCCCGACCTGGCCGAGTCGATCCTGGCCCGCCAGGACGAGGTCAGGCGGCTGGCCGCCCGCTACCGCTTCGCCGAACGCATGGTCATCACCTCCCGCGGCTACGGCTATCCGACGGCCAAGGAGGCGGCGCTGAAGCTGATGGAGACCAGTTACATCCCGGCCCTGTCCTACTCCGGCGCGGACCTGCTGCACGGCCCGCTGGCGATGGTCGACAACGTCTCGCCGGTGATCGCCATCGTCACCGACGGCAGGGGCGGCCGGGCACTGCAGCCCGTCCTCGACCGGCTCAAGGACCGCGGCGCCGACCTCGTCGTCATCGGCCCCGGCCGGCAGGTGGACGACGCCTCGGCGGGCTTCGTCCTGCCGACCGAGGACGTGCCCGAGGAGCTCCAGCCCATCCTGGAGATCCTCCCGCTGCAGATGCTGGCGTACGAGGTGACCATCGCCCGGGGCCAGGACCCGGACGCTCCCCGCGCCCTGGCCAAGGTCACCGAGACCCGCTGACCGCGCCCGTCAACGCGCCGGGCCCCGCGCCTCCCTTCGTCGAGCGGGGCCCGGCCGCCGTCCGTGCGGCCTCGTCCGTGCGGCCTACAGCAGTGCGCCGCCCGTCGCGTCCACCCACTGACCGGTCACCCAGCGGCTGTCGTCGGAGGCGAGGAAGGCCACCACGTCGGCTATGTCCGCCGGCTCGCCGACCCGCCCCAGGGCCGCCACCTCCGCGGACCGCCGCCAGGCCGTCTCGTCCCCCCGCAGCCATCCCGCGTTCATGTCGGTGTCCACCACGCCCGGCGCCACGGCGTTGACCGTGATGCCGCGCGGTGCCAGGTCCTTGGCGAGGGTCATGGTGAAGACGTCCACGGCGCCCTTGGACATCGCGTACGAGATCAGCTCCGGCATGGCGGCGCCGCGCGTCAGCCCCGTGGAGACGTTGACGATCCGCCCGCCGTCCCGCATCCGCTCCAGAGCGAGCCGGGTGATGAAGAAGGGCGCCTTGGTGTTGACGGCGAAGACCCGGTCGAAGTCCTCCGGGGTCGCCCTGGCGATCGGCTCGCGCGCTCCGTCGATCCCGGCGTTGTTGACCAGGACGTCCAGCCCGTCCGCCTCCCGGTCGAAGGCCTCCCACAGCGCCTCCGCGTCGCCCGGCACCCCCAGCTCCGCCCGGATCGCGAAGGCGGAGCCGCCCGAGGCCCCGATCGCCGCCACCGTCTCCTTCGCGGCCGCCTCGTCGCGGCCGTAGTGCACCCCGACCCGGGCGCCCTCCCTCCCCAGCCGCTCGGCCACGGCCCGCCCGATCCCCCGGCTGCCCCCGGTGACCAGCGCCGTCCTGCCCGCCAGCCTCCCGCTCCCCACGACTCCCGCACGCTCCCGCGCGAGCCTCTCCCCCGGTACGGCCACGGTGATCCCCCTCTTGTTTAGTGATCGCTACAGAAAGATCGTAGCACGCTTTACGGAGCGAACGCTATAGAATTCACCCATGGCGACCAAGCAGCGCGGCAGGCCCCGCTCCTTCGACCGGGACACGGCCCTGGAGAAGGCCCTGCGCGCCTTCTGGGAGCAGGGCTACGAGACGACCTCGATCGCGGACCTCACCCGCGCCATGGGCATCGCGGCGCCCAGCCTGTACTCCGCCTTCGGCGACAAGAGGACGCTGTTCGAGGAGGTCGTGGAGACGTACGTCCGCCGGTACGGCGGGTTCGTCGGCCGCGCCCTGGCCGAGGAGCCCACGGCGCGGGGCGCGATCGAACGCGTGCTGCGCGAGGCCGCCGCGGAGTACACCGCGCCGGGCCGCCCGTCCGGCTGCCTGGTGATCAACGCGGCCGTCAACGCCGCGCCCGCCTCGGCGGAGGTGGCCGAGGCGCTGCGCGTGATGCGCGAGGAGAACGCCCGTGCGTTCGCCTCCCGTATACGCGCCGGCGTGGCGGCCGGGGAACTGCCGGCGGACACCGACGCCTCCGCGCTCGCCCGGTTCGTCGCGTCGGTGCTGCAGGGGATGTCGCAGCAGTCGCGCGACGGCGCCGGACGGGAGGAACTGGAGGCGGTCGCCGACACGGCGATGCGGGCCTGGCCGGAGGCGCCCGGAGCGGCGGGGGAGGAGTCCGGGGCGGCGGAGGAGTCCGGGGCGGCGGCCCGGCGATCCTGAGGCCGGCCCGGAGGCACCCGCGGGCCGCGGCGCCGGGACGGGACCCTCAACCCGTCCGGCACCGCAGCCCGGAGCGATCGGAGACCCGGCGCAGTCAGGGCAGAGAGCGCCCGGTCTCGTTCCACCCTCCTGTGCGGGGAGGGCGGAAGCCTTCGCCATTGTGGACCGGGCCACAGGCACGTGTCCACGCCTTGAACGCATCAGCGGTTCGCGGAAGCGGCTGCCGTCAATTCTTGCGCACAAGAGCGCGTATGCACAGACGTACGACCGGATCGGTCGCCGGTTAGGCTCACACCGTGCCCTCCATGAACGACCTCGTACGCCAGCACACCGCCCTCAGCGACTCCGACCTGGAGTGGCTGCACCTGCTGGTCTCCGAGTGGCAGCTGCTGTCCGACCTCTCCTTCGCCGACCTGGTGCTGTGGGTCCCCACCCGGGACGGGACGCGTTACGTCTCCGTCGCGCAGATGCGCCCCAACACCGGCCCCACCTCCTACCAGGACGACATGGTCGGCCACCTCGTCCCCCGCGGGCGCCGGCCGCTGCTGGACGCCGCCCTCGACGAGGGCCGGATCGTCCGCGAGGGCGACCCGGAGTGGCGCGAGGAGGTGCCGGTGCGGGTCGAGTCGATCCCCGTGCGCCGCGAGGGCCGCGTCCTGGGCGTCATCGCCCGCAACACCAACCTGCTGACCGTGCGCACGCCCAGCCGGCTGGAGCTGACCTACCTGCAGAGCGCCTCGGACCTCGCGCAGATGATCGCCGCGGGATCGTTCCCCTTCCCCGACCAGCAGGTCGACATGGACGCCTCCCCGCGGGTCGGCGACGGACTGATCCGGCTCGGCGCCGACGGCGTCGTCCAGTACGCCAGCCCCAACGCGCTCTCCGCCTACCACCGGCTCGGCCTCGCCGCCGACCTGGTCGGGCTGCACCTGGGCCAGGCCACCGCCGAACTGGCGCCCTCCCGGGGCCCGGTGGACGAGTCGCTGGTCAAGCTCGCCAGCGGCTGGGCCCCGCGCGAGACCGAGATCGAGGGCAACGGCTGCGTCGTCCAGCTGCGGGCCATCCCGCTCAAGCCGAAGGGCGTCCGGATCGGTTCGCTCATCCTGCTGCGCGACGTCACCGAACTGCGCCGCCGGGAGAGGGAGTTGATCACCAAGGACGCCACCATCCGGGAGATCCACCACCGGGTGAAGAACAACCTCCAGACCGTCGCCGCCCTGCTGCGGCTCCAGGCCCGGCGGATCGGCGCGGGCACCGGCGGCACCGCGCGGGAGGCGCTGGAGGAGGCCGTCCGCAGGGTCGGCTCGATCGCGATCGTCCACGAGACGCTGTCCCAGACGCTGGACGAGCGCGTCGAGTTCGACGAGATAGCCGACCGGGTGCTGGCGATGGTCGCCGAGATCTCCCCGGGCATGGTCACGGGACGCCGCACGGGCCGCTTCGGCGTACTGGCGGCGGAGGTCGCCACCCCGCTGTCCATGGTGCTCACGGAGGTGCTGCAGAACGCCCTGGAGCACGGCTTCCGGCCGGGGGAGCGGGGCACCGTGGAGGTCGCCGCCGTCCGCGGCGCGGGAGCCGGCCGCGAGGGGGGACGGCTGCTGGTCACCGTGCAGGACGACGGGCGCGGCCTGCCGGAGGGCTTCGACGTGCGCACCGCGGGCAACCTGGGGCTGCAGATCGTGCGGACGCTGGTCGAGGGGGAGTTGGAGGGGGGCTTCGACATGCTCCCGGCCCCCGGGGGCGGCACCCGGGTGGTCCTGGACATCCCCGTGGAACCGGAGAGGCGCTAGCCCCCGCGCGGGCGCCCCGCACAGCACCGAGCCCCGGACCGTGATGTGTACGGTCCGGGGCTCGACGTCGTCGTTGCGGTGCGCACTGTGGGCACTGCGCGCTGCGGCTCGGGGGCAGCAGGTGGCGGGGTGGGCGTCAGGCAGTGGCCTTGCGCGCCCGGTTGCGGGCGGCGCGGCGCTTCATAGCGCGGCGCTCGTCCTCGCTGAGGCCACCCCAGACACCGGAGTCCTGGCCGGACTCCAGGGCCCACTGCAGGCACTGCTCCATCACGGGGCAGCGGCGGCAGACGGCCTTGGCTTCCTCGATCTGCAGCAGCGCAGGACCGGTGTTGCCGATGGGGAAGAAGAGCTCGGGGTCTTCCTCGCGGCAAACGGCGTTGTGACGCCAGTCCATGGCTGCTCCATCTCCTACGCGTTGCGGTAGTTGCTTGTGAATGTGAACGCTTTCACGAATCCCTCCGCAAGGGAAGGGGCAGCGCCCGGCTTCGCCGGGAGTGTCCCGAGGGATGAGGAGGTGGATTCGGGGCTCTCAAGGGGGTCGGCGTCGACCGTCCCGATCGCCATGAAGAGACTCGCAAACCTCGGCGGCGGATACAACCCCTTCCGGAAAGTTTTTTTTGATTCCTTGGTGTCAACTAGGTCACAGCCGTACTTCCAGGGGGTGGAAGCTGGCCTAAACGTTCGAGTGAAAGGACTTTCACCACATCCACTTACACAATCACACGCAGTGCACGGCGTACGCCTGTGAACGTCACGCTCGTACGCAGTCCCAGGTGGTCACCGTCCATCTGAAACGGCAGCGGCACCTGCGAATCCAAGGTGAAGTCGGTGAGGTCGTGAAGGGAGACCGCGTGCTTGCCGTGCGGGCCCCGCTCGGGCGAGGAGGCCAGCAGCTGGGCCCCGTAGCGGGTCACCGCGGACGGGGTGAGCCGGGTCAGGCCGAGCACGTCGAGGGCGGTGTCGAAGGACGCCCGGGGGGCCGCGTACAGCGGGCGGTTGCCCAGGTAGCTCCAGGGCGCGGTGTTGCAGACTATGGACAGCGCCAGGTCCTCGACCGGCTCCTCGTCCGGCCGCCGGAGGGTGATCGTCCCGTGGCGGCGGTACGGGTCCCCCAGGAACTGCCGCACCACCTGACGCACGTAGAGGGCGTGCGTCGAACGCCTGCCGCGCTCGCGCATCTGCTCGACCCGGCCCACCACGCCCGCGTCGAAGCCGAGCCCCGCGCAGAAGGTGAACCAGCGGGGCGGCACCTCCGCGTCGTCCGTCCCCGGCGTGCCGGCCGCGAGGCCCAGGCCCACCGTGCGCTCGCTGCCCGCGTTCAGCGCGCCCAGCAGGGCGCCCGTGGCCTCCACCGCGTCGTTGGGCAGGCCGAGGGCGCGGGCGAAGACGTTGGTCGAACCCCCGGGCACGACCGCGAGGCGGGGGAGGACGTCGGGGGCGGGGCCGGCGTGCAGCAGCCCGTTGACGACCTCGTTGACCGTGCCGTCCCCGCCGAGCACGATGACCAGCTCGATCTCCCCGCGCTGCACCGCCTGCCGCCCCAGATCGCGCGCGTGGCCCCGGTACTCGGTGGTGGCGACCTCCAGCTTCAGGTCGCTGGCCAGGGCGTGGATGAGGACGTCGCGGGTGCGGGCACTGGTGGTGGTGGCTGCCGGGTTGACCACGAGGAGCGCGCGCATGGTGTGCAGCGTACCCACCCCCGCGCGCTCGAGACGGACGGGCTCGGAGCGGCCGGCGGGTGGGCTGCGGCCGGGCCGCGGCCGGTCGGAGGGTCGGGGGAGTCCGCCCCGCTACCCTGGCTGGGTGACCACGGACGCATCCTCCGCCGAAGCCCCCCGCACCCCCGGATCCCCCCGGCCGGCGCGGATCACCGCCGCGGCCGTCCTGGTGGCGGTGCAGGGCGCTGTGGTCGCGGGCCTGGGGGCGGGCATGCTGGTGATGTTGCTGACCGGCAGCCGGGCCGACGACACGACGCAGGCCCTCGCCGGGGCCGCGACCGTGCTGGCACTGGCGGTGCTGCCGCTGGCCGCCGCGCGGGGGTTGTGGCTGCGGCGCCGGTGGAGCCGCGGACCGGCGGTGATCGTCCAGCTGATGGCGCTCCCGGTGGGCTGGCAGATGGCGCAGAACGGCGGCGTGTGGCTCGCCGCCGGAGCGGTCATCGCGCTCACCGCGCTGGCCGTGCTCGTCTGCCTGGTGAACCCGACGGCCACCGAGGCCCTGGGCATCGGCCCGCGCGAGCCCCGGGACGCCTGACCGGCGGGCCGGCGGGCTACTCCTCCACCAGCAGCCGGTCGCGCAGCTGCGCCAGGGTGCGGGCCAGCAGGCGCGAGACGTGCATCTGCGAGATGCCGACCTCCTGGGCGATCTGGGACTGGGTCATGTTGCCGAAGAAGCGCAGCAGCAGGATCTTCTTCTCGCGCGGCGGCAGCTCCTCCAGCAGCGGCTTGAGCGACTCCCGGTACTCCACGCCCTCCAGGGCGTCGTCCTCCGCGCCCAGGGTGTCCGCGACGGCCGGGGACTCGTCGTCGGTGTCCGGGACGTCGAGGGAGAGCGTGCTGTAGGCGTTCGCCGACTCCAGGCCCTCCAGGACCTCCTCCTCGGAGATCGACAGCCGCTCGGCCAGCTCGTGGACGGTCGGGGCGCGCCCGTGCTGCTGGGACAGCTCGGCGGTGGCCGTCGTCAGGGACAGCCGCAGCTCCTGGAGCCGGCGCGGCACCCGCACCGCCCAGCCCTTGTCGCGGAAGTGCCGCTTGATCTCGCCGACGACCGTCGGGGTGGCGTAGGTGGAGAACTCCACGCCGCGCTCCGGGTCGAAGCGGTCCACCGACTTGATCAGGCCGATCGTGGCGACCTGCGTCAGGTCGTCCAGCGGCTCGCCGCGGTTGCGGAAGCGCCGCGCCAGGTGCTCCACCAGCGGCAGGTGCATCCGCACCAGGATGTTGCGCAGTTCGGCCCGCTCGGGCGAGCCGGCCGGGAGACCGCGCAGTCTGACGAACAGGTCCCGTGCGCCGCTGCGGTCCTGCGGATCCGGCTGGCGGTGCACGTAGACGGCGCCTCCGCCGTCCCCGCCGCTGCCGCCGTCCCCGTCTGTGCCGTGCTGCTGGTTCTCCATGGCCCCCGCCCGCTCTGCCCGCTGATCAGGTTCGGCTGGATGAGGCCGTGCGTGCTGCTCGGGGATGACCGGGCCCGCCGCCTTCTCGTGGCGGCCCGTCCGCGTTTCGCTCTCCAGGTCGTTCACACCGACCCCCTTGTCCCGTACCGGCCCGTGTGCGCCGGTCACGGCGCCCCTGGGCCGGCGCCGCGCTTCTTGTGCAGGCTGATGCTGACCGTTCGATCCTCGGCCACGGCCGAGTCGACCTCGCCCGCCAGTGCGGAGAGCACCGTCCAGGCGAAGGTGTCGCGCTCGGGGGCGCGGCCGTCGGTGGTGGGCGCCGACACCGTCACCCACAGGGAGTCCCCGACGAGCTTGAACACGCAGCTCAGTACGCTGCCGGGGACCGCTTGCTGGAGCAGGATGGCGCACGCCTCGTCGACGGCGATGCGCAGATCCTCGATCTCGTCGAGGGTGAAGTCCAAGCGGGCCGCGAGACCGGCGGTGGCGGTACGCAGCACCGAAAGGTAGGCGCCCGCGGCGGGCAGCCGGACCTCGACGAAGTCCTGCGTCCCGGGCTCGCCTGCGATCTGGGACACCCTCACCTCCAAGGTGACACGAGCTGGTGGCTGCCGTGAACGCAGGTCCGGCAACCCTGTTGCAGTGGGTCAACGGACCGGCGCGGCAGATCGTTCGACTGCGACGCTATCGTGATCCGAGGCATGCTGTCGCCCGGGTCCGGAAGGGCACCCTTCCTGCGAACGTAACCCATAGTAAACACATGGGTACTGTCCGTGGCTAGGGGTCTGCGGTGCCGAATTCCGTACCGGTCACGCTGTGTTCACAGCGCTCCGGGACGCCCCGGTTGTTCCCCGTCCCCGGGATCCCCCGGCGCCCTTCCGGCGGCGAGGGCCCGCAGCGGCTCGCCGGAGAGGCGGAAGACCGTCCACTCGTCCATCGGCTCGGCGCCCAGCGACTTGTAGAAGCCGATGGCGGGCTCGTTCCAGTTCAGTACCCACCACTGGAACCGTTCGTAACCCCGTTCGACGCAGAGGCGCGCGAGTTCGGCCAGCAGCGCCCTGCCGTGGCCCGCGCCGCGCGCGGCGGGGCGGACGTACAGGTCCTCCAGGTACACCCCGTGCGTGCCGGTCCAGGTCGAGAAGTTGAGGAACCACAGGGCGAAGCCGACCGGCTCGCCGCTCCGGTCGTCCTCGGCGACCAGGGCGAAGACGGCCGGGTTCTCGCGGAAGAGGGCGTCGCGCAACTGCTCCTCGGTGGCCCTGGCCTCCTCCAGTGAGCGCTCGTACTCCGCCAGTTCGCGGATCATGGCGTGGATCGCCGGGACGTCGGCGGGGGCCGCTGGTCGGATCATGCCGTGAAGGCTAGCCGGTGACCACGGCGGCCACCGTCGCTCCGGCGGGGAAGGCGCCCTCCCCGGCCAGGGCCGTCAGGCCGTACAGGACCTTGGCGACGTACACGCGGTCCAGGCCGGGCAGCCCGTGCCGGGCGGCGAAGTCCGCGGCGAAGGACTCCAGCGCGTCGGTGGTGCGGGCGAAGCCGCCGCAGTGGAAGCGGTCCTCCACCGTCCAGTCGCCGCGGCGCCCGCCGAAGGCGGCGTACTGGAGACGCTCCACGTCCCCGGCGAGGAAGCCGCCCCGCAGGACGGAGAAGCCGATCGCGCGCTGCCCGTCCGCCAGGCCGGCGGCCAGTCCGGCGAGGGTGCCGCCGGTGCCGCACGCGACGGCCACCACGTCGGCGGCCCCGCGCAGTTCCCGTCCCAGCTCCGCGGCGCCCCGCACGGCCTCGGCGTCGCTGCCGCCCTCCGGTACGAGGCGGAAGGGCCCGAAGCGGTCGCGCAGCGTGTCCGTCCACTCCGGATCGTTCCTGCGGCGGTACGCCGCCCGCGTCACGAAGTGCAACCGCATGCCGTCCGCGGCGCAGCGCGCCAGGGAGGCGTTCAGGGGCCGGCCGGCGAGTTCCTCGCCCCGTACGACCCCGATCGTGGACAGTCCCAGCAGGCGCCCGGCGGCGGCCGTGGCGCGCAGGTGGTTGGAGTACGCCCCGCCGAAGGTCAGCAACGTGCGGTCGCCGGCCAGCGCGGCGGCGCGCAGGTTGGGCACGAGCTTGCGCCACTTGTTGCCGACGAGGTCCGGGTGGATCAGGTCGTCGCGCTTGAGCAGCAGGCGCACGCCGCGGCGCGCGAAGCGCTCGTCGGCGACCTCCGTCAGGGGGGAGGGGAGGCGGGGGGCGAGTGCGTCCAGGGCCGCCAGGGGGTCTGAGGAGCCGGAGGAGCCGGAGGAGCCGGAGGAGCCGGGGGAGCCGGAGGGGCCGGGGGAGCCGGGGAAGCCGGAGAGAGGGGTCGCGCTGCTCACTCCGCCATTGTCGCGTCGGTGTGGCACCCCGTGTCACCCCCGGGAGCGCGGTGGGTGCCGTGCGGGCGCCTCCGGGGCCGTCGGCCGCCCCGCCCCTCCGGCGGTCCCGGGATTGCGGTTGTGACGGCGGCTGTCCGTGCGCCGGCGGCGCGGCCCTCACCGGAGCGGCGCGGCGGTCGTCCCGTGCCCCGCCGAAGCGGCGCGCTCCGCCGCCGACGCGCAGGACCGCGGCTCCGCTTCGCCCGCCGCGGCCCCGTGTGAGATCCGTCATACGACGCATCGGACTTTTCCTCCCCCACTTCCCGCACGCCGCCGAACCGGGCGCACGGAGGGGGAGGAAGCCGAGGTCAGCGCCGTGGCGCACCGGTGTGCCGAGCCGCGGCGCAGGGCCGCTGCCGCGCGGCGCCGCCGGAGGGCGCCCGTACGCCTTCGCGAACACCGGCATCCCTTCCGTATGAAAGCGCTTTTCCCGGGCACATGGGTGTACGCCCCGGTCGATGGAAGCCCGCTGTCGCGCCTCCCCGAGATCAGGGCTGATACGAGGTGGCTGCGTTGCTCTGAGCCGACTGTTGTCAAGTTTTCTTGACCTGAGCTATACAGATGGGCGGAGGGCATTGCACTCAGTGCCGCACCGCCGGCTGCTCCGCGCTCCTGGCGGGGCGGTGGGCGACGGCCCGTGCCGACCACCTCACCGGTACCAGTCAGTACGGAAGGGGAGATGGACCATGCGGTGGAGCGAGTTCGTGGCGAGGGTTCGTGAGCGGGGGCAGTACCCGACGGCCAAGGAGGCCGAGAGCGTCTCCCGGATCGTGCTCTCGGCCCTCGGCGGTCACCTCACCGGCGCGGAGCGAACGGAACTGGCCGTCCGCCTCCCCCAGGAGGGCATGCGCGTACTGACCGACCAGCTCAAGGTCACCAAGCCGCTCAGCGGCGCGCAGTTCGTCGACAGCGTCGCGGCGCGCATCGAGGGCGCCACCCCGGCGACCGCGCGGTGGGACGTCAGCTCCGTGCTGAGCGTCGTCGCCGAACTCGCCGACGACGACCTGCTCGACCGGATCATCGACCGGCTTCCGCCCGGCTACGCCCTGCTGTTCGGGCGTGCGCAGCTCGCCCGCCGGGCCTCCCAGCTCGTCTGAGCACGGACGGACAGTCGGCCGGGCCGGCGGCCCGCAGCGATTCCCCGCGCTGCGGGCCGCCGGCCTGACGGCGTCCGGGACCCGGGGCCGGACCGGGCCGGATCGAGTGGAGGGGACCGGCCGGCCTCCTTCGGGCCCGACGGGGTCGTGCCGGAACCCGGCGTCCGCGACGGGCTGCGGCAGCAGCACGGCTTCGTCCACGGCTTCGTCCACGGCTTCGTCCACGGCGGAGCGCCCTCCCACGCGGCGGACGCCGCCACCCCCGCGGGCGGCGCCGCGCTCGACTCCCGGGTGCTGACCGGCGGCCTCACACCGCCCACCTCGGCCCGGCGCGCGGCGGGACGCTCCGCGCCACCGCCCGCGCCGTCCGCTCCGGACGGCGGCAGGCCGTGCGCCGCTGCGGGAGGGATCCCTGTGCTCGACGGCGGGGCCGGAAGCGGGGAACCGGCGCCGTGCGCCGTCGCGCAGGGGACGGCCGTCGCCGCCCGGGCCGGGTGAGGGGTATCCCGCGGGGCCGGTGGGGAGTGGCGCCGGACGGGCCCACCCGCGAGCATGGCCGGCATGACGGACGCAGGGGGAACGGAGGCCGGACGGGACGGCGTGCCCGCCGCGGCGCTGGACAGCCTGCGCGGCCTGGCGCTGGGCGACGGATTCGGGCAGCGGTGGTCCTTCCGCGAGCCGCGCGAGGCGGCCGGGATGATCCGGGCCCGCAGGATCCCGGACGAGGCGCCGTGGCACTGGACCGACGACACCGCCATGGCGCTGTGCGTGGTACGGGTGCTGCTGCGGGCGCGGGCGGTCGATCCGGAGGCGCTGGCACGCGAGTTCGCCGCGGCGTACGCGGCCGATCCGGGGCGGGGCTACGGCCGCGGCATGCACGAGCTGCTGCCGCGGCTCGCGTCCGACCCGGGCGGCTGGGAGGCCCGGGCGCGGGCGCTCTTCGGCGGCCGGGGCAGTCTCGGCAACGGCGCGGCCATGCGGGTCGCCCCGCTGGGCGCCTGGTTCGCCGGGGACCCGCAGCGCGCCGCCGCCGAGGCCGCCGCCTCGGCGGCCGTCACCCACGCCCACCCCGAGGGCGTCGCCGGGGCCGTGGCGGTCGCGGTGGCCGCCTCACTGGCCGCGGGCGGACGCGGCGGGGCGCCGGCGGCCCCGGAGGACCTGCTCGGCGAGACGGCCGGGGCCACGCCCGGGGGGCCCGTGCGCGACGGGCTGCTGGCCGCCGCCGCCCTGCCCGCCGGCACCCCGGCCCACCGCGCCTCCGACGTCCTGGGCAACGGGGCGCGCGTCCGCGCCTCGGACACCGTGCCGTTCGCGCTGTGGAGCGCCGCCCACCATTTGGACGACCTGGTCCCGGCACTGTGGAGCACGGCCGAGGGGCTGGGGGACGTGGACACCACCTGCGCCATCACCGGCGGCGTCGTGGCCGCCCGTACGGGCCTGCGGGCCGTCCCCGCGGCCTGGCGGGAGCTGTGCGAGCCCCTTCCGGACCCGGTGGACGCGCCGGACGGCGGGGCACGCTGAGGAAGGGCCGGGCCGGATCGGGGGCCCGGGCGGGGGAGCCCCGGGGAAAGGGCCGCACCCGGACCGCCGCGGGTCCCGGGTGCGGAACCCGGCGGGCCGGGTGCGGAAGGAAGGACCGGTGGGTCCGGAGGGACGCGGGCCGGGGCCCGGTCCGGGTCAGGCCTTCTTGGTCTCCCAGAAGATCTTGTCGATCTCGGCGATGAGGTCCAGCAGCTTCTGGCCCGTCGCCGGGTCGGTGGAGGCCTTGGCGGCCGAGGCGGCCTTGAGGGCGTCGTTCACCAGCTGGTGGAGCTGCGGGTACTTCTCGAAGTGCGGGGCCTTGAAGTAGTCGCTCCACAGCACCGAGATGTGGTGCTTGGCGAGCTCGGCCCGGTTCTCCTTGATGTACGTCGCACGCGCCCGGTAGTGCGGGTCGTCGTTCGCCTGGTACTTCTCCTGGATGGCCTTGACCGACTCGGCCTCGATGCGGGCCTGGGCCGGGTCGTAGACGCCGCAGGGAAGGTCACAGTGGGCGCTGACCTTCACCTTGGGGGCGAACAGGCGGGAGAGCATAGAGCTGTCCTTCCTCGTGATCGTCTTCTCACATGTGAGATTACTCCGTGAGGAACGCCTTTTCGCGTGCGCCCCCACCCGTCTAGGACAAAAGTCCGAGGGGTACGGGGACGACCCGGGAAGCGGGGAGGCGGAGGCGCGAGGACGAGGACCGGAGGTGCGGCGTATGCCGGAGCGGGTGGACGAGCAGGAGGGCCGCGGGCTGCTGCGGATCGGGCTGGCCGAGGTCTACAACCCGTCGATGGAACCGACGCTGCGCCCCGGCGACCTGCTGGTGGTGCGCTACGGGGGAGTGGTGCGGCCCGGGCACGTGGTCGTGGTGCGGCACCCCTTCCAGCACGACCTGCTGATCGTCAAGCGTGCCGTGGGACGGCGCGCGGGCGGCTGGTGGGTGCGGGGCGACAACCCGGCGGTGCGCAACGACAGCCGCGAGTTCGGGGTGGTGCCCGACGAGCTCGTGGTGGCGCGGGCGTGGGTGCGGCTGCGGCCCCTGCGGCGGGTTCAGCGCACCCCCGGCGCGCTGCTCGGCTGGCTCTTCTCGGCGGTGCGGCCGCTGCTCTCCAGGCGTTTGCGGGCCCGGTAGGCGGCGACGTTGGCGCGGGTCGCGCAGCGGTCCGAGCAGTAGCGCCGGGAGCGGTTGGTCGAGGTGTCCAGGTAGGCGTTGCGGCAAGGGTCGGCCTGGCAGATGCCCAGCCGGTCCACGCCCAGGTCGGTGAGGTGGAAGGCCAGCCCCATGCAGGCCACGGCCGCGTACCCGGCCGTGGCGTTGGCGGGGTGGTCGGCCAGGTGCAGGTGCCAGCGGGGGCGGCCGTCGTCGTCCAGGTAGTCGTGGCCGGAGATCTGGGGACTGGCCGGGAACTCCATCAGCAGGGCGTTGAGCAGGTCCACGGCCCTGGTCTCGTCCCCCTCCGAGGCGGCCGTGAAGACCGCGCGCAGCCGTGTGCGCACGCCCCGCAGCCGGGTCACGTCGGCCTCCGTGGCGCGCCGTGCGGCGGCCTGGCCGGGGCCGAAGAGGGCGCGTACGGCCTCGACCGAGGTGAGCGCGTCCTCGCCGCGCTGCGGCTGCTCGGTGTTGACCAGCCGCACGGCGTAGTCCGAGTAATAGTTCAGTTCCACTTGTGGTCCTTACGGATGCGCTCTATGGTCGGGGCCGGGACAAGTAAGGGTTGTCCGCAGAACCAGACTATTACGCATCAGGGACGCAGGGGGTTGCCGTGGCAGAGGCGGAAGCGGGGACGAGGGCGGGCGCGGCCGTGCGCACGGACTGGCGCCGCTGGCAGGAGAGCTGGGACCGGCAGCAGGAGTGGTACCTGCCCGACCGCGAGGAGCGGTTCCGGACGATGCTCGACACGGTCGAGGCGCTGGTGGGCACCGCGCCGAAGGTGCTGGACCTGGCCTGCGGCACGGGAAGCATCTCCGACCGGCTGCTGCGCCGGTTCGCCGGGGCCACCAGCACCGGGGTCGATCTCGACCCGGCCCTGCTGACCATCGCGCGCGGGTACTTCGCCGCCGACTCCCGCGTCGCCTTCGTCACCGCCGACCTGCGGGACCCGCGGTGGACCGACGCCCTGCCGCACCGCGCCTACGACGCCGTGCTCACCTCCACCGCGCTGCACTGGCTGCGCACCGACGAGCTGCGGACGCTGTACGGACAGCTCGCGGGCGTCCTGCGGGAGGGCGGGGTCCTCCTCAACGCCGACCACATGCCCGATCCCGCCACGCCCCGGATCAACGAGGCCGTGGACGCCTTCCACCGGGCGCGGCGCGAACGCGAGAAGGCCGCGGGCACGCAGGACTGGGCGGACTGGTGGGCGTCGGCCGCCGCCGACCCGGCGCTGGCGGAGCCGGCCGCCGAGCGCTTCCGCATCTTCGGCGACCCGGTCGCGGGGGACCACTCCGACGGCGAGGCGCAGTCCGCCGCCTGGCACGTGGACGCGCTGCGCGCGGCGGGCTTCGCCGAGGCGCGCACGGTGTGGGCGTCGCCGGCCGACGCGATGGTGCTCGGGCTGAGGTGACCGGGGAACGACCCGTAAGCGACCGGGTGCAGCCGCGGCGCGGTCCGCGGCCTCGTCGGAGGCCGCTCACTCGGCTCGGCTCAGCGCCGCGCCACGCCCTCCGCGCGGGCGGCGGCGGCGACGGCGGCGGTCACGGCCGGGGCGACCCGCTCGTCGAAGGGCGAGGGGATCACGCGGTCGGCGCTCAGCTCGTCGGCGACCACCGCGGCCAGCGCCTCGGCGGCGGCCAGCTTCATGCCCTCGGTGATCCGCGAGGCCCGCACCTGGAGGGCGCCCGCGAAGATGCCGGGGAAGGCGAGGACGTTGTTGATCTGGTTCGGGTAGTCGCTGCGGCCGGTGGCGACGACCGAGGCGTACCTGCGGGCGACGTCCGGGTGGATCTCCGGGGTGGGGTTGGCCATGGCGAAGACGAAGGCGTCCTCCGCCATCCTCGAGACGGCCTCCTCGGGGACCGTGCCCCCGCTGACGCCGATGAAGACGTCCGCGCCGTCCAGCGCCGACTCCAGCGACCCGCTCAGGCCCGCCTTGTTGGTGAAGCCCGCCAGCTCCCGCTTGACGTCGGTGAGGTCGGTGCGGTCGGCCGAGACGATGCCCTTGCGGTCGCAGACCGCCACGTCGCCGATGCCCGCCTCCACCAGGATCCTGGCGATGGCCACGCCGGCCGCGCCCGCGCCGGAGATGACGGCCCGCAGCTCGCCGAGCGCGACCCCGCGCAGCCGGGCGGCGTTGCGCAGCGCGGCGAGGGTGACGACCGCCGTGCCGTGCTGGTCGTCGTGGAAGACCGGGATGTCCAGGCGCTCCTGGAGCCTGCGCTCGATCTCGAAGCAGCGGGGGGCGGAGACGTCCTCCAGGTTGATGCCGCCGAAGGAGGGCGCGAGCCGGACGACGGTCTCCACGATCTCGTCCACGCCGGTGCAGTCCAGCGCGATCGGCACCGCGTCGACGCCGCCGAACTGCTTGAAGAGGATCGCCTTCCCCTCCATCACCGGCAGGGACGCCTGCGGGCCGATGTCGCCCAGGCCCAGCACCGCGGTGCCGTCCGTGACGACCGCGACGACCTGGGACTTCCAGGTGTAGTCGTGGACCAGGTCCGGCTGCTCGGCGATGGCGCTGCACACCTTGGCCACACCCGGTGTGTAGGCCAGGGAAAGGTCGTCCGCGTCCCGCACCGGCACGGTCGCCCGGACCGCCATCTTGCCGCCGCGGTGCAGGGCGAACGCCGGATCGATGGCCGGCTCGACGCCGTCGTCCAGCTCGCCCTGGGAATTGACGATCTCCGCTGCCACTGTTCTGACCCCTTTGTTGAATTCCTTGTCGAGGGCGGCCGCTGCCTGGTCGAGGAGCGGGCGGGCACCGCGCCCGCGGCCCGTCCGGCGGATGGGGCCGCCGTCGGGGGAGAAACGGACGCCGGGCACGTCGCACACATGCCCTGGTCCCCGGGTGAGGGGTGTAACTGCTCTTTCTACCGGATGAGCGCCACCGCGCACGAATGTCTTTCGTCTCAGTGGCTGCCCGCGAAGTGCGCCGGGCATGGGGGCATGCTGGGCAAAGAGCCTGTAGGAAGGCTGGAAGACCGCTTAACACCCCAGGAGGGGAGTGACGAAGCTCTCTTCGCGCGCGCCAGTGCTCATACGAGCGGTCCGGGCGGGTGGGCGCGAGGGCCCGCGCGGTGTCGGCCGACGATCGTTCCCGGCCACCCGTTATCCGATTTTGACATGGTTGGCATCCTGGCCTCAGGTGTCCGGATGGCAAGATTCCCTTCATCCCGCAGTGTCGCGGCGCGCCCAGGGCGTGGCCGGCCGACCACCGGACACTCCACATCACCCCGCAGGAGGACCACCCATGACCGCACGCACCACCCGCCCCCTGCCCCCGGTGGATGGCTCCCGCCGGCCGTCCGCGCGCCGCCGTCTCACCGCGGTCGCGGCCGTCGCGGCCGCCGGCTCCCTGCTGCTGACCGCGTGCGGCGACCAGACGGACAAGGGCGGCGAGGGCGGCGGCGACACGAAGTCCCAGGGCTCCCAGGCGCCGCTGTTCGACAAGCTCCCCCAGAACATCCAGTCCGCGGGCGTCATCAAGGTCGGCTCGGACATCGCGTACGCGCCGGTCGAGTTCTACGACGAGAACGACCAGATCGCCGGCATCGACCCGGACCTGGGCGCGGCCCTGGGCAAGCAGCTCGGCGTCGAGTTCGAGTTCAGCAACGGGACCTTCGACGGGCTGATCACCGGTCTGAACTCCGGCCGCCACGACGTGATCATGTCGGCGATGACCGACACCAAGCAGCGCCAGGAAGGCCTCGACGACAAGGGCAAGAAGGTCGGCGAGGGCGTCGACTTCGTCGACTACTTCCGGGCCGGCTCCACGATCCTGGTCAAGAAGGGCAACCCCGAGGGCATCAAGAGCCTGGACGACCTCTGCGGCCGGACCGTCGCGCTCCAGCGCGGCACGGCGAACGAGGAGCTCGCCGAGGCGCAGAACGAGAAGTGCGACAAGCCGATCAAGATCCTCGCCTTCGACAAGGACACCGAGGCGCTGCTCCAGGTCAAGCAGGGCCGCGCGGTCGCCGACATCAACGACTACCCCGTCGCCGCGTACAACGCCAAGACCTCCGGCGGCGGCAACGACTTCGAGGTCGTCGGCGACCAGATCGACGCCGCCCCCTACGGCATCGCCGTCAGCAAGGAGGACACCCAGCTGCGCGACGCCATCAAGGCCGCCCTCGACGCCATCATCGAGAACGGCGAGTACCAGAAGGTCCTGGAGAAGTGGGAGGTCACCAACGCCGCGGTCGAGGAGGCCACCGTCAACGGCGGCAAGTGAGCCGTACCGGATCCCGCAGCTCCACAGCAAAGGTAACTCTCCGTGTCCGAACCTGAAGACAAGACCCCGGTCCCGGTGTCCATCGCCAAGGACGACGGCGCCGGGCCGGGCGGCGCGGGGCCGGCGGCCAAGAGCTCCCCGGTCCCGCCCGAGGCCATCAAGGCCATCCCGGTACGCCACTACGGCCGCTGGATAAGCGCCGTGATCGTGCTCGTCCTGCTCGGCCTGGTGGTGGCGGCCTTCGTCAACGCCGACATCACCTGGCCGACGGTGGGCCGCTACCTCAACCACGAGACGATCCTCACGGGCGCGGTCAACACCCTGTGGATCACCCTGCTCGCCATGCTCATGGGCGTGGTGCTCGGCACGGTCCTCGCGGTGATGAGGCTCTCGAAGAACCCGGTGATGTCGTCCGTCGCCTGGGGCTACATCTGGGTCTTCCGCGGCACTCCCGTCCTGGTGCAGCTGCTGATCTGGTACAACCTGGCGCTGATCTTCCCGATCCTGGACCTGGGCTTCTACCGCGACGAGATGAACGACGTGATGACGCCGTTCCTCGCCGCGCTGCTGGGCCTGGGCCTGAACGAGGCCGCCTACATGGCCGAGATCAGCCGGGCGGGCATCCAGTCGGTGGACGAGGGCCAGACCGAGGCGGCCCACGCGCTCGGCATGACCGGCTCCCGCACCATGCGCCGCATCGTGCTGCCGCAGGCCATGCGGGTCATCATCCCGCCGACGGGCAACGAGTTCATCAACATGCTCAAGACCTCGTCGCTGGCCTACGCCATCCAGTACGGCGAACTGCTGCTGTCGGCCACCAAGATCTCCTCGCGCAACCTCTCGGTGATGGAGCTGCTGCTGGTGGCGACCGTCTGGTACCTGGTGCTCACCACCATCTTCAGCATCGGCCAGTACTACCTGGAGCGCCACTTCCAGCGCGGGTCGTCCCGCAGCCTGCCGCCCACCCCGTGGCAGCGGGTGAGGAAGAGCCTCACCTCGTTCCGCACGCCGAGCCAGGTGGGAGGGAAGACGGTATGACCACCTCCACTGTCCCGATGGTGAAGGCGGAGGGCGTCCACAAGTCCTTCGGCCACGCCCACATCCTCAAGGGCATCGACCTGGAGGTCGCCCCGGGGGAGGTGTTCTGCCTGGTCGGCCCGTCCGGCTCCGGCAAGTCCACCTTCCTGCGCTGCATCAACCACCTGGAGAAGATCAGCGCCGGGCGGCTGTCGGTCGACGGCCGCCTCGTCGGCTACCGGCAGAAGGGCGACAGGCTCTACGAGCTCAAGGAGCGCGAGGTCGCCGCCCAGCGCCGCGACATCGGCATGGTCTTCCAGCGCTTCAACCTCTTCCCGCACATGACCGCGGTGGAGAACGTCATGGAGGCGCCCGTCCAGGTCAAGGGCGAGTCCCGGGCGGCCGCCCGGGAGCGGGCCCTGAGGCTGCTGGACCGCGTCGGGCTCGGCAACCGCGTCGGCAACTACCCCTCCCAGCTCTCCGGCGGCCAGCAGCAGCGCGTGGCCATCGCCCGCGCGCTGGCGATGGAGCCCAAGCTGATGCTCTTCGACGAGCCCACCTCGGCGCTCGACCCCGAGCTGGTCGGCGAGGTGCTCGACGTCATGCGCGACCTCGCCGAGGACGGCATGACGATGATCGTCGTCACCCACGAGATGGGCTTCGCCCGGGAGGTCGGCGACTCGCTGGTCTTCATGGACGACGGCGTGGTCGTGGAGTCGGGCCACCCGCGCGAGGTGCTGACCGACCCGCAGCACGAGCGGACGAAGGCGTTCCTGTCGAAGGTCCTCTGAGACGCGGACGCCGAGGCGGAGGCGGTACGGATCCCGGCCCGGGGCCCGTACCGCCTTCCGTTTCCCCGGTGCCCGCGGGCCGCCTCGCTGGTCAGCGGCGCGTGTCACACCGCCGCCCGGTTTCGCGACGGCCCCGCTCGGCCTAGGGTTCGGATCATGTTTGCTGCCTATGCCGCGCGCATCGACCGTGACCAGCCGCTGAACGGACTCGAGCTGGGCGAGCGTCCGGAACCGGACGTCCCGCTCGGCTGGACGACCGTCGACGTCAAGGCGGCGTCCCTCAACCACCACGACCTGTGGTCCCTGCGCGGCGTCGGCCTGGGCGAGGAGTCGCTGCCGATGATCCTCGGCTGCGACGCGGCCGGGGTGGACGCCGACGGCAACGAGGTCGTGCTGTACTCCGTCGTCGGCGCGACCGGCCACGGGGTCGGGCCGCGCGAGAGGCCCTCGATCCTGACCGAGAAGTACCAGGGCACCTTCGCCGAGCGGGTCGCCGTACCGCAGTGGAACGTGCTGCCCAAGCCGAAGGAGCTCTCCTTCGAGGAGGCCGCCTGCCTGCCGACGGCGTGGCTGACCGCGTACCGGATGCTCTTCACCAACGCCGAGGTGCGCCCCGGGGACTCCGTCTTGGTGCAGGGCGCGGGCGGCGGCGTCGCCACGGCGGCCATCGCGCTGGGCGCCGCGGCGGGCCTGCGGGTCTTCGCCACCAGCCGCGACGAGGCCAAGCGCAGGCGGGCCGAGGAGCTGGGCGCCGAGGGCGCGTTCGAGAGCGGCGCGCGGCTGCCGCACCGGATGGACGCGGTGATCGAGACGGTCGGCGCCGCCACCTGGTCCCACTCGGTGAAGTCCCTCAAGCCCGGCGGCAGGCTGGTCATCTCGGGCGCCACCAGCGGCCCGAACCCGCCCGCCACCGAGCTGAACCGGATCTTCTTCCTGGAGCTGAAGGTCGTCGGCTCCACGATGGGCTCCAAGGAGGAGCTGGCCGGGCTGCTGAACTTCTGCGCGGCCAAGGGCGTCCGCCCGGTGATCGACTCCGTCCTGCCGCTGGACCGGGCCCGCGAGGGCTTCGAGAAGATGGCGACGGGCGACCTCTTCGGCAAGATCGTCCTGACGGTCTGACGGTCTGACGGTCTGACGGTCTGACGGTCCGACGGGCCCGGTGGTCCTCCCCCGGCGCGGGGGAGGACCACCGCGTTTCCTACGCCTCCGGCCCGTCCGCGTCGCGCGACCGCAGCAGAGCGGCGATGCGCGCCGCCGCCGTGGACAGATGGCGGCGGGCCTCGCGCAACTGCTCCTCGCTCACCCCGTGGTCGCGGGCCGCGTCCCGCACGTCGTCGCGGAACCGGTCCAGCAGCCGCTCCAGATCGCGCCGCGGGTCGCCGGAGGGCGCGGCGGGCTCCTCGGCCCACTCCGGCGCCGGCGCGTCCTCCGGTGGTGCGTCCTCCGGCGGTGCGCCCTCCGCCGGTGCGTCCGCCGCCTCCGCCCGGGGGTCCGGCCCGGCGTGCGGCGGGCGGGGCGTGGTGTGGCCGGTGATCAGGCCGCTCAGGCCGCCCAGGTGCCTGCTCAGCTCCGACACGGCCGCGCGCACCGCGCCCTGCTGGGTGTGCGACTGCACCTGCTCCTGGACCTGGCGGATGATCCGCTGGGCGTCCTCCAGCGCGGCGTCCCGCGCCTGGCGCGCCCTGCGCGCCTGGTGCCTGGCCTGCTGGGCCTCCTGGCGGGCGCGGCGGGCCTGCTCCTTCCACTGCTCGCCCGCCCGGCGCATCTCCTCGCGCGCGGCCCGCAGCGCCTCCTGGTCGCCCCAGCCGCCCTCCCAGGCCTTCTCCCAGCCGGACGCGGACCCGCCCGCCGGGGCGTCCCCGGCGTTCCCGCCTCCCCCGATGTCCCAGATGTTTCCGATGTCCCCCATGTCGGCGGCATCCCCGGTGCCCCCGGCGTCCCCGGTCGCACTGCGGGTCCGCTCCGCCGCCTCGCGCATCTCGCGGCGCAGATCGCCGGCCGCGCCGCTCACGTCCTCGCGGATGTCGGCGGCCAGCGCCGCCAGCGACTGGTGGATCTCCAGCTCCAGCTCGGCCAGCTCGCCCTGCCGCTCGGCCAGCTCGGCGCGGCCCGCGTCGGTGAGGGAGTAGACCTTGCGGCCGCCCTCGGTGGTGTGGCTGACCAGGCCCTCGGCCTCCAGCTTGGCCAGCCGCGGGTAGACCGTGCCGGCCGAGGGCGCGTACAGCCCCTGGAAGCGCTCCTCCAGCAGCCGGATCACCTCGTAGCCGTGGCGTGGCGCCTCGTCGAGCAGTTTCAGCAGGTAGAGACGGAGTCGGCCGTGGGCGAAGACGGGGGGCATGTCACACGTCCTTACGGGGGGAGGGCTCGGCCGGCGGAGGCGTGCCGCCGGGTCCGTGGGGATCGCCGGCCTCCTCGCCGGCGTCCGGCTCCGGGCGGCGCAGCAGGGCGATCGAGCCGGAGACGGTGGTGGCGCGCAGCAGTCCGCCGCCCCGGCCGAGGGTGCCGGTGATCCGTCTGGCGCCCCACTGCCCGGAGACCCGCAGGTCCTCGAAGGCGCAGGAGACGGCGCCGCCGGCGGTGCCCGCGTCCACGACGGCGTCGGCCGGGTCCGGCAGCCGCAGGGCTATGCCGCCCGACACGGAGTTCAGCCGGACGTCGGTGCGCCGCCGCTCCCGGGCCGGGGCCAGGTCGACCACCATGTCGCCGCTGACCGAGTCGGCCCGCACCGACGAGCCGCCGCCGTCGATGACCGTCAGATCGCCGGAGACGGAGCTGAAGCGCAGGTCCCCCGTCACGCCCTGCGCCTCCACGCCGCCGGACACCGTGTCGGCCCGTACGTCGCCGCTCAGGCCCACCAGCGTGACGCCGCCGGTGATGCCGCGCACCTCGGCGCGTCCTCCGATGCCGGTGAGCACCGCGTCGGCCCCGATCACGCCGACCTCGACCCGGACACCGGCGGGCACGGCGAGCGACACGTCGGCGCTGTGCCGCCCGCCCTCGCGGTCGAGGAGGGTGAGGAAGCCCTTCCAGGGCAGGTCGTCGTAGGCGACCGTGAGGGTGCCGTCCTCCAGGCGGACGGTCAGCGGGGGGCCGGTGACGGCCCCGACCTCCAGCCGTGCGGGCGGGGCGCCGGTGCCGACGACGTTCACCGCGCCGCCCACGACGCGGACCCGCAGCGTGTGGACGTCCTCCTCGAAGACGAGCCCGCACGGCTCGTCCACGGACCACTCGGACCGGCCTGGCACGACGGCCTCCCCTGGTTCGGCGTACGACGACATATCGCGTCCCTGGGGAGACACGATATATCGCGGTGTGGGGAAGTCAAGGTCTCCCGGCGGCCCCGCGGCGGGCGGGCCGCCGGCCGTCCTCGGTCGTTCTCAGCCGTCCTCAGCCGGCCTCCTCGGTCGTCCTCCTCAGTCGTCGTCCTCGTCGTCCAGGCGCGCCAGCCAGGTCGCCAGCCGCTCGACGGGCACCTCGAAGTCCGGATTGAGGTCGACGAAGGTCCGCAGCTGCTCGGAGAGCCACTCGAAGGTGACCTCCTCCTCGCCGCGCCGCTGCGCCAGCTCCTCGATGCCGCGGTCGGTGAAGTACATGGATGCTCCCGGTCGGGTGGTGGTGCGTCGGTGGTACGGGCGTGGGGCCCGCACCGTCGTCACGACGGCACGGGCCCCACGGGGACCTGCGGACGGCGGCCGGCCGTCCCCGGACCTCAGAGGTCGAAGACCTCGTCGACGATCTGCTGCTGCTCGGCCTGGTGGCGCTTGGCGGAGCCGACCGCCGGGGAGGAGGACGACGGACGCGAGACCCGGCGCAGCCGGTCCGCGTTCGGGGCCTTCCCCGAGCCGATGAACAGGTCGAGGTGGTCCACCAGGTTGAGCGCGATGAACGGCCACGCGCCCTGGTTCGCCGGCTCCTCCTGGGCCCAGACGACCGTCGAGGCGTTGCCGTAGCGGGCCATCTCCGCCTGGATCTCCTTGCTGGGCAGCGGGTACAGCCGCTCCAGCCGGATGATCGCGGTGTCGGTCACGCCCCGCTTGCTCCGCTCGGCGGCGAGGTCGTAGTAGACCTTGCCGGAGCAGAAGACCACCTTGCGGACCTGGGCCGGATCGACCGAGGAGTCCCCGATGACCGGGCGGAAGCCGCCGGAGGTGAACTCCGCGGCCTTCGAGGTCGCCGCCTTGAGCCGGAGCATCGACTTCGGGGTGAAGACGATCAGCGGCTTGTGGTGCGGGTTGTGGACCTGCCAGCGCAGCAGGTGGAAGTAGTTCGACGGCAGGGTCGGCATCGCGACCGTCATGCTGTTCTGCGCGCACAGCTGGAGGAAGCGCTCGATCCGGGCCGAGGAGTGGTCCGGGCCCTGGCCCTCGTAGCCGTGCGGGAGCAGCAGCGTGACGCCGGAGGTCTGGCCCCACTTCTGCTCGGCCGAGGAGATGAACTCGTCCACGACCGTCTGCGCGCCGTTGACGAAGTCGCCGAACTGCGCCTCCCACATCACCAGCGCCTCGGGGCGGGCCAGGGAGTAGCCGTACTCGAAGCCCATCGCCGCGTACTCGCTCAGCAGCGAGTCGTAGACGTTGAAGCGGGCCTGGTCCTCGGAGAGGTACAGCAGCGGGGTGTAGTCCTCGCCGGTCTCCCGGTCCACCAGCACCGAGTGGCGCTGGCCGAAGGTGCCGCGGCGGGAGTCCTGGCCGGCCAGGCGGACGGGGGTGCCCTCCATCAGCAGCGAGCCGATGGCCAGGGTCTCGCCCATCGCCCAGTCGATCCTGTCCTCCTCCACCATCGCCGCGCGGCGCTGGAGCTGCGGCAGGAGCCGGGGGTGGACGGTGATCCGCTCGGGGATGTTGACCTGGGACTCGGCGATCCGCTTGAGGACCTCCGCGCTGACGCCGGTGTCCACCGCGACCGGGAACTCCGGCCGCGGGGCCGGGACCTCCGCCGGAGCCGGCTGGTTGGCGGCGTCGCGGACCTCGGTGAAGACCTTCTCCAGCTGCCCCTGGAAGTCCTGGAGCGCCTGCTCGGCCTCCTCCAGCGTGATGTCGCCCCGGCCGATCAGCGACTCGGTGTAGAGCTTGCGCACCGAGCGCTTCTTGTCGATCAGGTTGTACATCAGCGGCTGGGTGAAGTGCGGGTTGTCGGCCTCGTTGTGACCGCGGCGGCGGTAGCAGATGAGGTCGATCACCACGTCCTTGTTGAACGCCTGGCGGAACTCGAAGGCCAGCCGCGCCACGCGGACGCAGGCCTCCGGGTCGTCCCCGTTGACGTGGAAGACCGGCGCCTCGATCATCCGCGCCACGTCGGTGGCGTACATCGAGGAGCGCGCCGACTCCGGCGGGGCGGTGAAGCCGACCTGGTTGTTGATGACCACGTGCACGGTGCCGCCGGTGCGGTAGCCGCGCAGCTGCGACATGTTGAGGGTCTCGGCCACCACGCCCTGGCCCGCGAAGGCCGCGTCGCCGTGGAGCTGGACGGGCAGGACGGTGAAGTCGGTGCCGCCCTTGCCGATGATGTCCTGCTTGGCGCGGGCCACGCCCTCCACGACCGGGTCCACGGCCTCCAGGTGGGAGGGGTTGGCGGTGAGGGAGACCTTGATCTCCTCGCCGTCCAGGCCGGTGAAGGTGCCCTCGGCGCCCAGGTGGTACTTCACGTCGCCGGAGCCGTGCATCGACTTCGGGTCGAGGTTGCCCTCGAACTCCCGGAAGATCTGGGCGTAGGACTTGCCCACGATGTTGGCCAGCACGTTGAGGCGGCCGCGGTGGGCCATGCCGATGACGACCTCGTCCAGGCGCGCCTCGGCGGCGGCGTCCAGCACGGCGTCCAGCATCGGGATGACGGACTCGCCGCCCTCCAGGGAGAAGCGCTTCTGGCCGACGTACTTGGTCTGGAGGAAGACCTCGAACGCCTCGGCGGCGTTCAGGCGGCGCAGGATGCGCAGCTGCTCGTCACGCTCCAGCGAGGAGTGCGGGCGCTCGACGCGGTCCTGGATCCACTTGCGCTGCTTGGGGTCCTGGATGTGCATGTACTCGATGCCGATGGTGCGGCAGTACGAGTCGCGCAGCACGCCCAGGATGTCGCGCAGCTTCATCAGCGACTTGCCGGCGAAGCCGCCGACCGCGAACTCCCGCTCCAGGTCCCACAGGGTGAGCCCGTGCTCGGTGATGTCGAGGTCGGGGTGCTTGCGCTGCTTGTACTCCAGCGGGTCGGTGTCGGCCATGACGTGGCCGCGGACCCGGTAGGAGTGGATCAGGTCGAAGACGCGGGCGGCCTTGGTGACGTCGTCGTCGTGGGAGACGTCGATGTCGCGGAGCCAGCGGACCGGCTCGTAGGGGATGCGCAGCGCCTCGAAGATCTCGTCGTAGAAGTCGTTCTCGCCGAGCAGCAGCTGGTGCACGATCCGCAGGAACTCGCCGGAGGCGGCGCCCTGGATCACGCGGTGGTCGTAGGTGCTGGTCAGCGTCATGACCTTGGAGACGCCCAGCTTGTTCAGGGTGTCCTGCGAGGTGCCCTGGAACTCCGCCGGGTACTCCATCGCGCCGACGCCCAGGATCAGGCCCTGGCCCGGCATCAGACGCGGCACCGAGTGGACGGTGCCGATGCCGCCGGGGTTGGTCAGCGACGCGGTGACGCCGGAGAAGTCCTCCATCGTCAGCTTGTTGTTCCGGGCGCGGCGGACGATGTCCTCGTACGCCTGCCAGAACTCGAAGAAGGTCAGCGTCTCGGCCTTCTTGATGGCGGCCACGACGAGCTGGCGGTCGCCGTTGGGCTTCACCAGGTCGATGGCCAGACCGAGGTTGACGTGGTCGGGCTTGACCAGCGTCGGCTTGCCGTCCTTCTCGGTGTACGAGTAGTTCATCGACGGCATCGCCTTGAGCGCCTTGACCATGGCGTAGCCGATCAGGTGCGTGAAGGACACCTTGCCGCCACGGGCGCGCTTGAGGTGGTTGTTGATGACGATGCGGTTGTCGATCAGCAGCTTCACCGGGATCGCGCGCACCGACGTGGCGGTGGGCAGCTCCAGCGAGGCGTTCATGTTCCGGGCGACCGCGGCGGACGGGCCGCGCAGCGGCACGTACTCCGTACCGGTCTCCTGCCCGTCCCCGTCCCCGGCGGCGGGCTTCGCCGCGGGCGCGCTCTTCTTGGGGGCGGCCTCGGCGGCGGGCTTCGCGGCGGGCTCGCTCCTCCCGGGGGCGGGCTTCGCCGCGGGCGCCGGCACCGTCTTGGCGGCGGGCGCGGGCTGGGCCTGCTGAGGCTGAGCCTGCTGGGGCTGGGCCTGCCGGGACTGGGGGGCCTGTGGCGCCTGGGGCTCGGCCGCGGGCTTCGACGGGGTGGGGGCCGCGGCTCCCCCGGCGGCCTGCCCCGGCTTGTAGTCGGCGAAGAAGTCCCACCAGGCCCGGTCTACCGAGTTCGGGTCCTGGAGGTACTGCTGGTAGATCTCGTCGACGAGCCACTCGTTGGCACCGAAGCCGGCGGCGGGATTCTTCCCCTGCCCGTCCTGCTCGGTCGAGACGCTCGAAGTCTTTGGGGCCTGTGGCGACACGGCGGCAACCGCCCTCTTCCGCTTACCTGTGTGGGTGGACAGCAGAAATAAAGGCTACGCTCCCCCGGCCGTTCGGTGCAGTCGGCATGGGGTTTGCGTCGTCTAAGTCACATTCGGCGGTGCGTTTCGGCGTTCTCTTTGGCGGGAAACGAACATGGTTCGGCGGAATCCGGGAAGGGGCGACCCGGGAACGGGCCCCTGCCGCGCTCCCTCACCTCGCGCCTCCCTCGAGCCTACGTCAACTCCAGGCCGGAGGTGTCGCCGGGAAGGCTGACGAGGATCCGGCAGCCGCGCGGGGATTCGGCCACTCCGATCCGTCCGCCGTGCAGATCCACCGCCCAGCGCGCGATGGCCAGGCCCAGCCCCGTGCCGCCGTCGCCGCCCTTGGCCGAGGCGGAGCGGCCGAAGCGCTCGAAGACCCGGTCGCGGTCCGCCTCCGGGATGCCCGGTCCCTCGTCCAGCACCTCCAGCTCCAGGCTCAGCGGCGCCCGGCCGGGACGCGCCCGCACCGTCACGCGGCCGTGGGGCGGGCTGTGCTTGACGGCGTTGTCGATCAGGTTGGCGGCCACCTGGTGCAGCCGCTCGGTGTCGGCGTACGCGACCAGCTCCGGGGGGTTCACCTCCAGGTGCAGGTGGACGTCGGTGCGGGCGTGCCCCTCGCCCTTGGTCATGTTGGCCTCCTTGAGCACGCCGGCCAGGAACGGCCACACCTCGAAGCGCCGGGAGCGCAGCGGCACCACGCCGTTGTCGAGCCGGGACAGGTCCAGCAGGTGCGCCACCAGGCGGCCCAGGCGCTCGGTCTGCTTCAGCGCGGTGTCCATGGTCGCCGGATCGGCCTCGGAGACCCCGTCCACCACGTTCTCCAGCACCGCGCGCAGCGCCGCGATCGGGGTGCGCAGCTCGTGGGAGACGTTGGCGACCAGCTCCTTGCGGTGCCGGTCGACGGCCTCCAGGTCGGCGGCCATGCGGTTGAAGGTGTCGGCCAGCTCGCCCAGCTCGTCGCGGCGGTCGACGCGGACCCGCCGGCTGTAGTCGCCGCGGGCCATCGAGCGGGCCGCGTCCGTCATCTCGTCCAGCGGCTCGGCCAGTCCGTGCGCCACGAACTGGGTGACCACCAGCGAGGCGATCACCGCGAGCAGGGCGATCACCCGCAGTTCGATCGCCGAGTGGACCGCGACGATGGTCAGCAGGGTGGTGATGGCCACCGTGACGATCACCAGCGCGCCCAGCGCGGCCTTGACCGAGCGGTACGGGTCCAGGGGCCGCACCCCCTCCCAGAACCGGTCCCACAGGGAGCGCCAGCGGCTCACGCCCGCTCCGCTCATGTCCAGTCGGAGGCCGGGGCGGGCGCCTCCAGCGCGTAACCGACGCCGTGGACCGTGCGTATCCGCTCCGCGCCGATCTTCCGGCGCAGCGCCTTGATGTGGCTGTCGACCGTCCGCGTGCCCGAGGCGTCCGCCCAGTCCCACACCTCGGCCAGGAGCTGCTCGCGCGAGAGCACCGCGCGGGGGGAGTTGGCCAGGCAGACCAGCAGGTCGAACTCGGTCGGGGTGAGGTGGACGTCCCTGCCGGAGACCCGCACCCGGCGCTGGGCGTGGTCGATCTCCAGCTCGCCCAGCCGCAGCGTGCCCGAGCGGGGGGAGGCCGCGGCGATCGTGGCCCGCTCCACGCGGCGCAGCAGGACGTGGACGCGCGCGACCAGCTCCCGCATGGAGAAGGGCTTGGTCATGTAGTCGTCCGCGCCGACCCCGAGGCCGACCAGCATGTCGGTCTCGTCGTCCCGGGCGGTGAGCATCAGCACCGGCACCGGCCGCCGGGCCTGCACCCGGCGGCAGACCTCCAGGCCGTCGAAGCCCGGCAGCATCACGTCCAGCACGAGCAGGTCGGGCTGCCACGCCTCGGCCGTCTCGACCGCCGCCGGGCCGTCCCCGGCGGTGCGGACCTGGAAGCCCTCGGCGCGCAGCCGGGCGGCGACCGCCTCGGTGATGGTCGGGTCGTCCTCCACGACCAGGACCCGGCGCTGGGCGCCGGGGGTGGCCGCCGCGGCGGGGGTGCCGCCGTGGGACTGCGTCGTGCTCCTGTGGTCCATACGCCTCGCCCTGCCGCTCGGTTTTCTTGCAAGAGCGTAAGGGGCCCGTGTGCGGTGCGCTACGCCGGTCGGGTGGCGAGGTGGATCACGTCCGGGACGCCTCGGACGACGGGGACCTCTTCGGTGCGCACCCGCGTGAACCCGGCATTCCGCAGGGCCTCGCCGAACGCCGGGGACGGCCGCGCGGACCACACGGCCAGCACTCCGCCGGGGGTGAGCCGCCGGGCGCAGGCGGCGAGCCCGGCGGGGGAGTAGAGGGAGGCGTTGTCCTCGGTGACCGTCCAGTCGGGACCGTTGTCGACGTCCAGGCACAGCGCGTCGTACGGCTCGCCGCCGTCGGCCAGGTGCGCCAGGAGGTCGGCGCGGACGATCCGCACGCGCGGGTCGGCCAGCGCCCCGGCGGTTCCCAGCTCGGCGGCGGACTCGCCGAGCGGGCCGTCGAGGTGCCAGTCGACGATCGCCTCCTCCCGCTCGACCACCGTGATCCGCCCCCAGCGCGGCTCGGCCGCCGCCTCGGCCAGCGAGAAGCCGACGCCCAGCCCGCCGATCAGCACGGCGGGCGCCGGCCGGCCGCCGAGCGCGTCCAGCTCCTCCAGCGCGGCCCGCACCAGCAGCCGCTCGGAGCGGCCGTCGGAGGTGTCCATCAGGAAGCAGCCGTTGGCGATGATCTGGAGCAGCCCGCCGTGCCGGCGCAGGACGACCTCGCCGTGGGGCCCCTCGCGCCGGTCCAGTACGCGGGGCCGCTCGGCGCCGGAGGCGCCGGCCCCGTGCCGGGCGGCCTCGTACCCGGCCGCCCCCTGCTCGGCTGTCTCGTGCGGGAGGTGCATGCCGACCATCCTGCCGGTGCCGCGCGGAGCGCACCGGGGAGTCGCTGCGGACGGTGATCGCTCAGAGCGAACGCGTGCCGGGGAACACCGTGCTCCTTCCGGGCATTGAAGAGACATTGAGTCGCCCAAGCTCAATTTGACTGCCGAGGGAGAGATCATGGCTCTGCCGCCCACAACGCTCACCCTGCCCGTGCTGCCGCTCGACAACGAGGTGGTGCTGCCCGGGATGGTGGTGTCGCTGGACCTGTCGGACGCCGAGGTGCGGGCCGCGGTCGAGGCCGCCCAGTCCGCCGCCGGAAGAGGCGGCGCGGGCGGACCGAACGGCGGGAACGACGGGAACGACAGGAACGGCGGGAACGGCGAGAAGCCGCGGGTGCTGCTCGTGCCGCGGATCGACGGCGCCTACGCGGCGATCGGTGTGCTCGGCCTCGTGGAGCAGGTCGGGCGGCTGGCCGACGGCGACCCGGGCGCGCTGATCCGCGGCGTCGGCCGGGTGCGGATCGGCGCGGGCACCACCGGACCGGGCGCCGCCCTGTGGGTGGAGGGCACCGAGATCGGGGAGGGCGCCCCGGACCCCTCCTCCGCCTCCGGCGGGGAGACCCCCGCGCCCGGCGCGGTCGCCGAGCTGGTCAGGGAGTACAAGGCCCTGGCCACGAGCTGGCTGCGCAAGCGCGGCGCCTGGCAGGTCGTGGACCGCATCCAGCAGATCGACGACCCCGGGCAGCTCGCCGACAACTCCGGCTACAGCCCCTTCCTCGGCTCCGGGCAGCGCGTGAGGCTGCTGGAGACCACCGACCCGGTGGAGCGGCTGAGGCTGGCCGTCACCTGGCTGCGCGAGCACCTCGCCGAGCAGGACGTCGCCGAGGCCATCGCCAAGGACGTCCAGGAGGGCGTGGACAGGCAGCAGCGCGAGTTCCTGCTCCGCCGCCAGCTGGAGGCCGTCCGCAAGGAGCTGGCCGAGCTGGGCGGGCAGGCGGGGGACGAGGGCGACGACCACCGCGCCCGGGTGGAGGCCGCCGACCTGCCACCGAAGGTCCGCGAGGCCGCGCTGAAGGAGGTCGACCGCCTGGAGCGCGCCTCCGATCAGAGCCCCGAGAGCGGCTGGATCCGCACCTGGCTGGACACCGTCCTGGAGATGCCGTGGAACGAGCGGACCGAGGACGCGTACGACATCGCCGGGGCCCGCGCCGTCCTGGACGCCGACCACGCCGGGCTGGAGGACGTCAAGGAGCGCATCACCGAGTACCTGGCCGTCCGCAAGCGCCGCGCCGAGCGGGGCCTGGGCGTGGTGGGCGGGCGCCGGGGCGGCGCGGTGCTGGCCCTGGTCGGGCCGCCCGGCGTCGGCAAGACCTCCCTCGGCGAGTCCGTGGCCCGCGCGATGGGCCGGAAGTTCGTCCGGGTGGCGCTCGGCGGCGTCCGCGACGAGGCCGAGATCCGCGGCCACCGCCGCACCTACGTCGGCGCGATGCCGGGCCGGATCGTGCGGGCCGTCAAGGAGGCCGGCTCGATGAACCCGGTCGTGCTGCTCGACGAGATCGACAAGGTCGGCAGCGACTTCCGCGGCGACCCGGCCGCCGCCCTGCTGGAGGTCCTCGACCCCGCGCAGAACCACACCTTCCGCGACCACTACCTGGAGGTCGAACTCGACCTGTCCGACGTGGTGTTCCTGGCCACGGCCAACGTCCTGGAGGCCATCCCGCAGCCGCTGCTGGACCGCATGGAGCTGGTGCGGCTGGACGGCTACACCGAGGACGAGAAGGTCGTCATCGCCCGCGACCACCTGGTGCCCCGCCAGCGCGAGCGCGCCGGGCTGGACTCCGGCGACGTGACGCTCCGGGAGGACGCGCTGCGGAAGCTGGCCGGCGAGTACACCCGCGAGGCGGGGGTGCGCGACCTGGAGCGGTCCGTCGCCCGGCTGCTGCGCAAGATCGCCGCCCGGCACGAACTGGGCGAGCGCGAGCTGCCGCTGACCGTCGGCGCGGACGACCTGCGCGCCCTGATCGGCCGCCCGCACCACACCCCCGAGTCCGCCCAGGACCCGGCCGAGCGGCGCACCGCGGTCCCCGGCGTGGCCACCGGGCTGGCCGTCACGGGCGCGGGCGGCGACGTCCTCTACATCGAGGCGTCGCTGGCGGACCCGGAGACGGGCGCCTCCGGCCTGACGCTGACCGGGCAGCTGGGCGAGGTGATGAAGGAGTCCGCGCACATCGCCCTCTCCTACCTGCGCTCGCGCGGCGCCGAACTGGAGCTGCCGGTCGGCGACCTGAAGGACCGCGGCGTCCACCTGCACATCCCGGCGGGCGCGGTGCCCAAGGACGGGCCGAGCGCGGGCATCACCATGACGACCGCGCTGGCCTCGCTGCTGTCGGGCCGCCGGGTCCGCCCGGACGTGGCGATGACCGGCGAGGTCTCGCTGACCGGCCGCGTCCTGCCGATCGGCGGGGTGAAGCAGAAGCTGCTGGCCGCGCACCGGGCCGGGATCACCACGGTGATCATTCCCAGGCGGAACGAGCCGGACCTGGACGACGTGCCCGAGGAGGTGCTGCGGAAGCTGGACGTCCACCCGGTCTCGGACGTCCGCCAGGTGCTGGAACTGGCCCTGACCCCGGTCGCGGCGGACCTCCCGGCCGCCGCCTGAGCGGCGCCGGGCGCCCCCGGCGCGGGTGGGAAATACTGGTGCGGGCCGCGGCTCCCGGCACACCCCGCCGCAGGGGGCGCCGCGGCCCGCCCCCTCCCCGTCGCCGACCCCGGAAAGAGCGCAGACGTGCACGACAGCGGGACAGCGGACGGCCCCGGCGGGCCGGGCCCGGAGTTCCTGGCGCTGGAACACGAGCTGGCCGTCTTCCTGCGCAGGGCCCGGGCCTCCTCCGTGGAGGTGGCCCGCGAGGTCCACCCCGACCTGGAGCCCGCGGCGTACGGCCTGCTGCTGCGGCTGGCGGACGCCGGGCAGCAGCGCGCCACCGACCTGGCCGCCTACTTCGGCATCGGCAGGGCCACGATGAGCCGTCAGCTGCGCGCCCTGGAGTCCCTCGGCCTGGTCGCACGCGAACCCGACCCGGACGACGGCCGCGCCTGGCTGGTGAGCCTCACTCCCGAGGGGCGCGAGCGGTTCACCCGGATCCGCGAGGCCAGGCGCGCCCGCTACGTCCGCCGGCTCGCCTCCTGGGACCGCGGCGAGATCGCCGAACTGGCGCGCCTGCTCCACCGGCTGAACGAACCGGGCGACTCCGGCCCCGGCGGCCGGGGACCCGCCTAGAACTCCACCAGCACGGCCGTCGCGTCGTCATGGGCCTTGCCGCGCGGGAAGGCCGTACCGGCGCGGTCGGCCGACTCGGCGGCGCGCACCCGCGCGACGAGCGACCGCGGCCCCTCCCCGCGGAGCACCGCCATCAGCGCGGTCCAGTCGCCCAGGCGGAAGGTCTCCGCCCAGCGCGTGACGCCGTCGCTCAACGCCGCCAGCGCGCGCACCCGTTCGCGGGGCGCGGAGCCCGTCACCGCGCGCCCGGCCACCGCCGGATCGGCCGCCGCCGTGAAGAAGCCGCCCTCCGCGTTGCGCAGGGCCTCCAGGTACGCGGCGCGCTCGGCCGGGGGCAGCGCCCGCGCGGCGGGCCGCAGCCGGTCCAGCCGGGTGTCGAGCACGGGCGTCACCGCCCCGTCCGCGTCCTCCAGCAGCAGCGCCGAGTCGGAGAGCACCAGGTGCTCGACGGCCGATTCGTCCCAGCGGGCCAGCACCACCGTCGCCTGCGGGGTGCGGGAGTGAGAAAGGTCACACCCCGGTCCGTGGGAGGAGGCGGTCCGCCCGATGGCGGCGGCGAGGCACTCGGCCAGCGTCATATCCCGCCGCGAACCGGACAGTTCGAGCAGCGCTCCGCCCAGGCGCGCCACGTACCAGGGGACGTCGTGCTCGCAGCCGGTGTCCCCGGGAGGGGGCGTCACGCCGTCCAGCACCACCAGCGCTCCGCCCCGCCCTGCCGCAGGTAGGGCTACCGACGCGTAGTCCTCGTTGGGGACCCGGGGGCTGCCCGGCTCGCTGGCCATCTCGATCCGCATGCGCGCCAGTCTGCCGGAGCGGACCGGGGGAGGAGCCGGGCCGGGCGGGGGGCGGCGGACGGGGCCGCGCCGGCGGTGCGATCCGCGCTCCTTCGCCGGAGTTCTACCGGAATCTGGCTGTCCGTGAAACGGCGGGCGCGAATCTTTCCAAAACCGCGCGCGGATTTCCAACCCCCGGCCGGTGTGTGGCCAAACCGCCGCCGTCACCGGAGTTGTTCGGTAACTCCCTGGTGATGTTCACTCCTTCGGGTGGCCCGGCACGGAGACCGCCTCCGCTCCCACTGCAACGATGGAAACGTCGGTCGCCGCGAGCAGGCGCGGACGGGCGGGGTACGGTCCCTTGCCGCGCACGTTGGACTGTCGCCTTCCGGACGCGTCCGGGACGGCGGAACGAGATTGCGAGCACGGGTGGGGAAGAAGCGACACCGGAGCAGCCGGCAGGACCACCAGGACGGCACGGCCCCCACGCCGCCCCCCACGGGGCGCAGGGCGCGGGTGCGCAACAGGCTCCTCGCCTCCGTCGTCCTGTGCGCCGCCGCCGTACTCGCCGCGGGCGCGCCCGGCGTGGCCACCGCCTCGCGCGACCTGACCGACTCCCAGCGACTGGTCGACCGCGCCGGACTGGGCCGCGGCGCCGTCTCGCTCTCCCACGCCCTCGCCGACGAGCGCGACGCCGTCGTCCGCTACATCGCCGCGGGCCGCACCACCCACGACGGTGAGGGGCTCACCGAGCGGGAGCGCGCCCGCGTGGACCGCGGCATCCGGGAGCTGAGCGCCGACGCGCCCGCCGACGTGCGGCGGCTGCTCGACGCCTTCCCCGACACCCGCCGGCGGGCCGTGGCCGGGGAGAGCGGCGCCGTCGAGACCCACGAGGCGTACACCCAGCTCATCCAGTCCCTCAACAGCATCACCGCCGCCACCACCCGCGCCCTGCCCGCCCGCGCCGAGAACGCGACGGCCGACGCGCTCCCCGACCTCGGCCGCGCGGTCGAGCAGGCCTCCGCCGCCCGCGGGCTGCTGCTCTCCGCGCTCGCCGCCCAGGGCGAGCAGCCGCGCCTGACCGCCGCCGCCCAGCAGGCGCACCTGCGCGAGCAGGCCGCCCTCGCCGACTTCGACCAGACGGCCCTGGCCTCCGACCGCGACGCGTACGCCAGGACCGTCACCGGCACCGACGTGACGCTGGCCGAGCGCTATCTGGCCCGCCTCACCGACCAGCCGCGGCTGGACCACCAGGACCGGTCCCTGGACCGCGACCGGGTCGAGTCCGCGCTGACCGCCCGGGTGGACCGCATGCGCAGCATGGAGTCCTCGCTGGCGGCCGCCGAGGTGAAGCGGCTGGAGAGGCTGCGCGACGACGACCTGACCGCGCTGGAGCTGCGCATCGCCCTGCTGGGCGTCTGCCTGCTGCTCACGGTCGGCATCAGCGTGCAGACCGCCCGCTCGATGGCCCGTCCGCTGGCCGTCCTGCGGCGCGGCGGCGAGCGGGTGGCCGCCGACCCGGTCGGCGAGGAGCCGGTGGCGTACACCGGCCGCAACGACGAGTTCGCCGACGTCGTACGCGCCGTCAACCGCCTGCGGGAGACCGCCGCCGCGCTCCACGAGCGGGCCGTCCGGGCCGAGGCCGCCGCCGGCTCCGCCGCGGCTCCCGCCCACCCGGCCTCCGCCGACCCGCGGGCCGCCGACCCGCGGGCCGCCGACCCCGCGCGCGAGACGGCCGCCGAACTCGCCGCCGTGCGCGAGCGGCTGACCGCCCTGGCGGCCGAGCACGAGCGGCTGCTGCGCGAGCACGAGGCCGTGAAGGCCGCGGCCGGAGCCGCCGGGAGCGACGCCGCCGAGGGCACCGGAGGGGAGCGGCCGGAGTCCCGGCAGGGCGCCCCCCACGGCACGTACGTCCACCTCGCGCTGCGCACCCTGGGCCTGGTGGAGCGGCAGCTCACCCTCATCGAGTCCATGGAGCACGAGGAGAAGGAGCCGGACCGGCTCGCCACCCTCTTCAAGCTCGACCACCTCGCCACCCGGATGCGCCGCCACAGCGAGAACCTGCTGCTCCTGGCCGGGGCCGAGCACACCACCGGCCATCTGGAGCCGGTGCCGCTGCTGGACGTGCTGCGCGCCGCGATCAGCGAGATCGAGCGCTACGAGCGCGTGGAGATCGCCGCGCTGCCCCCGCACGCCCAGGTGTCCGGCTCGGCCGCCGACGACGTCAGCCACCTGATCGCCGAGCTGGTGGACAACGCCACCGCCTTCTCGCCGCCGGACGCCGAGGTACGGCTGTCGGGCTGGATGCTGGAGAACGGCGAGATCATGCTCTCCGTCGAGGACGAGGGCATCGGAGCGGCGCCCGAGCGGCTCGCCGAGCTGAACGCCAAGCTGGCCGAGGGCGCGTCCGCCGACCCGGAGGACGGGGACGTGCTGGGCATGGGCCTGTACGTGGTGGCCCGGCTCGCCGCGCGGCACGGCGTACGGGTGCAGCTGCGCGAGCAGAAGCAGGGCGGCATCGCCGCGGTCGCCGTCCTGCCGCGCGCCCTGCTGCCCGACCGCCCGATGCCCGGCGCCGCCGCGGGCCCCAAGGCCGCCGCCGCGGGCACGGTGCCGGCCCTGCCGGGCACGGTCGCCGAGGCCAACGGCAACGCGCTGCCGCCCCGCCCGGACCGCGTGCGGCCGGAGCCGGCCGGGGACGCGCCCGCGCCGGGCGCCGGCACCGCGGACGCCGCCGAGACCGCGCGGATCCCCCGGATCACCGAGCGCACCGCGCGGCCCGCACCGGCCGCCGGCGCGGGGAGCCCCGCCGGCGCCGCGGCCGCCGATGTCGCCGCCGACGTCGCCGAGGCCGCGGCCGACCCCGCGCGCGACGCCCTGGTCCGGGCCGCGGGGCCGTACTACATCGAGCCCGACGACCCCCGCGAGCACAGCCGGGCCCGGGACGAGACGCCGGTACCGGCGCCCGGAACCGTCCCCGCGCCGACGCCCGCGCCGACGTCCGCCCCCGCGCCGGAGGGCGAGCCCGCCCCGCGGACCGTCACCGCCAAGGGACTCCCCAAGCGGACGCCCCGGACGGTGGAGACCGGGGTCGACGTCCCCCGCCACCGCACGGGCGGGCTGAGGGCCGAGGAGCTGCGCAGGCGGCTCGGCGGCTTCCAGCAGGGCGCCCGGGACGGCCAGCGCGACGCGGAGGCCCAGATCGCCGCCGAGGAGAACGGCGGCGGACCGGGCGGCACACCGAACGGGACCGGCCGGAGCGAGGGCCGGGCAGGGTCGACGGACACGGGTGGCACTGTCGAGGAGGCACGGAAGTGAACGCGCCCACCACCGCACACACGCCCAGCAGGCAGGCGCGCAACCTGCGCTGGCTGCTGGCCAACCTGGTCGACGAGGTGCCCGGCGTACGGTCCGTCGCCGTGGTGTCCTCCGACGGACTGCTCCTGCTCTCCTCCGACCCGGGCCGGACCGCCGAGCCCGCCGACGGCCGGGACCGCGAGGAGCACGGCGGCGGGGAGCGCGGGGACGCCGGCGCCCCGCGCCGGGAGCCCGGGGGGCGGCCCGACCGGGGCCCCAGGGGCTCCGGCGCCGATCTGGCCACCATCGTCTCCGGCCTCGGCTCCCTCACCCAGGGCGCGTCGAAGCTGATGGACGCCGGCGCCGTCAAGCAGACCATGGTCGCCATGGACGAGGGCAGCCTGTTCGTGATGTCGATCAGCGACGGCTCGCTGCTCGGCGTCCACGCCGCACCCGACTGCGACATGAGCGTCGTCGCGTACCACATGGCCCTCTTCGTCGGCCGGGCCGGGCACGTCCTCACCCCCGAACTCCGCACCGAACTGCGCACGTCGATGGAGCTGGACCAGTGACTTCCCACAGCCCGCTGCCCGTACGCAAACCCGCGCGTGTGCGCCCCTACTCCCTGACCGGCGGACGCACCCGCTTCGGGCACGTCCTGCTGGTGGAGACCCTCGTCGCCGCCATCGAGGCCCCCGAGGCCCGCCTGGAGCTGACCTCGGGAGGCCTGCGCGACCGCGTGATGCCCGAGATGAGGGCCATCGTCGAGCTGTGCCGCCGGATGCGCTCGGTGGCCGAGATCGCCGCCCGCCTCCGGATGCCGCTGGGCGTGGTGCGCGTGCTGCTCAGCGACCTCGCCGACCAGGGCCGCATCCGGGTCTACGGCACCGGCTACGACAACGACCGCCCCGACCGCGCGCTGCTGGAGAGGGTGCTGGGTGGGCTCCGCAGACTCTGACGCCCCGCACCCCGCCCGGTGCCGTGCGGGGCGCCTCGACACCGACCGACGAAGACACCGAGAAAGACCCGTGGTGGACGCCGTGAACGACCCGGCAGAGAGCGACGAGAAGCTCCAGCCCTGGCAGGAGGAGCGCGGACGCGCCCCCATCTCCGTCAAGATCGTGGTGGCGGGGGGCTTCGGCGTGGGCAAGACGACCTTCGTGGGCTCGGTCTCCGAGATCGAACCGCTGACCACCGAGGCGGTGATGACCCAGGCGAGCGAGGGCACCGACGACCTCACCGCCACCCCGGAGAAGACCACGACCACGGTCGCCATGGACTTCGGCCGCGTCACCCTCGACTCCGACCTGGTGCTGTACCTGTTCGGCACCCCCGGCCAGCAGCGCTTCTGGTTCATGTGGGACGACCTGGTGCGCGGCGCGATCGGCGCGGTGGTGATGGCCGACACCCGGCGGCTGGAGGACTGCTTCCCGGCGCTCGACTACTTCGAGAGCTGCGCCCTGCCCTACGTCGTGGCCGTCAACCACTTCGAGGGGACGGAGTACTACGAGGCCGAGGACGTGCGCGAGGCGCTGTCCGTCCCCGACCGCGTGCCCGTCGTCGTCATGGACGCGCGCAAACGGGACACGGTCGTCGACTCGCTGACGGCGCTCGTCGGCCACGCGCTGGACCTCACCCCCGCCTGACCGGCGGCCCCGTCCCGCGTCCCACCAGCCCCCACACCCAGGCACCCCACAGTACCCAGGCACCCCAGGGGAGAACCGCCATGCGGAAGATACTCATCGTCGGAGCCGGCCAGTCCGGCCTCCAGCTCGCGCTCGGCCTCCAGTCGCACGGTTACGAGGTCACCGTGATGTCGAACCGCACGGCGGACGAGATCCGCGGCGGCCGGGTCATGTCGACCCAGTGCATGTTCGACCAGGCCCTCCAGCACGAGCGCGACCTGGAGATCAACTTCTGGGAGGACCAGAGCCCGCGGACCGAGGGCCTGGGCGTCTCGGTCGTCGGCCCCGACGGCCCCGGGGGGATCCCCACGCGCCCCGTCGACTGGGTGGGCCGGCTGGACGGCTACGCGCAGTCGATCGACCAGCGCGTGAAGATGGCCGGCTGGCTGGAGACCTTCGCCCAGCGCGGCGGCCAGCTCGTCATCCACGGCGCGACCGTCTCCGACCTGGACTTCTTCGCCCGCACCTACGACCTGGTGCTCGTCGCGGCGGGCAAGGGCGAGCTGGTGACGATGTTCGAGCGCGACGCCTCGCGCTCCCCGTACGACAAGCCGCAGCGCGCCCTGGCGGTGTCCTACGTGCACGGCCTGGAGCGGCGTCCGGAGCACCCGGAGATGCTGGCGGTGCGCTTCAACCTGGTGCCGGGCGTCGGCGAGCTGTTCATGATCCCCGGCTACACCGTCTCCGGCCCCTGCGACATCATGTTCTGGGAGGGCGTCCCCGGCGGTCCGCTGGACGTCTTCCAGGGCGTCAAGGACCCGGCCGAGCACCTGGACCTCACGCTGGAGCTGATGAGGCGCTTCACCCCGTGGGAGTACGAGCGGGCCCGCAAGGTCGAGCTGACCGACGCGGGCGGCACGCTCGCCGGCCGCTACGCGCCGACCGTCCGCAAGCCGGTCGGCCGCCTCCCCTCGGGCGGCGCGGTGCTGGGCGTGGCGGACGTGGTGGTGGCCAACGACCCGATCACCGGCCAGGGCTCCAACACCGCCTCCAAGTGCGCCGCCACCTACCTGGCCGCCATCCTGGAGCGCGGCGACGAGCCGTTCGACGAGGAGTGGATGCGGGCCACGTTCGAGCGCTTCTGGGAGGACACGGCCCGGCACGTCACCAAGTGGTCGAACGGCCTGCTGGCGCCGCCGCCGGAGCACGTGCTGCAGCTGATCGGCGCGGGCATGGAGCACCAGGAGCTGGCGGACCGTTTCGCCAACGCCTTCAGCGACCCGTCCGACCTGGAGAACTGGTTCTTCGACCCGGAGAAGGCCCGGGCGTACCTGGCGAGCCTGGCCTCCGCCTGAGACCCCGGCCGTCCGGCCCGCCTCCCCGGCCGTCCGGCCCGTCGCACCCGCCTCACCAGCCGTGCTGCGCCGCCTCGGCGCGGCGCAGCGCGGCCAGTTCCCCGTCGCTCAGGGAGGCGAGCCGCCGCTCGACCTCCGCCAGCAGCCGCCCGGCCTCCTCCCGCCGCCGTCCGCTGTCCGCGGCGAGCGTGTGCTGCCGGTCCAGGGCGTCGCGCGCACGGCTCGCGAGCCGGTCCAGCCGCCGCTCCTCGGCCGACAGCCGCGCCGCGGCCGAGGCCCGGCGCGCGGACATCCGGTCCAGCACCCGCCCGTGCTCCAGCACCTCCCGCACCTCCCGCTCGTCGCGGCCCAGCAGCAGCCGCACGGAGACCGGGAGCACTCCGGACGAGCCCCGGTACTGCTGCCGGGCGAGCCGTCCGGCCTCGTCGCGGGCCCGGGCCAGCCGTACGCGGGTGTCCGCCAGTTCGCGCTGGAGCCGGTCGACCTTCCCGCGCCGCTCCGCCAGCTCCCGCTCGGTGACGCGGTGCGCCGCGCCGGCCGTCTCGGCCCGCCGGTACAGGTCCCGCATCCGGGTGAGGAGTTCGCTGACCGGCTCGCCCCCCGCCCCGCCCGGGAGCGGCGGCGCGTCCGCGGCGGCGGCCGGTCCCGGTGCGAGGGCGACCGCCGCGGTGGTCACCGCCGCGACCACCGCCCGCACCGGACGGCCCCGCAGCAGGCGGCCCCACGGCAGACGACCCCGCGCCCTCGACACCGGCCCACCTCCGCGCTCCGCACCGTTCCACAGGGCTCCTGCGGCGATCGTGGCACGCGGGGCCGCGGCCGGCCTCCGGGCCGGTGCGCGGATGCGGCGATCGCCGTAACCGCGGCACCGGCCGGGTGAACCGGGCGGGCGGCCGGACCCGTCAGACGGGCCGCTTGACCGTGACCGTCAGCGCCCAGTCGGAGGGCCGCTCGGTGTACATCACCGCGCCCGCCAGGTCACCCTCCTCGGTGGGCGTGACGTCGTCGTAGGGGAAGGCGTACCCGCGTCCGTCGGCCGCCAGCTCGTGCACCAGCCGCGCGTACTCGTACCGCGGGCCGTGGGTGTAGAACTGCGCGGAGGTCGCGTCGGGCTGCGAGGGGTTGCTCAGCAGCGTGGTGCGGCAGAACGCGGCGCCCAGCACGGCGGCGACGCGCCCCTGCTGGGTGGCGTTGATCCCGTGGAGGGTGCCGTCGCAGCCGAAGATGTCGGCCTCGGCGGTCGTGCCGGCCGTCCCCGGCTTGGCGAAGGAGTTCGGGGAGCCGTCCGTGATGCCCTCGAAGACCAGCCGGTCGCCGTGGGTCCGGCCGACCACGGTCTTCCCCGGCCACACGTCGCCCAGGGCGATCCGCAGGTCCCTGCCGCCGTCGGCGCGGTAGGCGTGCCAGACCTCGTCGACGTAGGACCGGTAGTGCCCGGCGAACACCTCCGTGCCCAGGCCCGGGAGCTTGGCGGGGCTGGAGACCCGCACCAGCCGGTCCCCGTCGTACAGCGCGCACCTGCCCCAGTCGCCGCCGGCCTGCCGCAGCCGCTCGGCCAGCGCGGCGGTCCCGCCGGCGGGCATGCCGCCGACGTGCTGCACCGCCCCGCTGCCGGGGGTGAGGGTGAGGGAGATCGGGAGGGCGACGCCGTCCACGCAGGTGATGTTCCCCCAGATCCCGCTGGGGTTGTAGGTGAACTCGCAGTAGTCCCACGCGGTGCGGTACGAGGCGTCGGCGGGGTTGGCGGCCGACGGCTGGACGAGGGCGCCCGCGGCGCCGCCCGCGTTGGGGTTGGCGAAGAAGGAGACGCTCTCCCCGAGCGAGACGTACGCCCGCCCGCCGGTGAGGTGGTCGTTCAGGGGGATGTCCCGGTCGAACGGGATCCGGCGCGAGGCCAGGAAACCGCTCAGGTCGTGCATCCGCTCGGCCGGGTTGGGGATCGGGTCCAGGCGGCCGGTGGAGGGGTTGAGGAAGCCCTGCCCGCCGCCGGGGACGTCGGCGTGCACGTAGGCGAAAGCGGTGGACCGGCCGGTCTCGTTGACGAAGCGCACGGTCGGCGCGGCCGCCGCCGTACGCGCGGGGGAGTCGGCGGCGAAGCCGGAGGACGTGGCGGCGTAGCCGATGACGGGGGCCGAGACGGCGGCCGCGGACAGACCGAGGAACCTTCTGCGTGACACCACGGTGGGGATCTCCTGACGGACGTGGTAATGGCATGTGCACGACATGCATGGCCGTGCGTCCGGCCGCCACCCGAGGCGGGTGGGGCGAAGGCCGGATGGGGCCACTGTGGTGAGACCGCGTTCAAAGGTCAAGACTTCTGCCAGAGAGCGCTCTCATTTAAGGTTCGCTTACAACTCCTGAAAGATCAGGGCGAGATGAGGCCGCCCGGTGCGTCCCGTGCGCCGGGATCCACCCGGCCTGCCCGGGGCGTGCGGACCGGAACTCACCGGCCGAACCGGCGCCGTCCGCCCAGCTCACGGGCGAGTGCCGCGTGGGCGCCGATCGCGCGGAGCCAGAGCTCCGGCAGCCACGTGCCGGCCGGGCCCCACGCCCTCCCCGCCGGATCCAGGGACGCCGCGAGCGCGTCCGCCGCCGGACGGCGCCCGGGCTCGCGGTCCAGGCAGGCCAGCAGCACCGGGCGCAGGCCCGCGGGAACGCCCGCCGGCGCGGGCTCCCCCCGGCCGGGCGCCCCGGGCGTCTCGGATGTCCGGGGCGCCCCGGCGGGCGGCGGGCCGTCCCGGAAGGGGTGGCGGCCGCTCGCGGTGAGGGCGAGCAGGACGCCGAGGTCGAAGACGTCCTCGGCGGGCCCCCCGTGCCCGTCGGCGGGGGGCTCGCCGGCCAGGGCGCCGAGGGCGCAGTCCACGGCCCGGGGCCGGTCGGCGGCGACCAGCACGGAGGCCGGCCGCAGGGCGCGGTGGGCGACCCCGGCCGCGTGCAGGTCGGCCAGGGCGTGCGCCAGGGCGGCGCCGAGCGCCCGTACGGCGGCCTCGGGCGGCGGCCCGTACCGCACGAGCAACCGGGCGAGGCTGGGGCCGGGCACGAACTCCACGGCGGCCCAGGGCCGTTCGCCGTCCAGCTCGCAGCCCAGCGGCAGCGCCGCGTACGGGCTGGTCACCCGCGTCCGGACGGTGTCCAGGTCGCGCCGGAGCCGGGCCTTCAGCTGCCGGTCGCGCAGCAGTTCGGGACGGAGCGCCCGTACGGCGGCGAGCCGCTTGCGGCCGCCCCGCCGCGCGGCGCCGCGGCCCAGGTGGACCGGCCCCAGCGCGCCGTGGCCGAGCGTCCCGAGCAGCCGGTAGGGGCCGAGCCGACGGGGGGCGTCGGTGGCGGGGCGGGCCATGCCTGTGCTCACGGGCGGCAGACTAGAGGGGGTGGGCGGACGGCGGACGGGATGAGGAGAGCGGTACGCGATACCTGCCGCATCCCTCCGCAAACCCGGCCGGGCTCAGCGGCCCCCGGACTCCCCGGCCCCTCCGCCCGGCCGCCGGCTCCACGGCCACCTCGGCCCGCGCCGCGGCCGGCCCTCCGGCTGGTGGACGTACCGCCAGCCGCGCGGCAGCACCGACCACCTCCCGCCGCCGGGCACCGCCTCCAGCCGGTAGACGTGGACGACGGGCCTGCCGCCCGACGGATCGGGGACGGGGATCTCGTAGTACTTCGGCGGCCGTCCCGTGGGCCCCACCAGCACGGGCAGCACCCGCCCGTCCATCGGCCCGCCGGCGAACGCCGTCTCCTCGCTTCTCACCGCTCCAGTCTCACAGCAGGTGGAGCGCGTCGCCGACCACCGGGGCCACCCGCCGGGCCAGTCGGCCCACCGGCCCGTCCGGCCGCTCCAGTTCCAGGGCGGCGCGGGTGAGTTCGGCCGTCCGCGGGTCACCGGCGGCGGTGGCGGCGAGCAGGGCCAGGAAGTGGTCCACCAACCAGTCGCGCAGCTCCGGCAGCGGCGGCCGCTTGCCCTCGTCGAGCCAGATCAGCGAGGCGGCCTCCACCGCCGCGATCCAGGTGCGGACCATCATCCGCAGCCGCGGGCCCGGCCGCGGTCCCCGCGCCGGCGTCAGATGCAGCAGGATCTGCTCGGCCGCGGCCCGCCGCACCCCGTCCACGATCGCGTCCGTCCGGGAGGTGTCGGCGACGCTGCCGCCCTGGAGCAGTGCGGAGAAGCCCGCGTCGTGCCCGTCGACGAAGGCGAGGTAGCGGTCCAGCGCCCGCGACAGCCTGCGGCTGAGCGGACCGGTCTGCGGCTCGGCGAAGCACTGGCGCAGCTCGTCGGCCGCGCTGCCGAGGGCCGCCTCGTACAACTGCTGCTTGCCGCCGGGGAAGTAGCGGTAGACCAGGGGGCGCGAGACGCCCGCGGCGGCGGCGACGTCGTCGAGCGAGACGTCCTCGGGAGCGCTGTGCGCGAAGAGGACGAGCGCGGTGGTGATGAGCTGGCCGCGCCGCTCCTCCACGCTGAGCCTGCGGTACGCCGGGGCGGTCATGCAGGAAGCGTAACCGCCGCCGGCCGGCCCCGTCCCGTTCCGTCCCGCTACGCCAGCAGCCCGGAGCTCCGCCACAGCCGGCGGCCGGCTCCCCGCAGCACCCCGATCTCGTCCAGGAACTCCGTCAGCCGCTTCGCCCCCGTCTGCATCACCTCGCGGCGGTGGCCGCTGGCCCTCACCTGGGCGACGGCCTCGCGGCGGTCGAGCCCGACGTCGGTGTAGACCCGCGGGTTGACGAAGGACGCGGACATCACCCGGGCCGCCTGGCCCGAGCTGATGCGGGTCAGCTCCGCCTCCCAGCGCGGGCAGCTCGCCATCTGGCGGCGCAGCTCCTCGCGCGCGTAGCGCACGTGCCGGGCCTCCTCGACGACGTGGATGCGGGTGATCCCGCGCACCAGCGGCTGTATCCGCTCGTCGGGGAACGTCAGCCGCTGCATCCAGTCCAGGATCTCCTCGCCCAGCAGGGTCGCGGTGAACGAACCGGGCGTGGTGGAGACCGTCTTGAGCACCCGCGCCAGGTTGTGGTGGAGCCGCGAGACCGGGTACGGCCGCACCCCCGCCCGCTGGATGAAGCGGGTGAACATCTTGGAGTGGCGGCACTCGTCCTCGATCTCGGTGAGGGCGTAGCGCACGTGCGAGCTGGTCATGGGCTTGTCGTAGACGTGCCGCACCAGCAGCTGGATGAGGATGATCTCGAACCAGACGCCGAGCGAGGCCAGCGAGGCGGCCTCGTGGCGGGCGAGGTCCATCCGCTGCTCCTCCGGCATCCGCCGCCACAGCGGGGTGCCGTAGAGGGAGACCAGCTCCGGCGGCCAGAACCACTTGCCCTCCTCGAAGGGCGCGTCCCAGTCCAGCTCCCGGTCGGGGTCGAAGGAGTGCCTGGCCGACGATGCGAGCAGCCGTTCGGCCACCTGCTCGCGGTCCCTGAGCGGCCCGAGGGCGTCCCGGGGCCCTCCGGCGTCGGTCGCGGTCGTCATCGCGGGGCCACCTCACTGTCGGGGTTACTGGCGGTCACACCTGGTTCGCCTTTTATGAGACCGCTTGTCAGCAAGCCCGTCAATCCCCCGTGCGCGACCGGCCGTACGGGTCGAAGGCCCCGCGCGGGCCGAACGCGCACGGCGGCGCCCGCCCCCGCCGCCGGGTCGGCGGTGGGGGCGGGCGTCAGGGGTTCGGCCGGCCGGTGCCGTCAGTGCTTGCAGTAGTGCGGGGCCGGGCCGATGTTGACGACGTAGCGGGCGGAGACCCAGCCGTCGTGGTGGTGGTGCTTGCGGTCCAGCTTGTACCAGAGGTTGTTGCCGGCGACGTTCTGGCCGCGGACCTTGCACTCGATGTGGATGACCTTGCCGTAGGGCAGCGTGGCGAGGACCCGGCTGTGGGTGTTGGGGTGGGTGCGGACGTTCAGCCCGCTCCGCGCGATGACGCGACCCTTGTAGGTGTGGTGGCGCGAGTCGTCCATCGACTCGGGGGCCATCTCCGGGTTGCGGGTCTCGGCCTCGGCGCGCGGGGCCTGCTCGGCGCTCTTGCCCATCTCGGCGGAGGGGGCGGGCGGCTCGGCGAGGGCCGGCCCGGCGGCGGTGGCGAGTGCGACCGCACCACCGGCGGCGACCAGGGCGAGCTTGCTGAGCTTGGACTTCACCATCGTGGAGAAACCTCCTGGGAGGGGAGGGCCCGGTGCGGGACCGGGCCCGGGGAAAGGTCACGTGGACTGCGTCACGGCCCGTAGTGAGCCGATCACTACCACGCACAATTCACGTTAAATCGGCACATATGTGCACGCAATCCATCACGATGTGTGACCGGATCGGTCAAAGCCCAGCTCAGAGCGCGTTTGCCCTCGTGGGAGCGCTTTCCGCCCCGCTGTGCCGCACGGGTGAACGTGCCGCGTGTCCTCCCAGGTCAGCGGCCCGTCGCGTCACCCGGGCGCCGCGCCGCGCCGCGGGGAGGCCGCGGATCCCCGTACGGAGGCCCAGGACGCTGGACCGGCCGAATCGGCGGCCTCCCCGCGCCGCCGCCGGACACGGACGGCAGCCGCCGCGGGCGCCGGGCGGGGCCGTACACGGCCGCCGTGTACGGACGCGTCCGGCCGTCTGTGCGGGAGGAGGCGGTGACCGTACGCACGGCGCACAAGTTGGACGGGGCGGGGGTGATCCACCATGACCGACCGGTCACCGCAGCGGGACACCGAGGGCTCCGCGACCGCCGGAGCCGCCGCCGAGCACACCGAACACACCGGATGCACCGAACACGCCGCACATGCCGAACACGCCGCACATGCCGAACCGACCGCGTCCGACGCGTACACCGGCCCGGGCGCCGAGGCGCTGGACGGCACGGACGAGACGACGGACCTCTACCGCGCGATCGGCAGACAGATCAAGCTCCTGCGCGAGCGCGCCGGGCTCACCCAGCGGGAGTTCGGGGCCCTGGTGGGCTACGGCCTGCACCAGATCTCGGCGGTCGAGCGCGCCCACCGCACGCCGCAGCCGGAGCTGCTGGAGGCGGCCGACACCGTCCTGAACGCGGGCGGCCTGCTCAGAGCGGTACGGGACGACGTGATCCGCGCCAGGGCGCGGGCCAGGGTCCGGCACCCGGCGTGGTTCCAGGACTACGCCCGCCTGGAGGCCGACGCGGTCGAGGTCAACTTCTTCAGCACCCTGACCGTGCCGGGGCTGCTGCAGACGGAGGAGTACGCGCGGAGCATGCTCGAAGCGCGCATCCCACCGCTGGCCGAGGAGGTGATTCAGCAGCGGGCAGCGGCGAGGATGGCTCGGCAGGAGATCCTGAGGTGCTGGCCCGCACCCATGGTGACCGCGGTCATCGACGAATCCGTGCTGCGCCGCCAGATCGGGGGAGCGGAGGTCCAGCGAAAGCAGCTCAGGCACCTGCTCGACCTCGGGAGCCTGCGGAGCACGACCCTCCAGGTGCTTCCGCTCGACTGCGACGAGTACGCGGGGGCCGACGGGCCGTTCGTTCTGCTGACGCCCAAGGGCAGGGAACAGGTGGCATACGTGGAGGTCCAGGGCGTCAGTCGCCTGGTTACAGATCAGAGCCGGGTGCGTACTCTGGTGGCTCGATATGGAGGCATTCGGGGTCAGGCGCTCACACCGCGCCGGTCCATGGCCCTGATCGAGCAGATGCTGGGAGAGCGATGAACGCAGAGGTGTCCGCGTCGGATGCCGCAGTAGGGTTCGCCTGGCGCAAGAGCAGTTACAGCGGGGCCGAGGGCGGGGAGTGCGTCGAGGTCGCCGTCGCCGCCCCGGCCGTCCACGTCCGGGACTCCAAGAACGTACGGGGGCCGCACCTGTCCTTCGGCGCCTCGCAGTGGGCCGCGTTCGTGGACTTCGCGGCCGGCCGCTGACCGCCGCTGACCGCCGCGGGGCGTCGCCGACG
>NZ_JARVKV010000110.1 GCF_029813835.1 Streptomyces sp. DH37
GGGGAGCACCGCTGCGGTGCTCCCCACCGCCCTTCCCGTACACGTCCCGCACTGCCTCGCGGCCGCGTTCCGCCGGTGGCTCGCGGGGGTCAGTCGACGGAGATGGCCTCCAGGACGTCGCCGACCGCGCGGTCGGGCAGCGCGCGGGCGACGTCGGCCAGCGCCACCATCCCCACCAGGTCGTGTCCGTCGATCACCGGCAGCCGGCGGACCTGGTGGGCGCTCATGGTGCGCAGGATCTCGTCCGCGTCGTCGTCGGCGCCGATGGTCACGGCCTCGCCCTGGGCCAGGTCGCCCGCCTTGACCTGCGACGGGTCCTTCCCGGCGCCCAGGACCTTGACGACGATGTCCCGGTCGGTCACAACCCCCTTCAGGCGGTTGTCGGTTCCGCAGATCGGGAGCGCGCCGACACCGAGTTCGGTCATCTTCCGCGCCGCTTCCAGCATGTCGTCGTCGGCGCCCACGCACTCGGCGCCCTCGGTCATGATCTCGCGTGCCTTCGGCATGGTGGTCCTCCTGTGTGCCGCGATGTCAGTGGCGTCCGGGCGAGCGGAGGATTCGGCGGAGCCGTCGTCCCGCGGGCCCTTCCCAGAAGCGGATAACCGGACATCATCTGGCCAAACCGGCATTCCGCTCTGCCGTGGTCCGCGGAGGCCGCGGGCCGCCGGACGGCGGAGCCGACGGCGACCGCGGTGCGGCCAGCACCAGGATGCCGTCGTCCTCGGGGGTCAGGGCGACGGTGCAGCCGGCCTCGACGAGCAGGCCGACGAGCGTGGTGCGGGCCGGGACGCCGTCGCGGCGCTCCCCCGCCCGGGGCGCGCGGTCCCCGGAGGGGGCGCAGCACACCACCACCCCGGCCGGCGCCGTGCGTATCGGCGGGCCGCCGTCGGCCGTACGGACTCCCGCCGCCGTGAGCAGGCGCCGGACCCGGTCGGTGAGATCGCCGTGATGGGCGTGATGGGTGGGCACGCCCACCGGTTACCCCGCCGCGCGTACGGCAAGCGGCCCTTGTGCGGGGGACGGCCGACGCCCGCGTCGGCCAGCCCCCGGCCGGCCCGGTTCGGCTCGCCCGCCGCCGGACGGGGCGCCACGGCCGTCCGGCCGGTTCCGGCGCCCGCTGGTAGGGTCCGGAGCGCGTACGACGCGTGACCGCCGCTCCCGGGGAGTCGACGGCCCCGGCCTTCCCGGCCTCCTTCGGCCTTCCCCGGCGTGCTCATGGCCGGGTCGCGCGCGGCCGGCAGTCGCGGCGGCCCGGTCGTCCCGAACGGAACGACCAGGAGTGCCGCGTGTCCCCTTCCCCCCGGCCCCCTTCCCTCCCGTCCGGCAGGACGGATCTGGTCACCGAGCGCCTCGTGCTGCGGACGTGGACGGACGGCGAGGTCGCCGCCGTCCTCGGCGGCGAGCGGCGGGCGCACTGGGCCGACGACTTCCCCGCCGAGGGCGACCGCGTCATCGCCGGTCACATCGCCGAGCACCCCGGGCAGTCGGGCGCGTACGGCCAGCGGCAGGTCGTCGAGCGGGAGAGCGGCCTGGTGGTCGGGGCCGTCGGACTGTTCTGGCCGCCGAGCGAGGGAACCGTGGAGTTCGGGTACGGCATCGTGGCGTCGCGGCGCGGACTCGGCTACGCCACCGAGGCCGCCCGCGCGATCGCGGCCCACGCCCTGACCGCGCCGGGCGTCCACACGGTGTACGCGAACGTCGAGCTGTCCAACCCCGCCTCGGCCCGGGTGCTGGAGAAGGCCGGACTGCGCTACTGGGGCGGTGACGCGACGATGGCCTGCTACCGGCTCACCAGGACGGCCCAGCGGGGGAGATGAGCCCGCGGGTGCGGATGCGGCGGCTCCGGATCGGCCCGGGCCGGCCGGCACGGCCGCCCGGACCCGCTGTGCGGGCATTGGGCATGTACGCGTCGGCGGAGTGAAACCCTCCGGCAACTCCACCGGCCCAGTCTCGTGCGGAGCCCCGCACCCCGACCCGGAGGAGACGCCCGTGACCGTGCGCCGATCAGTCTGGCCGGCGGCCCTGCTGCTGTGTACGGCCCTCGCGGCCCCGGCCGCGCCCGCGCACGCGGGCACGCCCGCGTCGTCCGCCCTGCCCTCCGTCACGCCCCGGGCCGAGACGGAGGCGCTGTACGACGACGAGGAGGGCGGCAACGCCGACGCCGACGATCCCGCGATCTGGCGCAACGCCGCCGCCCCCGGGCGGAGCCTGGTCGTCGCCACGGCCAAGGAGGGCGGGCTGCGCGTCTACGACCTCGACGCCCGCCGGATCCAGTCGATCCCCGCGCCCCCGCCCGCCGCCCCCGGTGACGCCCCCGGCCGCTTCAACAACGTCGACCTCCTGCACGGCCTGCGCCTGCCGTCCGGGCGCGCCGACCTCGCCGTGGTCAGCGACCGCGGCCACGACCGGCTGCGCTTCTACCGCATCGACCGCGACCGGCCCGGCGGCCCGCTCGCCGACGTCACCGACCCCGCGGCGGCGCCGGTCTTCTCCGCGGACCAGGAGGAGATCAACGAGGAGGAGACCGCCTACGGCCTGGCCACCTGGACCGACCGGGCGACCGGCCGCTCCTACGCCCTGGTCAGCCGCAACAACCGCACCACCGTCGCCCTGCTGGAGATCACGGCCGGCGCCGGCGGCACGGTCGGCTACCGCCCGGTCCGCACCCTGGACCTGCCCGCGGAGTTCCGCCTGCCCGACGGCACGACCTGGGCGCCGTGCGGCGAACCGGGCGAACTGCCGCAGGTGGAGGGCATGGTCGTCGACCCGGCGAACGGCATGCTCTACGCGGGGCAGGAGGACGTCGGCATCTGGCGGGTGCGCGCCGACCTCACCGGCACGCCCGAACTGATCGACAGGGTCCGCGAGTACGGCGTCCCGGCGGCGTACGACGAGGAGAGCGACGCGTGCCTGCCGACCGGCGCCGACCCCGGCCACGGCGGCGAGCACCTGACCGCCGACGTCGAGGGCCTGACGCTGCTGACCGAGCGCGACGGGGACGGGTACGTGCTCGCCTCCAGCCAGGGCGACGACACCTTCGCCCTCTACGACCGCGAGCCGGGCGACGACAACGAGTACGAGGGCGGCTTCCGCGTCACGGCCGCCTCGCGCACCCTCGACGGATCCGAGGAGTGCGACGGCGCCGCCGTGCTGAACGCGCCGCTGGGAGCGAGGTACCCGGACGGCCTGCTCGTCGTCCAGGACGGGCGGGAGACCCCCGTCGAGGGCGACCGCGAGGCGACCGGCTTCACGTTCGTCGACCTCGCCGACGTCATGGACGCCGTCGACGACTGAGCGGCGGGCCGCCGACCGCTCCGGGCCGCGTCACGGGCCGGAGCGGCCAAGGGCCCCGCAGTCGTCACGGGTCGTCACGGGCGTCACGGGACGTCCGGCAGGAGCGGGCCCGGCGGGTCGGTCGCGGCCAGGCGCACCAGGCCGGCGGCGATGTCGCGGAGCTTGGTGTTGGTGCGCTGGCCGATGGCCTGGTCGATCGTCGCGCGCGTGCTCATCGCCCGCCGGAGCCGGGCCGCCTCCTCCAACTCCCGGTAGCGCCTGAGGTCGTACGCGGCCTGCGCCAGGTGGCGTTCGCAACCGCGCCGGGCGACGGCGGTGTGGGTGCGGGCCGTGGGGGTGTCGGTCCGCCGGTGGGCGCGCTCGACGCGGGCCGGTTCCTCGTGGAAGCCGGTGACGTCCTCGACGTGGTGCAGGAGCGCGGTGACCTCGCCGTCGGGGTCGAGGGCGGGACTGCTGACCGGGCTCCAGTACTTCTCGCGGAAGCCGGTCGGACTGCCGCGGAAGGGGACGTCATACCTCTGCACGTGCAGCGCCGCCGCCTCCCCGCTCTCCAGGACGCGCCGGAACAGGGCGCTCAGGTTGCGCACGCCGTCCGCGTCCGGGTCGTTCGGGTCGGCGGGGTAGGCGTCGAAGACGTGCCGGCCGACCACCTCGTCCCGCTCGCGGAACGTCGCCTCCTCGCATGCGCGGTTGGCCTCCAGGATCACCAGGTCGGTGCCGAGCACGAGCAGGGGCGAGGTCGTGGCACGGAATACGGCCTCGAAGTCGGCGGGGGACGGGGGAGACGGAGCCATGCACCCACTCGTGCTCCGACTCCCGTGTTCGATGCGTCCCGTCCCCGCCCGCGGCGGTCCCCGCCGCCGCGGCCCGCCCTCACAGGCCCGCGTGCCTCAGCAGCAGGGCGAGGTCGGCGGGCCCGACCCGGGTGACGCCCTGCGGGTGCCGGTTGGCCAGGGCGTGCAGGGGGACGGGGTCGCGGTGGAGGCTGCGCGTCGCCTCCAGGTGCAGCGTCGCCGGGAACTTCCACGGCTGCCGCGCGTTCCCGGGCACCTCGTAGGGCTCGCCCCCGATCTCGGCCATCGCGGCGACCTCCCGGACGGGGGAGGCGAAGTAGACCCACAGGCGGTCTCCGGCGGCCATGCGGCGCCGCCTCGACAGGCACCACTCCCTCTCGGGGGCGGTCCGGGCGAGTTCCAGGTAGAGGTCCTTGGCGGAGGGCCCGCCGTCGGCCGCCGCGTCCGAGGGCTTCACGATGAACAGCCAGTCGTCCATGGTGTCCAGTGTGAGGGAGGCCGGAAAGGCGCGGGTCGTGGGCGATCCGGAGGGAAGGGCGCCTTTGGCTGGATTGTGAGGGTCGCGTGGTTGGCATCCGCCCACACGGCAACAGAGCAGTAACGGGCGGGGCCCCGGGACCCGGTGGGTCCGGCCCGCCCGAGTCCGGCCGCCTACGTTCGGGAGCGCGCAGTGACACGTCGTACGACCATGACGACCATGACCGTGATCGCCCTCGCGTCCGCCCTCCTCGCGACGGCCTGCGGCGGGGCGGAGGGGGGAGAGGGGGCGGGGGGCGACGGGCGCACGGCTCCGACGGCCGGACAGTCCCGGAGCGCCGGCGGGTCCGGGGGATCCGGCGAGTCCGGCGACGCCGGGCGGAGCGCCTCGCCCTCCGCGCCCACGAGCGCGCCCCCGTCCGCCTCCCCGCCGCCGTCGCCCCCGCCGTCGCCGCCGTCGTCCCAGCCCTCCACGGGCGAGCCGGGGGGCGTGGTGCTGCGGGACACCTCCCGCAGGACGGGGGAGGCCCGGGACGCGGGCGTGAACGACTTCCCGGAGCTGCGCGGGGTGCGGGTGGGGATCCACGACACCTACGACCGGGTCGTCTTCGACTTCGACGAGGGCACCCCGCGGTTCGTCGCCGAGTACGTGGACACGCTGCACCAGGACGGCTCCGGCGACGTCATCTCCCTCAAGGGCGACCAGAACCTGAGGATCTCCTTCCTCAGGGCCGTTCCGGACCCCGACTTCGACGACGGCGGCAGGAGCACCCCCGTCATCCGCGAGCTGCGGCTGGTGAGCTACTTCGAGGGCGAGACGCTCTTCGGCGTCGGCGTCGACCCCCGGGGCGACGGCCGGGCGGGCTTCCGGGTGACCACGGGCGAGAACAAGATCATCCTCGATGTGGCGCACGAGGCGGCGCGCTGAGGCGTTCGAGGCGCGGCAAGGCGTTCGCGGCGGGCCGGGACGAGCGGCACGCGCGCCGGAACGAGCGGGGGCGGGGCCGCCGGAGGTGACCGCCCGTCACGGCCGCACGGGCCAGGGGCTGTCGCCGCGGCCGGTGGTGCCGCGCGTGGTCCGGGGGTACGCCCGCCGCGACGGGCACGCCGGCCTCCCGCGGGAGGGGGCCGGCGGGACGGCCGGAGCGTGAGGCCGGTCATCGCGTCGGCGCCGCGCAGGAGCCTCACCGCTCCAGGCGGGCCTTCCACACCTCCTCGCAGGGCCAGTCGCGGGCCCAGCCGGCGGAGACCTCGGCGTAGTCGCGGTGCGCGTGGCGGGGCGCGCGGACCTCGGTCAGCTCCTCGACGGCGAAGCCGCAGTCGCGCAGGACGCGGATCATCTCGCCGTGCGGCAGCACGAACTCCACGCGCCCGCCCAGCTCCAGCCGCCCCAGGCCGCCGTCGCCGAACTGCGGGCGCAGCAGGGACGCCGAGGCCTGCCCCTCCGCCCGCGCGCAGAGCGCGAACAGCGGCGAGTACCGCATGAACACCAGCCGCCCGCCGGGGGCCAGGAGCCGGGCGGCCTCCGGGATCCAGCGGCGCGGGTCGCACCACAGCGAGGCGCCGTACTCGCTGACGACCAGGTCGAACGCGCCGTCGCGGCAGGGGACGCGCTCGGCGTCGGCGAGGAGGAGGGGGAAGCGGAGGCCGAACTCCTCCCGCAGGGCGCGGGCGGTGGCGAGCTGCGGCCGGGAGAGGTCGACGCCGACCGGGCGGGCGCCCGCCCGCGCGAGCCAGGCGGAGACGTACGCGGTGCCGCAGCCCAGTTCGATCACCCGCTGTCCCGCCAGGTCCTTTGGCAGCAGCGAGAGCCGGGACTCGGGCGTGGCCCACAGGCCCCAGACCGGTTCGGTGCGCGACCACTGGGCGCGGGCGAGCGGGCCGTGGGAGGCGGCGGCCTCGCCGTCCCAGTAGCGCCGGTTCCGTCGTACGTGCTCGTCGTGAGCGGGCATGGGGGCATTGGACCGGAGTCCGGTCCGCGCGGGCAACGGGTTTCCGGCGCCGGACCTCTGGCCAGCCGTCCGCGGGGCCGCTACGTTACCACCGGTAACTCGCGTGTCCGTCCGCATCCGTCCGTCCGACCCGGGAGCGCGCCATGACGCCCGCACCGTCATCCCCCCACCGCCCCTCCCCGCGACGCCGTCCCTCCCGCCGGTCCTCCGGGATCGCCGGCTGCGCCGCCGCCCTCGTCCTGGCCGCCACGGCCGCCGCGCCCGCCTCCGCCGTGCCCGCCGGCGCGGGGACGGCCGGGGCGGACCGGGGCCTGAACGAGGTGCTGTTCGTCGGCAACAACTGGGACGGGACCGCCGACGTCATCGAGTCCACCGGCGACTACGCCAGGGTCGGCCGGATCAACGTCATCCCCGACAAGGGCGAGCGGATGCGGGAGATCTACCTCAACCCGATCAGGCTCGCCTTCTTCCTCGGCATCCGCCAGACCGTCGGCGAGGGCCACGACCAGTACGTCGACGACATGTACTCCACCCCGGACGGCTCGGCCGTCGTCGTCTCCCGCCCCAGCTTCGCCGACGTGGTCTCGATCGACGTGGCGACGGGGAAGGTCAACTGGCGCTTCCCGGTCTCCGGTTACCGCTCCGACCACATGGCGGTCTCGCCCGACGGCCGCCGCGTGGCCGTGTCGGCGTCCACGTCCAACACCGTCCACGTCCTCGACATCGCCACGGGGAGGGAGGTGGGGTCGTTCGGGACGGGCGACAAGCCGCACGAGAACGTCTTCACCGACGGCGGCCGGCGCATCTGGAACATGTCCATCGGCGAGGTCAACAACGACCTCGACGCCCCCTGGCTGGACTGGACGAAGGGCGACCGGCGCATCACCGTCGTCGACGCGGAGACCTTCGAGCGGGTGAAGGTGATCGACATGCGCGAGCGGCTGGACGCCTTCGGCCGCAAGGACCTCTCCGACGCGGTGCGGCCCGTCGCCTTCACGCCCGACGAGTCGAAGCTCTACTTCCAGGTGTCGTTCTTCAACGGCTTCCTGGAGTACGACGTGGCCGCCGACCAGATCACGCGGCTGAAGGAGCTCCCGAAGAACCCGGCCACGGACGACGACCGCACCACCTGGGTCAACGACTCGCGCCACCACGGCATGTCGATGAACCCCCGGGGCACCAGGCTGTGCGTCGCCGGGACGATGGACGACTACGCCACCGTCGTGGACCGCGGGACGCTGGAGGAGGGGCCGCTGGTGACGGTCTCCAAGCCGTACTGGGCGACGGTGAGCGGTGACGGCAGGCACTGCGTGGTCTCCGAGAGCGGGGCCGACCAGGTCACCGCGATCGACTTCGCGACCGGCCGGAAGGTGGCCTCCGTACCCGTCGGCGACCACCCGCAGCGGGTGCGCGTGGGACACGTCCCGGCCGGGTGGACGGGGCCCTCGGCGGGCTGATCCGCGCCCCTCTCCCCGCCCCGGGGCCGGGGCGGGGAGAGGGCACGCGCCTTTCCGCGCACGCCTCTTGCCGTCCCGCGAAGGCCGCCTCTATCGTCACGGGAGCGCTCCCACACCCTTCGTCGGCGCCTCTGGCGCGCACGGCTGCGCCCGGCGCGTCGATGAATCGATTCATCAAGGCTCTTCCCCACCCGTGGGTGCGCCACCCCCCGACAAGGAGCCGCCATGCCTGCCCACAGCACAGCCGCACGACCCCCCTCCCGCCTGAGAGGGCTGTACGCCGCCGCACTGGCCGTACTGCTGGCCGCCGTCTCGCTCGTCGTCCTGCCCGCGCAGGACGCCGGCGCCGCCGAGATCGACACCTCCGCCTACTACCGGCTCGTCTCCCGCCACAGCGGCAAGGCGATCGACGTCTCCGGACGCTCCACCGACAACGGCGCGGCCGTGGTGCAGTGGACCCCCGGGTCGGGCACCAACCAGCAGTTCCGGTTCGTCCCCTCCGGCGACGGCTGGTACCGGATCATGGCCCGCCACAGCGGCAAGGTGCTGGACGTCGAGGCCCGCTCGACCGCCGACGGCGCCGACGTCGTCCAGTGGGACGACACCAACGGGTACAACCAGCAGTTCCGCGTCGCCGACTCCGACGGCGGCCACGTACGGCTGATCAACCGCAACAGCGGCAAGGCGCTGGACGTGTGGGAGCGGTCCACCGCCGACGGCGCCCGGATCTCCCAGTACACCGACACCGGCGCCGCCAACCAGCAGTGGAGCCTGGTGAGGGCGGACGGCGACCCGGGCACCGAGGAGCCCCCGGCCGGGAACGCCGTGCAGATGGAGGACCTGAACAGGGGCCTGGTCTCGGTCCGTTCGGGCTCGGGCAACCTGGTGTCCTGGCGGCTGCTGGGCACCGAGGGCCGCGACGTCGCCTTCAACCTCTACCGCGGCTCGACCAGGGTCAACTCCTCGCCCATCGCCGACAGCACCAACTACCTGGACTCCGGCGCCCCCGCCGACGCCACCTACACCGTGCGCGCGGTGGTGGGCGGCGCCGAACAGGCCGCCTCCGAGCCCTCGCTGCGCTTCACCGGCGGCGACCACCTCGACATACCGCTCTCCCCGCCCGGCTCCGGATACACCCCCGTCGAGGCGTCCCCCGGCGACCTCGACGGGGACGGCCAGTACGAGCTCGTCGTCAAGTGGGATCCGGACAACGCCAAGGACAACTCCCAGTCCGGCACCACCGGCAACGTCTACGTCGACGCCTACCGGCTGAACGGCCAGCGGCTGTGGCGCATCGACCTGGGCCGCAACATCCGCGCCGGAGCGCACTACACCCAGTTCCAGGTCTACGACTACAGCGGCGACGGCCGGGCCGAGGTGGCCATGAAGACCGCCGACGCCACCCGCGACGGACGCGGCACCGTCATCGGGAACGGAAGCGCCGACCACCGCAACTCCAGCGGCTACGTCCTGACCGGCCCGGAGTACCTGACGATGTTCGACGGGCTCACCGGCGCCGCGCTGTCCACCGTGAACTACGAGCCGGGCCGCGGGAACGTCTCCTCCTGGGGCGACTCCTACGGCAACCGCGTCGACCGCTTCCTGGCCGGCACCGCCTACCTCGACGGCACCCGGCCCTCCCTGATCATGGCCCGCGGCTACTACACCCGCGCCACCATCGCCGCCTGGGACTTCCGCGACGGGAAGCTCACCCGGCGCTGGCTGTTCGACTCCAACACCTCCGGCAACGGCGCCGCCCACGGCCAGGGCAACCACAACCTGTCCATCGCCGACGTGGACGCCGACGGACGCCAGGAGATCGTCTACGGCTCGGCCACGGTCGACGACAACGGCACCCTGATGTACGCCACCGGCTTCGGCCACGGCGACGCCCTGCACGTCGGCGACCTCGTGCCCTCCCGTCCGGGCCTGGAGGTCTTCACCATCCACGAGTCGAGCAACCAGCCCGGCTCCGACCTCCACGACGCCCGCACCGGCCAGGTCATCCACCGCACGCCCACCAGCGGCAGCCAGGAGGGCCCGGGACGCGGCGCGGCCGGGGACATCCACGCGGGCAACGCCGGGGCCGAGTTCTGGGGCTCGGGCCCGAACATGACCCAGCTGCGCAACGCCTCCGGCGGCAACGTCGGCCGCAACCCGTCCTCGGCCAACTTCCTGGCCTGGTGGGACGGCGACCCGGTGCGCGAACTGCTCGACGGCACCCGGATCGACAAGTACGGCACCGGCGGCGAGACCCGCCTGCTGACCGGCAGCGGAGTGGCCTCCAGCAACGGGACGAAGTCCACCCCGGTGCTCTCCGGCGACCTGTTCGGCGACTGGCGCGAGGAGGTCGTCTGGCGGCACAGCGACAACTCGGCGCTGCGCGTCTACGCCACCACCGCGCGGACGGACCTGAAGCTGCACACCCTGGTCCACGACGCGCAGTACCGGGTGGCGCTGGCCTGGCAGAACACCGCCTACAACCAGCCGCCCCACCCGAGCTTCTTCCTCGGCCACGGCATGAGCCTCCCGCCCCGGCCCAACGTCTACCTGCGCTGACACCCCCCACGGGGACCCGGGGGCCCGCCCGTGCCGGGCGGGCC
>NZ_JARVKV010000111.1 GCF_029813835.1 Streptomyces sp. DH37
CCGATGCGCTCCCCGGGCCCCGCCCGCGCGCCGCCGCCCGCGCCGGGCGGCGGCACGCCTCACGCGGTGAGGCGCCGTACCGCCTCACCGACGCGCTCGTCGGTGGCCGTGAAGGCGACCCGTACGAACCGCTCGCCCGCCGGGCCGTAGAAGTCCCCGGGGGCCACCAGCACACCGCGCCGCGCCAGTTCCCCGACCGTGTCCCAGCAGGGCTCGTCCCGCGTCGCCCACAGGTACAGCGACGCCTCGCTGTGCTCGATCCGGAAGCCGCTCGCCTCGAGCGCCGTGCGCAGCGCCGAGCGCCGTGCGGCGTAGCGCTCGCGCTGCTCGGCCACGTGCGCGTCGTCGCCGAGCGCCGCCACCGTGGCGGCCTGCACCGGCGCCGGCACCATCATCCCGCCGTGCTTGCGCACCCGCAGCAGCTCCTCCAGGATCGCCTCGTCCCCGGCCAGGAACGCCGCGCGGTAGCCCGCCAGGTTGGAGCGCTTGGACAGCGAGTGGACGGCGACGACGCCCTCGTGGCTGCCGCCGCAGACGTCCGGGTGGAGGACGGAGACCGGCTCGGCCTCCCAGCCCAGCTCCAGGTAGCACTCGTCGCTGAAGACCAGCACGCCGTGCTCGCGCGCCCAGGCGACGGTGTCCCTCAGCTCCTCCTTGGGCAGCACCCGGCCGGTGGGGTTGGAGGGGGAGTTCAGCCACAGCAGCCGCAGGCCCTCGGGGTCCACCTCGCGCGGCTCGTCGTAGGCGACCGGCTCGGCGCCCGCCAGCCGCGCCCCCACCTCGTAGGTCGGGTACGCCAGCCGCGGGTAGGCCACCTTGTCCCCGGCGGCGGCCCCGATGCCGAGCTGGATCGCCAGCCAGGCCACCAGCTCCTTGGAGCCGACGACGGGCAGGACGTGGGTGTGCGCCAGCCCCCGCGCGCCCAGCCGCCGCTCGCACCAGCCGACGATCGCGTCCCGCAGCTCCGCGGTGCCCCACACCGTCGGGTAGCCGGGACTGTCGGCGGCGGCGGCCAGCGCCTCGCGGACCACCTCGGGCACCGGGTCGACCGGGGTGCCCACGGAGAGGTCCACGATGCCGTCGGGGTGCTCGGCCGCGGTCTTCTTGTACGGCTCCAGCCGGTCCCACGGGAAGACCGGCAGGCGGGAGGACAGGGGTGGCACGTGGCTTCGCTCTCTTTCCGGGAAAAGCCCGGTCCCGCACGGCGGCGGGGCCGTACGGGACCGGGGTCAGTGCTGCGGGTGGCGCGGGATCACTCGTCGTGGCTCTGCGGCGGGAGCGCGGCGACGAAGGGGTGGTCGCGCTCGATGAGGCCGAGCTTGCTGGCGCCGCCGGGCGAGCCCAGCTCGTCGAAGAACTCGACGTTGGCCTTGTAGTAGTCCTTCCACTCCTCCGGGACGTCGTCCTCGTAGAAGATCGCCTCGACCGGGCAGACCGGTTCACAGGCCCCGCAGTCGACGCATTCGTCCGGGTGGATGTACAAGGACCGCTGGCCCTCGTAGATGCAGTCGACGGGGCACTCCTCGATGCATGCCTTGTCCTTCAGGTCCACACAAGGCTGCGCGATGACGTAGGTCACGCTGTCGTTCCTCCTCGGTAGGGCGCGGGCAGCCGGTCCGGTTGTGGCTGAGCCGCATGGCGCGCGGGAGCGCGGCGTCGTCGATGCCCGCCCCTAGTATCTCCGTTCCCGGGCAGGAGACGAACAGGAGGGGTGGTCACGACTGTGGAGTTCACCATGGGCGGACGACTTGAGCTTCGCATCAGCGCCGACGACGTGGGCAAACGCGTCTCGGTGCGCAGTCTGACCGGGTCCGGGGACGCGGGCGCGGCCTTCACCGACACGGTCGGTGTTCTCACATCGTGGACGGACGGTGTGCTCTCGATCACGCGGCGCGGCGGGCAGGGCGTGCGGATCGAGGAGTCGGCCCTGGTGGCGGGGAAGGTCGTGCCCGCCGAGCCCGCCCGCCGCAGGGGCCCGGCGGCGGGTGTGCGGGAGCTGGTGGAGGTGGCGGCGCGCGGCTGGCCCGCGGTGGAGACGGCGCGCCTGGGCGGGTGGCGGCTGCGCGCCTCCGGCGGCTTCACCGGCCGCGCCAACTCCGTCCTGCCCCTCGGCGACCCCGGCACGGACCTGGACACGGCCCTGGACCGGGTCGTGCGCTGGTACGGGGAGCGCGGGCTGCCCGCCCTCGTCCAGATCACCACGGGCGGCGCCGGCGGCGACGAGCTGCTGGCCGCCGAGCTGGAGCGGCGCGGCTGGACGGCCGAGCGGTTCGCGGTCCTCTGCGTCGGCGCGCTCGCACCGCTGGCCGACCGCGAGCCGGACGCGCGGGTGCGGCTGTCGCGGCGGCCGGACGCGGCCTGGCTGTCCGGGTACGGCCGCAGCGCCACGGGGGCGGCCGGCGACGCGCTGAAGGTGCTGGCCGGCGGCCCGTCGGTGTGGTTCGCCACCGTGCCGGGCGGGGACGGCGGGAGCAGCAGGAGCAACGGAGGAGGGGTGCCGGCCGCCGTCGGACGGTGCGTGGTGGACGGCCGGTGGGCGGGGTTCGCCGCCGTCGAGGTCGCCCCGGAGCGGCGGCGCGAGGGGCTGGCCACGGCGGTGATGGCCGAACTGGCCCGCGCGGCGCTGGCGGAGGGGGCCTCGGCGGCGTACCTCCAGGTCCAGCCGGAGAACACGGCGGCCCGGGCGATGTACGACCGGATGGGCTTCGCTGACCACCACGCGTACCACTACCGCAGGGCACCTCTCGGCTGAGTACGGGTACGGAGGTTTCATGGACAGCGGAGACATCGGAGACACCCGCGGGGTGCGGGAGCGGTTCGCGGAGGCCGCGCGGGCCGAGCGGCCGGACCTGGCACTGCTGTGCCTGCTGATCGACGCCGAGGCCGGCTCCGCCGCGGAAGCGGAAGGGGCGGGCGGGAAGGACGTCGACGGCCTCGTCGACGCCGCCCAGATCGAGCTGGACCGGCTGACGGGCCTGCTGCCGTACGAGCCCGCGCGCGGGCCCGGGGGGTGGGCGCGCGCCCTGGCGGACCTGCTCGGCGAGCGGCACGGCTTCCACGGCACGCCCGCCGACTACCAACGGCTGGAGTCCTCGCTGCTGGGCGAGGTGCTGAAGCGGCGGCGCGGGCTGCCGATCCTGCTGTCGGTGGTGTGGATGGAGGTCGCGCGCCGGGCGGGCGCGCCGGTGTACGGGGTCGCGCTGCCGGGGCACTTCGTGGTCGGCTTCGGCGACCCCCGCGGCGAGCACGTCCTCGCCGATCCCTTCGCGGGCGGCCTGCCGATGGACGAACGGGACGTCGAAATGCTGGTGGCCAGCACGACGGGCGCGCCGCCGTCGGCGGCGATGCTCCAGCCCGCCGGCCCGCTGGAGATCGTGCAGCGCGTGCTGAACAACATCCGCGCGTGGGCGGCGGCCCGCCCCGAGCGCACGGACGTCCAGCTGTGGGCAGTGGAACTGTCGCTGCTGCTGCCGCACCACCCGGCCAGGCTGCGCTACGAGCGCGCGCGGCTGCTGGTGGAGCGGGGCGACTTCAAGGGCGGGGCGGGCGAGATGGAGGCCTACGCCGACATGGTCGCCGCGATGGAGCCCAGCACGGCCGACGCCGTCCGCCGCGAGGCACGGGCGGCCCGCTCCCGGCTCAACTAGCCGGGAGCGGGCCGCCGGTGTTCCGCTGAGCCCTCCGGGCCTACCGCGGGTCGAGCTCGATGACGCCGACCCGCTTGGCCGGGTCCGTCTGCCGGAGCGCCTCGCGCAGCGCGCCCGCGACGTCCTGGGGGGTGACCGGCGTCTTGGTCCCGTTGCCGCGGGCGATCAGGACGCCGTCGAAGGTGCTGCCGTACAGCTCCTTGAGCACCTTGAGGTCGTAGGTGTCCACGAGCTTGCCGTTCACCGGCTTCATCGACAGGAACCTCGGCAGCGACCCGGTGGGGCTGAAGGGGATCGACCGGTCGCCCGCCCTGACCGTGACCAAGCCGGACATCGCGGGCTTCCCGAACTCCCGGATCGCCCGGTCGATCTCCTCCTGGCCGACCTCGGGCTGCTGGAGGGAGACCGGCAGCGCGACCGCGCCGTTCCTGCCGGTGGCGACCTGCTCGCGGTAGGCGTCCTCCAGCAGGTCGACGCTCTCGGCGACGTCGACCCGCCGGTGCGGCTTGCCGGGGACACCGACGGCCTTGCCGTCGACGAACTTCACCATGCCGTCCTGCGGCGCTCCGCCGGGGGCCTCCGAGGTGAGGTCCTCCAGGGCCGCCGTGAGCTTCTCCTCGTCGACCGTGAAGACCGGCTCGGCGTGCCGGGCGCCGCCGATGAGCGAGCCGATGACGGAGACGGGGTTGTAGTCGCGCCCCGACGCGCCGCGCACGGTGTTCTCGGTGTCCAGCGACAGGCCCGCGACGCTCGGCTTGAGCGTCTTCTCCGCGCCCTCCACGTCGAGGACCAGCGGTGTGTCCGCCCGCTCGCCGAGGACGGCGTCGAGCTTGTTCATCGCCTCCTCCTTGCTGGCGCCGCCGATGTCCACGCCGAGCACGGTGGTGCCGTTGGGGACGTCGGCGTGGTCCAGCAGCAGGCCCGCGCCGTACGCGACGCCGAGCACGCCGAAGGCGGCGACGCCGACCAGGACCAGCTTGGAGCGGCCCCGCCTGGCGGGGGCCGGGGCGGGCGGCGGCACCTGGGCGCCCTGGCCGGCCGCGGACGGGGCGGGCCGGCCGTCGTCATCGTCGGCCGGCGGCACCCGCGGGATGCCGCTGACCAGGGTGTCGCCGGAGACCCGCCCGCTGGAGGGGCCGGGACCCGCCGGGGGGCCGGGGAAGGGGGCCGGGCCGCCGAGGTCGAACTCCGGCCCGCCGGTGCGCGGCGGCTCGGGCTCGGTGACGGGACCGGGCACCTCGGACACGGCGGGGGACGCAGCGGGAGACACAGCGGGAGACACGGTGGGCTGCGGCCCGGTGTCGCCCGGGCCGGCCGGCGGGGTGCCGCCGGCCGACCGGAACCCCGGCGGCAGCAGCGGCATGTCGCCGGTGGCCGGTCCGGTGGTCGGCCCGCTGGGTCTGCCTCCCGGGGCGGGCGGCGGGACCGCGGCGGAGAAGCCGTGCGGCGGGGTGCCGCCCGGAGCGGGCGGCGGAGCGCCCTCCGCGCGGGCGGCGCCGATCGGGCCGGTGGCGTCCAGGGGGCCGGTGGGGAAGCCGTGCGGCGGGGTGTCGGTGCGCTGCCGCGGCGGCCCCGCCGGGGCCGCGGCTCCGGAGCCGGGCGCACCGGCGGACGCACCGGGCGCACCGCCCGTACCGCCGCCGCCCGACGGGGGCTTGCGCGGGGCGAACCACGAACTGGCCTGCTTCCCGCCGCCGTTGGCGGAGGATCCTCCCGGCCCGGGCGAACCCGGCGCCGCGGGCGCCCCGTTCGCCCCCGGCGCGGGCGCCCCCGCGCCGCCGTTCGCACCGCCCGGGGCGGGCGGCGGGCCGTCCGTCTCCGCCCCCTGCCCGCCGGCCTCGCCGTCGTTCTCGCCGACGGGCTTGCGCACGACGACCGGCGGGATGGGCCGGGAACCCGGGATGTTGATCCGGATGCGGGTGGTCAGCGTGGTCTCGGTCCTCGGCTCGGACGGCTGCGCGGCGGACTCGCCCGCCGGTGCGGCGTACGGCCCGGTTCCCGGCGGACGGGCGGCACCGCCCCGCGCCTGGGGCCCGGAGGACGAACTGTCAGTTTCACGGCTCAAAGCAGGATCTCCCGGTTGGATTCGCCGCCCGTCATGGTTCCGATCGGCTCGCGCGAGCGGCTCGCCGGCGCGCACCACCTTACTGGGGGCCGCCGCCCCGGACTCCGGGAGTGCCGAATCGCCGTCCCGGCAGGCCGTGCGGGAGGGGCCGTGCCGGTGTGCCGCCGCGCGGATTCTCGGCCACCCCGGGGCCGGTTGTCGACCGCGTGCCGATCGCCGCCGCCCGTTTCACCGTTCCTTCACCGGGCGCGCGGAATCCGCGGGCCCGGCGGGCGGGAGGTGACCGGAGGGCGCGAGCGTGGCGCACATCACGGCGGCGAACATCCCGCCCAGCAGGAAGACGTACGAGCCCAGGCCGGTGCCGAACAGGAAGTCGCCCTCGGGGCGCGTGGAGGTCAGCAGCAGCACCACCAGCATCCAGCCGCCCGCCGGCGCCGCCGCGCCGACCTTCGTGCCGGTCAGCCGCGCGCCGCCGTAGAACAGGGCCACGGCCCCGCCGATCGCCAGCAGCAGGCCCAGCGGGAACCAGCCGGCCTGGACGAGGGCGCCCGCGACGGCCACCACCCCGCCCAGCAGGGCCAGGAGGACGTACGCGGCGATCCGTCCCGCCCGCGCGTTCACCGGGGGTCCCCGGCGCCCGCGGCGGGCCCCACGAGCCCCTCGAAGAGGTCGCGGACCGGCTCGCCGGGAACGCCGCCGCCGGCGAGGCGGAAGTGCTCGGTGTGCAGCAGCGGCTGGCTCAGCCGGTTGGACAGGGCGAAGGACCCGGGCGGGCCGGACGGCGAGTCGCCCACCACGATCTGGGTGGCGTGGGCGCGCATCGCCGCCGCCTTGGCCGCCGCCTCGGCCTCGCCGCCCTCGACGACGGCGGCCACCTCGGCGTCGTCCACCACTCCGGGGACGTCCTCGGCCGAGGCCAGGTCCGGGAAGGGGCCGCCGCCGGCGGCGCGCAGCCGGGCGAAGCCCTCCTCGACCACCGAGCGCGCCGCGCAGTTCCAGTAGACGCGGCCGACCCGGTGCGGCCCGCCCCGAGCGGTGCGGTACGCGGGGTCGGCCGCCAGCTCCACCGCGCGCGTCGCCACCCGGTGGGCCTGGATGTGGTCCGGATGGCCGTACCCGCCGTCCGGGTCGTAGGTGATCAGCACCTGGGGGCGCACCTCGCGGATCTCCGCGACGAGGTGGGAGGCCGCCTCGTCGACGTCGGCACGCCAGAAGCAGTCGGCGCGCTCGTTGGCCGGGGTGCCGAACATCCCCGAGTCGCGGTAGCGGCCCGGACCGCCCAGGAAGCGGTGGTCGGACACGCCCAGTTCCCGCATGGCGTGCCGCAGTTCGCTGATCCGGTACGGGCCCAGCCCGTCCTCCCGGTCGGCCGCGAGGTGCGCCAGGGCGGGCGGGATGATCTCGCCCTCCTCTCCCAGCGTGCAGGTCACCAGGGTGACCAGCGCACCCTCGGCGGCGTATCGGGCCATGGTGACGCCGTTGGTGATCGACTCGTCGTCGGGGTGCGCGTGGACCAGCATCAGGCGGCGCGCGGGAAGCTCGGTCATGAGGGCGAGCCTACGCCGCCGGTGTCAGAACTTGATGCTGCCGATCATGCCCGCGACGTTCGAGGTCAGTTCGCTGATGGTGGGAGCGATCGACGAGCTGGCCATGTAGAAGCCCAGGAGCATGCAGACCAGGGCGTGTCCGGTCTTCAGTCCGGATTTCTTGATCAGCAGGAAGACGATGATCGCCAGCAGCACCACCGCCGAAATCGAGAGTGCCACGGCGGTTCACCTCCAAGAGCGAGCGGTCGACAGGGAATCAGGACGCTTGTACGACGGGGCCGTCCGAAGCTACATACCCCGCCGAGAACCATGCGCAACGGATCATAACTTTCCGTGAGACGGCACGGATCGGTGCACGGGTGCAGAAGAGGGGCGCACGCCCGTGTGACCTTGGACACGTCGCCCGTTCCGGGGCGCCCGGGCCGCCCCCGGCAGCCCCGGTGACGGGCGCCGGACCGGCGGCGGGCGCATCGCGGGGGACGCGGCGCGGGGACGCCGTACGCTCGGCCCATGGTCATGTCGTTTCCACGCCAGTACGCCAGAACCCAGCGCTTCACCCTGGGAGCGCCGCGCGCGTTCACCGTGGCCCCGGACGGTTCCCGGGTCGTCTTCCTCCGTTCCCGCGGCGGCGCCGACCGGGCGAACCTGCTGTGGGTGCGGGAGCTCGCCCCCGCCGGCGGACCCGCCCCGGACGGGGGCGGGGAGCGCGCGGTGGCCGACCCCGCGGAACTGCTCGGCGGGGCGGACGAGGAGCTGTCCCCCGAGGAGCGCGCCCGGCGCGAGCGGAGCCGCGAGGGGTCGGCCGGGGTGGTCGCCTACGCGACCGACTCCGCGGTGGAGACGGCGGCCTTCGCCCTGTCCGGGCGGCTGTTCACCGCCGATCTGCGCACGGCCGCCGCGCGCGAGGTGCCCACCCCCACCCCGGTGGTGGACCCCCGCCCCTCCCCGGACGGACGGCGCGTCGCCTACGTGGCGGACGGCGCCCTGCGGGTGGTGGACACCGGCGGCGGGAACGACCGGGCGCTGGCCGAACCGGAGGAGCTCCGCGGCGGCCGCCGCACGACCTGGGGCCTGGCGGAGTTCGTCGCGGCCGAGGAGATGGACCGCTCGCGCGGCTTCTGGTGGTCCCCGGACGGCACCCGGCTGCTGGCCGCCCGGGTGGACGACTCGCCCGTGCGCCGCTGGTGGATCGCCGACCCGGCCCGTCCCGGGAGCGAGCCGGCCGAGGTCGCCTACCCGGCCGCCGGCACGGACAACGCCGAGGTGACGCTCCATCTGCTGGACGTCGGGGGCGGGGAGCGCACCGAGGTGGTCTGGGACCGCGTCCGCTACCCGTACCTCGCCCGCGTCCACTGGTCGGCCGCCGGGCCGCCCCTGCTGCTCGTCCAGTCGCGCGACCAGCGCGGCCAGCTCCACCTGACCGTCGACACCGCCACCGGCCGCACCGCCCCGCTGCACGCGGACGAGGACCCGGCGTGGCTGGACCTGTTCCCCGGCGTGCCCGCCTGGACGCCCGACGGTCGCCTGGTGCGGATCGCCGACGAGGGCGGGGCCCGGGTCCTGGTGGTCGGGGACCGGGCGCTGACCTCCGCGGCGCTGCACGTGCGGGCGGTGCTGGACGTCGGCGACGACGACGTGCTGTTCTCCGCCTCCGCCGGGCCGGACGCCCCCGAGGGCTCCCCCGTGGGCGAGATCGCCGTCCACCGGGCCTGGTTCCGGGGCAGCGGCGACCAGGGCGGCTGGGAGCGGGTCTCCCCCGAGGGCGTCCCGCACGTCGCCTCCGCCGTCCGCGGCGGGGACACGGTGGTGCTGTCCACCTCGGCCCCGGACCGCCCCGGCGTCCGCGTCGAGGCGCTGCGCCTGCCCGAGACGGGCAAGGGCGCCCCGACGCCGCTGGCGGTGATCGCCTCCCGCGCCGAGACGCCCGTGCTGACCGCCCGCCCCCGGCTGCTGAGGGCGGGCGCGCGGCGGATCCCCGCCGCCGTGCTGCTGCCCACCGGCTACCGCGACGGCGACGGGCCCCTGCCGGTCCTGATGGACCCCTACGGCGGTCCGCACGCCCAGCGCGTGCTGGCCGCGCACAACGCGTACCTGACCTCGCAGTGGTTCGCCGACCAGGGGTTCGCCGTGGTGGTCGCGGACGGCCGCGGCACCCCCGGCCACTCCCCCGCCTGGGAGAAGGCGATCGCGGGCGACCTCGCCGGCGTCACCCTGGAGGACCAGGTCGAGGCCCTCCGCGCACTGGCCGGGAACCACCCCCTGGACCTGGGCCGGGTCGGCATCCGCGGCTGGTCCTACGGCGGCTACCTGGCCGCGCTGGCCGTGCTGCGCCGCCCGGACGTCTTCCACGCCGCCGTGGCGGGCGCGCCGGTGACGGACTGGCGGCTGTACGACACCCACTACACCGAGCGCTACCTCGGACTGCCCCAGGAACGGCCGGAGGTGTACGCGGCCAACTCCCTGGTCACCGACGAGGGGCTGTCCGCGCCGGCCGAGCCGCACCGGCCGCTGATGATCGTCCACGGTCTGGCCGACGACAACGTGGTGGCCGCCCACACCCTGCGGCTGTCCTCGGCGCTGCTGGCCGCGGGCCGCCCGCACGAGGTGCTGCCGCTGTCCGGGGTGACGCACATGACCCCGCAGGAGCAGGTGGCCGAGAACCTGCTGCTGCTCCAGGTCGCCTTCCTCAAGCGGTCGCTGGGCATGGCGTGACCTTCGGGCACCCTCGGGCACTCTCGGGCACCGTCGAGCCCTGTCGGGCCCCGGAGACACGGGTGCCGCCGCGGCCGGTGGGCCGC
>NZ_JARVKV010000112.1 GCF_029813835.1 Streptomyces sp. DH37
GCGCCGGGGTCCAGGGGACCGCGGCGCCGGGGTTCAGGGGACGAGGACGACCTTGCCCAGCGTGGCGCGCGTCTCCAGCGCGCGGTGGGCACGGGCCGCCTCCGCCAGGGGGAAGTGGTGGACGAGCGGGACGAGGGTGCCCGCGGCGGCCAGCGCCACGGCCTCCTCCTCCAGCACCCGCAGGTTCCCCATGCCGCCGACCTTGTCGAACATCGGCTTGCCCAGCACCGACCGCGAGGTGATCCCCAGCCTCCCGCACTCCTCCTCGGTCAGCACGGTCTGCCCGCCGGGCGAGAAGCCGGCGGAGGCGTAGCCGTAGGAGAGGTGGGAGCCGCCGGGGGCGAGGAGGGCGGTGGCGGTACGGCCGAGGTCGCCGCCGACGCCCTCGAAGACGTACGTCAGCGGCCGGTCGCCGAACTTCTCGCGGATCCGGCCGTCCCAGCCGTCGCGGGTGTAGTCGACGGCGAGGTCCGCGCCCAGTCCCTCCACCGCCCGCACCTTCTCGGGGCCGCCCGCCGCGCCGACGACGGTGGCGCCCCGGTGCCGGGCGTACTGGACGAGGAGCGAGCCGATGCCCCCGGCCGCGGCGAGGACCAGCACGGTGTCGGCGGGGGAGAGGTCGGCGAAGCGGAGGACGCCCATGGCGGTGCGGCCGGTGCCGACCATGGCGAGGGCGTGGTCCTCGCTCAGCCCGTGGGGCAGCGGGTGCAGCCGCTCGACGCCGGTGACGGCCAGCTCGGCGTACCCGCCGGGCGCCATGCCGAGGTGGGCGGCGACGCGGCGGCCCAGCCACGCCGGTTCGACGCCCTCGCCGAGCGCGTCGACCGTGCCGGCCACCTCGCGTCCGGGGATGGTCGGCAGCTCGGCGGGCGTGGGGACCGGGCCGAGCCGGAGCCCTTCGCGCAGGGCGGTGTCGACCAGGTGCACCCCGGCCGCCGCGACGGCGATCCGTACCTGGCCGGGGCCGGGCTCGGGGTCCGGCACCCGCTCGTGGCGGAGGTTGTCGGCGGGTCCGAAGGCGTGCAGACGGATGGCGCGCATGGTCTCTCCCCGTGGGTGGTGGCCGGGTTGGCGTGACCACTCTCGGGCCTCAAGCGGACTTGAGGTCAAGGCCGCCGGGGAGGCGGTCGTCCACGCCGTGGGCCGGTTCACGCCCCGGGCCGGTTCACACCCCGGGTCGGTTCACACCCTGGGGAAGCGGGCCTGGAGGTCCCAGACCACGGGGTTGTCGCCCAGACCCTCGTGCATGTCGGTGAGGTCGGCGATCAGGTCGTGCAGGAAGTCGCGGGCCTCGCGGCGCAGCACGCCGTGGTTGACGGTCAGCGGCGGCTCGTCGGCGGGCAGCCAGTCGGCGGTGACGTCCACCCAGCCGAAGCGGCGCTCGAAGCGCAGGCTGTCGGCCGACTCCACGAAGTCCAGCTCGGCGTACTGCGGCTTCGCGGCGCGGCTGCCGAGCGGGTCGCGGTCGAGGCGCTCGGCGATGTCGCACAGCGCCCAGGCGAAGTCGAGCACCGGCACGGTGCCGCGGGCGGTGGACAGCTCCCGGTCCGTCTCGGTGTCCGCGAGGTAGACGTCACCGCAGAACAGGTCGTGCCGCAGCGCCCGGACGTCCGCCGAGCGGTAGTCGGTCTGCGGCGGGTCGGGGAAGCGGCGGGAGAGGGAGTAGCCGATGTCGAGCACGGAAGCGATGGTGGCACGGCGGGCGGCCCGTACGCCCGCCGGGCGGCGGCCCGGCGACCGGGCGGGACGCGGACGGCGCCCGGCACCGCACACGGTGCCGGGCGCCGTCGTGAGGCGTCGGGGCGATCAGACGTTGACGCCGAAGTCCTTGGCGATGCCCGCGAGGCCCGCCGCGTAGCCCTGGCCCACCGCGCGGAACTTCCACTCCGCGCCGTGGCGGTACAGCTCGCCGAAGACCATGGCGGTCTCGGTGGCGGCGTCCTCGCTCAGGTCGTAGCGGGCGATCTCGGTGCCGCCTGCCTGGTTGATGATGCGGATGTAGGCGTTGCGCACCTGGCCGAAGTTCTGGCTGCGGCTCTCGGCGTCGTAGATGGAGACCGGGAAGACGATCTTGTCGATGTCGGCGGGCAGCGCCGCGAGGTTGACGTTGATCTGCTCGTCGTCACCGGAGCCCTCACCGGTGCGGTTGTCACCGGTGTGGACGATCGCCTGGTCCGGGGTGGCCTTGTTGTTGAAGAAGACGAAGTGCTGGTCCGAGTAGACCTGGCCGCTCGCGTTGACCGCGATGGCGCTGGCGTCGAGGTCGAAGTCGGTGCCGGTGGTCGTACGGACGTCCCAGCCGAGGCCGACCGTCACGGCGGTCAGGCCGGGGGCCTCCTTGGTGAGCGAGACGTTGCCGCCCTTGGACAGGCTTACAGCCATGGGGATGCCCTTCTGTGGTGTTTCCGTGCTGGCCCTTACTGGTCCATTTCCTACTCCCTCCAACGCTGCCGGAGGGGGACCGGGTTCCACGTTTCTTTGCCTTCTTTACCTTCTTCGCCGTCCGCCGTGCCGTACGCCACGCGCGGAGGCCGGGAAAACGCCGTGACGACGGGCCCGGCGGGCGGGATCATGGGTGTCATGTCCGGGCCCTACCTCATCCGCGGCTCGGTCTCCCTGCCGGAGGCCGAGCTGAGCTGGCGTTTCTCGCGCTCGTCCGGGCCCGGAGGCCAGCACGTCAACACCAGCGACAGTCGGGTCGAACTCATGTTCGACCTCGCGCGTACCGAGGCACTGCCCGAGGTGTGGAAGGAGCGCGCGCTGGAGCGGCTGGCCGGGCGGCTGGTGGACGGGGTGCTGGTCGTCCGGGCCGCCGAGCACCGCTCCCAGTGGCGCAACCGCGAGACCGCGGCCGTACGCATGGCCGCGCTGCTGGCGGAGGCGACCGCGCCGCCGCCGCGCCCGCGCAGGAAGGGCAAGGTCCCGCGCGGGATCAACGAACGGCGGCTGCGGAACAAGAAGCACCGCTCCGACGTCAAGCGCGGCCGCTCCGGCCGTGACTGGGGGTGACCCCCCGCCCCTCGCCCCTTCAGCCCACAGACCTCAGCCCACAGACCTCAGAAGCGGGGCTGGGCCCGCGCACGCCGCCTGACGGCGATGACGGCGACGGTCGCGGCGGCGGCGAGCGCCGCGGCCCCGGCGCCGATGGCCGCCCACGGCGGCCCGTCGCCGTCCTCCCGCGCGGCGGCCTGCTCCCCGCGCTTCTCGCCCTCCTCGCCGGAGCCGGCGGGAGAGGCGTCCTCGTTCTTCCGCTCTCCGGCCCCGGGGCCGGGGGAGGGGGTCTTCGACGCCTCGAGGGACGCGTAGTACTTGGAGAAGATCGGGCTCACATCCGCCGGACCGGGGTCGCCGTCGCCGTCGACGAGGACCTGCGCGGGCCTGACGATGCCGTGCCCGAGGTACATGCTGGGCTCCTCGCCCCGCTGTGACATTCCCGTCGTCTCGATCATCACCCGCAGCACCTGGTGGTTGGTCCAGTCGGGGTGCTCGGCCCAGATCAGCGCGGCGGAGGCGGAGGCGACGGCGGAGGCGACGCTCGTGCCGCCCGGGTCGCCGGGGGCGGAGAGCACCAAGTAAGGGCCGTAGTTGGAGAAGTCGGCCACCGTGCCGGTCCTGTCCACCGCCCCCACGGCGACGACGCCCGGGAGCGATGCGGGGTAGTGCCTCTCGGTCCGGCGGCCGTCGTTCCCCGCCGAGGCGAAGACCAGCTTGCCGCGCTCGTTGGCCTCGTCGATCGCGGCCTGTAGTTCAGCATGGGTTTCGTCGTCCAGGCTGCCCACACTCTGCGAAATGTTGATGATCTTCGCGTCGCTCCTGGCTGCGTACCGGATCGCGTTGACAAGTGTCTTGTCCCAGCTGGTGACGAACTCGTCTTTGACGCCTGTTCGTACGGGGAGGATTTTCGCTTCGGGGGCCAGCCCTCGTAGGCCGTTCGCTGCTCCCGTTCCGGCGATCAGAGCGGCCATCTCGGTCCCATGGCCGTCCGTGTCCTCGTGAGGGTCAGGTCCGTCCGAGGTGAAGCTCTTACCGGGGAGCAGTCTGCCGTCCAACCCGGGGAGCGGCTTCACGCCGGTGTCGAGGACGGCGACGGTCACGCCTCGGCCCTTGCTGACCTTCCACAGCTCCGGCGTGTTCATGGCCTTGAGATACCACTGCTGATCCGGTCTGATATTCGCCGCGGCGGCGGGAGGTGCGAGCAGCCCCAGAGACATGAGTACGGCTGCCAGCAATGCCGCCACGGGCAGCGCTCGCTTCGGCGGGGAGGGGGCGTGGGTGCGCATGGACAGTGCACTTCCTCGGAGTTAGTCGATGACCGGCGGTACCACGTCCCGCCGTCCAGCCCACGTCTCCTCGTCCTCGGCGAGGTAGTCGGGACGGTCCTGGTCGCGCCGCCGACTCTCCGGCGGCGGGTTCGTGCTGGTCGGCCGTCCTGCCGTGCCCGGGGTGGTGTCTCCCCGGACGAGCCCGGTACCGCCCGGCGTGAAACTCGTGCCTCCTCGGCCGTTTCCCGTACGTGTGCCCCCCATCGGGCCACTTGGCGATGACGCCGTGGGACGTCCCGGGAACATGCCTCTGCTCGCGGGAGCTCCCCCACCTACGGCCCCTGGGTAGCTGCCTGCGGGACGCCCCATGGGGGCGCGGTCACCGCCGGCGACGGGCCCGCGAGGGGCGCCGCCCCCGGACGAGGGACTGCCCGTCTGGCGAGGCGTACCGCCTGTGATCCCGTCCCTGACAGGGCCCCGTGGCGGGGTACCACCGCTGCCGCCACCGACGGTCGGCCGGCCCCCGGCAGCAGTATGGGGCGGCGCATGGCCGGTCCGCTGAATCGGTCCGATGGGTGCCACCGGCAGTACCGAAGGAGAAGACGGCCCGACGGACTGTTGGAGGGGGGCCGACGCCGTGCTCTGCGGCCGGTGCTCAACCACGGGAAGTGGGGCGACAGAGTCGAGTCTCGTATTCGTGGGCCGTTCGGACACGGGGGCGGAGGGGTCGTCGACGGGGAAGGAGCGCAACTCCGTTCCGCCTCTGCCGATGCCGGGGCGGTCGAAGGCGGCACTCCCTTCCCGATGTGCTGCGATAGCTCCCGAGTCGCTCCTTGGAGCCGCGCTCGGCGCGGAGCCGCTGCCCGGAACCGTACTCGATGTGCCCGTACCAGAGCCCTCGTGCTGCTTGCCGTTGGGCAGCGGCTTGAAGTCCGGCTCCTCCTCCGCCCGGATGCCCTCCCCGGCAGTCCGGTAGTACGACGACAACCGGTTGAGCTGGTTGATCGCCTCCTGGCGCTTCTCCTCCTCGCGTTCCCGGCGGGCCTTGTCCTTCTCCGGGTCGGCGTAGCACATCTCCTCGGACTCCGGCATCGCGGCCTTGGTCTCGGTCAGGGCCTGGCCCGCGTTCGTCATGTGCTGCCCCAGCGCACGGACGTACGCGCCGAACCGCATCGCCTCCAGCGCGAACTGCCGCCCCCACTCGCGGAAGGCGTCGCCGCCCTCGCCCTCCCACTCCACGCGGTCGATGTACGCGCGCAGTTCGCTGCCGATGCCGTCCATGTCGGAGCCGGCCTTGCCGAGTGCGTTGCCCCGCGACGTGAGCAGGCCGGGGTCGGCCTTCGCGACCATCGCGTTGAGCGCGGGGAGCGACTTGCCTTCGAACTCTCCTGTGGCCATTGCCGCCCCCTAGTCGAAGTCCGTGCCCGCGTCGACGGACTGCCTGGTGCCGCCGGACTCGGAGTTCCTGCCCTTCTCCGAGGTCTCCTGCCGGTACTCGTCCACCCGCGTCTGGATGGCCTGGAAACGCTCCCGCTGGTCCGCCTCGACGTTCCCGTAGCCCTTGTCCACGATCTGGGTGGCGATCCCCAGCGCCTCCAACTGCTCGCCGAACAGCCGGGAGAGGGACTCCAGCCGCGTGTGCACCCTGTCGTAGAGGGCCGACAGGTCCTCCGCCGCGCTGAAGCCCGTGCCGTACGCGTCCGGGACGACGGTCTGCTCGCCGATGCGCTGGTGGGAGGCGGGGGACTTCCCCAACTCGCCCAGGAGTTCGTCGATGCGGCCCTTGAACGCGGTGAGCGTCTCCGCCCGGTAGTCCAGGCCCTTGCCGCTCCCACCCGTGTCACGCCCGCCTGTCACGCCGCGCCCCCTGTCCCCCGGTTGGCCGTCACGTTGTGCCAAGGTCGTGTCACAGCAGTGTAGTCAGGACGCGGTACCGCCCGCCGGGGGTGTGGACGGCGGGTGTGTTCTCCGGGCCGGGCGCTCCCGGGGCAGGCGGCCGGCGGCCCGGGCGGCGGTCCCTAGGCCAGGCGGCGGTAGCGCCCGCGGAAGTACGTCAGGGGGCCGCCCTCCGAGGCCGGCAGCGACGTGGCCAGCACCCGGCCGATCACCAGCGTGTGGTCGCCCGCGCCCACCCGCTGCTCCGTGCGGCACTCCACCGTCGCCAGCGCGCCGTCGACGAGGGGGGCGCCGGAGGTCTCGCCGCGCGTGCAGGGCATGTCCTGGAAGAGCAGGCGGTCGCTGATGCGGCCCCGCATGGAGAAGCGGCCCGCGATGCGCCGCTGGCCCTCGGCCAGCAGGGACGCGGCCCACAGCGGCTGCCGCTCCAGCAGCTCGTCCATCCGGGAGTCCTCGCGCACGCTCACCAGCACCAGCGGCGGGTCCAGGGAGACGGACAGGAAGGAGGTCGCGGTCATGCCCACGTCCTCGCCGCGCGGCCCGTCCTCCGGGTCGCGCGCCGTCACCAGTACCACGCCACCGGCCAGCCGTGCCAGTGCGGCGCGGAACTCCTCCTCGCCCACCCCTTCAGGATGTGGGACTCCGGGGTTGCCGTGCGACGCCGGAGTGGGGACGTTCTGGGACATCTGCTGCCGTGGTGTCGAGTGCACACCTCGCACGCTAGACGCTGCTCCCCGGGGTCCGCATCGGTCCACGGCACCAGGCCGGACCTAGGTACATTGGCTGAACGATCCGCAGGTCAGGGCCCGGATTTGCGTTCGATACGGGCGTGGAGCAGGGTGGAACGCTCCCACGCGCCGCAGTCGCCCGCCCACGCTCCGTTGTGACATGAGTCACACAGGGCGCCAATTGTTGACCCTGTGTACCGACTGGGCAGCTCGCTGTGATTCAGTGGCCTGGCGGCAGCGGAAAGTCAAAAACCGGATCATCTGGAGTTGCTCGCTCGAGTCTCGGGGGGAGGGCGGATGGAAGCCGAGTCGGAGCCGTACGTGCGCCTCGCCACCCTGCGCAAGCTCCACCAGTCCATGGCGGACCTCAACACCGCGCGCAGCCTGGCCGACACCCTGCAGATCGTCGCCGACGGCATCGTGCAGGGGCTCGACTTCGAGCTGGCGGCGGTCAACCTCGTCAAGCCCGACGGGGACCTCGTGGTGGCCGCCGTCGCAGGCAGCGAGGGCGCCGAGGCGATGATGGCGGGCCGTACGGGCTCGCGGGCGGCCTGGGAGCGCCGGCTGGCCATGGGGGAGCGCTGGGGCGATCTGCGCTTCATCCCGTACACCGAGGCGTGGGTCCTGATGGAGGACGACGTGCCGCAGTGGCACACCGCCGGCCCCGCTCCCCGGTACGCCGACGAGTGGCATCCGATGGACCTCCTCATGGCGCCGATGCACTCCTCCGACGGGGACCTCCTCGGCGTGATCTCCGTCGACAAACCGCGCAACGGGCGGCGCCCCGGCGCATGGGGGCGCGAAGCGTTGCAGATGTACGCCTTTCAGGCGGGCATTGCGATCAGCAACGCCCGGCTGCGCGCAAACATGCAGCGTGCCCTGGTCCGCCTGGAGCGGGAGCAGCAGGCGCTGCGGGCGAGCGAGGAGAGCTTCCGGCAGGCGTTCGAGTACGCGCCCAGCGGCATGGCCGTCACCGAGCTGGGCGGTGACCAGCACGGGCGGCTGGTGCGCACCAACGACGCGCTGTGCCGGCTGCTGGGCCGCCCGGCGTCGGCGCTGCGGCGCTGCAGCTTCTCCGACCTCGTCCACCCCGAGGACCAGGCCACGCTGCTGCGCACCTCCGCCGAGGGCGGCCGGGCCGAACTGCGGCTGAGGCGGCGCGACGGCTCCTACGTGTGGGTCTCGCTGCGCAACTCGGTGGTGGCCGACGCCACCGACGGCCCGCGCTTCCTGCTCACCCACGTCGAGGACATCGAGGAGCGCAAGCGCCACGAGCTCCAGCTCGCCCACCGCGCCAGCCACGACTCGCTCACCGGCCTGCCCAACAGCGCCGAGCTGCGGGCCCGGCTCAGCGCCCGGCTGTGCGACAAGCCCGCCCCGGTGCCCGACGCGGCGCAGATGGGGCCGGGCGGCAGCGGCGGCGCGGTCGGCGGCGGGTTCGGGCCGGACGGATTCGGCCCGGACGGGTTCGGCCCCGACGGCTACGGGAGCGTCTTCCCGGAACCGGCCGGCGGCTGCGACTACCACGTCCACACCGTCCCGCCCGCGAGCGACGACCCCTCGGAGAAGGGGCTGGCGGTCCTCTTCTGCGACCTCGACGGCTTCAAGTCGATCAACGACCGCTTCGGCCACCACTGCGGCGACGCGGTGCTGATCGAGGTCGCACGACGTCTTTCGAGTGGTGTTCGCGACAATGACACCGTCGCGCGGCTCGGTGGTGACGAATTCGTCGTCCTGGCCGACGGACTGGGCCGCGCGGACGCCGCTGACCTGGCCGTACGGCTGCGCAACGCGATCATCCCGCCCATCCGCGTGGAGGGCCGCGCGGTGCGGGTGGGGGCCAGCTTCGGCATCGGCTGGGCGGGGTGCGGGATGTCCGCCGAGGAGGTCCTGCACTCGGCTGACCAGCGGATGTACATCGAGAAGCGGTCGCGCTCCAAGGCGCACCGCCGGGCCGGATGAGGCACGGGCGGGCCCCGGAGCGGGGCGCTGCCGCAGGGGTCAAGGGCACCACACCCTTTAGCCCGAAAGAGGTAGGCTGCGCCGGGCAGGCACCCGTCATGGAGGAGCGCACGGAATGACCGCCGGTAACAACGGCTCGGGCACGCCGGAGAACGACGACCCGTTCGCCTACCTCTACCGCTCCGAGGGCGGTACGGGCGGGGGCGGAGGCGCGGCGGCGACACAGCCCGGCGTTCCCCGTACCTCGTACAACCACGTCCGCGCCGTGGGCGAGCGCCGCTACGGCGGCCAGCAGGCCCAGCAGCAGGCGCCGCCGCAGCAGCACCAGCAGCAGGCGCACCAGCCCAACGCGTACTACGCGGCACCCGAGACCGTGCCCGGCGGCCGTGCCGCCGCGCGGCGCGAGGCCGCCGCGGCCGGTCCCGCCGGGCGGGGCCGCGGCCGCAACCACAACGGCCTGCTGGTCGGCGCCCTGGCGGTGGTCGCGGCCGTGGTGCTCGGCGTGGGCGCCGCGATCGCCTTCAGCGACGGCGACGACGCGAACGCCGGCCAGACCGGCGGCACCCAGGCCGCAGCCGCCGGGGCCGACGGGAACACCGGCGAGGACGGCACGGACGGCGGGGACGGCGGGGACAAGGACAAGAACGCCGACAAGGACGGGAAGACGCCGGCCGTCCTCCCCTCGGAGGACGCGACCAGCCTCCGCCTGGAGGGCGAGGCGACCACGGACACGGCCATCCAGGGCGCCCGGTCCAAGAGCGGTGCCTACGCCACGGGCTTCAACAAGCCCGGCGCCTCGGCCTCCTGGCTCTTCGAGGTCCCCGAGGACGGCAAGTACACGCTGTTCGTCGGCTACGGCGTGCCGGGCAAGGACGCCGACTCCACGCTCACCGTGAACGGCGCGCCCCGCCAGCAGCCGCTGAACATGAAGAACTTCGCGGGGGCGGGCGAGGGCGAGTGGGACAAGGGCTGGACCCGCACCTACGCCTGGATCGACCTGGACAAGGGCGCCAACACGGTCAAGATCTCCTGCGAGCAGGGCAACCAGTGCGACTTCGTCCTCGACCAGCTCTGGCTGAAGAAGGGCCACGTCGGCGGCTGACGCGCCGCCGTCGGCGGTGTGACCGG
>NZ_JARVKV010000113.1 GCF_029813835.1 Streptomyces sp. DH37
GTGTCCCGGACCGCCCGCCGGTCCGGGACACCGGGGGCGGACCGGGCGACTACGCGCGGCGCAGCCGGAAGACCAGGGACAGCGCCTCGTCCTCGAACGGCTCGCCGAAGGAGTCGTCGCCCCCGCCCTCCGCGTAGTCCGCCGCCAGGACCTCGTCCGCGATCAGGGCCTGGTGCTCGGTCAGCGCCAGGGCCACGTCCTCGTCGTCCGACCGCCACCGCAGGGCGATCCGGTCGGCGACGTCCAGGCCGCTGTTCTTGCGGGCCTCCTGGATCAGCCGGATCGCGTCGCGGGCGAGCCCGGCCCGCCGCAGCTCCGGGGTGATCTCCAGGTCCAGGGCGACCGTGGCGCCGGTGTCGGAGGCCACCGACCAGCCCTCGCGCGGGGTCTCGGTGATGATGACCTCCTCCGGCGACAGCGCGATCGTCTCGCCGTCCACCTCGACCGCCGCCGTGCCGGCGCGCAGCGCCGCTGACAGGGCCGCCGCGTCCGCCTCGGCGATGGCCTTGGCGACGGGCTGGGTGCGCTTGCCGAAACGGCGTCCCAGCGCCCGGAAGTTGGCCTTGGCGGTGGTGTCCACCAGGGAGCCGCCGACCTCCGACAGGGAGGCGAGCGAGGTCACGTTCAGCTCCTCGGCGATCTGCGCCCGCAGGTCGTCGCTGAGCAGCTCGAAGCCCTGCGCCGCCAGCAGCGCCCGCGACAGCGGCTGCCGGGTCTTGACGCCCGACTCCGCGCGCGTGGCCCGGCCCAGCTCCACCAGCCGCCGCACCAGCAGCATGTCGCGGGACAGGTCCGGGTCGACGGCCGTCAGGTCGGCCTCGGGCCACGAGGCCAGGTGGACCGAGTCCGGCGCGCCGGGGGTGACGGGCACGACCAGGTCCTGCCAGACCCGCTCGGTGATGAACGGCACCAGCGGGGCCATCAGCCGGGTGACGGTCTCCAGCACGTCGTGGAGGGTGCGCAGCGCCGCCGCGTCGCCCTGCCAGAAGCGGCGCCGGGAGCGGCGCACGTACCAGTTGGACAGGTCGTCGACGAAGGTGGACAGCAGCTTGCCGGTGCGCTGGGTGTCGTACGCCTCCATGGCCTGGGTGCACTGGTCGACCAGGGCGTGCAGCTCGCTGAGCAGCCAGCGGTCCAGCAGCGGCCTCTCCGCCGGGGCCGGGTCGGACGGGGACGGCGCCCAGCCGGAGGTACGGGCGTACAGGGCCTGGAAGGCGACCGTGTTCCAGTAGGTCAGCAGGGTCTTGCGGACGACCTCCTGGATGGTGCCGTGCCCGACGCGCCGCGCGCTCCACGGGGAGCCGCCGGCGGCCATGAACCAGCGGACCGCGTCCGCCCCGTGCCGGTCCATCAGCGGGATGGGCTCCAGGATGTTGCCCAGGTGCTTGGACATCTTCCGGCCGTCCTCGGCGAGGATGTGGCCCAGGCAGACCACGTTCTCGTAGGACGAGCGGTCGAAGACGAGCGTGCCGATCGCCATCAGCGTGTAGAACCAGCCGCGGGTCTGGTCGATGGCCTCGGAGATGAACTGCGCCGGGTAGCGCTTCTCGAAGACCTCCTTGTTGCGGTACGGGTAGCCCCACTGTGCGAAGGGCATCGAGCCCGAGTCGTACCAGGCGTCGATGACCTCCGGGACGCGGGTGGCCCGCAGCGAGCAGCCCTCGGCGGTGCAGGCGAAGGCGACCTCGTCGATGTAGGGCCGGTGCGGGTCCAGCCCGGACTGGTCGGAGCCGGTGAGCTCCGACAGCTCCGCCAGCGAGCCGACGCAGGTGAGGTGGCCCTCCTCGCAGCGCCAGATCGGCAGCGGGGTGCCCCAGTAGCGGTTGCGCGACAGGGCCCAGTCGATGTTGTTGTTCAGCCAGTCGCCGTAGCGGCCGTGCTTGACCGACTCCGGGAACCAGTTGGTCCGCTCGTTCTCCCGCAGCAGCTCGTCCTTGACGGCGGTGGTGCGGATGTACCAGGACGGCTGGGCGTAGTAGAGCAGCGCGGTGTGGCAGCGCCAGCAGTGCGGGTAGCTGTGCTCGTACGGCACGTGGCGGAAGAGCAGCCCGCGCGCGTCGAGGTCGGCCACCAGCGCCTCGTCGGCCTTCTTGAAGAACTGCCCGCCGACCAGGCCCACGCCCTCCTCGAAGGTTCCGTCGGGCCGGACGGGGTTGACCACCGGCAGCCCGTAGGCGCGGCAGGTGATCAGGTCGTCCTCGCCGAAGGCGGGGGACTGGTGGACCAGGCCGGTGCCGTCCTCGGTGGTGACGTACTCGGCGTTGAGGACGAAGTGGGCGCCCTCGATCTCCACCAGGTCGAACGGGCGGCGGTAGCCCCAGCGCTCCATCTCCCGTCCGGTGAAGGACTGCCCGGTCGCCCTCCAGCCCTCGCCGAGGGCCTTCTCCAGCAGGGGCTCGGCCACGACCAGCCGCTCGGCGCCGTCGGTGGCCACCACGTAGGTGACGTCGGGGTGGGCGGCGACGGCGGTGTTGGACACCAGCGTCCAGGGCGTGGTCGTCCACACCAGCAGCGCGGCCTCGCCGGCCAGCGGGCCGGAGGTCAGCGGGAAGCGGACGAAGACCGAGGGGTCGACGACGGTCTCGTAGCCCTGGGCCAGCTCGTGGTCGGACAGGCCGGTGCCGCAGCGCGGGCACCAGGGCGCCACGCGGTGGTCCTGGACGAGCAGGCCCTTGCCGAAGATCTCCTTCAGCGACCACCAGACGGACTCGACGTACTGCGGGTCCATCGTCCGGTAGGCGTCGTCCATGTCGACCCAGTAGCCCATCCGGGTCGTGAGCTCGGCGAAGGCGTCGGTGTGCCGGGTCACCGACTCGCGGCACTTCGCGTTGAACTCCGCGATGCCGTACGCCTCGATGTCCTGCTTGCCGTTGAAGCCCAGCTCCTTCTCCACCGCCAGCTCGACCGGCAGGCCGTGGCAGTCCCAGCCGGCCTTGCGGGCCACGTGGTAGCCGCGCATGGTGCGGAAGCGGGGGAAGACGTCCTTGAAGACGCGGGCCTCGATGTGGTGGGCGCCGGGCATGCCGTTCGCGGTCGGCGGGCCCTCGTAGAACACCCACTCGGGGCGGCCCTCGGACTGCTCCAGGCTGCGGGCGAAGACCTTGTTCTCGCGCCAGAAGTCCAGCACGGCGCGCTCCAGCGCGGGAAGGTCCACCTGGGCGGGCACCGGACGGTACTGGGGCGGGGACTGCGGGCTCATGGTGAGGCTTCCTCCAACGGACATCGTGACTTCCGCCGGAGGGACGAGACCGCCGCCGGTCGGCGCCGGTACCCGCGGTACCACCCTCCTTGGCGCCGGACGCGTACGCGGGTACGTGTCCACCGCCCCCTCATTGGTGCGGCGATGCCGGTTCTACTCGCCGCTCGCCGCCGCGCGTGCCGTCGCCGCGCGTACGTGAGGGCTTTCTTCCGGCGGCTCGGGGGTGATCTTCACACCGCGCTCGCCCCCGGGCTCACACCGTCCCCGGGTCGCTCGTGGCTGCGTACGGACGCTACTCGTCCCCTTCGGCGCCTCTCGCTCAGCCCAAGTGTAAGGGTGTCCCCCGATGGGGGCCGACCGGTTTTCGGCCCGTGGCGCGGGGCAGAACGCTTCGCGGGGGAACGGGGCCGCCTCCCAGGAAGTGCGGACGGACCGGCGTGCCCCGTTGCCGCGTGATCGGCGTCGTTTTATCGTTCCGGTCACGGTTTGTGCACAAGATCACCATATGCGAAGGGATCGCGGCCATGGTGGCGAGGGAGACCGCGGCGAGGAGGTCGAAGGCCGCGCGGCGGTCCGCCGAGGAGGCCGCCGGCGGGACGAGCGGCGGGAAGGGATCCGCGGAGGACCCCACGGAGAACCACCCCGCGGAGAACCCCGCGCGCGGGGAGGGCGGAGCGGGGGAACCCGCCGGGAGGAAGTCCGCTGCGAAGAGGGCAGCGGCGAGGACGGACGCCGGGAAGGCGGCCCGCAGGAAGACAGGAGCCAAGACGGTGGTTGCCAAGAAGTCCACGACGGGAGCGCGGGCCGCCCAGCACGCCGCCCCGGTCCCCCCGGCACGTACGGCCGCGGCGACCGCCGCCCCCGACGAGCTGGCCGTACGACCCGGAGAGGAGCCCTGGACCGCGGAGGAGGTGGAGGAGGCGCGCGCCGAGCTGTCCTCGGAGTCCGAGCGGCTGCGCGTGGAGATCCACGCCGCGGAGGAGGCGCTCAACGGGCTGATGCGGGACTCGGCCGACGGCGCCGGGGACGACCAGGCCGACACGGGGACCAAGAACATCACGCGCGAGCACGAGATGGCCCTCGCCGAGAACGCCCGCGAGATGCTCTACCAGACCGAGCGCGCCCTGGACCGCCTGGAGGCCGGGACGTACGGCGTCTGCGAGAACTGCGGCAGGCCGATCGGCAAGGCGCGGATGCAGGCCTTCCCCCGGGCCACCCTCTGCGTCGAGTGCAAGCAGCGGCAGGAACGCCGCTGACCGCCGCCGCCCGGGTGTGACGTACCCTGCATCACGTGACAGAGGTGGAACGGGCCGGCGAGCAGCCGGGCGAGGCGCAGACCGAGACCGAGACCACGGGCCCGGCCGACGGCCGGGCCGAGGCCGGGACCGGTGGCGGGTCCGGAAGCGGTGAGCGGCCGGCCTCCCGCGGGCGGCGGCGGATCGCGGAGCTCGCCATCGTGGCGGCCGTCGCGTACGCCCTGGACCTGATCACCAAGATCATCGTGGTCGACAAGCTGGAGGGCCACGACCCGATCGAGGTGATCGGCACCTGGCTGAGGTTCCAGGCCGTGCGCAACCCGGGCGCGGCCTTCGGCATCGGCGAGGCCCTCACCGTCGTCTTCACCGTCATCGCGGCGGCCGTGATCGTGGTGATCGCGCGGATCGCCCGCAAGCTCTACAGCACGCCGTGGGCCGTCGCGCTCGGACTGCTGCTGGGCGGGGCCCTGGGGAACCTCACCGACCGGATCTTCCGCTCGCCCGGCGTCTTCCAGGGGCATGTGGTGGACTTCATCGCGCCCGCGCACTTCGCCGTCTTCAACCTGGCGGACTCGGCGATCGTCTGCGGCGGGGTGCTGATCGTGCTGCTGTCCTTCCGGGGCCTGGACCCCGACGGAACCGTCCACCGCGACTGACCGGACCGCCGGGTCCGGCATACTCGATCGGGTGAGCCAGCTTCCCGAGATCCGCACCCTGCCCGTACCCGACGGCCTGGAGGGCGAGCGCATAGACGCCGCCCTGGCCAGGATGTTCGGCTTCTCCCGCACGAAGGCGGCCGAACTGGCCGCCACGGGGAAGGTCCGGCTCGACGGGGGCGAGGTCGGGAAGTCCGAGCGGGTGCGCGGCGGGGCCTGGATCGAGGTCGAGATGCCCGCCCCGCCCGCGCCGGTGCGGGTCGTGGCCGAGCCCGTGGAGGGCATGGAGGTCGTGCACGACGACGACGACATCGTGGTCGTCGTCAAGCCGGTCGGCGTGGCCGCCCACCCCAGTCCCGGCTGGAGCGGCCCCACCGTGATCGGCGGGCTCGCCGCGGCGGGCTTCCGCGTCTCCACCTCGGGCGCGGCCGAGCGGCAGGGCATCGTGCACCGGCTGGACGTGGGGACGTCCGGTCTGATGGTGGTCGCCAAGTCCGAGCGCGCCTACACCCTGCTCAAGCAGCAGTTCCGCGAGCGCACCGTCGACAAGCGCTACCACGCGCTCGTCCAGGGCCACCCCGATCCGCTCAGCGGCACGATCGACGCCCCCATCGGGCGGCACCCCGTCCACGACTACAAGTGGGCCGTCACCGCCGACGGCAAGCCGTCGGTCACCCACTACGACCTCGTCGAGGCGTTCCGGGCCGCCAGCCTGCTCGACATCAAGCTGGAGACCGGCCGCACCCACCAGATCCGCGTCCACATGGCCGCCCACCGGCACCCGTGCGTCGGTGACACCACCTACGGCGCCGACCCGACGATGGCGAAGCGGCTGGGACTGGCCCGGCAGTGGCTGCACGCGGTACGGCTGGGCTTCGAGCACCCGGCGGACGGCCGCTGGACGGAGTTCACCAGCGACTACCCCGACGACCTCCGGACCGCGCTGGACCGGGTCCGCGCCGAGAGCGCCTGAACGGCCGCGGGCCGGTCCTCCCCCGGATCCGCTCAGCCGGGCTTCCGGGCGTCGGGGATGCCCGGCCGCCCGCCGTCGGCCCGGCCGGCCGCGCCCGCGTCCGCGCGCGCCGGCGGCTCCGGGGCCGCCGGCGCGGTGGTGACCCGGGGGAGCGCGTAGGGGTGCTCCCGGTGGAGCCAGGCGATCAGCTCCTCGCGGACCTCGCAGCGCAGCGTCCAGATGTCGTCGGCGTTGCGCGCCGTCATCGTCGCGCGGACCTGGATCGTGGTGGGGGTGGTGTCGACCACCACCAGACCCCAGCTGCGGCCGTCCCAGGCGTCGCTGGCGCGTACGATCTCCTCGGTCCTCCTCCGGATCTCGGCGACCGGCGCGGAGTGGTCGAGGTGGAGGAGGACGGTGCCGGTCATCTGCGCGCCGCCGCGGGACCAGTTCTCGAACGGCTTGCTGGTGAAGTACGACACCGGCATGGTGATCCGGCGCTCGTCCCAGGTGCGCACCACGAGGTAGGAGATGGTGATCTCCTCGACCGTCCCCCACTCGCCGTCCACGATCACCGTGTCGCCGATGCGCACCATGTCGCCGAAGGCGATCTGCAGGCCGGCGAAGAGGTTGCCCAGCGTGGACTGGGCGGCGATGCCGGCCACGATGCCCAGCACACCGGCGGAGGCCAGCATGGACGCGCCCAGCTTCTCCATCGCGGGGAACTGCAGCAGCATCGACGCACCGGCGATCACCGTGACCAGCGCCGTCGCCAGCCGCCTGACCAGCGTCAGCTGGGTGCGGACGCGCCGCACCCGCGCCGCGTCGTGGGCGACGCCCGCGTAGCGGGAGTACGCCGTCTCCACGACGGCGGTCAGGGCCCGCAGCACCAGCCAGGCGGTGGCGCCGATCAGTATCAGGTTCAGCCACAGGTCGACGGTCTTCTGGTGGTCCCTGGCCAGGTGCGTCTCGTCCGAGAAGGCGTTGAGCAGACCGACGAAGACCACCGCCTGGAGCGGGACCCGGCCGCTGCGCAGCAGTCCCCACAGCGGGGTCTCCGGGTGCCGGGCGTCCATGCGCCTCAGCGCGCGGTCCATGGCCCAGCCGACGGCGAACGCCAGGACGATCGCGCCACCGAAGACGATCAGCGGCCGCAGCACGTTCTCCATGGTGGTGTGAACTCCTCGGAAGACTCCTGGTGACGGAAACGGACCCCCCCGACCGTACCTGGCACCATGGGGAGGACTCCGCCCCCGGGTGTGGCGCCCGGACGCGGATCATGAGTCCGACCTGCGAAGGAAGTGACACCGTGCCCACCGTTGTGATGTTCCACTCCGCCTACGGACTGCGCCCCGCCGTCCTGGAGGCGGCCGAGCGGCTGCGGGAGGCGGGGCACGAGGTCCACACCCCCGACCTGTACGGCGGGCGGACGGCCGCGACGGTGGAGGAGGGCATGGCGATCAAGGACGGGATCGGCCGCGACGAGCTGCTGAGGCGGGCCGTCGCCGCCACGGCCCCGCTCTCGGAGCGCGGGGTGGTGTACGCCGGGTTCTCCCTGGGCGGGGCGATCGCCCAGAACCTCGCGCTCGCCGACACCCGCGCGCGCGGACTGCTGCTGCTCCACGGCACCTCCGACATCCCGGAGGACGCGGCCGTGGACGACCTGCCCGTGCAGCTCCACGTCGCCGATCCCGACCCCTTCGAGCCGCACGACTGGCTCAACGCCTGGTACCTGCGGATGCGGCGGGCGGGCGCGGACGTCGAGGTCCACCGCCACGCCGGGGCCGGACACCTGTTCACCGACCCCGGACTGCCGGACCACGACGAGGACGCGGCCGAGCGGACCTGGCGGATCGCGCTGGACTTCCTGGCGGAGCTGGCGGAGCAGCCGGCGGAGCGCTGACGGCCGCTCCGCCGGCCCCGCCCGGGAGGGCGCCGCGGCCTCAGCGCACGGGCCGGTCCGCCCGCTCCACGCGCTGCGTGCCCGAGCGGGTGCGGTAGGAGCGGACGTGGTGGACGGACGCCTGCGGGTCGGTCTTGTCGGAGAGCGCGTAGTAGTCCATCTGGGTCCGCTCGGCGTCCACGTCGAGGACGCCGTAGCCGTGTGAGTCCATGTCGACCCACTTGGTGTGCCGGTTGGCGGCGCGCACGGCGGTCTCGGCGACGGACGAGACGGTGTGCGGCGGCACCCTCAGGATGTCGTCGATGTTGTCCGAGGTGACGGAGGTGACCACGAACTCCGTGGCGACCGGCCGCTCCAGCGGGTACGTCGCGGCCCGGAGGGGCACGTCGTTGGCGAAGGCCATGTGGATGTCGCCGGTGAGGAAGACGGTGTTGCCGATGCCGCGGTCGCGCAGGTGGGTCAGCAGCTCGCGGCGGTCGTCGGTGTAGCCGTCCCACTGGTCGACGTTGACGGCCAGGCCCTCGCGGGGTATGCCGAGCAGCTCGGCCAGCGGCCCGAGCAGGTGCGCCGGCACGGAGCCGAAGGCCATCGGCGCGATCATCACCGAGGTGCCGACCAGGTGCCACCGCGCGTCGGAGGAGGCCAGGGAGGACTTCAGCCAGTCCAGCTGCGCGCGGCCGGTGATCGTGCGGTCGGGGTCGTCCACGCCGCCGTCGCCGATGCCGGCCTGCCGGTCGCGGAAGGAGCGCAGGTCGAGCAGGTGGAGGTCGGCGAGGCCGCCGAAGCGCAGCCGCCGGTAGACGGTGCCCTCGACCGAGGGGCGGACCGGCATCCACTCGAAGTACGCCCGTCTCGCGGCACCGGCGCGCGCCGCCCAGTCGCCCTCCGCGCCGGGGGTGTGGTTCTCCGCGCCGCCGGACCAGGTGTCGTTGGCGATCTCGTGGTCGTCCCAGATCGCGATCACCGGGTGCGCGGCGTGCAGCGCCCTGAGGTCCGGGTCGCTCTTGTAGTGGGCGTGGCGCTGCCGGTAGTCGGCCAGGGTGAGCGTCTCGTGGACGGGGCGCATCTCCCGTACGACCCCGTCCTTCAGCGGGTACTCGCCCCGGCCGTACTCGTAGATGTAGTCGCCCAGGTGCAGGACGGCGTCGAGGTCGGCGCGGGCGGCGAGGTGGCGGTAGGCGGAGAAGAACCCGCTCTCGTAGTGGGAGCAGGAGACCACCCCGAAGCGGACGCGGTCCGCCGCGGCGCCGTCGGCGGGCGCGGTGCGGGTGCGGCCGGCGGGGGAGAGGACGCCGCCGGCCGAGAAGCGGTAGTGGTACTCGGTGGCCGGGCGCAGCCCGCGCACGTCGGCCTTGACGGTGTGGTCGGCCCCGGCCGTGGCGGTGACGCGGCCGGAGGCGACGACGCGGGTGAAGGCGCGGTCCTCGGCGACCTCCCAGGAGACCTCCGCGGGCGCGCCCAGACCGGAGCCGGGCGTCGCGTCGGGGGTGGGGGTGACCCGGGTCCACAGCAGGACGCCGTCGGGCAGCGGATCACCGGAGGCGACGCCGTGGGCGAAGACCGGGCCGTCCGCGGCCCGGGCGCGCCGTGCGGTGGCCAGCGGCAGCAGCGCGGCCCCGGCCGCGGTCGCGGCGCCGGCCGCGACGACCGTGCGCCGCGTGGGGACAGGGGGGCGGGAAGTGGTGTGGGTGTCGGTCACGGCCGCAGATGCTACGCGCCGGTAGGACCGGCGGACAGGGCGCCGGAAAGAGTTCGCCCACTCGTCGAACGGCGTTGTCCCGCGGGCGGGTCGGGCCGTGCGGGACGGGCCGGGCCGTGCGGGACGGGCGGGACGGGCGGGACGGGACCGGCCCGGTGGCCGCGCCACGGGGG
>NZ_JARVKV010000114.1 GCF_029813835.1 Streptomyces sp. DH37
GAATGCTTTTCCGGGTCTTCCCGGAGGACACATCCGCGGGAGCGGAACGGTCGGGCGGAATGGGCCCGGCCGTTCACAGCGTCCTCGCTGTGTTGTGTTTCAAAGGAACCTCGCCCCTCGGCCGTCTGCCGGCCGCGGGAACGGGGTATCAACATATCTGGCGTTGACTTTTGGCACGCTGTTGAGTTCTCAAGGAACGGACGCTTCCTTCGGCACCCCTCCCGGGGCCCCTCCGGGCGCTTCCCTTCGGTGTTTCCGACTCTATCAGCCTCTCCGCCGGATTCCGAAATTCGGTTTTCTCCGCGAACACGCAGAGCCGAACCGGTTTCTCGGGAGGAGGTTTGGTCGGACGTCACGGACACCGTTGGCGCCGGACGGAGGTTCGAGAGTACAGGCGGTCGGGAGGAGAGGCAAATCCGTCCGGCGGACCGCGGACAGGCCGCCACGCGCGCGCTCCCCGGAGCCGGTGGTTCCCATGTCCTACGCTTCTGATCAGTGCGCTGATTCAGGACAACCCAGGACACACCACGCCGGTGACCGCTCGGTCTCCGCACTCGGGAGGCTCCCCATGACCACCGTGACGTCCCCGCTGGCCGGACGCGCCATCGGCCTCGCGGCCGTGCCCGATCCGGTGTTCTCCGGAGTGATGGTGGGGCCCGGGACCGCCGTCGACCCGGTTCGTGAGCCGACCACCGCCGTGGCACCGGTCGACGGCATCATCGTCTCGCTGCACGCGCACGCCTTCGTCGTCGTGGACGACGAGGGGCACGGGGTGCTGACGCATCTGGGCATCGACACCGTGCAGCTCAACGGCCAGGGCTTCGAGCTGCTGGCGGCCAAGGGGGACACCGTGCGGCGCGGTGACCCGATCATCCGCTGGGACCCGGTCGAGGTGGAGGCCGCGGGGAAGTCGCCGGTGTGTCCCGTCGTCGCGCTGGAGGCCACCCCCGACGCGCTGGCCGACGTGGCCGAGGACGTCGACGTGCCCCCCGGCGGCACGCTGTTCACTTGGCGGTGACCCACCGCTCCGCGCGGAGGGCGAGGTGGTCCGCACGCGGTGGCCACGGGGCGGACGCGTCCCACCTACGAGACGGAACCGGCCTGGGACCGGAGACGGGTGAGGGTGAGATGGAGACAACGCTTCGAGGGGTCGGGGTCAGCCACGGGGTGGCGATCGGCGAGGTGCGGCACATGGGGACCGCCGAGCTGGAGCCGCCGACCCGGCAGATCACCCAGGACAGGGTGCCGCACGAGCGGAGCAGGGCGCGCCAGGCCGTGGAGGCCGTGGCCGCCGATCTGGTCGCGCGGGGGAACCTGGCGGGCGGCGAGGCCCAGGCCGTGCTGGAGGCCCAGGCCATGATGGCCCAGGACCCGGAGCTGATCGCCGATGTGGAGCGGCGCATCGCCGTGGGCAGCACCGCCGAGCGCGCGGTGTACGACGCCCTCGCCGCCTACCGCGCGCTGCTCGCCGGAGCGGGTGAGTACCTCGCCGGACGGGTCGCGGACCTGGACGACGTGCGGAACCGCATCGTCGCCCGGCTGCTCGGGGTGCCGATGCCGGGCGTCCCGAACAGCGACAGGCCGTATGTGCTGGTCGCGCGTGACCTGGCGCCCGCGGACACCGCGCTGCTGGATCCGTCGCTCGTGCTGGGTTTCGTGACCGAGGAGGGCGGGCCGACCAGTCACAGCGCCATCCTGGCCCGGGCGCTGGGCGTGCCCGCGGTGGTGGCGCTGCGGGGCGCCGTCGGGCTGGCGGAGGGCACGGTGGTCGCGGTGGACGGGAGCACGGGTGTGGTCACGGTGGATCCGAGCCCGGAGCAGCGGGAGGAGATGCTCAGGATCGCCGAGGAGCGGAAGGCGGCGCTCGCGTCCGCCACCGGTCCGGGCGCGACCTCCGACGGGCACAAGGTGCCGTTGCTGGCGAACGTCGGCGGCCCGGCGGACGTGGCGGCCGCGGTGGAGGCGGGCGCCGAGGGCGTCGGACTGTTCCGTACGGAGTTCCTGTTCCTGGACGCCGGCGGGAAGGCGCCGTCGGAGAAGAAGCAGGTCGAGGTGTACCGGCAGGTGCTGGAGGCGTTCCCGGAGGGACGCGTCGTGGTGCGGGTGCTGGACGCGGGCGCGGACAAGCCGCTGGAGTTCCTCACCCCGGCCGAGGAGCCCAACCCGGCTCTGGGCGTGCGCGGGCTGCGTACGCTGCTCGGCCACCCCGAGGTGCTGCGCACGCAGTTGCGGGCCCTCGCCAGGGCCGCCGAGGGGCTGCCGGTGTATCTGGAGGTCATGGCGCCGATGGTCGCCGACCGGGCCGACGCCAGGGCGTTCGCCGACGCCTGCCGGGAGGCGGGGCTGCGGGCGAAGTTCGGTGTGATGGTGGAGATCCCGTCGGCGGCGCTGCGGGCCCGTTCAGTGCTGCAGGAGGTGGAGTTCCTGTCCCTGGGCACCAACGACCTGGCGCAGTACGCCTTCGCCGCCGACCGGCAGGTGGGCGCCCTCTCCCGCTACCAGGATCCGTGGCAGCCGGCGCTGCTGGACCTGGTGGCCATGGCCGCCGAGGCGGCCGGGGCCGAGGGCAAGGGCTGCGGCGTCTGCGGCGAGGCCGCCTCCGACCCGCTGCTCGCGTGCGTGCTGGTGGGGCTGGGCGTCACGAGCCTGTCGATGGGGGCCGCGGCCATCCCCTACGTACGCGCGGAGCTGGCCAGGCGCACCATGGCCCAGTGCGAGCGCGCGGCGGCGGCGGCGCGCGCCTCGGACAGCGGCGAGCAGGCGCGGACGGCGGCGCAGTCGGTGCTCTCCGGGGAGTGAGCGGTGCCCCTGCCGCGTGCGGCGCCGGCCGCCCTCCGACGGGACGGCCGGCGCCGCGGCCCCGGAGGTCAGTGGCCGTCCTCCCGCCGCTCGTGCCGTCGCTCCCCCGTTCCGTGGCCGGGCAGCGGGAAGCCCGCGCTGTAGGTGAGGCCCGGTTCCGGCGGGACCGGTTCTCCCGTACGGGTGTCGGTGCAGTAGGCGGAGAAGACCTCCGCCTCGGTGAGCGGGCGGAGCCGGCCGTCGCCGAGGCTCCAGCCGCGCACCTCCTCGCGCCCGTCGCGGGTCGTGCGCATCACCACTCCCCCCGGCCGGCCGGCGGCCAGGCCCGCGGCGAGCACCGTGCGGAAGACCAGTTCCCCGGCGGCGTCCGTCCCGGGCCGGTGGTGCGGTGTACGGCCGGTGTGGAGGACCGCGACCAGGGGCCCCGTCTCCCCGCTGACGCTGCACACCAGGTGGTGGGTGCCGGGGCCGGCCGCGGCGGCGAGCCGGGCCAGGATCCCGGCGGCGTCGTCGAGCGCCTCCTGCCCGAGGTCCTTGCCGCAGTCCGCGCAGGCTCCCAGGCCGGTGAGCAGGTCGGTGGCGCGTTCCCAGACGTCCTGGCGCTCCCAGCCGGCGAGCAGCAGGGGCAGCAGCCGGCCGAGGGGCTGGCCGCGGTAGCGGACGGTGGCTCCGGTCGCGGCGATCTCCGCCACGTAGCGCGCACGGCTGTCGCGGGTGTCGGGGTCGATCCTCTCCTGGGCGCAGAAGCGCTCGTAGTCCCCGGGGTCGAAGAGGCCGACACGGGTGTGGATGCCCTGGGCGGTGAGCGAGCGCAGCAGCCCTTCCGTCTGCCGCAGGTAGTGCGGGTGGTCGTGGAAGGCGAACGTCGTGTAGCGGCGCATGGCGGCGAAACCGGCCGGGTCGGCCACGACGGCGACCGTGCTGGGCGCCTCGCGGCGCAGGGCCCGTCGTGCGTCCGCCGGCCCGCGGCGGCCGCGTCCCCCGTGGTGTGCCATGTCGTCTCCCCCTCGGTGGTGCGTTCGTTTGGTGACTCACCGTAACCGAGGGGGCTGACAACGGGTGGCCGGGCGGTTCAGGAGGCGAGGCGCTGCCGGGCCAGGCGCTCGTAGAAGCGCAGGAGCTCGACGTCGTCGACCGAGCCGGGGTTGACCGCCTTGCCGAGGTCGGCGCCCTGCAGCAGGCGCTTGACCGGGACCTCCAGCCGCTTGCCGGTCAGGGTGTGGGGGACGCCCTTCACCTCGATGATCTCGTCGGGGACGTGGCGGGGCGAGAGCTGTTCGCGGATGGTCCGCTTGACGCGGTCGCGCAGGGCGTCGTCGAGGACGGCGCCCTCGGCGAGGTGGACGAAGAGGGGCATCCAGTAGCCGCCGTCGGGCTGTTCGACGCCGATGACGAGGGACTCCCGGATCTCGGGGAGGCGTTCGACGGCCTCGTAGATGTCGGCGGAGCCCATGCGGACGCCCTGCCGGTTGAGGGTGGAGTCGGAGCGGCCGTGGATGACCACGGTGCCGCGCGAGGTGAGGGTGGTCCAGTCGCCGTGCCGCCACACGCCGGGGAACATCTCGAAGTAGCTCTCGCGGTAGCGCGAGCCGTCGGGGTCGTTCCAGAAGCGGATCGGCATGGACGGCATGGGGTTGGTGACGACCAGTTCGCCGACCTCGTCGGTGAGCGGCTCGCCGTGCGGGTCCCAGGACTGCAGGTCGGTGCCCAGGCAGGGGGCCTGGAGCTCCCCGATGTGGACGGGGAGGGTGGGCACGGCGCCGGCGAAGCAGCTGCACACGTCGGTGCCGCCGCTGACCGAGGCGATCCACATGTCCTCGGCGACCTCGTCGTGGATCCAGCGGAAGCCGTCGGGCGGGAGGGGGGAGCCGGTGGTGGCGACGCACTTGACGCGGGAGAGGTCGAAGTCGCGGCCGGGGTGGACGTCGGCCTTGCGGCAGGCCATGACGTACGCGGCGGAGGTGCCGTAGAGGGTGGCGCCGGTGCGTTCGGCCACGCGCCACTGGGCGGCGGTGTCGGGGTGGCCGGGGCTGCCGTCGTAGAGGACGACGGTGGTGCCGGTCAGCAGGCCGGAGACGAGGAAGTTCCACATCATCCAGCCGGTGGAGGTGTACCAGAAGAAGCGGTCGTCCGGGCCGAGGTCGCAGTGGAGGCCGAGCTGCTTGAGGTGCTCGACGAGGATGCCGCCCTGGGACTGGACGATGGCCTTGGGCAGTCCGGTGGTTCCGGAGGAGTACAGCACCCACAGCGGGTGGTCGAAGGGGACGTGCTCGAAGACCGGTTCGGCCGACGTGCCGTCGGCGGCGGTGAGGGCGTCCCACTCCAGGGCGCCCTCGGGGGCGGGGGTGCCGAGCAGGGGGATGTGGACGACGGCGCGCAGGGAGGGCAGTTCGCGGCGCAGCTCGGCGACGGTGCCGGTGCGGTCGTGCTCCTTGCCGCCGTAGCGGTAGCCGTCGACGGCGAACAGCACGGTGGGTTCGACCTGCTGGAAGCGGTCCAGGACGCTGCGGGCGCCGAAGTCGGGGGCGCAGGAGGTCCACACGCCGCCGACGGCGGCGGTGGCCAGGAGGGCGACGGCGGCCTGGGGGATGTTGGGCAGGTAGCCGCTGACGCGGTCGCCGGGGCGTACCCCGAGGCGGCGCAGCTCGGCGGCCAGCGAGCCGACCTGGCGGCGCAGCTCCGCCCAGGTGACGGGGGTGGGCTCGTGGGTCTCGTCGACGTGGAGCAGGGCCGGTGTGTCGGCGCGGGCGGGGTCCTCGCCGGCGCGCAGGGCGTGTTCGGCGTAGTTGAGGGTGGCGCCGGGGAACCAGCGGGCGCCGGGCATGGCCGGATCGGCGAGGACGGTCTCGTACGGGGTGGCGAAGCGCACGTCGAACCACTCGGTGACCGCCCGCCAGAAGGTCGCGAGCTCGTCGACGGACCAGCGGTGCAGCGCGGCGTAGCTCGCGGCCGGGTCGCCGGGAACGGCGGCCGGGGCCCCGAAGCGTTCGGCGGCCCACGCCTGGAAGCGTGTGAGCCGTGCGCCGTCGATCCGGTCGGGGCCGGGGCTCCACAGGGGCTCCGGCTGGTCTGCGGTCGTCGGTGCGGCGCTGTGCGCGGCGGTCATGGCGGCTCCCGGGCTGTTTCCCACGCTTCGTGTGCGTCCGCCGCCGTGCACGGCCGGCCCCTGGGATGGTGGCCGGGGGCGTGCGTGGTGCGCGGCGGCTGTGCAGGACGATGCCATGCGATCGCCTCCCGCACCAGGGCGGCTGCCCCATACCGGGGGGCCCGGCGGTGTGGTGCAACCACGGGGGGACGTTGGGTGAACGACAGTTGAACGCGGTACTGACCGCTCGCCGGTGATGGCACTCTGAGCAGCATGGATGCACGTGGCCTGGTGCGGTCGGTGAGGTTGGTCGGTGCGGCGCAGGGGCTGCGTGCGGCGCGGTCGGCGTGGCGGGGGCGGCGCCTGGACGCCCGGGCGCTGCCGCGCGGCGGCCGGGAGCGGGCCCGGGTCCCGGGTCCGGCGCGGGGGGCCGAGCCGCAGCCGGGCGGCGGCGTGGTGCACTTCGAGAGGTCGTCGCTGCGGGTGCGGGTGACGGCGGGCGGGGTGGTGTTCTGCGGCTGGGACGGGGCCGCGCCGGAGCCGTCGTACGCGCTGGCCGGCGCGTACCCGCAGGCCGACGCGCGGGCGGCGCTGGAGCCGGACAAGGACGGCGGCTGGCGGGTGGTCTCCGAGCGGGTGCTGGTGACCGTGACCCGGCTGGGGGCGGTCGAGGTGCGCACCCCGGGCGGTGTGGTGCTGCGGCGTGATCTGCCGCCGCGCTGGTGGGAGCCGGTGGACGGGGCGGGGGGCGGTACGGGGGACGGTGCGGAGGGTGGTGCGGGGAGCCGCTGGACGCAGCGCTCGGAGGTGCCGGCGGACGCGCGGTTCTTCGGCCTGGGCGGGCGGACGCCGGGACCGCGGCTGCGCGGCGGCCCGTACCGGTTGTGGAACGCCGGTCCGGTCCCCTTCGGGACGCGGCGCGATCCGCGCTCGCTGACGATGCCGGTGCTGTGGGTGGTGGCGGACGCGGGGAGCCACCTGGTCTTCCACGACAACTCCTGGGACGGCCGGGTGACGCTGCGCGAGGGCGTGGAGGGGTCGGGGTCCGGTCATGACCGGCCGGGCCGGTGCGAGGTGCGGATGTCGGGCGGTCCGCTGCGCTACTGGGTGCTGACGGGTGCGCCCTCGCGGGTGCTGCACGGCTGGCGGACGCTGACGGGGGCGCCCGTGCCGCCGCCGCGCTGGGCGCTGGGCCACCAGGCGGGCCTGTGGGGGGCGGGGGGCGAGCGCGAGGTGCGGCGGGTGGTGGCGGGGTACGCCGAGCGGGGGCTGCCGCTGAGCGCCGTGCACCTGGGAGCCGGTCACCAGCGGGGGCGGCGGGCGTTCACGGTGGACTCCGGCCGGTTCCCGGACCTGCCCGCCCTGGCCGCCTCGCTGCGCGGGGGCGGTGGGGATGGTGGAGACGGCGGGAACGGCGGGAACGGCGGGGACGGCGGGGACGGGGTGCGGCTGGTGTCGTCCGTCGATCCCGCGGTGCGGGCGGAGCCGGGCGACCCGGTGTACGACGGCGGCCGGGGCGAGGACGCCTTCGTGCGGGACGCGCGGGGCGGACCGGTCCTCGGGGTGGGCCGGGCGGGCGGGGCGGTCTACCCGGACTTCACCGATCCGCGGGTGCGCAAGTGGTGGGGCGGGCTGTACGCCGAGCGGCTGGCGCAGGGCTTCTCCGGCTTCTGCCACGAGATGAACGATCCGGTCTCCTTCGCCGCCTTCGGCGATTCCACGCTGCCGCGGTCGGCCCGGCACACGCTGGAGTCGCGCGGCGGCGACCACCGGGAGGCGCACAACGTCTACGCCCTGGCGATGGCCCGCGCGGGGTTCGAGGGGTTGCGGGGGCTGCGCCCCCACGAGCGGCCGTTCCTGCTGTCGCGCTCGGGCTGGGCCGGGCTGCAGCGCTACGGCGGCACCTGGACGGACCAGGCGACGTCCGGCTGGGAGGGGCTGCGGGACGCGCTCGCCCAGGTGGTGGGCCTGGGGCTGTGCGGGGTGCCGTACTGCGGTGCGGACGTCGGGGGTCCGGCGGGGTCGCCGCCGCCGTCGCCGGAGCTGTACCTGCGCTGGTTCCAGCTGGGCGCGTACCTGCCGCTGTTCCGCACCTGCGGCGCACCGGGCTCCGGGCGGCGCGAGCCGTGGGAGTTCGGCCCGGAGGTGCTGGAGCACGCGCGGGCGGCGCTGCGCGAGCGGCAGCGGCTGCTGCCGTACTTCACGACGCTGGCCCGGCTGGCGCACCGCTCGGGCGCCCCGTACGTGCGGCCGCTGTGGTGGGCGGCTCCGAAGGACCGGGCGCTGCGGGAGTGCGAGGACGCGTTCCTGCTGGGGGACGCGCTGCTGGTGGCGCCGGTGCTGGAGCCGGGCGTGGCGCGCCGTACCGTGCGGCTGCCGCGCGGGCGGTGGTACGACACGGCCACGGGCGAGGTGCACGAGGGGCCCGACCAGGTGGTCGTCGAGGCGCCGCTGTCGCGGATCCCGGTGCTGGCGCGGGCGGGGTCGGTGGTGCCGGTGGCCGGGCCGGGCGGCGGGATCGAGCTGGAGGTGTGGGCGCCGCCGCACGGGCGCACGGGCGGCGGCGTGGTCGCCGCCGACGCGGGGGACGGCTTCGGGCGGGTGGAGCTGGAGCGGTTCTCGGTGCGGATGCTGGGCCGGGAGGCGGTGGTGGCGCGGGATGGCACCGCGGAAGTGGGGTACCCCGTGCGGGTGCGCGGCACGGGGGCGTGAGCGCATGGAGGTGTGAGGCGTGTGTGAGGGGCGCGCGGGCGTTCTTCCACGACGCACCGGGCGCCTGGTAGACGGAGGGCCATGTCGATCACGGAACCGATCAAGCAGCCGGCCGGGAGGCCGTCCGCGCGGGCGGCCGGGGCGCCCTCGGCGGTGGCCGCCGCCCTCGCCGTCCTCGCCGTCCTCACCGTTCTCACCGTCCTCGCAGCGCTCGTCGCCGCGGCGCCGCCCGCACGGGCCGAGCCGGAGCCGAAGGCCCCGCCCGAGTTCGTGGCGCTCTCCGAGGTGGACCCCACGATCCTGCAGGAGATCCGCTACACCACCGCGCACAACTTCGTCGGCGATCCCGTCGACGGCTACCGCAAGCCGATGTGCCTGCTGACCCGCGACGCCGCCGAGGCCCTGCGCCGGGCCCAGTGGAAGCTGCTGTGGCAGGGGTACTCGCTGAAGGTCTACGACTGCTACCGCCCGCAGCGGGCCGTGGACCACTTCGTGGCGTGGGCGCGGGACCTCGGCGACCAGCGCATGAAGGAGGAGTTCTACCCGCGGGTGGACAAGACGCGGCTTTTCCCGGACGGGTACATCGCCGAGCGCTCCGGGCACAGCCGGGGCAGCACCGTCGACCTGACCCTGGTGCGGCTGCCCGCCTGGCCGACCCGGGCGTACGTGCCGGGCGAGCCGCTGACGCCGTGCTTCGCGCCGCGGGAGGAGCGCTTCCCGGACAACTCGGTGGACATGGGCACGGGTTACGACTGCTTCAAGTCCAAGCCAGCACCTACACTCTCGGGAACGTCACCCGCATGAGAGGGCTATGGATATGAGCGAGCAGGACAAGCCCACCGAGGCTACCTACGTCCGCCGGCCGCAGGACTACATGCCG
>NZ_JARVKV010000115.1 GCF_029813835.1 Streptomyces sp. DH37
GCACACGGTGTGTGCGGGGGCCCAGACGTCGTACGGACCGCGGACTCAGTCCGGCTCCGCGGCCGTCAGCCCGTCGATCTCCTCGGGCCGCAGTCCGCACTCCAGCAGGACCTCCCGGGTGTGCTCGCCGGGCCTGGGCGCGGGCCGCGGTCGGCCGGGAGCCGTACGGGCGAAGCGCGGCGCGGGCGCGGGCTGCCAGGCGCCGCCGTCGGCCAGGTAGGTGCCGCGCGCCCGGTGGTGCGGGTGCGCGGCCGCCTCCGAGACCGTCAGCACCGGCGACACGCAGGCCTCGCTGTCCGAGAAGCGCGCCGCCCACTCGTCACGGGTCCGGGTGGCGAAACGGGCCGCCAGCCGCTCCCGCAGCCGGGGCCAGTTCCGCGGGTCGAAGCGGTCGCCGAACTCCTCGGCGTCCAGGCCGAGTCCTTCGAGCAGCGCGCTGAAGAACCGTTCCTCCAGCGCTCCGACGGCCACGTGGCGGTGGTCGGAGCAGCGGTAGACGCCGTAGAACGGGGCGCCGCCGTCGAGCAGGTTGCGGCCCCGCTCGTCGCTCCACCGGCCGGCCGCCGCCATGCCCATGAGCATGCCGAGCGTGGCGGCCGTGCCGTCCACGATGGCGGCGTCGACCACCTGGCCGAGCCCGGAGGTCCGGCGCTCGTGCAGGGCCGCCAGGATGCCGCAGACGAGCAGCAGACCGCCGCCGGCGAAGTCCCCCAGCAGGTTCACCGGGGGCACCGGCGGTCCGTCCGCGGGCCCGATGGCGTGCAGCGCGCCCGACAGCGCGATGTAGTTGATGTCGTGGCCGGGGGCCGAGGCCAGCGGCCCCCGCTGGCCCCAGCCGGTCATCCGGGCGTACACCAGGCCCGGGTTGACCTCGGCGCAGCGCTCCGGCCCGATGCCGAGACGCTCGGCGACACCGGGCCGGAACCCCTCCACCAGGACGTCCGCCCCCTCCACCAGGCGCAGCAGCGCCTCCACGGCGCGGGGGGACTTCAGGTCCAGCGCCACCGACCGGCGCCCGCGGTCGAGCACCCTGTGCCAGTCCCCGAAGGAACGGGCCCCGTCGGCGCGGTCCACCCGCACCACGTCGGCGCCGAGGTCCGCCAGCATCATGCACGCGAAGGGCGCGGGCCCGATGGCTGCGATCTCCACGATCCTCAGCCCTCTCAGCGGGCCCATGCGCGCTCCTTCCGTGCCGGGTGGCGGGGTGACGCCGTCATGACGTGACGCCGTGACGCCGTGGCGGGATGACGGGGGTGCCGGGGGTGACGGGGGCGGACGGAGGCCGGGACACCGGCTCAGAACTCGACGGGCAGTTCCCAGACGCCGTAGATCACGGCGCCCTCCTTGGTCCTGATGTCCTTGTAGGGGACGGCGAGCCGCAGGTCGGGCAGGCGCTGGAACAGCTTGCTCCAGACGATCTCCAGCTCCAGCCGGGCGAGGTCGGCGCCGATGCAGTGGTGCAGGCCGTGCCCGAAGCCCAGGTGCTTGCGGCTGCCGCGCTCCAGGATGAGCTTGTCGGGCTCCTCGTAGACCTCCGGGTCCCGGTTCCCGGTGAAGGCCACGCACAGGATGCCGTCGCCCTTGGGGATGGTGACCCCGCCGATCTCGATGTCCTCCATCGCCACCCGGGCGATGGCGGCGTCCCCGATGGTCAGGAAGCGGATGACCTCCTCCAGAGCGGTGGGGACCAGCGAGGGGTCGGCCTTGATCTTGGCCAGCTCCTCGGGGTGCTCCAGCAGGCAGGCCGTGCCGATCGAGATCATGCTGGCGGTGGTCTCGTGTCCGCCGTTCATCAGCAGCCGGCACAGGTTGACCAGGTCCCGGGTCTCGTACTCCTCGCCCGACTCCCGGTACTCCACGATGGCCCTGCTCAGCAGGTCGTCGCCCGGAGTCTTCTCCTTGATGGCGATGAGGTTCTCCAGGTAGTGCCCCACCTCGACCATGGCGGCCTGGCGCTGCTGGGTCGTGCTGTCGCCGGCCAGCAGCACCGCGCCGTGCTTCTGGAAGAACTCGTGGTCCTCGTAGGGGATGCCCAGCAGCAGGCAGATCACCGTCATGGGGATCGGCAGCGACAGCTCGTGGTGGAGGTCGGCGGGGGAGCCGCTGGCGATCAGCCGGTCGATGGTCTCGTCGACGATCTTCTCGATCTGCGGGCGCAGCATCTGGGTGCGCCGGTTGGTGAAGGTGACGGCGGCCTTGCGGCGCGTACGGGTGTGCTCCGGCGGGTCGTACCCGATGAACGAGGTCTCGGTGCGGAAGACCTCGGGGATGGGGAAGTAGAAGGGGAAGTTCTCCTCCCGGCGGGAGGAGCTGACCCGCGGGTCGGTGAGCAGCTGGCGGATGTTGTGGTAACCGGTGACCAGCCAGGCCTCTCGGCCGGTGGCCAGCCTGGCCTTGGCGATGGGCCGCTCCGCCGCCAGCTGCGCGTACTGCTCCGGCGGCGAGAACGGGCACTTCCGGTCCCACGGGAACGGTGCGTCCAGGCCCTCCGGTTCGGCCTCGGTGGTCGGTGTCGTCATCGCGAGTCCCTTCTCGTCGGTCCGTGGGGAGGCTGGCAGCCGCGTCTGGAGACGGGCCGGAAACGCGCTCGAGCCGCCCGGTCCCGACCCGGGCTCGACCGGCGGTCGAGAGGCCGTCCCTAGCCTGTCTGCGATCCGGTACACCGCAGCGCTCAGGAGGCATGTCGCATGAGTCCGGCAATCACTCCCTTCCGCGTCGAGGTGCCCGAGGCGGACCTCGACGACCTCCGCGAGCGGCTGGCCAGGACCCGCTGGCCCGAGGCGGAGACCGTGGACGACTGGTCGCAGGGGATGCCCCTGTCGTACGCGCGGGAGCTGTGCGAGTACTGGCGCACCTCCTACGACTGGCGGGCCGCCGAGGCGCGGCTCAACGCCGTTCCGCAGTTCCGCACCGAGATCGACGGGCTGAGCATCCACTTCCTGCACGCGCGCTCGCCCCACCCAAACGCCATGCCGCTGCTGATGTCGCACGGCTGGCCCGGCTCGGTGGTGGAGTTCCTCGACGTCATCGAGCTGCTGACCGACCCGGCCGACCCGGCGGACGCCTTCCACGTGGTCTGCCCCTCGCTGCCGGGATTCGGTTTCAGCGGCAAGCCGACCGACACCGGCTGGACGGCGGAGCGCACCGCCGACGCCTGGGCCGCGCTGATGGCGCGCCTGGGGTACGAGCGCTACGCCGCCCACGGCGTGGACTGGGGCTCGTTCATCACCGCCATCGTCGGCGAGACCGACGCGGAGCACCTGGCGGGCATCTACCTGGCGATGCCGTTCGCGCGCCCCCCGCAGGAGCAGGTGGAGCTGTCCGAGCGCGACGTCGCCGGGCTGGCGGCCCTGAAGGAGTTCCAGCGGAACGAGGGCGGCTACTCGGCGATCCAGACCACCCGCCCGCAGACCATCGGCTACGGCCTGACGGACTCGCCGGCCGGGCAGCTGGCCTGGATGGCGGAGAAGTACTGGGCGTGGAGCGACCACGACGGCGAGCCGGGCAAGGCGATCCCCCGGGACCGGCTGCTGGACGCGGTGTCCGTGGGCTGGTTCGCGGCGACGGCGGCCTCGTCGGCCCGGCTGTACTGGGAGAGCCAGAACAAGATGGCGCTGGCCCCCGTCCACGTCCCCACCGGCGTCTCGATCTTCCCCAAGGACGGCAGGATGCCGCGCCCCTGGATCGAGAGCCGCTTCACGGACCTGCGCAGCTGGAAGGATCACGAGTACGGCGGCCACTTCCCCGCCCTGGAGCAGCCCGAGGTGCTCGCCTCCGAACTGCGCGCCTTCTTCCGTCCGCTGCGCTGACGGAGGGGAACCGCCGGGGAAGACCCCGAGAACCCCGGCAGGCCGCCGAAGGGCGCCGGGCAAGACCACCGAGGAAGTCCTAGAGGCATGCCGACACCACCCGTACTCAGCCAGCGCGCCCTGGGCCGCGCCCTGCTCGCCCGCCAGTTCCTCCTCGAGCGCGCGGAGGTGAAGGTCGCGGACGCCGTCGAGCACCTCGTCGGCCTCCAGGCGCAGGCTCCCTACGCGCCCTACTTCGGGCTGTGGACGCGTCTGGCGGACTTCCGCGTCGACGACCTGGTCGAGGCGATCACCGAGCGGCGGGTGGTGCGGATCGCGCTGATGCGCAGCACCGTGCACCTGGTCACCCCGCGCGACTGCGCGGCCCTGCGCCCCTGGATCCAGCCCGCCCTCGACCGCGAACTGAACACCGCGTTCCGCAAGGCCCTGGAGGGGCTGGACCGCGACGCCGTGGCCGCCGCCGGCCGCGAGCTGCTCGAGGAGCGGCACCTGACCACGCGGGAGCTGGGCGCCCTGCTGCACGAGCGGTGGCCCGACCGCGAGGCCCGCGCCATGACGTACGTGGTGCGCAACCTGGTGCCGCTGGTGCAGGTGCCGCCGCGCGGCATCTGGGGCGTGGGCGGACTGACCCGGTACGCCACGGCCGCCTCGTGGCTGGGCGGCGCCGGGGAGGGCCCCGGCGCCGCCCCCGAGGACCTGGTCCTGCGCTACCTCGCGGCCTTCGGCCCGGCCTCGGTCCGGGACGTGCAGACCTGGGCCGGCCTGGTGCGGCTGCGCCCCGTCGTCGAGGGCCTCCGGCCGAGGCTGAGCGTCTTCCGGGACGAGAACGGCGTGGAGCTGTTCGACCTGCCCGACGCCCCGCGGCCCGACCCGGACGCGCCGGCGCCGGTGCGCTTCCTGCCCGAGTACGACAACCTCCTGGCCTCGCACGCCGACCGCACCCGGGTGATCTCGGACGAGTACCGCCGCCTGGTGATGACGCGCAACGGGATGCGCGCCACCTTCCTCGTCGACGGTCTGGTGAGCGGCGCCTGGAAGCTGGAGCGCAAGCGCGGCGCCGCCACCCTGACCGTGGAGCCGTTCGGAAAGCTCTCCCGCAAACACCAGTCCGCCGTGTCCGCGGAAGGCTCCCGGCTCCTGCGGTTCGCCGCCGACGACGCCGACGCCGACGCCCGTGAGATCCGGTTCGTCCCCGTCGAATGACGGCCTCCCTCCCCCAGGAGACCATCCGCCATGACCGAGCTCATCGACGTCCCCCTCATCGACGGCCCGGTCGCCGTCCGCGGCGCCCGGGACCTGGAGCGCACCGCGGCGGGACTGCTGCCGCACCGCCTTCCGGCCCGGGCCCGCGCCCAACTGCACGACCCGCACTTCCGGATGGTGGAGGCGCAGCCCGCCGGGGTGCGCCTGGTCTTCCGCACCGCGGCCACCGTCCTGCGCCTGGAGGTGCTGGCGACCAAGACGGTCCTGCCCGGCGACGCGGCCTTCCCCGACGGGGTGTACGAGCTGTTCGCCGACGGCGAGCCCGTCGCGCGGGCGAGCGTGCGCGAGGGCAACCGGCTGCACCTGAACCCGTTCACCGGCCAGGCCGAGACCGTTCCGGGCCCCGCCGGCGCGGTGTCGTTCACCGGTCTGCCGGCGCGGGAGAAGGAGATCGAACTGTGGCTGCCGCAGGCGGAGGTCACGGAGCTGATCGCCCTGCGCGCCGACGCCCCCGTCCTCCCGCCCTCCCCCTCCCGCCGGCCGGTGTGGCTGCACCACGGCAGCTCCATCAGCCACGGGGCCGACCAGCCCGCCCCCACCGGGGTCTGGCCCGCCGTGGCGGCCTCGCTCGGCGGCGTGGAGCTGGTGAACCTCGGCCTGGCCGGCCACGCGATGCTCGACCCGTTCACCGCCCGCGCGATGCGCGACACCCCGGCCGACCTGATCAGCCTGAAGGTCGGCATCAACATCGTCGGCACCGACTCCATGCGGCTGCGGGCGCTGACCCCGGCCGTGCACGGCTTCCTCGACACCATCCGCGACGGGCACCCCGACACCCCCCTGCTGGTGGTCTCGCCGATCCTGTGCCCCGAGGCCGAGGAGCGCCCCGGACCGCTGCTGCCGCGGCCGGGGGAGGAGCCGTTCCGCTTCCGCGCCCTGGGCGACCCGTCGGAGGTCCCGGCCGGGCGCCTCACCCTGGGCGTGGTGCGCGCCGAGCTCGCCCGGATCGTCGCCGAGCGCTCCGCCGGGGACCCGAACCTTCACTACCTGGACGGCCGTGAGCTGTACGGCGAGGAGGACGCCGCCGCACTGCCCCTGCCGGACGCCCTGCACCCCGACGCCGCCACCCACCGGCTCATCGGCGAGCGCTTCGCCGAGCTGGCCTTCGGCGCGTCCGGGCCGCTTCGAGCCGGAGGCGATCGGGCGTCGAGGCCGGGCTCCTAACGTGCTGACCGTCCACAGGCCCGTGGACGGTCAGCACGCCACGACGCGGAGGTAGCCCCGTGCCCGCTCCGGAGGAGCCGACGACCTTCCCCTTCCCCGGCTCGACCTACCGGGGCCCGGACCCGCGCTTCGCGCGTCTGCGCGCCGAGTGCCCCGTGGCCAGGGTGGACACGGCCGGCGGCGGACACGCCTGGCTGGTGACCCGGCACGCGGACGTACGGGCCGCGCTGGAGGACGAGCGGTTCAGCCGGGCCGCGGTGTACGCGCCGGGGGCGCCGCGGTTCGACGGCCTGTTCCAGGCCCCTCCGGGGATGATCGTCTCCCTGGACCCCCCGGAGCACACCCGGCTGCGGGCCCTGGCGGAGCTGGCGTTCTCCCCCGAGCGGATCGAGGGCATGCGCCCCAGGGTCCGCGAGCTGGTCGACGGGCTGATGGACGGTCTGGCGGCCGAGGGGCCGCCGGCCGACCTGGTGGCGGGGTTCGCCGCCCCGCTGGCGCTGACGGTCATCTGCGAACTGCTGGGCGTGCCGCTGGAGGACCGCGACCACTTCCACACCTGGGTGCGGCAGTTCGCGGCGGTGGACGGCCCCGAGGAGGAGGCCCTGGAGGGCCGGGAGCGGCTGGGCTCCTACATGGCCGCCCTCGTCGCCCGGAAGCGGGAGCAGCCTTGCGACGACGTGCTCTCCGCCCTGGCCGCCGCGCGGATCGGGGACGACCGGCTCAGCGACGAGGAGCTGGTGGTCTTCGGCTACACCCTGCTCGGCGCCGGCTTCGACTCGACCGCCGGCCAGCTCGCCCTCACGGTGCTCACCCTGACCGCCCACCACCCCGGGACCTGGCGGCACCTGGGCGAGCACCCCGAGCGCGTCCCCACGGCGCTGGAGGAGCTGCTGCGGACCGTCAACCTCTTCGCCACGGACACCTCGGGCCTGCCCCGCGTCGCCACCGAGGACGTGGTGATCGGGGACGTCACGGTGCCCGCCGGGGACGCGGTGTTCCTGGCCTTCGCCTCGGCCAACCGCGACGAGACCGTGTTCCCCTCCCCCGACCGCCTCGACTTCGAGCGCGCCGACAACCCCCACCTGGCCTTCGGCCACGGCACCCACCGCTGCCTGGGAGCCCCGCTCGCGCGGCTGGAGCTCTCCGTCGCGATCGGGGCGCTGGCCGCCCGCTTCCCCGGCCTGCGGCCGGCCGTGCCCGAGAACGAACTGCGCTGGCGGACCGGTGACGTGAACACCGGCCTGCTCGCCCTTCCCGTCAACTGGTGAAACGACATGCCGAGGAGCAGCCATGAGCAGTGAGGTCATTCCCGCGACGAGCCGGGAGGTCCGACTCGTCTCCTACCCCGAGGGAGACGTGACGCCGGACCACTTCGCCCTGGTGGAGAGCGAGCTGGCCGCTCCCGACGAGGGCCGGGTGGTGGTGCGCAACGAGTGGATGTCCCTGGGGGCCGTCTACCGCGACCAGATGGTGCCCGAGACCGACCTGCCGATCCCGGTCTTCCGGCTCGGGCAGCCCATGTGGGGCCGCACGGTGGGCACGGTCGTCGCCTCCGGCAGTCCCGACCTGGCCGTCGGCGACCTGGTGGAGCACTTCCACGGCTGGCGCGAGTACGCCACGGGCCACGCCCAGGAGTTCTTCCGGCGGGACCGCGGCCTGCTGCCCTCCTCGGAGTACTTCCTCTCCCAGGGTCCCACCGCGTGGCGGGGCATGGTGGAGATGGCGCAGGTCTCCGAGGGCGACGTCGTCTTCGTCTCCGGGGCGACCAGCGGTGTCGGCTCGCTCGCCGGCCAGCTCGCCAAGTGCCGCGGCGCCAAGCTGGTGATCGGCAGCACGGGCTCCAAGGAGAAGATCGACTACCTGGTGGAGGAGCTCGGCTTCGACGCCGCCTTCGACTACCACGACGGACCGGTCCTCGACCGGCTGCGGGAGCTGGCGCCCGACGGCATCAACGTCTTCTTCGACAACGTCGGCGGCGAGCAGTTCGAGGCGGCGGTCCAGGCCGCGGCCCCGCACGCCCGCTTCGCGCTGTGCGGCGCGCTCTCCGGGCAGCTCGGCACGGGCGACGGCGGCAGCCCCCGTCTGGACCTGATGGCGGCGTTCCCCAAGGAGCTGGTGCTGCGCCCGTTCGCCACCCTGCACACCCCCGACCAGATCGCCGACTGGAACCGGCAGTTCAGCACGCTGCTGCGCGAGAAGCGCATCGTCTTCCCGCACACCGCCGTCGAGGGCGGGGTGACCGAGCTGCCCGCGAACTTCGGCGCGCTGCTCGACCGCAGGTTCAGCGGCACGGTCGTCGCGAAGCTCACCTGACCCGGCCCGCTCCGAACGGACCCGAGCGGACGAGAAGAGAGGAAACCCATGTCGGACAAGCCTTTCGCCGACCAGACCGTGGTCGTCACCGGCGGCGGGACGGGCATCGGCCGGGCCACCGCGCTGGCCTTCGCCGAACTCGGCGCCTCCACCGTGGTGATCACGGGCCGGCGGGCGGACCGCCTCGCCGAGGTCGCCGCGCTCCACCCGGCCGTCGTCCCGGTGACCGCCGACGTCGCCGACGCGGCGGGGGCGGACGCGGTCGCCGGGGCCGTGGAGTCCCGCGGCGGCACCCTGGACGTCCTGGTGCACAACGCGGGCGTCTTCCGCTTCACCCCCCTGGACCACCTCGCCCCGGACACCGTCCGCGAGGTGATGGACATCAACCTGGTCGGTCCCGTGCTGCTGACCGGGCGGCTGCTGCCCCTGCTGCGCTCCCCCGGGGGCAGCATCGTGCTCGTCTCCAGCCGGGCGGGCCACAACCCCACTCCCGGCGGTTCGGTGTACGCGGCGAGCAAGGCCGCCGTGCACAGCCTGACCCGCAGCTGGGCGGCCGAGCTGGCCCCCCGGGGCGTCCGCGTCAACGCCGTCGCACCCGGTTTCGTCCGTACCGAGGCCTACGCGGCCAACGGTCTCTCGCCGGAGCAGGTGGAGGGCCTCTTCGAGCACGCCAAGGGGGACATCCCGCTCGGCCGGGTCGGCGAGGTCGACGACGTCACGCCCTGGATCACCCGGCTCGCCGACCCGGCGAGCGACCTGGTGACCGGGCAGGTCATCACGCTCGACGGCGGTATGGACCTCACCTGAGGCCCGTGCGGCGAAGCCGCCGGAACGGCGAGGAAGCCGAAAGAAGGGCGGGGTTCCCCGGAGACCACTCCGGGGA
>NZ_JARVKV010000116.1 GCF_029813835.1 Streptomyces sp. DH37
GGGGGGGGGGGGGGGGGGGGGGGGGGGGGGGGGGGGGGGGGGCGGGGGGGGGGGGCGGGGGGGGGGGGGGGGGGGGGGGGGGGGGGGGGGGGGGCGGCGTGACCGGTCACGCCCACCGTGAGCAGCGCGCCGTCGGCGCCGACGCGTACGTCGTGGAGCGCGCGCCCGTGCTCGCCGATCCGCCGGCGCAGCTCGCGCAGCCAGCGCGCGGCGGCCTCCAGGGCGTCGGCGGGGTCCTGACCGCGGGACGGCTCCAGGCGCACGGTCAGCTCCAGGCCCTCGGGTGCGGGCAGGAGCGGGGCGTGCGCGGGAGCCGGGCGGTGGGACTCCCCGGCCGCGGCCGGCGCCGGGGAGTCGTGCGCCGTGTCCGGGGCGGGCGGGGCGTACGCGTTCACCAGGTCGGTGAGCGATGCGAAGGCCACCAGCCGCCGGAAGGAGGGGCGGTCCGCGCCGTGATCCTCGATGGCGTTGGCCAGCCGGACCACGTCCAGCGACGTCGCCCCGGCGGCGAGGAGCCCGGTGCCGAAGTCGGCCTGCGGCCCGAGGATCTCGCGCAACACCGCCTCCAGGGCGCTGCGGCCGGTTCCGCCGGCGGGGCTTCCCGCGGCGGGAGCGGCGGGGGCGGCGGGTGCCTCCGGGACGGCGTCGTCCGCCGCCGGGCGGGGTCCGGGTACCGCCGGCAGGAGGCCGGAGGAGGGCCCGGCGGGGGGTTCCTCCCGCCGGGGGGAGCGGAACGGGTCGGGGAGCCTCTTGTGGTCGACCTTGCCGTTGTCGCTGACCGGGAGGGCATCCAGCCGGACGTACCGGCCGGGGAGCATGTAGTCCGGGAGCCGCTCGGCGAGCGCGCGGGTCAGCTCCCCGTCCGTGGGCGCGGCGGCCCCGCCCGAGGCCGCCGGGGAGACGTAGGCGACCAGCCGGGGCCTGCCGTCGGGCCCCGGAACCGCGGCGGAGACGGCCTGCCGGATTCCGGGGACGCGGCTCAGGGCCGCGTCGATCTCGCCCAGTTCGATGCGGTGGCCGCGGACCTTGACCTGCCGGTCGGTGCGGCCCAGGAACTCGATCTGCCCGTCGGGGCGGCGGCGGCCGAGGTCGCCGGTGCGGTAGAGCCGCTCCCCCAGGACCGGATGGACGGCGAACCGCTCGGCGGTCTGGGCCTCGTCGCCGAGGTAGCCGCGGGCCAGCCCGTCGCCGGCGATGAACAGCTCCCCGTCGACCCCCACCGGGCACGGCCTGCCGTCGGCGTCGAGGACGTGGAAGAACTGCCCGCGCAGCGGACGGCCGTAGGGGATGCTCGGCCAGCCGGGGTCGACCTCCCCCACGGGGTAGGTGATGGACCAGATCGACGCCTCGGTCGCCCCGCCCAGGCTCATCACGCGGGCGCCGGGGGCCAGGGCGCGCAGCCGGTCGGGCAGGGTGACGGGTATCCAGTCGCCGGAGAGCATCACCAGGCGGAGGGAGGCCAGCCGGCGGGACGCCTCACCGGGGTCGGCCTCCGCGTACTCCACCAGCATCTCCAGGAGCGCGGGGGCGGTGTTCCACACCGTCACGCGGTGCTCGTCGACGAGTTCGCACCAGTGCTCCGGGTCGCGCTGCCGCGCGGTGTCGGGCAGGACGAGCGCCCCGCCGGCGCCGAGGAGGCCGAAGACGTCGTAGACGGACAGGTCGAAGCTGAGTGCGGACAGGGCGAGCACCCGGTCGTCGGCGGTGACCGCGAACCGGTCGGTGATGTCGTCCAGGGTGGTCCGGGCGGCCCGGTGCTCGATCGCCACGCCCTTGGGCGTCCCGGTGGAGCCGGAGGTGAAGATGGCGTACGCGAGCTGGTCCGGGCGGGCCTCCGCGCGCACCGCCGCCGTGGGGCCGTCGGCGTTCGCCCGTCCGTCGGCGCCGACGCTCAGGGAGCGTACGCCGGAGGGCAGCCGGGCGGGCGCGCCGGCGGCGGACAGGGCGAGCCGGACCCGGGCGCGGGAGCAGACGGCCTCGATGCGGGAGGCGGGCCAGGCGGGGTCGACCGGCACGTATCCGGCGCCGGTGCGGGCGACCGCCAGTACGGCGGCGATCTGCGCCGGGCCCTTGGGGAGCGCCACCAGCACCAGCTGCCCGGGTCCGGCGCCCTCCGCCGCCAGCCGTCCGGCCAGGCGTTCGGAGCGTTCGGCCAGCTCGCCGTGGGTCCAGCCGGTGCCGGGGGCCAGGACGGCCGGGTTGCCGGGCAGGTCCTGCGCGGCTCGGCGCAGCGGGCCGTCCAGGAGGGGCCCGCAGTCGCCGTAGGGGGCGCAGTCCAGGCTCTCGGGTTCGATGAAGGCCGGGTCCCAGCCCAGTTCGATGCTGTGCCACGCCCCGTCGTCCTTGGCCAGCAGGAGCAGCAGCCGCTGTTGGGCGTCGGCGAGCCCGTCGGCGAACCCGGCGGGGAACGCCTCGTCCACGGCGTCCCAGAACAGGCGCAGGTCCCCGTCCTCCTGCCACACGAGGTGGTCCACGAGGACCTGGGGCGTCTGCGACACGCCGAAGACCTCGGTGCCGAGCGCGCGGGCGGGGGGCTCGTCGGTGCCGACGCCGAGGCCGGAGGTGAAGACCACGGGGTGGCGAACCGTTTCGGCACCGGCGGCCTCCCCACCCGCGGCGGCGGAGAGTTCGCGCATCACCTCGACGCCGGAGAACGAGCGGTGCTCGATGGCCTCCCACAGGGTGTGGTTCACCGCGCGCGCGTGGTCGGCGAAGCCGGTCCAGGTCAGCGGATCGGGAGGCGTGACCCGGACCAGCGCGGTCGTGGTGAAGTCGCCGACCAGGTGCTCCACTCCGGCCACGTCCTCGGGCCGGTCGTAGAGGGTGGTGTTGACGGCGAACGGCTCGGTGGCGCCCCAGCGGGCCAGCACCAGCGAGAACGCGGCCAGGAGGACGGAGGTCGGGCTGACCCCCTGCCGGGCGGCGCGCTCGCGCAGTTCCCGCCACTCCGCCGCGTGCAGGCGGCGGTGGCGGCGGGTGAAGCGGGCGTTCCTGATGTCCCGGGGTGCGGTGGTGTACGGGAGGGCCGGACCGTCCGGCAGGGCGTCGAGCCGCTCCCGCCAGTAGGCGCGGTCACGCGCGCGGCGGGCCAGTTCGGCCGGGTCGGTCGGCCGCCGTCGCACGATGTCGGTGAACTCCCTCTCCGCGGTCGGCAGTTCGGCGTCCGGGTCGGTGAGGAGTTCGCCCCACTGGCGCATGAGCAGCCGCCAGCTCGCGAAGTCGATCACCAGCACGTCGAAGCCGATCAGCAGCCGTGTCCGGCCGTCCGGCAGCAGGACGGCGTGCAGGTCGAACAGCGGCCACTCCTGGGCCGGCCGGAGCTGGTGGGACCGCTGCTCGCGCAGGTCCGCCAGTGCCGTCTCCACCTCCCGGTCCGTCGCTCCCCGCAGGTCGGTGCGGCCGATGGCGTAGCGGGGCGGCTCGGCGAGCGTGCGCTGGCGTCCGTCGCGGCCGATCACGGTGCGCAGCATGGGGTGGTGGCGGACGAGGCGGTTCCACGCCGCTTCCAGCCTGTCGAGGTCGTCTTCCGGGTCGGGGGCGGACCGCCGGCCGGGGCCGCGGTCGTACTCGTGGTACCAGAAGGTGGCCACGCCGCCCAGCGGGAAGTCCTCGCCCCGTCCGGCCCAGTAGGCGGCCTGGACGGGGGTGAGCGGCGCGGTGCCGTGCACGGCGTCGGCGTCGGCGTCGCGCACGGCGTCGGCGCCCGGCCGGTCCGCCGGCTGCGGTGCGGCGGCGTCCGGCTCCGCCGCCCGGTCCCCCCTGCCGCGTGCCGCCGTCCAGTCGAGCAGCAGCGCGCCCACGGTGCGGTCCCCGAGGAAGGCCGGCAGCGGGAGCCGCACGCCGGTGTGCCGTTCGACCGCTCTGCGCAGCCGCAGCGCGCCGAAGGAGTCCACTCCGAGGTCGCCCAGCCGCAGGCCGGGCCGCACCTCGGCCGTACCGCGGGCGGCGGCCTCGGCGATCAGCGACAGCAGGGGTTCGGCCCCCGCGGGGAACTCGGCGAAGTTCCCGGTGTCGTCGATGGTTCCGTCGGGTCGGCTCATGTCGGATCCCCCGTTCAGGTTGTCGAAGCCATGGCGGAATCCGTACCGCCTCGCACTTCGCGACCAGACTTATCGACAACGAAAACGATTGTCAATTAATGTGTGCGCCGGAGCCCGCCGCGCCCGCCGGTCGGCCGCTCCCCGCCAACACCCCTGCCCGGAACGAGGTTTCGCCGTGAGCGCCGACACACGGCCGTCAACGACCCAGGACACGCGGCCGTCCGACGCGGCCCCGGAGACCGCGGCGGACGGCCCCGCCGCCGGCGCGCCGTGGGAACTGCTCCGCCTGGTGCGTCCGGTCCGCGGTCGCCTCGTCCTGGCGGCGGCCGCCCAGACGGTGGCCGTGCTGGCGTCCCTGGTCCCGCTCGTGGCAGTGGCCGAAATCGGCCGCGCCCTGCTCGCCGGCCACTCCTCCGCCGCGTGGCGCGCGGCGTGGATCGGCGCCGGCGCCGTGCCGGTGCGGGCTCTCTTCCTCGCCGCGGCCACGACCCTGACCCACCTCGCCGACAACGACCTCCAGCTCCTGCTGCGCCGCCGTCTGGTGGACCACGCCGGACGGCTGCCGCTGGGCGCGCTCGACGGCGGAAGCGCCGGGGCGCTGCGCAAGGCCGTGGCGGACGACGTGTCGGCCCTGCACCACGTGGTCGGGCACACCCTGCTCGACCTGGTGGCCTCCGTGGTGGCGCCGGTCGCCGCGCTGGCCTACCTGTTCGCCGTGGATCCGCTGATGGCCCTGGTGACGCTGGTCCCGGTGGCCGCCGGTCTGCTGCTGCACCGCAGAGCGCTCGGCGACGCCGCGGCGCGCATGCCCGAGTACCACGCGGCGACCACCCGGCTGAACTCGGCCGCCGTGGAGTTCGTCCACGGCATCACCGTGGTCAAGACGTTCGGGCAGGCGGGCCGGGCACACCACCGCTTCGGCGAGGCCGCCGCGCGGTACGCGGACTTCGTCTCCGCCTGGGCCCGCTCGGTGACCCGGTACACCGCGTGGAGCCGGATCGCCTTCTCCCCCGCGACCGTCGTGCTGACCGTCCTGGCGGGCGGCACCGCCCTGCTGCAGGCCGGCCGGCTGGAACCGCCGGACCTGCTGCCCTTCGTGCTGCTGGGACTGGGACTGACCGCGCCCGTCCTGGCCCTCGGCTACGCCACCCAGGACCTGCGCACCGCCCAGACCGCGGCCGGCCGCATCCGCCGCCTGCTCGCCCGGCCGCCCCTGCCCGGCCCGCGCGCGCAGAGGCGCCCCGACGGTGCCCGGGTGGAGTTCGACGGCGTCCGCTTCGCCTACGACGGGCGCGGCGAGGTGCTGCGCGGCGTCGACCTCGTCCTCGAACCCGGCACCCTCACCGCCCTCGTCGGCCCGTCCGGCGCGGGCAAGTCCACCCTGGCCGCCCTTCTGGCGCGCTTCCGGGACGTGACCGCGGGCGCCGTGCGCATCGGGGGCGCGGACGTCCGCGACGTACCCGCGGACGAGCTCTACCGGCACGTGGGCTTCGTCCTCCAGGAGACCCGGCCGCTGCGCGGCAGCCTGCGCGAGAACATCCGGCTCGGCCGCCCGGAGGCGGGCGACGACGAGGTCGAGGCAGCGGCCCGGGCCGCCCGGATCCACGACCGGATCACGGAGCTTCCCCGCGGATACGACACGGTCGCCGGCGACGACGTCCGGCTGTCCGGCGGGGAGGCGCAGCGGATCGCGATCGCGCGGGCGCTGCTGGCCGACCGCCCCGTGCTCGTCCTCGACGAGGCGACCGCGTCCACGGACCCCGAGTCGGAGGCCGCCATCCAGGACGCGCTGGCGACGCTCGTGGCCGGGCGGACCGTCCTGGTGATCGCCCACCGGCTGGCCACCGTGGTGGAGGCCGACCGGATCGCGGTGCTGGACGGGGGACGGCTGGTGGAGCAGGGCCGCCACGACGAACTCCTGGCCGCCGGCGGCCGGTACGCGGCGCTGTGGCGGGCGCAGTACGGCACGGGCGGGCGGCCGGCGGCACACCGCCGGCCCCGGCGCGGCGAGGGACGGACCGGCACGCCGGGCCACGAGGAAGGGAACACGCGGTGATCCGCCGTCTGTCGGAACTCCTGGACCGCGAGGAGCGGGCCCGGCTGCGGCGCGCGCTGCTGGGCACGGCGGCGTCCGCCGCCCTCCAGGGGGCGGCCTTCGCGCTCCTCGTGCCCCTGCTGCGCGTCCTCCTGGACGGCCGGCACCCCGAGCGGGCCTGGCCCTGGGTGGCGGCGCTCGCCGCCGTGGCCGTGGCCCACGCGGCGGTGACCCACCCGTCGGTGGTCGCCGCCCGGAACACCGGGTACGCCCTCTCGCGCGCCCTGCACGACCGCCTGGGCGGCCATCTGGTGCGCCTGCCGCTGGGCTGGTTCTCCGGCCGGAGGGTGGGCACGGTCGGCCGTCTGGTCACGTACGACGTGATGAACGTGATGAGCGTCCCGGCGCACCTGCTGGAACCGCTGGTGCGGGCCACCGTCACGCCCGCCTGCACGGTGCTGGTGATGCTCGTGGTCGAACCCCGCCTGGGGCTGGCCGCCCTGGCCTGCGCTCCGGTGATCGTGCTGGTCCACCGCGTGACGGGGAGGCTGGTGCAGCGGGCCGAGCACGCCGCGGACGCGGCGGCGGCGGAGGCCGGGGCACGGGTGGTGGAGTTCGCCCGCGAGCAGCCGGTGCTGCGCGCGTACGGCAGGACCGCCCGGGGGGTGCGCGAACTCGACGACGCGCTCGTGGCGCAGCGGCGGGCGGGCCGTCGGATGATCCGGGTGGCGCTCCCGGGACTGGCCGGATTCGCGCTGACCGTGCAGGCGGCCTTCGTCCTGCTGCTGCTCCTGGGCACCGGCCTGGCGGTGGACGGCACGGTCGACGCTCCGGCGCTCCTGGCCCTGCTGGTGCTGGCCGCGCGATCGGCCGAACCCCTGCTGACGGCCGCCGAGCTGGGCGCCGCGCTGCGCATGGCCGGGAACTCGGTGGACCGGCTGCAGGAGGTGTTCGACACCGCTCCCCTGCCCGAGCCGGCCACCCCGGGCCGTGTCCGGGACGGCTCGATCCGGCTGGAGGGGGTGAGCTTCGGCTACGGGGACGAGCCGGTCCTGCGGGACCTCTCCCTCACCGTGCCGCCGGGCGCCACCACCGCGCTGGTCGGGCCGTCCGGGTCGGGCAAGACCACCGTCACCCGGCTCATCGCCCGCTTCTTCGACGTGTGGGAGGGCACGGTGGAGGTGGGCGGCACCGACGTGCGGCGGCTCTCGCAGCGGGAGCTGATGTCCCACCTGGCCCTGGTCTTCCAGGACGTCCACCTGTTCGACGGGACCCTGGAGGAGAACATCCGGCTGGGCCGGCCCGGCGCCGGCGAGGCCGAGGTGCGCGACGCCGCGCGGCGCGCCCGGGTCGACGAGATCGCGGCCCGGTTCCCGGACGGCCTTCGCACCCGCGTCGGCGAGGGCGGCGCCCTGCTGTCGGGCGGAGAGCGGCAGCGCGTCTCCATCGCCCGCGCCCTGCTGAAGGACGCGCCGATCGTGCTGCTGGACGAGGCGACCGCCGCCCTGGACACGGAGAACGAGGCCGCCGTCCTCGACGCCCTGGAGGCGCTCACCGCGGACCGCACCGTCCTGGTGATCGCCCACCGGCTGGAGACCGTGCGCACGGCGGACCGGATCGTGGTCCTGCGGGAGGGGCGGATCGCGGAGTCGGGGCGCCATGACGAACTGCTCGCCCGAGGGGGCCCGTACGCGGCCTTCTGGAGCGAGCGCGAGCGCGCCCGCGGCTGGCGGATGCGCGCGGTACCGCAGGACGAGGATGAGAGGGGACGGCCGTGTACGACGTCATCGTGATCGGGGGAGGGCCCGCCGGGCTGGGCGGGGCCCTGCCGCTGGGACGGCAGCGCCGCAGGGTGCTGGTGGTGGACGGGGGCCGGCCGCGCAACGCGCCCGCCGAGGAGATGCACATGTTCCTGGGGCGGGACGGATTCCCGCCCGCCGAGCTGCGCCGCATCGGGCGTGAGGAGCTCGCCGTGTACCCCTCGGTGGAGTTCCGCGGCACCGAGGTGGTCTCGGTCTCCGGCGGACCGGACGCGTTCGAGGCGGTGCTGGACGGCGGCGAGCGGGTGCGGGCCCGCCGCCTGCTGCTCGCGACGGGCCAGGTCGACGAGATGCCCGGGATCGAGGGCTTCGCCGAGCTGTTCGGCCGGGGCATCTACCACTGCCCGTTCTGCCACGGGTACGAGACCCGGGAGCAGCCGCTGGCCGTGCTCGGCTCGGACGCCGGCCACGCCATGCTGGCGCTCTACCTCACCGACCGCTTCTCGGCGGACGTGGTGCTGTGCACCCTGGGCGGCCGGGCCCCGCAGGAGCTGCGGGACCGGCTCGCCGAGCGCGGCGTGCGCGTGGAGGAGGAGCCCCTGCAGAAGGTGGAACGGCTCTCCCCCACCGCCCTGCGGCTGCACTTCTCCTCCGGCCGCACCCTGGACCGGAGCGCCTGCTACCACCGCCCGGCCCACGGCCAGCACTCCGCGCTCGCCTCCGAGCTGGGATGCGAGCTGCTGCCCGACGGCACGGTCAGGGTGGACGAGCGGCAGCGCACCACCGTGCCGGGTGTGTACGCGGCCGGGGACATGGCCCGGCTGGAGGCCTTGCCCGCGCCGCTCGCCTTCGTGATCACCGGTGCCGCGGACGGTACGCGTGCCGCGATCTGGATGGACCAGGAGCTGTTCCTGTCCGACATGGGGCTGCGGCCGCCCGCCTGAGCCGGCAGGCCGCCCCCGGGGGCGGCC
>NZ_JARVKV010000117.1 GCF_029813835.1 Streptomyces sp. DH37
GGGTCCGGGTCCGCCGGTCAGTCCTCCAGCCGGCCCTCGACGGTGGCGCCGACGGACGGGGCGGGCGTCCGGCCCTTCCCGTCCTCCTGCCCGGCGCCGTCCTCGGCCTCCGCGCCGTCGTTCTGGTCGTTCTCGTCGTCGTTCCCGTCGTCCTCGTCCCCGCAGGGGTCCTCCTCCGGCTCCTCGCCGGGCTCCTCCGGGTCGCCGGTCGGGGTGGGCGACGGCGAGGGGGCGGGCGTCTCGGACGGTGCCGGGGCCCCGGGCTCCTGCGGCTCCTCAGGGTCTTCCGGCTCCTCGGGGTCCGTCGGGCAGGTGGGCTCCTCCGGCTCCTCGCCGGGCTCCTCCGGATCGGTGGGCTCCTCCGGATCGGTGGGCTCCTCCGGATCGGTGGGCTCCTCCGGCTCCTCGCCGGGCTCCTCCGGGTCGGTGGGCTTCTCCGGGTCGGTGGGCTTGGGAGCCGGCGGGACGGGCTCGGGCGACTCGGTGGGCGGCAGGGGCTTGATGGTGCCCCCTCCGGACACGGGCGGCCGCGGCGAGGGCGTGCCGTCGCCGCTGCCGTCCTCTTCGCCCCTGCCGCCGCCCTTGCCATCGCCCTTGCCGGCGCCGCCGCCCTTCGGGCCGTCGGCCCCGCCGCCCGGGCGCGTGACGGGTTCGGTGACCGGCCGTGCGGGCCGCGACTCGTTGCCCGCGCCCGGGCTCTCGGGCAGCACGCCCTCGCCGTCGGGGACCTCCCGGACGCCCTTGCGGTAGAACTCCAGCCAGGACAGCACGGTCCGCAGGTACTCCCGCGAGTGGTTGTAGCTGAGGACGGCCCGTTCCAGGTCGGCCGGGTCCGACAGGTTCCTGCCGTCCGCGCACAGGTAGCGGCCGGCGGCGAGCGCGGCGTCGTAGATGTTGTTCGGGTCCTCGCGGCCGTCGCCGTTGCCGTCCGCGCCCCAGGTGGCCCAGGTGGACGGGATGAACTGCATGGGGCCGACGGCCCGGTCGTAGCGGGTGTCGCCGTCGTACGCGCCGCCGTCGGTGTCCGAGATGTGCGCGAAGCCGACGCCGTTGAGGGCGGGGCCCAGGATCGGCTTGTGGGTGGTGCCCTGGGCGTCCACGGCGCCGCCGCGCGCCTGCCCGGACTCCACCTTGCCTATCGCGGCCAGGAGTTGCCAGGGGAGGTTGCAGCCGGGCCGCTCGTCGCCGAGGGTCCGCTCCGCCTTCTTGTAGGCGGCCAGGACGGTGGCGGGTATGCCGGACTCGGCGGGGCCGGTGGCGCCCGGCAGGTCGTTGGAGGAGCCGGGCTTGTCCGGCTTGACCAGCGGCGGAAGCTCGGTGTGGTAGGGGGAGTTGCCGTCGGCGGGGAGGTCGGACGCGTCCGGGGAGGTGGCGGCGTCCCTGCCGCCGGGCTGGACGAGTTCCACGCCGGGTCCCTGCGACGCGGTGAGCGCGGCCATCGCCGCCGCGGCCACCGCAGTGCTGGTAACGCCCCTTCGGACCCTGCCCACGAGCCGCCGAGCCGCCATCTGCCAGACCCCTCCACGCTGCTGTTCCGCGCTGCCGCACCGCACCTGTCGGACGGATGCGGCGCTTTCACGCGCTCTGTACGGTGTGCACACCTTGTGCGCCCGGTGGACCCGGCGCGCCCGGCGCGTGCCCTGCGTTCGCGCGCCGACCGCTCCGTTCCCCCGCGAACGGTAACGAGCGGGACACTACGGCAAGTTCGGCACCCGATCCACCACACCCGGGGACGACGCCGCGACGCGCACGACCGTTCCACCGGATGTTCACGATCGTCCACCACCGCCGTCGGCCCGCCGTTCACGTTCCGCCGCGGCCGCTTCCGGCGGCGTCCCGGTGTCCGAGCGGTGTCCGGACGGCGGTGCCCGACGGCCCCCGACCGCTTCCGGCCGCCCGTGTGCCGCCCGGGCGGTCGTCACGGCCCCGGGCGGCATGCGGCCTCTCGCGGTCTCCTCAGTGGGCGGCGTTCTCCCAGTTCTCACCGGAGCCCACGGAGACGTCCAGCGGGGCCCTCAGCCGGACGGCCCCGGCCATCTCCCGGCGCACCAGTTCCTCCACGTCCGCCCGCTCGCCCGGGGCGACCTCCAGCACGATCTCGTCGTGCACCTGGAGCAGCATGCGCGAGCGCAGCCCCGCCTCGGTCAGCGCCCGGTCCACCCTCAGCATCGCGATCTTCACGATGTCCGCGGCGGTGCCCTGGATCGGCGCGTTGAGCGCCATCCGCTCGGCCATCTCGCGGCGCTGGCGGTTGTCGCTGTTGAGGTCGGGCAGATAGCGGCGGCGGCCCAGGATGGTGGAGGTGTAGCCGGTGGCCCGCGCCTCCTCCACCACCCGGTGCAGGTAGTCGCGCACCCCGCCGAAGCGCTCGAAGTAGGCGTCCATCAGCCTGCGCGCCTCGTCGGCGGTGATGCCCAGCTGCTGCGACAGGCCGAAGGCCGACAGCCCGTAGGCCAGCCCGTACGACATGGCCTTGATCTTGCGGCGCATCTCCGGGTCCACCCGGTCCTTGGGCACGCCGAAGACCTGGGAGGCGGCCGTGGTGTGCAGGTCCTCGCCGGAGGTGAACGCCTCGATCAGGCCCTCGTCCTCCGACAGGTGCGCCATCACCCGCAGCTCGATCTGGCTGTAGTCGGCCGTCAGCAGCGACTCGTACCCCTCGCCGACCACGAAGCCCCGGCGGATGGCCCGGCCCTCGTCGGTGCGCACCGGGATGTTCTGCAGGTTGGGGTCGGTGGAGGACAGCCGGCCCGTCGCGGCCACCGTCTGGTTGAAGGTGGTGTGGATGCGGCCGTCGGCGGCGATCGTCTTGATCAGGCCCTCGACGGTGGTGCGCAGCTTGGACTGCTCGCGGTAGCGCAGCATGACCACCGGCAGCTCGTGGTCGGTCTGCGTCGCCAGCCAGGCCAGCGCGTCCGCGTCCGTGGTGTAGCCGGTCTTGGTCCGCTTGGTCTTGGGCAGGCCCAGCTCGCCGAAGAGCACCTCCTGGAGCTGCTTGGGCGAGCCGAGGTTGAACTCGTGGCCCACCGCGGCGTGCGCCTCGCGCACCGCCTGCTGGACGGCCGCGGCGAACTGCTGCTCCATGCGGCCCAGCCACTCGCGGTCCGCGGCGATGCCCGCCCGCTCCATCCTCGCCAGCAGGTCCGAGGTCGGCAGCTCGATGTCCTTCAGCAGGTCGGCCGCGCCGACCTCGTCGAGCCGCCCGGACAGCGCCCCGCCCAGGTCCAGGACGGTACGGGCCCGGCCCATCAGCGCGTCCGCCTCGGCCTCCTCGTCCGCCCCCAGCGCCAGCTGCCCGGTGCTCTCGGCGACACGGGCCGGCTCCCGGCCCAGGAACTCCACCGACAGCGCGTCCAGCGCGAAGGAGCGGCGGCCGGGCTGCACCAGGTAGGAGGCCAGCGCGGTGTCCATCGTCACGCCCGCGACGCTCCACCCGTGCTCGGCGAAGACCCGCATCACCGCCTTGGCGTCGTGCATGACCTTCGGCCGGGTCTCGTCGGCGATCCACGCGGCGAACGCCCGCTCGTCGGCCTCGTCCAGCCGCGCCGGGTCGAACCACACGGCCGGGCCCCCGGCCGTGGCCAGGGCGACCTCGCCGACGCTGCCCGCCCCCAGCTTCCAGTCGTCGACGGTGGCCACGCCCAGCGGCCCGGCGCCGGGGGCCGTGTGCTCGGCCAGCCAGGGGGCCAGCTCGCCGGTGCCGGCGACCACTCCGTCGACCTCCACGCCGTCCGCCGGGGCCGCCTCCTGCCCGGTCGCGCCCGGGTCGGCCGCGTACAGCCGGTCGCGGAAGCCGGCGTTGCGGAACTCCAGCGCGTCCAGCACCACCTCCAGCGCCTTGCGGTCGTACGGCGCCCGCGCCAGGTCCGCCGGGCCGGCCGGCAGCTCCACGTCGCACACCAGCGCCGTCAGCCGCCGGTTGAGCCGGACGCCGTCCAGGTGCTCGCGCAGCTTCTCCCCGACCTTGCCCTTGACCTCGTCGGCGCGCTCCAGCAGCTCCGCCAGGGAGCCGAACTGCCTGATCCACTTCGCGGCCGTCTTCTCCCCCACCCCGGGAATGCCGGGCAGGTTGTCCGACGGGTCGCCGCGCAGGGCCGCGAAGTCCGGGTACTGCTCGGGGGTCAGGCCGTACTTCTCCTCCACCTTCTCGGGGGTGAAGCGGGTCAGCTCCGACACCCCGCGGGTGGGGTACAGCACCGTCGTCGCGTCGTTGACGAGCTGGAAGGAGTCGCGGTCGCCGGTGACGATGGAGACGTGGAAGCCCTCGGCCACCGCCTGCGTGGCCAGGGTGGCGATGATGTCGTCCGCCTCGAAGCCCTCCACCGCGAACCGCCGGACGCCCATCGCGTCCAGCAGCTCGCCGATCAGCTCGACCTGCCCCTTGAAGCCGTCCGGGGTCTTGGAGCGGTTCGCCTTGTAGTCGGTGAACTCCTTCGTGCGCCAGGTCGTGCGCGACACGTCGAAGGCGACCGCCAGATGGGTGGGGTCCTCGTCGCGCAGTGTGTTCGCCAGCATCGAGGCGAAACCGTAGATCGCGTTCGTCGGCTGGCCCGTGGTGGTGGAGAAGTTCTCCTCGGGCAGCGCGAAGAACGCCCGGTAGGCGAGGGAGTGCCCGTCCAGCAGGAGCAGGCGCCTCTCCTCCGACGGCTCGGACTGTGCTGCGGTCGCTTTCGATGCTTTGTTGGCCACGCCCCGATCCTGCCACGCACCACCGACATCGGTTCACGGACCGCCCTCGAGCCGCTGTCGCATGTCGGTGGCGCGTGGCAGGATCACCGGTCATGAAGCGCAAGCCGCCCGCCACCGACCCCGTCCAGGACGCCCCCGAGGTCGGCGCCCCGCGGCGCTCCGCGGCAGGGCTGCCCGCCGTCGCCCACTCCCTGCGCATGGCCGGGGAGCAGATGGGGGTGCGGCGCACCGCGCTGACCCTGCTCAGGGTCAACCAGGCGGACGGCTTCGACTGCCCCGGCTGCGCCTGGCCCGAGCCGGAGCGGCGGCACACCGCGGAGTTCTGCGAGAACGGCGCCAAGGCCGTCGCCGAGGAGGCCACGCTGCGGCGGGTCACCCCCGCCTTCTTCGCCGAGCACCCCGTCTCCGACCTGGCGGCGCGCTCCGGGTACTGGCTGGGGCAGCAGGGCCGCCTCACCCGTCCGATGTACCTGGCCGAGGGATCCGACCGCTACGAGCCGGTCGGCTGGGACGAGGCCTTCGGCATCGTCGCCGAGGAGCTGCGCGCCCTGGCCTCCCCCGACGAGGCCGTCTTCTACACCTCCGGCCGCACGAGCAACGAGGCCGCGTTCCTCTACCAGCTCCTCGCCCGCTGCCTGGGCACCAACAACCTGCCCGACTGCTCCAACCTGTGCCACGAGTCCTCCGGCGCGGCGCTGACCGAGACCCTCGGCGTCGGCAAGGGCAGCGTGCTCCTGGAGGACCTCCACCGCGCCGACCTGATCATCGTCGCCGGCCAGAACCCGGGCACCAACCACCCGCGGATGCTCTCGGCGCTGGAGCGGGCGAAGAAGGGCGGCGCGCGGATCATCACCGTCAACCCGCTGCCCGAGGCGGGCCTGGAGCGGTTCGACAACCCGCAGACCCTGCGCGGCCTGGCCGGCTCCGGCACCCCGCTGACCGACCTGTTCCTGCAGATCCGCATCGGCGGCGACCAGGCCCTCTTCCGCGAGCTGTGCCGCCGTGTGCTGGAGGCCGAGGGCGGGGTGGACGAGGCGTTCGTCCGCGAGTACACCCACGGCTACGAGGAGTTCGCCGCGGCGGCCCGCGCCACCGACCCCGGGGACGTGCTGCGCGCCACCGGGCTCGCCCCGGCCGACATCGACCGCGCCGCCGAGATGGTCCTCGCCTCCGAGCGCACCGTCGTGTGCTGGGCCATGGGGCTGACCCAGCACCGGCACGCCGTGCCCACCATCCGCGAGGTCGTCAACCTCCTGCTGCTGCGCGGCGCCGTCGGCCGCCCCGGCGCCGGGGTCTGCCCGGTGCGCGGCCACAGCAACGTCCAGGGCGACCGCACCATGGGCATCGTCGAGAAGCCCGCGCCGGCCCTGCTCGACGCCCTGGAGGGGGAGTTCGGCGTCCCCATGCCGCGCGAGCACGGCCTGGACGTGGTGAACGCCATCCGCGCCCTGCGCGACGGGGAGGCGAAGGTGTTCTTCGCCCTCGGCGGCAACTTCGTCGCCGCCTCCCCCGACACCGAGGTGACCGAGGCCGCCGTGCGGCGGGCCCGGCTGACCGTGCACGTGTCCACCAAGCTCAACCGCTCCCACTGCGTCACCGGCGCCCGCGCCCTGATCCTGCCCACCCTGGGCCGCACCGAGCGCGACGTCCGGGCGGGCGGCGAGCAGTTCGTCACCGTCGAGGACTCCATGGGCATGGTCCACGCCTCCCGCGGGCGCCTGGCCCCGGCGAGCGGGGACCTGCTGTCGGAGCCCGCCATCGTCTGCCGGCTGGCCCGCCGCGTCCTGGGCCCCGGCCACCCCGTCCCCTGGGAGGAGTTCGAGGCCGACTACGCCGCGATCCGCGACCGCATCGCCCGCACCGTCCCCGGATTCGAGGACTTCAACGCCCGCGTCGCCCGCCCCGGCGGCTTCGCCCTCCCCCACGCCCCGCGCGACGAGCGGCGCTTCCCCACCGCCACCGGGAAGGCCAACTTCACCGCCGCCCCGCTCCAGTGGCCGCGGGTGCCGCCCGGCCGCCTGCTGCTGCAGACCCTGCGCTCCCACGACCAGTACAACACCACGGTCTACGGCCTCGACGACCGCTACCGCGGCATCAAGGGGGGCCGCCGCGTGGTGCTCGTCCACCCCGCCGACGCCGCCGGGCTCGGCCTGCCCGACGGCTCCTACGCCGACCTCACCAGCGAGTGGACCGACGGCCGCGAACGCACCGCGCCCGGCTTCCGCGTCGTCCACTACCCCACCGCCCGCGGCTGCGCCGCCGCCTACTTCCCCGAGACCAACGTCCTGGTCCCCCTCGACGCCACCGCCGAGACCAGCAACACCCCGGCCAGCAAGTCCGTGGTGATCCGGCTCACCCCCGCCCCGGCCCCCCGCCCGGCCTCTGATAAGTAAGACCGTGTAGAGCACACCCATCACCTTCCGGAGGCGGTGCGCCGCACCGGCCCCGGCACGACGATCGGAGCCACGAGCCCATGGGCGAGCCGACCAGCACCGTCTTCCCCCAGGAGATCCTCGACCAGTGGGCCGGGCTCGGCATCGACCTGCCCGCCCTGTTCTCCGCCGGGCGCCTCGGCGAGCGCATGGGCCTGGTCATCACCCACGCCGCGCCCGAGAAGGTCGTCGGCACCCTCCCCGTCGAGGGCAACACCCAGCCCTACGGGCTGCTGCACGGCGGCGCCTCGGCCGTCCTGGCCGAGACGCTCGGCTCCGTCGGCGCCATGCTCCACGGCGGCCCCACCAAGATCGCCGTCGGGGTGGACCTCAGCTGCACCCACCACCGCGGACTCAGCTCCGGCACGGTCACCGGCACCGCCACCCCCCTGCACCGCGGCCGGTCCACCGCCACCTACGAGATCGCCGTCACCGACGAGCAGGACCGCCGCGTGTGCAGCGCCCGGCTCACCTGCCTGCTGCGCGACGCCCCCAGCGACGCACCGGGCAACTGACCGTTCCTCACCGAAAAACCACAGGTCACGGGGTTCTCCGCGGCCGGGCCGGTGCGCTTCAATACCGGTCCGGGCCGCCACCGGGGCGGCCAGGACCGAAAGGGCACCGATCGTGCGGGCCATACGCCTGACCTCTCCCCGGAAGCACGCCGCGACCGCCACCGCGCTCACGGTGGCCGCCGCCGCGCTCACGGTGGCCGCCGCGACCCCCGCGGCGGCCATCAGCACCTACAACTCCGCACCGGCCCCCGAACGGACCGAGGTCGGAGCGCTCGTCGTCACCTACGACCACGACGAGGACGCCACCACCCCCGACCGCGTCGACTGGTTCTGCTCCGGCACCATGATCGACCGCGACACCTTCCTCACCGCCGCCCACTGCACCACCGACTGGCCCGCCGGCGCCCGCTTCCACGTCTCGCTGGAGCAGGACGTGCGGGCCGCCCTCGACGCGGCCGCGCGGGAGCACCCGGGCGATCCCCACGCCGTCGCCGCGGCCGTCGCCGTCGAGGGCACCGTCCACAACCACCCGGCCTACCCCGGGCCCTCCTCCGACACCCGCGACATCTCCGTCGTCGAGGTCCCCGCCCGGAAGGCGGCCGAGCGCTGGGACTTCACCCCGGCCACCCTGCCCACCGCCGGACAGCTCGACGCCCTGGGCCCCCGGGGGCTGGACGGCGCCGACCTCACCGTCGCCGGCTACGGCACCCAGGAGGCACAGCGCGGCCCCGGCGGCCACACCCACCCCGGCGGCGGCGTGCGGATGAAGGCCCCCACCACCTTCAACGCCCTCAACAAGGCGTGGGTGCGCGTGGCCATGACCGCCCCGCAGGGCAACGGCGGCGCCTGCTACGGCGACTCCGGCGGCCCCAACTTCGCCGAGATCGACGGCGAACGCCTCCTGGTGGGCACCACCATCACCGGCGACTCCCCCTGCTACGCCACCAACGTCGCCTACCGCCTCGACACCCCCGGCGCCCGGGCCTTCCTCGCGCCGTACACCGACCTGCCCTGACCGGCGGACCGGACCGGACCGGCCTGAACACGACGGTGCCGCGGCGGCCTCCC
>NZ_JARVKV010000118.1 GCF_029813835.1 Streptomyces sp. DH37
GGGACCGGGCCGGTCCCCGCGGCCGGGCCGCGGGCCGTCAGGTGGCGGGCCCGCGGCGCCGGGCGGCGCCGGTGAGCATCGCGTGCTCGACGACGGAGGCCAGCACCTCGCGCGCGGAGTCGCGCTCGCGCACGTCGCACCGGAGGACCGGCACCGCCTCGTCCAGGCCCAGCGCGGCCCGGACCGCCTCCGCCGGGAGGTGGCCGGCGCCGTCGAAGCGGTTGACGGCCACGGCGAACGGGACGGCGTGCCGCTCGAAGCAGTCGACGGCGTCGAGGCAGTCCTCCAGGCGGCGGGCGTCGGCGAGGACCACCGCGCCGAGCGCCCCCTGCGCCAGCTCGTCCCACAGGGGCCGGAAGCGGCCCTGGCCCGGGGCGCCGAGGATGCAGAGGGTCAGGGTCTCGTTCAGGGTGATGCGGCCGAAGTCCATGGCGACGGTGGCGGTTCCCCGGACGCCCGCCTCCGCCGTCCCCCCGAGGCCGCCGGCCGGGAGGCGGGCCCCGGCCAGGACCTCCTCGGTGCGCAGCGGGCCGACCTCGCTGACGGAGCCGACCAGGGTGGTCTTGCCAACCCCGAGGCCGCCCGCCACCAGCACCTTGAGCGCCACCGGCGCGGCGGCGTCCCCGGGGTGCTCCCGGTGGTCGCAGGAGTCCGCGAAGACCATCGGCTCTTCCTCCGCATCTCGCAGTGCGGCCCGCGTCCTCGCGGTGCCGCCCGTCGGGGCAAGAGATCGTTCCGCACGGGCGCGGCGACGGCAAGCCCCCCGGAGCGGCCGGGACCGAATCCGGCCACGACCGCCGGGACGCCACCGGGGCGCCACCGGAACACCACGGGAACACCGCCGGGAGTCCCCAAGTACCGCCGGATGCCGCCGAGTACGGCCGTGTGCCACCTCGGTGGGCCGTTTACCGCCTGTATCGTCAGGGAACTGGGCGGTATGCCTGTTTCTCAGAACGTTCGCACTGTCCTCTCGGCCGTCCGCTCGGCGCTTCCGGACCCCGAGCACCCAGGGCGGGTGCTGACCGCCGTGGAGAGGCTGGAGAGCTCTCCCCGTCTCGACGCCGCGCTCGGACCGCTGCGGCGCGCCGTGCGCGCGCTCCCGCTGGGGGGCGCGCGCGACGCCCTCCACGGCCGCTGGCTGGGTCACCCGGTGCACCCCCTGATGGTCCAGGTCCCCATCGGCACCTGGATGTCCGCCGCCGTCCTCGACCTGCTGCCCGGGCAGCGCCGCGGCGCCGACGCCCTGGTGGGGCTCGGTCTGGCGGCGGCCGCCCCGGCCGCCCTGGCGGGCTGGGTGGACTGGGCCGAGCTGCGCAAGCCGCAGATGCGGGTCGGCCTGGTGCACGCCGCGGCGAACGTCACGGCCGTCGGCCTGTACGCGGCGTCGCTGGGCGCCCGGCTGCGCGGCCGCCGGGCGCGGGGACGCCTGCTGGGGTTCGCGGGGCTGGCCGTGGTGAGCGCCGGGGGCGCCCTGGGCGGCCACCTGTCCTACCGGCAGGCCGCCTCGGTCAACCACGCCGAGCACGTGTCGGCCGCGACCGAGCCCGGCTGGCACCCCATCGGCGACATGGCGGACCTGCCGGTCGGCGAACCGGTGCGGCGGTACGTGGGCGAGACGCCGGTGGTCGTCGTCCGCGAGGTCGGCGGGAAGGTGCACGCGCTGGCCGACCGGTGCAGCCACATGGCCGGGCCGCTGTCGCAGGGCGAGGTCGTCGACGGCTGCGTGCGGTGCCCGTGGCACGGCAGCACCTTCCGGCTGGCGGACGGCTGGAACGTGCGCGGCCCCGCGACGTCCCCCCAGCCGGCCTTCGAGACCCGGCTGGTGGACGGCCGGGTGGAGGCGCGTCTGGTCGAGGACCCGGCCGAGGCGCACCGCCCCGTGTCCGGTCCGGCCCGGTGAGGACGCGGACGGCCGCCCGACGGCTCCCGGACGTGCTCAGAGCGACCGCAGGCCGTTGATCACGTCGCGCAGGACGCGTTCGTCCGGCAGCTCGGCCGGGGGGACGGGGCGGGTGACGCGGACCAGCTCGGCCTCGACGAGGTCGCCGACCAGGACGCGTACGACGCCCACCGGCAGGTCCAGTACGGCCGCCAGCTCGGCGACCGGCTGAGGGGCCCGGCGGCACCGGGCGACGATGTCGAGGTGCTCCGGGCCCAGGACGGCGTCTGCCGGCGCCCCGCCCTCCCCGGGCGCCGCCGGGGCGCCGGGCGCGCCGGGCCGCGCGTCCGCGGTCTCGGCGATCACCAGCGCGACCAGGTCGATGCGGCCCGCGGTGGCGCTCCGGGTGCGACCGCGCGTCATGGCGTACGGCCGCACCACCGGTCCGGCCGCGTCGTCGAACCAACGGTCCGTCACGGCGGATCACCCCGCGCCGGGCGCGCCGTGCCGGGGCGGGCGGCCGCCGGAGAGGGCGAGCGCCTCGCGGACGCCCGCGGTCCGGCCCACCGGCTCGTCCGGGAGCCGGTCCGGCTCACCCGTCGCCCGGGCGGCGTCCTCTTCCGTGCCGTGCGGTGCGTTCATCGGCCGTCCCCCTCCGGTACGTCGGTCGCGGTGCCGTGTCGTCCGTGCCGTTCCCACCGTCCGGTCCGTCCACACCCGCGCCGTTCGGGAAGTTCGCCTTCTGCTGCCGGCCGCGTCGCAGACCGTGCTGGAGCGAGGCCATCCGGGCGCGCACCTCGTCGGCGTCCCGGCCCCGGTCGCGATCACGGTCGCGACCACGGTCGCGACCACGATCGTGATCATGGCCGTGATCATGGCCGTGATCATGCCCGTGATCATGGTTGTGATCACGGTCGCGGTCGCGTTCCCCGTCACGGCTCCGGCCGCGGGCGCCGGGCCCGAACTCCCGGACGAGGCCGGTCTGCGGTGCGCGCCGGGGCGGGCCGTCCGGCGCGGCCGGCGTCCCCGGCTCCTCCGCCGGCCCGTCGTACCCGGTGGACGGGTGGGGCGGCCGGGGGGACGGGAACCGCGGTGCCGGCGCGGCGCGGTGGCCGTCGGCGTGTCCGCGCAGGAGGGCGCCGATGCCGCCGGCGTCCACCGGGTCCCCCACGGGGGGATCGAGTTCGACGGGGCCGCCCCGGCCCGTTCCGACGGCGGGCCGCGCGCCGCGCAGCGGGAGCCCCGCGGCGGTCCGGGCGGAGTCCCCACCCGCCTCCACGGCGTTCCCGGGTCCCGGGGTGATCTCGGTGAGAAGCGCGCCGGGGATGAGCACGACGGCGGTGGTGCCCCCGTACGGCGAGGGCTGCAAGGAGACGCGGACGCCCTGGCGCCGGCCGAGCCGGGAGACGACGAACAGGCCCAGCCGGTCGGTGTCGGAGAGCTGGAAGTCGGGCGTCTCGGCGAGTCGGAGGTTGGCCTCCAGCAGCGCCTCCGGGGACATGCCCAGGCCCCGGTCGTGGATCTCCAGGGCGAAGCCGCTGGGCACCCGCTCGCCGAGCACCTGCACCCCGGCGTGGGGCGGCGAGAACACCGTGGCGTTCTCCAGGAGTTCGGCGATGAGGTGGGTGAGGTCGGCGATGGCGGCGCCGTCGACCGCGAGCGGGGGCAGCCTCCGCACCTCGATGCGCTCGTAGTCCTCCACCTCGGAGACGGCGGCGCGGACGACGTCCATCAGCGGGATGGGCTTGCGCCACTGGCGGGAGGGCGCGGCGCCGGAGAGGATGACCAGGCCCTCGGCGTGGCGGCGCATGCGGGTGGTGAGGTGGTCGAGCCGGAAGAGGTCGGCCAGTTCCTCGGGATCCTCGGTGCGCCGCTCCATGGCGTCCAGCAGGGTGAGCTGGCGGTGCAGCAGCACCTGACTGCGGCGGGCGAGGTTGACGAAGACCTCGGAGACGCCGCGGCGCATGTCCGCCTGTCTGACGGCGGCCTCGACGGCGGCCCGCCGGAGGGTGTCGAGGGCCTGCCCGACCTGGCCGATCTCGTCGCGCCCGTACTCCAGGCGCGGGGCCTCGGCCTCGACGTCGACCTGCTCGCCCGCGGCGAGCCGCCGCATGACGTCCGGCAGCCGCACCCCCGCCGCCTCGCCCGCCTCTCTGCGCAGGGCGCCGAGGTCGCGGACCAGGCCGCGGCCGATGCGGAAGGAGACGACGACGGAGACCAGGACGGCGATGAAGCCGAGGATCCCGGTGACGGCGGCGCGCATCAGCACGGAGGCGGCCTCCGGCTCGACGCGCCGGTGGTAGCGGTCGCTCGTCTCCCGGTCCATGCGCCGCAGTTCGTCCAGGACGGTCTCGGACGTCCTCTGCCAGCGCTCCGCGTTGAAGGCCCCCACCGCGCCCGCGGCGCCGGCGCCGATGATCGCGTCCTCGGCGGCGCGCAGGGCCCGGCCGTCGGTGCCGGACCAGAAGCGCTGGTACCTCTCCCGGTCCTCGGCGGGGAGCATCGCCAGGTGGATGCGGTAGGTGAGCTCGCGCTCGGCCACCCGGTCGGACACGGCGCGCAGCTGATCGCCGGTCATCCGGCCGGCGGTGAACGCGGCGGCCATCAGGGCGTCCTCGCGGGAGAGGTACTCGCGGGCGCGGGAGAGACCGATGAGGGCCCGGCCCTCCTTCTCCAGCCGGACGTCGTCCACGCCGCGCATGCCGGTGAGGAAGGCGTGGCAGGGGTCGACGAGGGCGTTGTACGCGTCGTAGGCGTCGCGTCGCTCGATGGTGTTGTCCGCGACCCGGGCGCGCACCGTCTCCAGCCGGTCGAGTCCGGCGAGGAGTTCGTCCAGGCGTCTGCGGGAGTCGTCGTCCAGTTCGCCGCGGACCCGGTCGCCTGCGGCCCGGGCGCGCAGGGCGGCCACCGCCTCGTCGGTGGCCCGCTGTCCTTCGCGCAGGGCGGTCAGGGAGTCGGAGCGGCGCGGGTCGGCGAGGTGGACCAGGACCCGGCGGCGTTCGGTCTGCACGGCGCGGACGGTCTCCTGGACCGGTTCGCCGAGCTCGCCCATGACGGCCGCGGCGTCGAGCAGCCGGTCCGCCTCGCGGCCGGTGATCACCGTGGCGAACGCCCAGATCGAGGTGAGCGCCACCAGGGGGACCAGCAGCAGCGCCATGATCTTCCGCCGGATCGACTTGCCGCGAAAGCGCATGGCCTCCCCTACGTCCACCCTGTCGAACAGGGGCATGGGTTCCCTCAGCAAACGGCGCGAGCCTACTACTGGTAACGGACCGTTCGTAGGCGCGCACGGGCCGTCGGGTACCCGTAGGCTGCCTGTCCTGCGCCGTTGTGACGCTGTGTTGTGATACGCCGGATGCCTCACGGTGCGCGGGGAACGCGCGCACGGAACAGCGCGGGGAGACCACATGGGGCTGAGCAGGGCCGACTGGGGACCGGGCGGCTTCGATCAGTTTCGATCGGACCGGAGTGAGGACGCGGTGTACGAGGAGGGTGGAGATTGCGTGGACGCCGACGCGGGGCTGCCCGACCCGGTGCGGGCGGCGGCCGTGCGCGCGGTCGTCCTCGTGGCGGTGACCCTGGTGCTGGTCATGATCGCCGTGCTGTGCTCCCTGGCCCAGGTGTGGCTGGCCCTCCCGATGGTGCTGGCGGCGGTGGCGGGCACGGTGGTCACCACCTGGGGGGTGCTGGACGTGTGGGTGACCCGCCAGATGTGGAACCAGCGCAACGGGGTGGTCTCCACCCCGAGCAGCGTGGCGCGCGAGCGCGGCGCCTTCCGCCGAAGACACGGCTAGGCACGGTCCGGCGGGCCGTGCGACCGGGAGCCGGAGGGTCCTCCCGGCCGGTACCGGCCGGCACGACAGCCCCTCAGTTCGCGCGGATGCGGCGGGCCTTGGCCACGAGTCTCCGAGGCAGCTCCGGCCCCGCGCACGCGTAGTCGATCAGCAGGTTCCGGTAGGCGGTGTTCGCGAGCTCCGGCGCCAGGGCGATCAGGGCCCTCAGGTCGTCGGACGAGCCGGAAAGGCGTGTGCGGTAGGCGGCGCCCGCCGCGCGCAGGGCGACCTCGTGGGGTTCGTGTTCCAGGCCCTGTTCGACGAGGCTCGCGGCTGCGGAGAAGTCGCCCTGCTCGGCACGCACGTCCGCCAGGTCCAGGTGGAGGGACCAGTTGGCGGGGTCCAGGCTCAGGGCGCACTCGAAGGCCGCCGCAGCCCGGTCCAGGTCGCCCATCACGCGCCAGGTGGCCGCTCGCGCGACTGCGGTCCACATGACCCGATCGACGGCGTCGGCGCGGTCGCACAGGGCGAAGGACAGCTCGTAGCGGCCGCAGGACCGGGGCAGCCGGGCCATGGAGGCCAGCGCCTCCGGGACGGGGCTGCGTGCGGAGACCACCTCGATGGCGTCGAACCAGGGCGCGAACCGCTCACGCATCTCGTCGGTGTCCAGGTCGTGGCCGTGGTCCAGCGTCCGCAGACACGCCTCGGCCAGCGCCTCGGCACTCACCGCGCCGAGAAGGCGCGCATCGCCGAACCAGGGGGCGGCGCCCCATGCCACGTCGGGCCGCGCGCCCGTGACCGAGCCGAGGGTCATCACCGCGTCGTCCATGTCCCCGTCGAGGAACAGGAAGTACGCCTGTGCCGGCACAGTGCCCAGGGAGCCGTCCCCCTCGAGGCCCTCCTCCAGTTCCGGGCGCAGGTCCCGCCACAACTCGGCGAGGGCCGCGTAGGGTTCCGGGGCTGCCGGTGCCGAGGCCACCGCCCCCACCAGGAACTTCACGGCGCCGACCGGGCTTCCGCCGCAGTGCGCCATCACACCGGCGAGACCGACTCCCGACGCCACCGACCGACTCGACATCTCCGAAGAATATCCCCGGCCGGGGGTTCCGGGGCCACCCGCGCGAGGCGCGGCGGCGGGGACGGCAGGCCCACCGGCTTCGACGGCGGTGTCCGCGAACGCCGCGGCGAGGCCGGGCAGGCGATCAACCGGCCCCAGAACTCCCGAGCCGTCGCCGGCCGCCGCGGCAGGGGGCCTCATGCCCTCCACGACGCCGTCACCGCCGCCGCGGTCCGCCCATGGCTCCGCCGCCCGTGACCCGCCGGACCGTGCCCGGTGCCGGAGCCCGGGCCACCGCGCGTCGCGCGGCCCGGCGGACGCCGTAGGGGAAACCCCTCACAACGGCCGCCGCCGGCCCGTCGGCCGACCCCGACGGGGGCCGGGGCCCAAGCCCTCCCCGGTGACGATCCCGGGGCCGCTCCGGCCGCCGAGGATGGGGCGCACGGCAGAACACGCCGTCGAACCAGCCGTCGAACCAGTCGAACCAACCGTCGAGCCACCGGAGACGCCCATGGAACCGCGCACCCGTGCCCTCCTGACCGCCGCCCTCGTGCTGGGGGTCGCCGCCGGCCCGCTGACCGCGCCCGTCACGGCCCACCCCCGCTCCCCCGCGGCGGCCGGCGCCGCCTCGCCCGGCGCCGGCACCGGCACCGGCGCCGGGGGGACGCGCACCGCCGGGCCCGACGCCGACGCGTTGCGCTCCGCGATGGCCGGTCTGCCGGACCGGGACGTGACGGCGGCGCTCGTACGCGTCGGAGGCCGCGGCGCCTGGCACGGCGCGGCCGGGGTGCGCGACGTCACGACCGGCGCCCCGGCCCTGGAGCACGGCCGGTTCCGGGCCGGGTCCGTCACGAAGGTGGTGACCGCGGCCCTGGTGCTGCAGCTCGCCGCCGAGGGCCGGGTGGACCTCGACGCACCGGTGGCGGCCTACCTGCCGGAGCTGTCGTCGCCCGCCTTCACCAGGCCCGTCACCGTGCGGCACCTGCTCCGCTTCACCAGCGGGCTCCGGGCGGGCGTCTCCCTCGGCGACACCGTGGAGGAGGGGTATCCCCACCGGTTCGAGACCCTCACCCCGCGGGAGGTCGTGGCCTCGGCCGTCGCCGGGGGACCGGCGTTCGCCCCGGGCACCCGGCAGGAGTACAACAACGTCAATTACATAGCGCTCGGCATGCTGGTCGAGAAGGTCACCGGCGACTCCTACGGACGCCAGGCGGCCCTGCGGGTCCTCCGGCCGCTGGGCATGCGGCACACCTCCTTCCCCGGGGGCTCCGACCCGCGGGTCCACGGCCCGCACAACCGCGGCTACGACTGGATCGACGGCCGGCTCGTGGATGTCACCGAGTGGAACGTGTCGGACCGCTGGGCGGCGGGCGACATGATCTCCACCACCGCCGACCTGGAGCGCCTCCTGGTCGCGCTGTTCCGCGGAAGGCTGGTCCCGGGGCCGCTGTCGCAGGAGTTCTTCACCGTCCCGGAGGTCACCGGGGCGACCAGGGCCGCCGGCGGCATGCAGCGGTACGAGGTGAACGGCCGGGAGGTCTGGGGCAAGACGGGCTCGCGTCCCGGCTACCACACGGTCATCGCCGCGACGCCCGACCTGTCCCGGACCGTCGTCTACTCCGTCAACAGCACCGACGCCAAGGGGGATGCGTGGGGCGTCGTCGAGCGCTTCGCCTTCCCGGCCTTCAACCGCTGACGCCCCGGCGACCGCCGTCTGCGGCCGTCCGGTCAGGCCCCGCCCTCAGTCGGGGACGGCCGCGGCCCGGGGCACCGCCGCCCGCTCGGCGCCCGCGCCGCGCGGG
>NZ_JARVKV010000119.1 GCF_029813835.1 Streptomyces sp. DH37
GTGGTGGGCACCGGGTCACCGTAGGTTCGTGCTGCGGGGCGGTGGTGGGGGGCGGGGTGGGGGATGGCCACTTGCGGACACCGGTGCCACGGTGTGCGGTCGGTTGGGTGCCGGGGGTGAGGCAAGCGGAAGGGGAGTTGCCGCTTCCCGCGGTGGGGTGCATCTTGCTGACAGGGGGGCAGGGGTAAAGGTCGGATATTCTCGAAGAGTTGTAGTTCCCTACACATGATTTCGGCCATACTGCGGGGGACAATCTCACTGGGTGAGTCGCTCCGTGCGTGTCATTGTCCGGGGTGGTCTGCCGTGTGTGGGGCGCGAAAATAATTGCTACTTCAATAAAACGCCGGGCGGGTTCGGCGGTGACTGCGCGAGTCACACGGCAAGGCACCCGGGGCTGGTGTGCGCGGAAGTGAACACAGGCTCTGGATGATCATGGGGGGAAGCGCGCGTGACCAGTACGATGTTCGATCTTCCAGGTGTGGGCGGGCTGGAAGGGGGTGCCGACGGCGGTCATGCCGCGCATCTGGAGCAGACGCTGCTGCAGGCCCGCGCGCTGATCGAGTCGACGGTCTCCCTGCACCGGCGGCGGCCGGCGGCGGACGGCGGGGTGCGGCGTACCGATGCGGCGGTGACCGCGGAGTCGCTGCGGCCGCTGGTGGGCCGGGCGCGGCGTTCGGTGAGTGTGGCGCTCACCGGGTCGGTGGTGTTCGTCGAGGCGGTCCTGGAGTGTCTGGCGCAGGTGCCGCACGGGGTGGCGGTGCGGGTGTTGTGCACGCCCGCGGCCACCGAGGTGGCGCCCGCCCGGCTGCGGGGTCTGCCGGCGGTGCGGGTCTTCAGGCACGCGTTGTGCGAGATCGTGGTGGTCGACGGTTCGATGGCGTTCGTGCGGTCGGCCGGCGGTGGGGAGGGCGGCCGGGCGGCGGTGGTCACCGACACCGCCGCGGTCAGTGCCCTGGAGCTGCTCTACGCGGGGGCGTGGTCGCGTGGCCGGGGGCTGGTGGACCGTCTGGAGCTCAGTCCGCGGCTGCGCAGCGATTTCACGCGCCGGGTGCTGCAGCGGCTGCGGGCCGGGCACACCGATGCCGCCGCCGCGCGGGAGCTGGAGGTGTCGCTGCGCACCTACCGGCGTCATGTCGCGGAGATCATGCGGGAGCTGGAGGCGTCCTCCCGGTTCCAGGCCGGGGTGCGCGCGGTGGAGTTGGGGCTGCTGCCGCAGGAGCGGTGAGCCGGCCGTGGGGCGCGGTGCGGTCCGGGTGGGACGGCCGCGGGAACGAACTGCCGACGGGGACAGTGGAGTCACAACGTGTGCGGACCTCCCGGGGACGAGTTTGAGTACGCCCTTCTTCAGGTCAGGGAGCTGATCGAGTCGACGGTGGTCATCCACCGCGACCGCAATCGGCGCGAGCAGCTGATCACGGCGGTCACCGGTGGCCAGGGCAGGGTGCTGGAGGTGGCCGGGGACCTGGTGGAGCGGGCCGATCGGAGTGTGGACATCCTGTACTCCCGGGTGCCGGGCCCGGGCGAGGGGCCGGAGCAGGCCGGGTGGCCGCAGGGGGACCTGCTGCACCGGGCGCGGGACCGGGTCGCCACGCGGCTGCTGGTCAGTCCGGAGCTGGCGGGGGAGTCCCTGTCGCGCGGCCGGCCCGGTCCGGCGCCGGGGCCGGCGGTGCGGGTGGCCCGGCTGCCGCCGCTGCAGGTGTTCATCACCGACGCCACCACCGCCCTGGTGGTGGCCGGGTCCGCGGCCGGCCGGCGGGCCTCCCTGATCAGGGCGCCGGAGATGCTGCAGGTGCTGCACACCCTCTTCGAGAGCATCTGGAGCAGTTCGGTGCCCGCGCTGCGGCGCATCGTCTGCGGCGACCGCGACCGGACGGTGCTGATCCGGCAGATACTCGCCGCTCTGCGGGCCGGGGTCACCGACGAGGTCGCCGCCCGGGAGCTGACGGTCTCGGTGCGCACCTACCGGCGCTACGTCGCGGAGATCATGGCGCTGCTGGGCGCCAACTCCCGTTTCCAGGCGGGTGTCAGGGCCGCGGAGCTGGGTCTGCTGCCGCCGGTGAGGTCCTCCTGGCAGGAGGACGGCCCGCGGCCGTGAGGGGCGGGCTGGCAGCTTCATGAAACCGGCGTTGCCGCCGTGGCCCGCCGCGCAGTTGGATGGGGCGGCGGGACGGGCCCGGTCGGGGCGCCGCCCCGCCGCCGGCGGCTCTCCCCCCGTAGGCCGCCGGCCCGCGGGGATCCGCGCGCCCCGCCCGGCGTGCGGGTCCCCGCCCCCGGGGGGGCCTGCGCGCGCAGGCCCCCCGGCCCGGACGGGCGGGGCGGGGCGAGGAGGGGGTGGCCCCGCGGCGTCCCGTACCGATGAGCACCGCGCGTGAGGCGAGGAGAGCGCACGACCATGGCATCTGGCACCGACAGCATCCGGCTGTGCCGCCGCGCCGCGCCGGCGCGGTTGCGGCCGCCGCGTCCGCCGCGTCTCGGCGGCTCCCGCGTCCGCCGCGCCGGTGCGGTGGTCCGGCGATGACGACGGCGGTGCGGCAGTGGGCCAGCGGGGTCGGGGTGCTGGACAAGGCCTCGGCCCTGCTGGAGATCGTGGAGCAGGCGCCGGCGCCGCTGAGCGAGCTGGTCGCCCGCAGCGGTCTGGCCCGTCCCACCGCGTACCGGATCGCGGTGGCGCTGGAGCGGCTGGGGCTGCTCACCCGTGATGCGCGCGGGCGCTTCGTCCTGGGGCCGCGGCTGGGTGCGCTGGCGCTGGAGGCGCGCTATGACCGGCTGGCCCGGGCGGCGGATCCGGTGCTGGCCGGGCTGCACGCCCTGACCGGGCTGGACGCCCGGGTCCTGCGGCGCCGCGGCAGGCTGCAGGTCTGCGTGGCGGCCTGCGCGCGCGGCGCCGGCGGCGAGAGGGTGCCGGTGGGCACGGCCCGGCCCGCCACCGCCGGCGCGACCGCGCTGGTGCTGCTGGCCTGGGAGGAGCCCGAGGAGATCTGCCACGGGCTGCGCGGCGCCCGGTTCACCGCGGCCCAGCTCTCCCAGGTGCGCCGCCGCGGCTGGGCCCGGGGCCCCGACGTCATGGTGCCCGGTGAGATCGCGTACGCCGTGCCCGTGCGGATCGGGCGGGAGCCGGTGGTGGCCGCCCTGTCGGTGTCGGGCGCGCCGGGCCTGATGGAGGCGGTGGCGAGCCGGCGGCTGAGCGCGGCGGTGGCCGACTCGGCCGCCGCGCTGGGCGACGCCCTGCAGCGCGCCTCCGCCGCCCCGCCCGCCCCGCCCGGCCCGGCCGGCCGCGCGCCGGGCGGCCGGGGCGCGCCGCCCCGCTGACACCCGCCCGCCCCGCCCCGGCCGGCCCGCCCGCGCGGCGCGGCCGTGCGCGGGGGCGGCCCCCGGGGGCGGCCGGGCGGGCCGGGCGGAGGAGAGCACGGAAGAGAGGGCGAGGCGCCCCGACCCCGGCGCGCCCGGCCGGCGCGGGGTGCCGCGGGCCGCTGCGCCGCGGCGGGCCGGCTCCGCGGGGCGCCCCCGCGCCCGCGGGGGTGGCCGGCGGGCGGCCGGGTGCGCCGGGGCGCCGGACCGCCGCCCGCGGGGATGGTCGCGGTGGTGGTTGTGGTGGCGGCCGCGGTGGTGGCCGGTGGGCGGCGCCCGCGCCCGCGGTGGTTGTGGCGGTGGCGGGGGGCGGTGTCGCCCGGTGCCCTGTGGTGCCGGGCCCGGCACGTTCCGCCCTCCGCCCTTCTCCGCCCCGCCCCGACCCCCTTTTTCGGCCCGGTGGTGGCCGGTGCCCTGTGGTGCCGGGCCCGGCACGTTCCGCCCTCCGCCCTTCTCCGCCCGGGCCCGTCCCCCTTCTCCGCCGGGGCCCGTCTCCCTTTTTCCGCCCGGGCTCCTTCCTCTGTCCCGGCCTCTTTCTCCGCCGGGGCCGCTGTGTGGTTCGGGGGTTACCGTCTGGGGGTGGTGATCGTGAAGAGGACCAGCAGGACCAGTACCGAGCTGATCAGCAGCATGTTGTAGCCGAAGACCTCGAACAGCCGCAGGGATCCGGACAGGCGGGGGCCGCCCTGGGTGGACAGCAGCAGCATGCCCAGTACGCCGGTGAGTCCGCCGAGGAAGGCGAGCAGGACGTCGCGGACGATGCCCCGGATGAAGCGCCGGTCGCGTTCGTCGGCCAGCAGCCGCACGCTGATGCTGAGTCTGCCGTGTTCCAGTGCGCTGGTGATGCGTTCCGCCCGGCGCGGCAGCCGCAGCAGCATCGGCAGTACGGCGGCGGCCTCGTCCGCCAGGGACCGGCTCAGGTGCCGGGGGGAGAGCCGGCGGGTGAGTTCGTCGGCGGCGAAGGAGCGTGCTTCCTGGACGATGTCGAACTGCGGCACGAGCCGGTTCAGGGAGCCCTCGACGGTGGCCAGGGCGCGGAAGGCGGCGGCCACCTCGGGCGGCACGGTCAGGCCGTACTGGGCCACGAGTTGGAACAGGCTGGTGAACATCTCCCGGCCGGGGGTGGTGCCCGGGGTCAGGTGGCGGGCGGTGAAGCGGGCCAGCGCGCGGTGGAAGCGTTCCTCGTCGATCTCCTCGGGCCGTTCCACCAGTTCCAGCAGGGCGTCGGAGAGGGCCAGCGGATCGTTGCGGTCGATCGCCAGGAGCATGGTGCGCAGGCTGGAGCGGAGCATCGGGTCGATCCGGCCCACGGAGCCGAAGTCCACCAGGGCCAGCCGGCCGTCCTCCAGGAGGAGGATGTTGCCGGGGTGGGGGTCGGCGTGGAAGACGCCTCCGATCATGATCTGTTCCAGCAGGCAGGCGAGCAGGTCGCGGGCGAGGGCCGCGCGGTCCAGGCCGCGTGTCTCCAAGGTGGCGTCGGCCCGGTTCAAGGTGGTGCCCTCCAGCCATTCGAGGACCAGCACCCGCTGCCCGCACAGCTGTTGGTGGACCCGGGGCAGCCGCACGCGCGGCGCGGGCCGGCCGTCCGCGGCCGGCCCGCCGTTGTCGCCGTGCTCGCCGGCCGGGGCGGCGTTGGCGGCCACGGCCGCGGTGTTGCGGGCCTCGGTGCGGAAGTCCAGCTCCTCGCGGAGGGAGTCGGCGAATCCCTGGACCAGGGCGCGGGAGCCGACCGTGCGGCCCCACCGGGTGTGCCGCTCGAGCATGTCGCTGATGCGGAAGAGGATGTCCAGGTCGCCCTCCACGGTCTGGCGGGCGCCGGGCCGCTGCACCTTGACGGCCACCGCCTGGCCGTCGCGCAGCCGGGCCCGGTGCACCTGGGCCATGGAGCCGGCCGCCAGCGGCTGGGGGTCGAACTGGGCGAACACCTCCTGCGGCGGGGCGCCCAGTTCCTGGGCCAGCACCCGCTCGATGTCGGGCCAGGGTTCGGCGCCGACCTCGTGCTGCAGCGAGCTCAGTTCCTCGACGAACACCTCGGGCAGCAGGTCGTAGCGGGAGGAGAGCACCTGGCCGAGCTTGACGAAGGTGGCTCCCGCCTCCTCCAGCGCCAGCCGCAGGGACCTGGCCAGCTGGGCCTGGTCCTGCGGGCCGGCCGCGCCGGGCCGGGAGCGGCCGGTCAGGAAGCGGCGCAGGCCGTGCTGCACGGCGATCCTGCTGAGCTGGGTGTAGCGCTGGCTGCGCGCCACTCTGCGGCGCACCGCGCCGGGCCAGCGGACCACTCCGCGCACCGTGCCGCTGGGGACCGCGGCCTCGCTGACGGCCAGGAAGACCATGGCGGCCAGCAGGGCCGCGCCCAGCTGCACGGTCACCAGGGGGGTGTGGCCCGCCTCCGGGCCCAGCGGCGTGCCGACCACCGCCGCGGCCAGCAGCCCCACGCATCCGGTGAGCAGGGCGCGGACCCTGCCGATCCGCAGTCCGAGCAGCCGGCGGGCCACGACGGCCATGACCACCGGGCCGAGCAGGGCGGTGGCCGCGCCGATCAGGAGGAAGACGACTGGATTCACCCCGCAGATCGTAGGGACTGCCCCGCCGCCGCAGGAGGGCGGCGCCCCCGGCCGGGCGGCCGGGGGCGCCCCGGCCGGTCAGCCGCGGGGGGTGAGGGCGGGTTCGTGCGCCTGCGGCCCGGGGGCCGGCTGCGGCGCGGGGTCGGGCGTGGGGCGGCCGGGCCACCAGGTGCGGTGGCCGAGCAGGGTCGTCACGGCGGGGACCAGCAGCAGGGCCATCACGAAGGCGGTGAGCAGGATGCCGAAGGCCACGGCGAAGCCCATCTGCTGGAGCAGGCTGTTGCGCGCCAGCAGCAGGACGCCGAAGGTGCCCGCCAGGATGACGGCCGCGGTGCCGATGGTGGAGGCGGAGTGGACGATCGCCTGGCGGACGGCCCGGGCGGGGTCGCTGCCGCTTCGGACCTCCTCGCGCAGCCGGGCCACCATCAGGATGTTGTAGTCGGTGCCGATCGCGACGACGAACAGGTAGACGATCACGGGCAGGGTGAAGGACAGGCCCGTCTCGCCCAGGAGGTTCTGGAAGAGCCACACGGTGGAGCCCAGCGTCGCCACGAAGCCCAGCCCGACGGCGAGCATCAGGTGCCAGGGGGCGACGAGGCTGCGCAGCAGCAGCCCGAGGATCACCATGATCGCGATTCCGGCGGCCGGGAAGACCACGGCGTAGTCGCGGTGGGTGGCGTGCTCGATGTCGGCGAGCACCGCCGAGGTGCCGCCGACCAGGGCGCGGGTGCCCTGCGGGGCCGCGTCGTGGGCGGCGTCGCGCAGCGGCCCGGAGACCAGCTCGATGGCCTGGTCGCTGTCGGGCTTGTGCTCGAGCACCACACCGAACTGGGCGACGTCGCCGCCCGGCCCGAGGACCGCGGGCGTGACCTGCCCGAAACCGGCCGCGGCCAGCTCCTTGCGGTAGGCGGCGATCTGGCCCTGCTCCAGCCTGCCGCCGTCCTCGGCCTCCAGGAACACCCGGGTCGGGTCGGTCTGGCCGGCCGAGAAGCCGCGCTCCAGCTCCCGCATCGCCTGGACCGACTCCAGGTCCTTGGGCAGCGAGCCGGTGCTGTCGAAGACCGGGTTGAGGGCGAAGACGCCCGAGGCCAGCACGGCCAGCAGTCCGCCGGAGGCGGCGGCCACGGCGCCGGGACGGCGCGCGGTGAGGGCGCCGGTCCGGGCGGCGAGGGTGTGCCGCGGCTCCCTGCGCCAGGCCTTGGAGGGCCAGAACGCCTTCGCCCCCAGCAGCGAGAAGATCGCCGGCACCAGCGTCAGCGCGGCCACCAGGGTGACGGCGACCGAGATCGCCAGGGACGGTCCCAGCGCCCGCAGCATGCCCAGGGAGGACAGCAGCAGGGCGAGGAAGGCGACGATCACCGCGCCGGCGGCCGAGGCGATGGTCTCCCCGACCCGGGCGACGGCCTCGCCCATGGCGTCCTTCGGTTCCCGCCCCTGGCGCAGGAACTCCCGGTAGCGGAAGAGCAGGAACAGGATGTAGTCGGTGCCGACGCCGAAGAGCACCACGATCAGGATCGACCCGATGGAGGCGTCCGCCTGGAACCCGCCGGCCTCGGCGGTGATGGAGATCAGGCCGGTGGCCACCACGAAGACCAGGGCGATGACGAGGACGGGCAGGACCGCGATCAGCGGACTGCGGAAGATCACGGCCAGCAGCACCACGATCAGCACCAGCGTCGCCATCATGATCATGGCGTCGGTGTCGCCCGAGGACTCCTTGGTGTCCAGCGCCGTCGCCGCGGCCCCGGTGATCCCCATGCGCAGGGAGGTGTCCTCCAGCAGCGGCTTGGCCTCCTGCCGCATCTTCCCCACCGATGCGACCAGCTCGGCGTTGTAGGGGTCCTTGGTCGTGGCGATGATGCTCGCCAGCGCGATCTCGCCGTTGGGGGAGACCGCCTGCGGGCCGGTCTGCACCTTCCCGATCTTCTCCAGCCCCGCCTTCTCCAGCCCGGCGGCGACCTCCTCCACGTCCGCCAGGTCGGCCTCGGTCAGCCTGCCGCCGTCGGCGCGGCGGAAGACCATGACGGAGGCGGGCTGCTCCTGCTGCGGGAAGGCGCGCTCCTGGAGCTTGGCGGCCTGCACCGACTCGTAGTGGGAGGGGAGGAAGTCGGCCTGGTCGCTGACCGGCTTCAGCGGCGGGGCCACGGCCGCCGTGCCGATCGCCACGATCACCCACGCCAGTATGGTCAGCCAGGGATGTCTGACGGCGGACCGTCCGAGCCGTCCGAACATGGGGCTCCTTCGAGGGGGGAAGTCAAGGGCGCACCGATTGTCGTCCGCCCGTCCGCGCCGCCGGCCGGCCCCCGGCGCATCTGGCATCAAGTTGCCGCCCGCCCCCCCGGCCACCCCCGCCC
>NZ_JARVKV010000011.1 GCF_029813835.1 Streptomyces sp. DH37
GCCCGGGCTTCCGCTTCCGAAGCCCGGGCCCCGCACCACCGTGCCGCCGCCCGCCGCGGCGGGCGGCGGACGCGTCCTCAGCGCACGCTCACTCCTCGAAGGAGAACGCCTCCGCGTTCTCCGAGGCCGCCGCCTCGCGGTGCACCTTCAGCCCGCCCTTGGTCTTCTCGTCGGGCTTGAGGATGAAGCTCTCCCGCGTCGAGGGCAGCTTCGGGTCGGAGAAGTCGTGCCGGATGCCGAAGCCCCCGTCGTGGTCCTCCATGGACCTCAGCGCCCCGGCCACGCCCTCCCGGGTCAGGTCCTTGTCGTCGCAGGCCTGCTTCAGCGCCGCGCCGAAGGCGGAGGCGGCGCTCCAGCCCGCGGCCACGCCGTTGTCCAGGATGTCGTCGGGGTAGGCCGCGGTGTACTCCCGGGCGAGCCTGGCCGGCTCCGGCTCCTCGGAGCCGATGGGCAGGGTCGAGGCGGCCACGTAGTAGTCCTTCTGCAGGACCGGGCCGGCCTGGGTCTTCAGCAGCTGCGGGGCGAACGCCGAGTTGTTGCCGATGATCGGCACGTTCAGGCCGCCGGCCGCCGCCACGCCGACCAGGGAGGCCGCCTGCCGCGGCCCGGCGCTGATCACGATGGCCTTCACACCGGCCTTCTTGAAGGCCGCGACCTGGGCGGACATGTCCTCGTCGGTCGGCTTGATCTTCTGCTCGACGAGGGTCAGCCCGGCCTTCCCGGCCGCGTACTGCGAGCCCTCCAGGGCGTTCTCGCCGTAGTCGCCCTCGAAGTAGACGTGGCCGAGCTTGTCGCCCTCGGCGATCTTCCCCTCCTTCAGCAGGAAGTCGATCGCGTTGACCGTCTCCACGTCGTACGTGGCGCCGATGACGCGGATGTACTCGCTGCCCAGCAGGTCGGCGGACCATGCCTGCGGCAGCACCAGCACCTTGTGCTGGCCGTCGATCCGCTCCTTGACCGCGCTGACGAACGGCGAGCCGAGGAACTGCACGAAGCCCACCACCTTGGGCTGCAGCTCGGTGTAGGCGGGGATGGCCTTGCCCGCGTCGTAGCCGTGGTCGCGGACGGTCAGCTCCAGCTTCCGCCCGCAGATCCCGCCGTCCTCGTTGATCCGGTCGACGTAGAGCTGCTGCGCCTGGGTGACGCTCTTGCCGAGGGAGGCGTAGACGCCGGTCATGTCGGTGAGGGCGCCGATCCGGATGGTCTTGTCGGTCACGCCCTTGTCGGTCCGCACGCCCTTGGCGTCCGTGCCGCCGGAGTCCTCGCCGCCCGCCTTGGAGCTGCATCCCGTGGCGATGAGGGCCAGGGCGGCGGCGGCGACCACCGCGGCGGTCCGTGTCGTGCGCATCTTCATGTTCTTCATGCCTCGTCTTTCTGGAGAGGGCCGCGGCGGGCGGCGAGCCGCACCAGGCCGCCCGGCAGGAACAGCACGATCGCCACGATCGCGGCGCCGTACAGGTAGCGGGACATCTCGCCCGGCGCGACCCCGCCCGTGCCGGGGGCGGAGACCAGGGGCAGGGCCTCGCTGTAGCGGGTGAGGATCTGGGGCAGCAGGGTGACGAACACGGCCCCGACGACGGCTCCGGAGACCGAGCCGAGACCGCCGATGACGATCATGGCCAGGTACTCCAGGGCCAGGACGATGCCGAAGTACTCGGGCACGGTCTGCTGGAAGACCAGCGCCAGCAGCACCCCGGCCAGGCCCGCGTACATCGAGGACAGGACGAAGACCCCCGCCCGGTAGCGGGCCACCGGCACGCCCATCACCCCGGCCGCGATCCGGTGGTCGCGGATGGCGTTCATCGCCCGGCCGGGGCGGTCGCGCAGCACGCCGTGCGCGAAGAGGGCGCAGACCGCCAGCAGGACCAGTCCGGCGTACCAGAGCTTCTCCATCGACTGGAACGGCACGGCGGCGACCACGGTCTCGGTGTCGTCGAAGGTCACGCCGAACAGCGACAGCGGCGGTACGGGACGGCCGTTGTAACCGCCCGTCAGGTCGTGGGCGTTGAGCAGCACGTGCTGGCCGATGAAGACCAGCGCCAGGGTGGCGATGCCGAGGTACGCGCCCCGCAGCCGCCCGGCGATCGGGCTGAACAGCCCGCCCGCCGCGCCCGCCAGCGCCACCGCGCCCACCACCGCCAGCCAGCCGGGCAGGCCCAGGCCGGTCAGCTCCCCGTCGCGCTCGCCGGCCAGCACGCAGTAGCCGTACGCGCCGACGGCGAGGAAGAAGGAGTGGCCGAGGGAGAGCTGGCCGGTGGCGCCGGTCAGCAGGTTCAGGCCGATCGCGCCGACGGCGGCGGCCATGGCCAGCAGCCCGGCCTGGAGCCAGAAGCGGTCGAGGTAGAAGGGCAGGGCGAGCAGCAGCAGGCCCGCTGCCGCCGCGTACACGGCGGGGCGGCGCGGCGGCCGTACGCGGGCGCGGCGGCGGACGTGCCCGGCCGGAGCGGGACGGGCGTCCCGGGCGGCGGCCCCGGGGGCCGCGGTCTCGGAGACGGTGGGCTCAGACACGGGACAGCTCCCTCGTTCCGAACAGGCCCGCCGGGCGCACCAGCAGGACCAGGAGCATCACCAGGTAGGGCGCCAGGTCGCCGATGCCCCGGCCCAGGAAGGTCAGGTCGCTCTGGTAGCCGGCGGCCATGGACTGGGTGACGCCGATGACCAGCCCGCCGACCAGGGCGCCGGTGGTGGAGTCCAGCCCGCCCAGGATCGCGGCGGGAAAGGCCTTGAGCGCCACCAGCGAGGTGCCGCGCTCCAGGCCGGGGGTGGGGAAGACGGTCAGGAACAGGGCGGCGACCGTGGCCAGTCCGCCCGCCACCGCCCAGGCCGAGGACGACACCCGGCCCAGCCGGATGCCCATCAGCGCCGCGGTCTCGGGGTGCTCGGCCACCGCGCGCATCGCCACGCCCCAGGAGGTGAAGCGGAAGGCGAGCAGGAAGGCGCCGATGATCAGGGCCGCGGTGACGAACGCGGCCACCCGGGTCTGCGGGATGCTGACCGACCCCAGGGTGAGCACCTCGTCGCCCCACGGGTCCCCCATGGGGTAGACGCGGGCGCCGATCTGCCGGGTCAGCTCGGTGACCAGCACGATGTCGACGCCGATGGTGACGATGGCCAGCACGCTGTGGTCGTGGCCGCGGTAGCGGCGGATCACCAGGAACTCGACCAGCGCGCCCACCGCCGCCGCGCCCGCGACGCCCACCAGGAGGGCCGCCCAGAAGCCGATGTCGTCCCTGAGGACGGCGGTCAGGTAGCCGCCGGCCAGCAGCAGGGAGGCGTGGGCGAAGTTCACCACCTCGGTGGCCTTGAAGATGATCACGAAGCCGAGGGCGATCAGCGCGTAGACCGAGCCGATGGACAGCCCGCTCAGCAGCAGTTCGAGGAAGGTCGTCATGCGCTCGCCGCCTCCTGTCCCAGGTAGGCGCGGACGACCGCCGGGTCGCGCTGGACCTCGTCCGGTGTCCCGTCGGCGATCCTGCGGCCGAAGTCGAGCACGGTCACCGCGTCGGCGAGCCGCATCACCATTCCCATGTCGTGCTCCACCAGGACGATCGAGATGCCGAGCCCCTCGCGCACGCCCGCGATGAGCGACGCGGTGCGGCGGCGTTCGTCGGCGGTCATGCCGGCCACGGGCTCGTCGAGCAGCAGCAGCCGGGGCTCCATGCACAGCGCGCGGCCCAGTTCCACGAGCTTCTGCAGCCCGTAGGGGAGCGAGCCGGCCGGCTGCGCCAGGTACTTCTCCAGCCCTGTGAACTCGGCGATCTCCCGCACCCGTTCGCGGTGCCGGGCCGCCTCGCGCGCGGCGCGCGGCAGCCGGAGGCCGGCGGCCGGGAAGCCGGTGCGGGTCAGCCGGTGGCGGCCGAGCATCAGGCTGTCGGCGACCGTGGTGTACGGGGAGAGCGCGATGTTCTGGAAGGTGCGGGCCACGCCGAGGGAGGCGATCGCGTGCGGCGGCAGCCCGGTCAGCTCGTCGTCGCCGAAGCGGACGCTGCCGGAGGTCGCGCGGTAGACGCCGGAGAGCACGTTGAAGGTGGTGGACTTCCCCGCGCCGTTGGGGCCGATGACCGCGTGGACGCTGCCCGGCTCGACGGTGAAGGAGACGCCGTCCAGCGCGGTGAGTCCGGCGAAGCGCACGGTGAGGTCGCGCACCCGCAGCGCGGGCACGTCCGGGGCCGCGGGGGCGGGCGCGTTCCGGGCCGTCACGCCGACCACCTGCGCAGGGTCGCGGCGGGGCGCACGGCCTCGCCGGCCGGGCCGCCGACGCCGGCGCCCTCCGGGGCGCCGGGGTGGTCGGGGTCGTCGGTGATGCCCAGGTAGCGGCGGCGCACCTCGTCGGAGGCGGCGAGTTCGTCCGCGTCCCCGGCCAGGACCACCTCGCCGACCTCCAGGACGACCGCCGCGGAGGCCAGCCGCAGCGCGATGGCCGCGTTCTGCTCGACCAGCAGCACCGAGGTGCCCTGGGCGTTGATCTCCCGCACGGTCTCGGCGATCCGGTCGGCCATCAGGGGGGCCAGGCCGAGCGAGGGCTCGTCCAGGAGCAGCAGCTTCGGACGTGCCATCAGCGCGCGGCCCATGGCGAGCATCTGCTGCTCGCCGCCGGAGAGCAGTCCGGCCCGCTGGTGCGCCCGCTGCGCCAGCACCGGGAACAGCTCGTGGACCCGCGCCTGGGCCCCGGCGGCCGCGCGGCGGCCCCCGGGCGAGCCCAGGGCGCCGGCGCGGAGGTTGTCGGCCACGGTCATCCGGGCGAACACCTGCCGCCCCTCGGGCACCTGCACCACTCCCGCGGCCACCACCTGGGCGGGGGTGAGGCCGTCCAGCCGCCGCCCGGCGAAGGAGATCGTGCCGGAGCCGATCGTCCCGCCGTGGAAGCGCAGGGTACGCGAGACGGCCCGCAGCAGGGTGGTCTTGCCGGCGCCGTTGCCGCCGAGGACGGCGACCACCGCGCCCTCGGGTACATCAACGGAGACCGAGTTCAGGGCCCGTACCGGGCCGTAGCCCACGGACACCCCCCGGACCTCCAGCGAAGCGGCCGTCATCGGCCCTCCTCTTCTTCCGTCCTGCCCCCCGGTGGGCTCCACCGGGATCACGGCGCTCACCCCAGCACCGGCCGTGGCGGCCGTCCACGGCCGCCGGCCGAATCGCTGCCCGTGACCAGAGGTGCGGGGGCCGGGCTGTGCACGGGCACAGCGGATCCGCCGCCTCCGGCCGGGGCCGGTAACGGGGGTGTTACGGGAGGGTTCGGGAGGGTCGTCCCGCCGGGTACGCCGGAGGCCCGGACCGCGCCGTGCGGTCCGGGCCTCCGGGGCCGGTCAGAGGTGTTCGGCCGCCAGCCGCTCGGCCGCCCGCTCCAGCAGCGGCCCGGCCTGCGCCATGCAGACGGCCGGGTCCGGTTCGAGGTCGGTGAGCGCGTACGCCGCCTCGATCCCCGCGGCCCGCAGCTCGTCCTCGCCGATGGCCAGGCGCCCGCACACCGCGACCACGGGCCGGCCCGCCCGGCGGGCGGCGGCGGCCACCCCGGCGGGGGCCTTGCCGCGCAGGGTCTGGGCGTCCAGCGAGCCCTCTCCGGTGATCACCAGGCCGGCGCGCTCCAGGGCGCCGGCGAAGCCCAGCACCTCCAGCAGCACCTCGATGCCGGGCCGGAAGGAGGCGTCCAGCGCGGCCAGGGCTGCGTAGCCGACGCCGCCGGCCGCGCCCGCGCCGGGCCGCTCGGCCAGGAGCGCGGCGCGCGGGCCGAGGGCCGGCTCCAGGGCGCGGACGTAGTGGGCCAGGGCGGCGTCCAGGGCGGCGACGTCCGCCGCGTCGGCGCCCTTCTGGGGCCCGTAGACGGCCGCGGCGCCCTGGGGGCCGGTGAGCGGGTTGTCGACGTCGCTCGCCAGGACGATCCCGACGTCCCCCAGCCGCGGGTCCAGCCCCGACAGGTCCGCCGTCGCCAGGTCGCGCAGCGGGCCGCCGCCCGGCTGGAGGGGCCTGCCGCCCGCGTCGAGGAAGCGGGCGCCGAGCGCGGTGAGCATGCCCGCGCCGCCGTCGGTGGTGGCCGAGCCGCCGACGCCGAGGACGATGGTGCGCGCGCCCGCGTCCAGCGCCGCGAGCAGCAGCTCGCCGGTGCCGTAGGTGGTGGCCGACAGCGGGGCGAGGACGCCCTCCGGCATCTTCTGCAGGCCGGACGCCTGGGCCATCTCCAGCACGGCGGTGTCGCCGCGCAGTGCGTAGGAGGCGGTGACCGCCTTGCCCAGCGGCCCGGTGACCGCCGTCTGGCGGAGGGCGAAGCCGGCGGCGACCGCCGCGTCGACGGTGCCGTCGCCGCCGTCCGCCACGGGCAGCGCCTCGACCGCGACGCCGGGGCGGGCCCGGCGGATCCCGGCCGCGACGTGCTCGGCGACCCGGGCCGCGGTGAGCGAGCCCTTGAACTTGTCCGCGGCGATCAGCACGCGGCCTGTCTCGATGTGTGTGTGGTCCACGAGGTCTCTCTTGTGTCTCGAACAGGCTGTCGCGCCGTCTAGACCCTACCGATGACGGGCAGGTGGGACCACGGCGCGCGGTCGGACGCCCCCGTCCGTACGGCGCGCCCCTGTAACGAACCATGAAGAACCATTCCATAGTTGGGCGATATGAGCACCGATGTGAGTAAGCCGTCCCAGCCGTCCGAGCCGGAGGCGGTCCGCAGGGATCCCCCTCCGGACACCACGATGATCGTCATCGGGGTGGTGGCGGTGCTGGCCGTGGTCGCGTGGGCGGCCATCGGCACGGACCACTTCTCCTCCGTCTCCTCCACCGCGCTGGACTGGGTGCTGAGCAACTTCGGCTGGCTGTTCACGCTGGCCGCCGACCTCTTCCTGGTGCTGTGCGCGGTCATCGCGGTCAGCCGCTTCGGCCGGATCAGGCTCGGGAGGGACACCGACGAGCCGGAGTTCAACAACCTGGCGTGGATCGCGATGATGTTCAGCGCCGGCATGGGCATCGGCCTGATGTTCTACGGCGTGGGCGAGCCGCTGACGTACTACGTGGACCCGCCGCCCTTCGGTGACGTCCAGGGCGGCAGCGGCACGGCCGAGCGCGTCGCGCTGGAGTACTCCTTCTTCCACTGGACGCTGCACCCCTGGGCGATCTACGGCGTGGCCGGCCTCGCCCTGGCGTACGTCACCTTCCGCAAGGGCCGCGGCAACCGCATCAGCTCCGTCTTCGTCCCGCTCCTCGGCGAGCGCCGCGTGAACGGCTGGCCGGGCCGGGTCATCGACCTGCTGGCCGTCTTCGCCACGGTGTTCGGCACGGCCACCAGCCTGGGGCTGGGCGCCCTCCAGGTGGCCAAGGGCCTGAACCTGACGGCCGGGTGGGAGGCCACCCGGGAGCTGGAGCTGCTCATCATCCTGGTGCTGTCGGCCGCGTTCGTGATCTCCGCCTTCACCGGGCTGCACCGGGGCATCAAATGGCTCAGCAGCATGAACGTGGTGCTCGCCGCGCTGCTGATGCTCTTCGTCTTCCTGCTCGGCCCGACCGTGTTCATCCTCGACGCCATCCCGGCCGGGGTCGGCGCCTACCTCCAGGACCTCGTGGTGCTCTCCTCCCGGACCGGCGCGTTCGGCAGCAAGGAGTGGCTGGGCACCTGGACGATCTTCTACTGGGCGTGGTGGCTGTCGTGGGCGCCGTTCGTGGGCACCTTCATCGCCCGCATCTCCCGCGGCCGCACCATCCGCGAGTTCCTGACCGGCGTCCTGCTGGTGCCCAGCGGGGCGACGGTCGTCTGGTTCTGCGTGATGGGCGGCAGCGCCATGCGGCTGGACGCCACCGGCGGTGCGGACCTGGCCGGAAGGCTGGAGGAGGGCGTGGAGGCGTCGCTGTTCGGCCTGCTGGAAGCCCTGCCGCTGGGCACCGTCACCTCGGTGATCGCGATGGTCCTGGTGATGACCTACTTCGTCACCAGCGCCGACTCCGCCTCCCTGGTGATGGGCTCGCTGACCTCCGGCGGCTCGCTCCACCCGCGCGAGTGGCTGGTGGTCACCTGGGGCGTGCTGATGGCGTCGGTGGCCGCCGTCCTGCTGCTGGCGGGCGGCCTGGAAGGCCTCAAGACGGGGACGATCCTGGTGGCGCTGCCCTTCGTCCTGGTGATGCTGACGCTGTGCTGGTCGCTGGTGAAGGAGCTGCGCGAGGACCCGGGCGCCGGCCCGCCCCGCCACCAGCCGCTGCACGGGGCGCGCGACGCCATCCGGGCGATGGTCGGCGAGGCGATCAGCGAGCAGCAGGGCACCCGCCGCCACCCGCGGCTGCGGCGGGCGGCGGAGTCGGCCTCGCGGGACGCGGGGGGCTCGGAGGGCTCGGGAGGCTCGGGAACCTCCTGAACGTCTCCGCGCGGAGGCCGGACGGCGGCTCCGCACCCGGGACTCCGGTCCGGGGTGCGGAGCCGCCGCCGTTCAGCCCTCCTCGATCCTGGGCTTGCCGTCGATCTCCCGCAGCCGGGTGTCCACTCCCCCCGTGCGCGTCTCCGTGCGGTGACCGCGTGCGACGTAGTCGCGCACGACCGCCTCGATCGCGTCGCGGGGGTTGCCGATCCCGCTCAACACCATGACCTCGACGACCAGTTCGGTGTCGAGTGCGATCTCCGTCTTCGCCATGACCGCACCCTACCCCCCACTGCGTCAACTGTGGTTGACATCTCCTCCGCGTCATCCTAGGTTGACAGACATGGCCGGATCGGAGACAGGAGAAGCGGTCGACACCGCGCGGGCCGCCATGGACCGCGACCCCCGGGTGGGGCTGCGGGCGGTGGCCGCGCTGCGGCGGCTGGTGGAGCGCCTGGAGGCACTGCAGGTGGACAGCGCGCGCAGGCAGGGCTGGTCCTGGGAGGAGATCGGGGCCGCCCTCGGCGTGAGCAGGCAGGCCGTGCACAAGAAGCACTCGAGGAGGTAGACGGGGATGTTCGAGAGGTTCACCCGGCAGGCCCGCGCCACGGTGGTGGGGGCGCAGGAGGAGGCCCGCGCGCTCGGGCACGGCTGGATCGGCACCGAGCACCTGCTGATCGCCGTGCTGAGGCGGCCGGACGAACCGGGCGCGGCGACGCTGGTGCGGCTGGGCGCCGACGCGGAGTCGGCGCGCGCGGCCGTGGAGCGGGCGGCCGGACGGGGCGGTGACGGGGTCGGCGAGGAGGACGCGGAGGCGCTGCGGGCGCTGGGCATCGACCTGGAGGAGGTGCGGCGCCGGGCGGAGGACGCCTTCGGGCCCGGCGCGCTGGACCGGGCCCCGCGGCCGCCGGACGAGCGGCGGGGGACGTGGGCGGTCCTGCCGTTCCGGCGGCGCGGCGCGGACCGCGGCCGGCGCGACCGGGGCCACATCCCGTTCACACCGCGCGCCAGGAAGGCGCTGGAGCTGTCGCTGCGCGAGTCGCTCGCGCTGAAGGACCGCCACATCGGCTGCGAGCACCTGGTGCTGGGCCTGCTGCGCTCCGACGACCGGCTCACCGGCGACCTGTTCGCACGGCTGGGCCTGGAGCCGGAGACCGTACGGGCCCGGGTCGTCGCCGACCTGCGCGGCGCGGCGTAGGACCGTGGGACCCCGCCTGCGGGCGCAGCGCGCCGCCCGCGCGCTACGCCCGCAGGCGGCGCCAGACCGCCTTCGCCGCGTTGTGGCCGGGCATGCCGTGGACGCCCGGCCCCGGCCAGGTCGCCGACGAGCACAGGAAGACGGCCGGATGGGCGGTGGCGTACGGGACGCGGGCGAGCTTGGGGCGCAGCAGGGTCTGGAGCCCGGTGAAGGCGCCGCAGGCGATGTCGCCGCCGACGTAGTTGGCGTTGCGGGTGGCCAGCTCCGGCGGGCCCGCCGTGGCGCGGGCCAGCACCCGGTCGCGGAAACCGGGCGCGAAGCGCTCGATCTGCCGCTCGACCGCCTCGGTGGCGTCCCCGCTCCAGCCGCGCGGCACGTGGCCGTACGCCCAGAACACGTGCTTGCCCTCCGGCGCCCGGGAGGGGTCCACCAGGCTGGGCTGGGCGGTGATCAGGAACGGCGTCCGCGGCTGCTCGCCCTCGATGGAGGCGGCGCGCAGCGCGGCGGCCACCTCGGTGCTGGAGGGGCCGATGTGCACGGTCCCGGCCCGGCGGGCGGCCCCGGAGGTCCACGGGACCGGCCCGTCCAGGGCGTAGTCGATCTTGAAGACGCCGGCCCCGTACCGGAAGCGCCGGTAGGCGTCGCCCAGTCCGGCGATCCGCGCCAGCGCGGTGGGCGAGGTGTCGAAGACGTACGCGCGGGCGGGCGGCAGCTCGTCCAGCCGCCTGACCTCCACCCCGGTGTGGATCTCGCCCCCCAGGTCGCGCAGGTAGGCGGCGAGCGCGTCGGAGAGGAACTGGGAGCCGCCGCGCGGCATCGGCCAGCCGACCTCGTGCGCGGCCAGCGCGAAGACCAGGGCGATGCCGCCGGTGGCGGGCGAGGTGGTCGGGCCGATGGCGTGGGCGGCCAGCCCGAACATCAGCGCCCGCGCCCTGTCGTCGCGGAAGCGGCGCGCCAGCCAGTCCACCGGCTGGAGCCCCAGCATCCCGAAGCGGGCCAGGGTGACCGGATCGCGGGGCAGCCCGTCCCAGGGCACCTTGAAGAAGTCGCCGACCAGGGACGCCCAGCGTCCGAGGAACGGCGCCACCAGACGGCGGTACGTCCCCGCGTCGCGCGGCCCGAACGAGGCGGCCGTCTCGGCCGGCGACCTGGCCAGCACCGCGGCCGTGCCGTCGGGGAAGGGGTGGGCCAGGGGCAGCTCGGGGTGGAGCCACTCCAGTCCGTACCGCTCCCGCAGGGGCATGGCGGAGAAGGCCGGCGAGCCGACGCCCAGCGGGTGGACGGCCGAGCACGGGTCGTGCCGGAAGCCGGGGAGGGTCAGCTCCTCGGTGCGCGCGCCTCCCCCGACCGTCCCCATCGCCTCGAACAGCTCCACGGAGAAACCCCGCCGGGCCAGTTCGACGGCGGCGGTCAGCCCGTTCGGACCGGCGCCCACCACGACCACGTCCCGCATCGACGCCACTTCGGCTCCCCTCGGCGTTGAGGTCTGTCCGGCTTCAGGCCAGCAGGGAGAGGATACGACGCACCGTCAGGGCGTCCCGGGCCGCGGTGAAGGGCAGGGCGTTGCCGCCCGCGAGGCGGAACGGTTCGCCCCGGAGCGTGGCGTGGCCGCCGCCCGCCTCGGCCACCAGCAGCAGACCGGCCGCGTGGTCCCAGGCGTTCTCCCAGGTGAAGGCCACCGCGTCCAGGGCGCCGCGGGCCACGTTCAGGTACTCCAGTCCCGCCGAGCCGCACGGCCGGGGCCTGACCCCGTCGGCGTACAGGCCCAGCAGGGAGCGCTTCTGCTCGTCGGTGGTGAAGTCCGGGTGCGAGTGGGCGACCTCCAGGGGCGCGTCCGGCGCGGGGGCGCCGGAGCGGATCGCCTCGCCGTTGAGGCGCGCCCCCTCGCCGCGCACGGCGACGGCCAGCTCCTCGCGGGCGGGCGCGTACGTCCAGGAGGCCAGCAGCTCGTCGCCGCGGGCGAGGGCCACCAGGGTGCAGAAGCCGGGATCGCCGTGGACGAACTGGCGCGTGCCGTCCACCGGGTCCACGATCCACACCGGCGCCTCGCCGCCCAGCGCCCGGTAGACCGCCGGGTTGTCGTGCACCGCCTCCTCGCCGACGACCACCGAACCGGGCAGCAGCGCGGTCAGGGCCCCGGTCAGGTGCTCCTCGGCCCGCCGGTCGGCGATGGTCACCAGGTCGTGGGGGCCGGTCTTCTCGGTCACCTCGTGCTCGGCCAGCTGCCGCCAGCGCGGCATGACCTCGGCGGCGGCGGCCTTGCGCACGGCCTCCTCGACACCCGTCAGCAGTTCGTCATCGATCATCACTCCATGGAAACACGGCACCGGGCGTTCCCGCCGGACGGCGGGTGGCCGCGGGGTGAACGGAGTGCCTCGTCCGGCTCCGGCCGGCGGCCGTCAGCGGCCCACGGCGTAGCCCTGCATCCCGCGCGGGTTGGCCGCCGCCGACAGCACGCCCGTCTCCGGGTCGCGGGCGACCGCGCACAGCCGCCCCTCCGTCCAGGGGCCGCCGACGGTCACCAGGTGCCCGCGCCGCCGCAGCTCGCCGATGACCTCCTCGCCGATGCGGGACTCGACGGTGACGGCGCCCGGCCGCATGGCGCGCGGCCAGAACGAGCCGGGGAAGCCCTCGTGGTGCCAGTTGGGGGCGTCGATCGCGCCCTGGAGGTCCGGTCCGCCGCGCACCGGCTCCCGCAGGGCGACGGCCAGGAGGAAGTGGGCCTGCCACTGGTCCTGCTGGTCGCCGCCGGGCGTGCCGAACGCCAGCACCGGCTCACCGCCGCGCAGGGCCAGCGAGGGAGTGAGGGTGGTGCGCGGGCGGCGGCCGGGGGTGAGGGTGTTCGGCAGGCCCGGCTCCAGCCAGGCCATCTGCAGCCGGGTGCCGAGCGGGAAGCCGAGGGAGGGGATCACGGGACTGGACTGGAGCCAGCCGCCGCTGGGCGTGGCGCTGACCATGTTGCCCCAGCGGTCCACGACGTCCAGGTGGCAGGTGTCGCCGGAGGTCGCGCCGTCGCGGGCCACGGTGGGCTCGCCGGTGCCCGCGGCCGGGCCCCCGGCCCGCGCGGCGGCGCCGGCGGCGTGGGCGGCGAGCCGGGGGACGCGTCCGCCGGGGCTGCCGGGGCGCAGCTCGTGGGAGGCCTCCTCGCCGATGAGGGCCCGGCGCCGCGCGGTGTAGGCCGCGCCGAGCAGGTCCTCCAGCGGTACGGTCCCGGCGCCCTCCGCGTCGCCGTACCAGGCCTCGCGGTCGGCGAAGGCGAGCTTGCTCGCCTCGATCAGGGTGTGGACGTACTCCCCCGTGCCGTACGCCGGGCCGTCCTCGGGCAGGCCCTCCAGCAGGGCGAGCTGCTGGAGCAGCACCGGGCCCTGCGACCAGGGGCCCGCCTTGCAGACCGTCCAGCCGTGCCAGTCGTAGGTGACGGGCTCCTCGTAGCCCGCCGACCAGGAGGCGATGTCGTCGCCGGTGAGGGTGCCGGCGTGGCGCTCTCCGCTGGTGTCCATGGCGGGGCGGGCGGCGAAGTCGGCGAGCGCCTCGGCTATGAAGCCCTCGCGCCACACCTTCCGGGCGGCCTCGATGCGCCCCTCGCGGCCGGACCCGGCCGCCCGCGCCTCGTCGAGCAGCCGCCGCCAGGTGGCGGCGAGGACGGGGTTGCGCAGCAGGGCGCCGGGCGCCGGGGAGCGTCCGCCGGGCAGGTACAGCTCGGCGGAGGTCGTCCACTCGGTCTCGAACAGCCCGCGCACCCGCTCCACCGTCGCCCCGACCTGCGGGACGGCCGGGTGGCCGCGCTCGGCGTAGCCGATGGCGTACCCCAGGACGTCGGCGAGCTCCCGGGTCCCGTGGTCGCGCAGCAGCGTCGCCCAGGCGTCGAACGCGCCCGGGACGGCGGCGGCCAGCGGGCCGGTGCCGGGGACCAGGTCCAGTCCGAGGGAGGTGTAGTGCTCCACGGTCGCGCCCCGCGGCGCGGGCCCCTGCCCGCACAGCACCCGCACCGGGCCCCCGGCGGGCGCCAGGATGACCGGCACCTCCCCGGCGGGCCCGTTGAGGTGCGGCTCGACGACCTGGAGGACGAAGCCCGCCGCGACGGCCGCGTCGAAGGCGTTGCCGCCGTCCTCCAGGACCGCCATCGCGGAGGCGGAGGCCAGCCAGTGGGTGCTGGAGACCATTCCGAAGGTGCCCTGGAGGGTCGGGCGGGTGGTGAACGTCATCGGCTCGGCTCCCGGTGGGGTCTCGGCGTGTGCGGTACGTGCGCGCGTACGGTACGTGCCGCACGGCGCGCGGGGCACGTCCGGGCGCGGTGCGCCGGCGCGCGGGGACGCGGACGTGCGGAAACTCAGGGACGCAGGAACCCGGAAACCCGGAACCCTGGAAACGCGGAAACGCGGAAACGCGGAAACCGGGAAACCCGGAAACGCGGTCGAGGTCCCGGGCCCGGCTGCGTAGGCTCGGCGGCATGAGCACACGGGGCGCGGACGGGACGGGCGGGAAGCCGCTGGTGGCCATCCTCAGCGGCGCGGGGATCTCCACCGACTCCGGGATCCCCGACTACCGCGGGCCCGACGGGGTGTGGCGCAGGGATCCCGAGGCCGAGAAGCTCGTCACCTACGAGTACTACATGGCCGACCCCGAGATCCGCCGCCGCTCCTGGCGGATGCGGCTGGACGGCCCGGTGCTGCGGGCCAGGCCCAACGCCGCGCACGAGGCCGTGGTGCGGCTGGAGCGGTCCGGCGTGCCGGTGCGGGTGATCACCCAGAACGTGGACGGGCTGCACCAGATGGCCGGGATGCCCGGCCGCAAGGTGCTGGAGCTGCACGGCACCGCGCGGGCCGTGGTGTGCACCGGGTGCCGGGCGCGCTCGGGGATGGAGCGGGTGCTGGAACGGGTGCGGGCCGGGGTCGCGGACCCCGAGTGCGACAGGTGCGGCGGCGTCCTGAAGTCGGCCACCGTGATGTTCGGCGAGGCGCTGGACCCGCAGGTGCTGGGCGAGGCGGTGTCCATCGCCCGGGCGTGCGAGGTCTTCGTCGCGGTCGGCACCAGCCTGCAGGTGCAGCCCGCCGCCTCGCTGGCCGGGATCGCGGCCGAGCACGGCGCGCGGCTGGTGATCGTCAACGCCGAGCCCACGCCGTACGACCCGCTGGCCGACCGGGTGGTGCGCGAGCCGATCGGGCGGGCGCTGCCGGCGCTGCTGGAGGAGCTGGCGGCGGGCAGGCGGCCCTGACGGCCCGGCCGGGGCCGCCGGATCCGCCGAGGGCCGCCGGGAGCGTCAGGCCGGCCCCCGCGCGCCGCGCGTGGCCCAGGCGTGCAGGGACTCCTCGTGGCCGGCCTCGTCCAGGTTCATCGCCGCCTCGATGAGCGCGAGGTGGGTGAAGGCCTGCGGGTAGTTCCCGAGCATGGCGCCGTCGGCGGACTGCTCCTCGGCGAACAGCCCGAAGTGCCCCGCGCGGGCGCACAGCGCCTCGAAGCGCTCCCGCGCCTCGTCCAGCCGCCCGGCCAGGACGAGCGCCGAGACCATGTCGAAGGAGCACAGCAGGAAGCCTCCCTCGGGGCCCTCCAGGCCGTCCGCGGTGGCCCGCGGGTCGTAGCGGTGGATCAGCGGACCCTCCCCGAGCCCCGCCGCGATCGCGTCGAGCGTGGACAGCACCCGGGGGTCGCGGCCGTCGAGGAACCCCAGCAGCGGGATCCGCAGCAGGGAGGCGTCCAGGTTCCGGGAGCCGTAGGACTGGACGAACGCGCCGACGGTGTCGTCGTAGCCGTGGGTCAGGATGCTCTCGCGCAGCTCGTCGCGCTGCGCGCGCCACCTCTCCAGCGGCTGCCCCGGGTCGCCGGTCAGTTCGGCCAGGCGGATGCCACGGTCCAGGCAGACCCACAGGTAGAGCTTGGAACTGGTCCAGTGCCGTGGTCCGTCGCGGATCTCCCAGATGCCGTGGTCCGGTTCCCGCCACAGCCGGCACGCGGTCTCCACCACCCCGTAGACGGTGGCGCGCTCGCTCCCGTCCAGCCCGGCGCCGGCCCCGCCGCCCCCGGAGCCGACGGCGACCTGCTGGAAGACGAGGACCGCGTCGAGGACCTGGCCGTAGACGTCCAGCTGCGTCTGCGCGTGGGCGGCGTTGCCCACGCGCACCGGGCGGGAGCCCCGGTAGCCCTCCAGGTGGTCCAGCGTCCGCTCGGTGCTCTCCGTCCGCCCGTCGATGTCCAGCATGGGCGTGAGCACGCCGCGCGAGGCGGTGCAGTGCCGCAGCAGGCCGCGCAGGTACGCCCCGGCCTCCGCCCGGTGACCCAGCCGCATCAGGACCAGGACCACCAGGGCGGCGTCCCGGTGCCACACGTAGCGGTAGTCCCAGTTGCGCTCCCCGCCCGGCCACTCCGGGAGGGAGGTGGTGGGCGCGGCGACGAGGGCGGCGGTGTCGCTGGACATCAGGGCGCGCAGCACCACGGCGCTGCGCCGTACGTGGTCCGCGCCGTAGCCGTTGTACAGGACCGGCGCGGACCAGGCGTGCCAGGCGTCCCGCGTCTCCCGGAGCAGCCGGCGGGCCCGCCCGGTGTCCAGCCGGCCGCGCCACCGCCCGTCGTACCCGAGGACCACCGCCAGGGTCTCCCCGGCGCCGAGTTCGGCGGTGATCTCCGCGTCGCCGTCCGCGGTGGTCCGGGGCCGCGGGTCCTCGCCGGGGAGGGCGCCGGAGCCCGCGGCGGCGAGCCACAGCCCGGCGCCCTCCTCGGCGAGGGCGCCGGTGTCCGGGTCGCCGGTCCACCGGGCGGCGCGGCGCGCGTAGTCGGGCCTGGCCCGCAGCCGGTGCCGTACCTCCACCCGGCCGCGCTCGCACCGCAGGAGCCGGACGAGGAGGCCGGTGGGCACCGGGCCGCGGTGCTCCTCCCCGCCGGGCGGGCGGACCGCCAGGAAGTCGTGGCCCACCGCCGTCCCCGAGGGGGACTCCCAGCGGGTCTCCAGTACCGGCGCCGTGCCGTCGTAGCGCCGCCCGGACGGTCCCGCGTCCGCCACCCGCAGCTCCCAGGCCCCGCCCGCCGCGCGGTCCAGCAGCCGTGCGAAGACGCTGGCGGAGTCCACCCGCGGGGCGCACAGCCACTCCACGGCGGCGTCCGGCCCGACCAGGGCGGCGGTGCGGCAGTCGGAGAGGAAGGCGTACTCGCCGATCGGCGGGTAGGCGCCCGTCCCGGCCCCGTCCCGCCCCGTCACCGGGTCAGCTCCGGAAGGACGCGGGCGCCGAACGCCTCGACGAATCCGGCCTGGTCCCGCCCCACCTGGTGCAGCATGATCTCGTCGAACCCCGCGTCGGCCTGGTCGGCGAGCCAGGCGGTGTGCCGCGCCAGGTCCTCGGAGACGTGCACGGAGGACTCCACCTGGTGGGGTTCGACGAACCGGGCCGCCTGCTCGAAGTGCTCGGGCAGCGGGATCTCCCAGCCGACGTCGCCGCCGAGCGCCGCCTCCCGCCACTGGTCGTGCGCGGCCTCCAGCGCGCTCTCCCGGTCCGGGGCCCAGGACAGGTGTGCCTGGAGCACGGCGGGGCCCCGCCCGCCCGCCTCCCGGTAGGCGCTCAGCGTCTCCCGCTGAGCGCCGCCGGGCTGGTTGACGGTGATCAGGCCGTCCGCCCAGCGCGCCGCCCGCGCCGCGGTGGCGGGACTCACGGCCGCCGCCAGCAGGGCGGGCGGCCGTTCCGGCAGCGACCACAGGCGGGCGCGGTCGACGCGGACCAGCCCGTCGTGCGAGACGGTCTCGCCCGCGAACAGGGCGCGCATGACCTCCACGCACTCCTCCAGGCGGCGGATGCGCTCCTCCTTGCCGGGCCAGCGGGTGCCGGTGATGTGCTCGTTGAGCGCCTGCCCGCTGCCGAGCGCCACCCACAGCCTGCCGGGGTGCATCTGCGTCAGCGTCGCCGCGGCCTGGGCGAGGACGGCGGGGTGGTAGCGCTGGCCGGGGGCGGTGACGACGCCCAGGGGGAGGGAGGTGGCGGCCAGCGCCGACCCCAGCCAGGCCCAGGCGTGTCCGGAGTGCCCCTGCCGCGGGCTCCAGGGCGCGAAGTGGTCGGAGCACATGCCGGAGGAGAACCCGGCCTCCTCGGCCGCTCCCAGCAGCGCGAGCAGTTCCGCCGGCGGGAACTGCTCGTGGGATGCGTGGAAACCGTAACGGGTCGTGCGGGGCGCGCTCCCCTCCCGGCGCGCGGGCGCCGGGCGCACGGCGGTGGTCTGTGCTGCGTCCATGTGCGAACCTCCCGGCATCAGCGTGCCCCGGCCGGGGCACGGCAAGCGGTACCGGTGGGCCGTACGGGTGGCGGCGGCCGGACGCCGCGGCGACCGGCGGCGGACGCCCCGCGGGGTTCAGCGCGGGCAGGGCGAGGTGCCGCGCGGCAGGAAGCGGCCGTTCCCGGCCCGGCCCGTGTACGCGCCGCGGTCCAGGACCGGCTCGCCGCGCACCAGCACGGTCTCGGCCCGGCCGGTGACGCGCACGCCCTCGTAGGCGGAGTAGTCGACGTTCATGTGGTGGGTGGCGGCCGACAGCACGTGCTCGGCGTGCGGGTCGTAGACGACCACGTCGGCGTCCGCGCCGGGGGCGAGGGTGCCCTTCCGCCCGGCCAGGCCGAACATCCGCGCCGGTGCGGCGCAGGCCAGCTCGATCCAGCGGCGGCGGGTCAGACGGCCGTCGGCCACGGCCTGGTGGAGCAGGTCCATGCGGTGCTCGACGCCCGGCAGCCCGGCGGGGATGCGTGAGAAGTCGCCGCGCCCCAGCTCCTTCTGCCCGGCGAAGCCGAACGGGCAGTGGTCGGTGGAGACCACCTGGAGGTCGCCGGTGCGCAGCGCCCGCCACAGGGCGTCCTGGTGCTCGCGGGAGCGCAGCGGGGCGGTGCAGACGTACTTGGCGCCCTCGAAACCCGGCGCGGCGAGGCGTTCGTCGGTCAGGAAGAGGTACTGCGGGCAGGTCTCGCCGAAGACCGGCAGCCCCTCGTCCCGCGCGGCGGCGATCTCGGCCGCGGCCTGGCGGGCCGAGACGTGCACCGCGTACAGCGGCGCCCCGGCGACCCTGGCGAGCTGGATCGCGCGGTGGGTGGCCTCCGCCTCCAGGAGCGGGTCGCGGACCTCGGCGTGGTGGCGCGGCGCGGTGCGCCCGGCGGCGAGGGCCTGGGCGGTCAGGACGTCCACGGCGACGGCGTTCTCGGCGTGCACCATGACCAGCGCCCCGTCGGCGGCGGCGCGCTGCATGACGCGCAGGATCTGCCCGTCGTCGCTGTGGAAGGTGCCCGGGTGGGACATGTACAGCTCGAAGGAGCTGACGCCCTCCTCCACCAGCAGGTCCATCTCCTCCAGCGTCGCGTCGGACACGTCGGAGAGGATCATGTGGAAGGCGTAGTCCACGGCGCACTGCCCGTCGGCCTTGGCGTGCCACAGGTCCAGCCCCTCGCGTAGGGAGCGGCCGCGGCTCTGGACGGCGAAGTCGACGACGGTGGTGGTGCCGCCCCAGGCGGCGGCGCGGGTGCCGGTGGCGAAGGTGTCGGCGGAGAAGGTCCCGTCGAAGGGGAAGTCCAGGTGGGTGTGGACGTCGACCCCGCCGGGGATGACGTACCGGCCGGTGGCGTCGATGACGCGGTCCGCCGTCCAGCCCCCGGCGCAGGAGCTGCCGTGCGCGGCCAGGGCGGCGATCCGCGGACCCTCGATCAGGACATCGGCGTACAGCTCCTCGGCGGCGGTGACGACGAGGCCGCCGCGCACGAGGGTGCGGCCGCTCACGCGCCCGCCCGCCTTCCGGACGGCGCCGGGGACGCCGTCGCGTCGTCGGCCATGGGCTGCTCCTCGGCCGGGTGGTCCGCCGGGTGGTCCCTACGACTGCGACCGTAGGTCCCGCCCCGCGTCCCGGCAAGCCGGGGGCGGGACGGGGCCGGTCACCGGTCCGGGGCGGCCTCGCGGCCCCGGGCCAGCAGCCCCTCGATGTCCCCGCGGCGGCGGTCGGAGACCCGGGCCGCCGCGGCCAGCAGCAGGGGGGTCAGGGCGGCCGGATCGGCCGCCACGACCTCGGCGGCCTCCTCCGGGCGCCGGGCCCGGACCACGGCCGACAGCAGTTCGACCGCCTCGGAACCGCGGCCGGCGCCGTACAGGGCGAGCGCGGTGGCGGCCACCTCGCCGGACGGCCGCGCGGCCCCCTGCCGCAGCAGCCGTCCGCAGTCCTCCGCACGGCCTGCGGCGGCCAGTGCGCCGGCGGCCTCCGCCAGGGGGCCGGGCGGCAGGCCGGCCGCCTCCCACAGCAGGCCGGCCACCTCGGCGGCCATCCCGGCCCGCTCCAGCCGCTCGGCCAGCACCGGCAGACGGGGGGCGGGGCCGCGGGCGGCCTCGCACAGCAGGGCGTGCGCCTCCCCGCCGCGGCCCCGGGCCCGCAGCCCGGCCAGCCGGGCGACGACCGCGTCGCACTCCCGCCGCGTCCTGGCGGCCCGGTCCCGCTCCTCCGTCTCGGGGGGAGCCTCCCGGCGGCCGGTCCCGTCGTCGCGCACCCCGGCGAACCGGGCGCCGCGCGGGGCGGGCACGGCCGGGTCCGCGGTGGCGGGTGCGGGTACGGGTGCGGCGGCCGGTGCGCCCTGGGGGCCGGTCTCCAGACCCGCGAACCGGGCGCCGCGCGGCCGGGGCCGTACGGGGGCGGACGGGGGCGGGGGCCCATGGCCGGCGCCGGAGCCGGGCCGGGGGACGGACCCGGCGGGGGGCACGGAAGCGGACCCGGCGGCGGGCTCGGGCACGCCGCCCGCCCCGGCCTCCAGGGCCGCCAGGCGCTCGCGCAGCTCCCGGCAGCGGGCCGTGGCGCGGGCCCGGTCGTCGCGCGCCCAGGCCAGGTCGGCGGCCAGGCGGTCGGCGCCCGCCGGGTGGCCGCCCGCCACCAGCGCGCGGGCCAGGGCCTGCTCGCGGTGGGCCGCGTGCCGCTGCTCGCGCACGGTCGCCGCAAGCCGGTCCCGCAGTTCGGCGGCCCGCCGCCGGGGATCGCCGGCCGCCCGGTCGTGGGCGGCGACCGACGCCTGGTGCAGCGCCCGCAGCCACGCGGCCCGGGGGCGGGCGCGCCGGGGGCCGTGGCGGGCGGTGAGGTCGTCCAGCAGGGACGCGACCACGTCCCACGGCGGGAGCCTGCGGCCCGCCAGGCAGGCGGCCAGCCCCTCCGGGTCGCGCCGGGCGAAGACCCCGTACCAGCCCGCCGCCGGGTCGAGCACGGCGGTGAGCGCGGTGAGGGCGGCCGCGAACTCGGCGAACTCGGCGAGCTCGGCGACCTCGGGCACGTCCGGACCGCCGGACACGTCGAAGCCGGCGGAAGCCCGGTGGACACCGCCGGCCGGCTGCGGCACTGGCATGGGGTCATGCCACACCCGCCGTGTTTCGTGGGCCGTCACCGCCGTGCTACGAACGGTTTTCACGCGCCCCGCCACCCCTCCTTGTCATGTTTCGAACAGGCGCGTGCGCGGCGCTACGCTTCCGCCCCATGGATGACAACCTGCGCGAGATCGTGCTGGGCGTGTTCGCGGCCGGCGTCACCGCGTCGCTGGGCTGGTTCGGCCGCACCTACCTGTGGCGCCGCGGGCTCCGCCGCCGGCAGCGCTTCTTCGGGCTGCCGGACCACTCCGAGTGCCTGCTGGTGGTCGGCCGCAAGGCCGGCACGGGCGAGGGCGCCGTGGCCCGCGACGACGTCTTCGCCCTGCTGGAGCTGTCCGCGCTGATCAAGGACTGCGGCGCGCACGCGCAGGTGCTGTCGCACGAGACCGCCCGCCAGGGCTTCGGCGAGCGCACCGAGTTCTGCATCGGCGGCCCGGCCTCCAACCACCGCACCGCGGCCCACCTGCACTCGCTGCTGCCGGGGGTCCAGGTCGACACCGGCACCGAGCCCGGCCCGGACCGCGGCGCGTTCACCATCGGGAGCGAGCGGTACCGGATGGAGAAGGGGTCGGTGGAGCACGTCCTGCTGGCCCGGCTCACCGCGGGCGAGGGCTCCCGACCGGTCTTCCTCGCCTGCGGCCAGCGGGCCGTCACCAACCAGGCCGCCGCCCGCTACCTCGCCCGCCACCACACCGGACTGGCCCGCAGGTACGGCCTCGACGGCGACTTCTGCCTGCTGCTGAAGGTGGTCAACTCCCAGGCCTACGGCCCCGACGTCGTCGAACTGGTCGCGGACGTCACCCGGGCCGCCACCACCCGGCTCCCCGCGCCCGCGCCCGCGCCGCCCGGCGGCCGCCGCCAGCACCGGGCGCGGAGCCGGGCGGAGGGCTGACCCGGTCAAGTGCCGTTTCGTGCGAGGAGTTCGTGGAATCGGGTACCGATGTCGCCGAGGAGTTCCCGATGATGTTGCCCACGACGCCTCACGCGGCGGAACCCGTCCTTCTACCCTGTTGACCCGGGTACGGAGATCATTCCCCGCAGGCGGCGGCACGGAAAGGAGTCCCGGATGGGCGACAGCAGACCGGTCTACCAGCGGATCGCCGACGATCTGCGGCAGCAGATCGACGAGGGGGTCCTGGCCGTGGGCGCCCGGATCCCGTCGCGTTCGGAGCTGAAGCGCGCCTACGCCGCCAGCGACCAGACCGTGGACCGGGCGGTGCGCGTGCTGAAGGCCGCCGGCTACGCGGAAGGGCAGTTCGGGCGCGGGGTGTTCGTCACCGACCGCAGTCCCGTCGGCAGCCTGCTGCGCACCGGGGAGGCGGTGGACTCGCCGTTCGCCGCCCGCATCCACACCGGTTCCTCCACCCTCCCGCTGCTGTGGGAGGCCACCTCCACCACCGCCGGGGCCCCGCCGCGGATCGCCGAGCGGCTGGGGATCGACGCGGGCGAGCGCGTGATGTGCACGCAGTACGAGTACCTCGCCGACCGGCGCCCGCTCCAGCTCGCCACCAGCTGGGAGCCGCTGGCGCTCACCGAGGGCACCGAGGTGGTCTTCCCCGAGCGCGGACCGTACGCCCGGCGCGGGGTGCGCGAGCGGTTCGCGGCCATCGGCGTGCCCGTGGTGCGGGCCACCGAACTGGTCGGCTCCCGCCCGGCCACCTCCCTGGAGTCGGAGGCCCTGGGCTGCTCCCCGGGGCAGTGCGTGACGGTCATCGAGCGCACGCACCACGCGGCGGACGGCCGGGCCGTGGAGACCTCCGACATCGTGGTGCGCGCGGACCGCTGGCGGCTGGAGTACCGGATCTCCTTCACCGGCTGACGGCCCGGCTCCCCCGGCGTCGGGCTCCCCCGGCGTCCGGCACCCGTCACGCCTCGGACGCCTCCGCGTACACCTGCGACAGCTCCGGCGCGCCGTTGAGCGCCCAGTCCAGGCCCGCCCCCACCACGTCGAGCTCCCGGCCGGAGGCCAGCCGCACCACCGGCCGGCCGCTCGGCCACACCTGCCACGCCGCGCCCGGCACCGTACGGACGATGACGGTGCCCAGGTACAGGCCCACGTCGTTGCCCAGCCGGGCCAGGGCCTCGGGGTCGTCGTCGCGCCAGCGCGGCAGGAGCTGGTCGAGGGCCGCCAGCGACTCGGGCGTGTCCTCCAGGCCGATCCCCGCCGACTCCGCCTGCCTGCGCAGCAGTTCGCACTCGGAGAGCAGTTGCGCCACTCCCTCGGCGTCATGGGGGACGGCCTCCATCACCGCCGTCCCCCGGGCCCCACCGTGCCTCTTGCGCCAGTTGTCCAGGAAGGGGATGTTCATGCACCTCAGCGTGACATCACCGGCGCGATGAGCACCACAGGCACGCGGAGGCCGGCGGAGGTCACACCTCCAGGTCCACGACGACCGGCGCGTGGTCCGAGGCGCCCTTGCCCTTGCGCTCCTCGCGGTCGACGTAGGCGTCCTTCACCGCCGCCTCGAACGCCGGGTTGCCGTAGACCAGGTCGATGCGCATGCCCTTGTTCTTGGGGAAGCCGAGCTGGCGGTAGTCCCAGTAGGTGTAGGGACGGTCGTACTTCAGCGGGCGCGGTACGACGTCGGCCAGGCCCACCGCGCGCAGCTCGGCCAGCGCCTCGCGCTCGGCCGGGGTGACGTGCGTGGAGCCCTCGAAGACGGCGGGGTCGTAGACGTCCTCGTCGGTCGGCGCGACGTTGTAGTCGCCGAGGATGGCGAAGGGCCGCTCCCCCGACTCCCGCGCCGCCAGCTCCCGCAGCGCGGCGAACCACCGGAGCTTGTACGCGAAGTGCGGGTGGCCCACCTCGCGGCCGTTGGGCACGTACACCGACCACACCCGCACCCCGCCGCAGGTCGCGCCCGCCGCGCGGGGCTCGGTGACGCCCTCGTACTCCGGTCCTCCGGGCAGGCCGACGACCGGGTCCTCCAGGCCCACCCGGGACAGCACCGCCACGCCGTTCCACCGGCCCGAGGCGTTGACCGCGGCCTCGTAGCCCAGCTCGCGCAGCGGTCCGGCCGGGAACGCCTCCGCCGTGCACTTCAGCTCCTGCAGGCACAGCACGTCCGTGCCGCTGCTCTCCAGCCAGGCCAGCAGCCGCTCCAGCCGGGAGGTGATCGAGTTGACGTTCCAGGTGGCGATACGCATGGCAGCGAATCTACCGCCCGGCACCGACAGCCGGCGGGTGGCGGGGCGCTCCCTCCGGCGCCGCTCAGCCCTTCCCCAGCGTGACGCTCTGCCCGGGCTCCAGCCGCACGTGCTCCGCGCCGCCGGTGCCGGGGCCGTTCGGGCCGAGCAGCCGGCCGTAGACGAGGTGCCCGAAGTCCGACAGCAGCCCGTCGTGGACGTCGTACGCCACGCGCGGCCCCACCTCGCGCACGTAGTCGACGACCTCGGCGACCCTGCTCCAGGGGGCGTGGACCGGCAGCAGCAGGGTGTCCACCGGACGGCCGGGGACGGTCAGGGCGTCGCCGGGGTGGAACACGGTGCCGCCCCCGTCACCACCGCCGTCGCCCCCGCCGTCGCCGCCCCCGTCGACGAGGTAGCCGACGTTGGTGACGCGCGGGATGTCCGGGTGGATGACGGCGTGCAGCTCGCCGTGCACCTCCACCTCGAAGCCGGCGGCGGTGAAGGCGTCGCCGTCCCCGACGGTGTGGACGCGTCCGGGGAAGGCGGCCGAGAGCCGCTCGGCGACGCTGCGCAGGGTCCAGATCTGCGCGGCCGGGTCGGCCTCCAGCGCGGCGCGCAGCCGGCCCTCGTCGAAGTGGTCGGGGTGCTCGTGGGTGACCAGGATCGCGTCGGCGCCGACGGCGGCGTCCGCCTCGCTGAAGCCGCCCGGATCGATGACGAGGGTGCGTCCGTCGCGGTGCAGGGCGACGCAGGCGTGGCCCTTCTTGGTGAGCTCCATGGGGCCATTGTGCTATCCGCTGCGCCGTCCGCTGTGCCGTCCGTCTCGCCCCGCGCCGCCCGCGGCGGGCGGGCCCGCTCCCCCGGTGCGGCGCGGGGCGCGGGCGCGCCGCCCGCGGCCGGCGCCGACGCGGCCCGGCGCTAGTCGCGAGGCGCCGTCTCCTCCCGGATGACGCGCCGGGCGACGGCGAACGCGGCGTTCGCGGCGGGCATCCCGCAGTAGACAGCCGTGTGCAGCAGGACCTCCTTGATCTCCTCCGGGGTGAGCCCGTTGCGCAGCGCGGCGCGGGTGTGGGAGGCCAGCTCCTCCAGGTGGCCGCCGGCGGTGAGCGCGGTGAGGGTGACCACCGAGCGGGTGCGGCGGTCGATGCCGGTGCGGGCCCACACCTCGCCCCAGGCGTAGCGGGTGAGGAGGTCCTGGAAGTCGCCGGTGAAGGCGTCGGTCTCCTCGGTGACGCGGTCGACGTGGGCATCGCCGAGCACGTCGCGGCGGATCCGCAGGCCGGTGTCGTACGCGGCGCCGGAGTGGTCCCGGCGGTGCTCGCCGGCGGTCAGGGCCGCGACCGCGGCGCCCCGTGGCGGGGCGTCCGGCGCCCGGCCCGCGGCGGTGGCGGGCGCCGTGTGGGGCCGGGCGGGAACCTGGGCGGGGACCGGTACGGCCGCCGGGGCGTCCAGCCGCCCGGCGGGGAGCGCGGCCGAGAAGTGCCCGGCCAGCAGCTCGGTGACCTCGCCGGGCCGCTCCACGGGGGCCATGTGGCAGGCGTCGGGGACGAGGGCGAGCCGGGCGTCGGGGATGCCCGCGACCAGGGCGCGGGCGTCGGCGGGCGGGGTGACCCGGTCCTCGGCCCCGGCGACCACCAGGGTCGGCACGCCGATGCGGCCCAGCTCCTCGCGTATGTCGAAGGCGACGAGCGCCTCGCAGGCTGCTATGTAGCAGCCGGGGTCGGTGGTGCGGACCATCTGGACGGCCCAGTCGACGATGGCGGGCTGGGCGGCGGCGAAGGCGGGCGTGAACCAGCGCTCGGGGGTGGAGCGGGCGATGGGGTCCAGTCCGTTGGTCCGCACCACGACGCCGCGCTGCCGCCAGGTGTCGGGGGTGGCGTAGCGGGGCGCGGAGGAGATCAGCGCGAGGGAGGTGAGCCGGCCGGGGGCGTCCAGCGCGATCCGGGCTCCCACGGCCCCGCCCAGGGAGCAGCCGGCGTAGGCGAAGCGGTCGGCGCCGACGGCGTCGGCGGTGGCCAGCAGCCGGGCGGCGAGCTCGGGGACGGCGGTGGCGGGGTGGGCGGGGGCGCCGCCGTGGCCGGGGAGGTCGTAGCGGAGCACCCGCCAGTGGCGGCTGAGCTCCGGGACCTGGCGGTCCCACATGTGCCAGGTGGTACCGAGCGCGGGCCCCAGGATGAGGACCGGGGCCTGTTCCGGCCCGTCGACGCGGTATTGCAGGGTGTCGGCGTTCGTCTCACTCACCCGCTCACGCTCCCACATCTCACGCGTGGCCGCGACGGCCGTGCCGCCGCGCACGGCGTACGGGCCCCGCCCCCCGGCGGCGGCGCGGGGCCGGTTCTCAGAGCGCCCAGCGCCAGGTGCCGCCCCGGCAGGACAGGACGACGCCGCCGTCCCGTACGTGCAGGACGTCGTCGTCCTCGTCCCACGTCATGCGCAGGACCTCGTCGTGCGGGTCCCCGCGAAGCACCCTCTTCCACAGCGGGTCGGAGGGCGCCCCCGGCGTGTGCAGCTCGATGGACCGTACGTCGTCGAGCGTCAGCGTCACCGGGCCCAGGGGCCGGTACGGCTCCGTCTCCGACTCGGCGTACGCGGCGGCGAAGGCCAGTTCCACGCGCAGGGTCCCGCCCGTGGGCAGCACGGACAGCCGAAAGCCCTCGGACTCGACGTCGATCTCACCGACGCCGGGGACTCGCCACCCCGATATCTCCCGCCCGGCCGGGCCGGGCTCGTCGTCGAGGGCCGGTGTGCAGTCATGCCACATGGGGACAGCCTTTCACTTCACGGCACTCGGGGAGCGCGGGGCGGGAGGGCCCTGCCCGCCCTGCCCCACGCTCCCCGAGTCTCATGTCAGCTCATGTCAGGTCGCGACAGAGCGTCACAGGGAACGCCAGGCGCGGTAGACGTGCCGGAGACCGGGCCGGTAGGCCCACTTTCCGTACCTCTTACCGCCCCGGTAGTACTGCACGTGCGGGAATCCCATGTGCTTGTTCCTGTAGCGGGCCCGGCGCCAGCTCGCGCCCGGTCCCTTGCCCTTGGGTCGAGCACCCCACTTATTGTAGTGAGGCTTCTTTCCCCGGACGTCGACGCGGTAGCCGCGCTTGGTCTGGATGCTGTTCTTGACCGACCTCTTCGCGAGGTAGCGCGTGCCGGCCTTGATCGCCATGCTGCGGATGAACCCACCGCCCGACACCGCGCTCACCACGCCGGCGATCCGGCGCGTCCGCTTGCCCGGGCACCACTTGGAGCAGGCCCAGGCCGCCGCGCTGACCGCGAGCCAGCCCCACCGACCGTCGAGGTCGTAGCAGTTCAGGGGGTTGGCGGAGCAGTAGTCGTAGGCGTTGGCGTTGCCGCCGTAGATCGGGTCCGTGGACAGGAACCGGCCCGAGGCGGGGTTGTAGAGGCGGACGCCCATGAGCGTGAGACCGGTCAGGGTCTCGGTGGACCGCTGCTTGCCGCCGAGCCAGGCGTAGCGCGTCGCCGGCTGCCCGGCCCGGGGGTTGCCGTACTCGTCCGAGTCCAGGGCGACGGGCGCCTTGCCCGCGTCCAGCGGCAGTTGGAGGGCCACGTCACCGTGCAGGTTGGTGAGCTGGAGGACCACGTCACCGGTCTTGCCGGTGGTGGCGGCCAGGTCACCGCTCGCGGAGTCGACGTTGCGGGTCAGGGCTCCGGTGGCCACGTCCTCGACGATCCAGCGAGGGTTGTCCTCCTCGCCGTCGTAGTGGTTGACCTTGGACTGCTCCAGGGTCCACGTGGTGCCGCTGCCGCGCTCCACCGTCCAGGAACGGAACCGCTGCGCGGAGTCCAGGTTCCAGGTCTGACGCTTGCCGTCGGCGGTCTGCCGGTGGACCAGGTCGTTGACGTGGTAGCTGATCGTGCCGTTGCCCGGAGCCGTGGTGGTCCGGCCGAAGGCGTCGTAGGCGTATCCCGCGTCGACGATGCGGTCGGCGCTGTCGTACGTGTGGGTGCCGGTGGTGCCTCCGCCGGTCGGGCAGTCCGCGCCGGGCGCGCCGGTCGCCGTGGTCAGCGACGTGCGGTTGGTCCGGTCGTCGAAGGCGTAGACACGGCGGGTGCAGATGGTGTCGGCGGTGTCCTCGACAGTGGTGAGGCGTCCGGTCGCGTCGTACCGGAACGTCTGCTCGGACCAGCCGCTGTGGCTGGTGTTCTGGGCGTGGACGGACTGCGTGACGGTGTCCGAGTAGACCAGGGCGCCGTCGCTGTCGCGCGTGTACGTGCGCTCCAGCGTGGCCCCGGCGGTGTCCTCGCGCTGCCGCAGTGTGTAGCCACCGGGCAGCTTCTCACTGCTGACGGAGCCGTCCGCGTCGTACCTGGCCTCGAAGGCGCCGGCGACGGAGTCGGTGGTCCTCGTGGCCAGGCCGCGCGGCTCGACCGTGTGGTCGTAGGTGTAGGTCACCGTGGACGGCGCCGTGTCGGTGACCTTGACCGGGCGGTCCAGCAGGTCGTACTCGGTCGTCGTGGTGCCGCCGTCGGCGTCGGTGTAGGAGATGAGCCGTCCGAGCTTGTCGAACTTCTTGGTGATCGTGCCGCCCGACGCCGACGTGGTCTTCGCCACCTCGCCGTTGGCCGGGTCGTACTCCGTGATCACCTCCGGTACGGCCTTTCCGATGCCGCCGCTGAGCGTGACCTTGGCCTGTCGCCCCGCGGAGTCGTACGTCGTGGTCGTGGTCCGGGTCGTGCTGCCGGAGGTCTCGATGACCTTGGCCTGGTGGCCCCACCAGTCGTACTCGCTGGTCGTGGTGGGCAGGGTGGTCGGGTTGCTGCCGCCTCCGGTGATCGCGCCGGCCGGGCCGGTGCTGCACACCGCGTCGGCCCACTCCGGGCGGCCGGCGCAGGCGCCGGTGCCGGTGGCGGACCAGTACGTCGTCACCCTCGTGGCGGCGTCCGAGCCGGTGGAGCCGGGCGGGATCTGCTTGGTGACCCGTCCCTGGGCGTCGTACTCGGTGGTCGTGGTCAGCGCCAGGCCGCCCGGGTCCTGGATGGACTTGACGGGCAGGCCCTTGGCCCAGTCGTAGACCGTCTGCGTGGCGCGCTTCTCGCCCTGCACCGAGGGGTGCTCACGCACCTGGGCGCCCGCGGTCGCCTTGGTGATCTGGTCCTTGACCGTGGCGGTGCCGTCGGTGGGACGCCCCGCGTCGTACTCGTTCACCGTCCACGTGCGGGCGAGCACCGGGGTGCCGGCCGGTACCAGGACGGTCGTGCCGGACTTCAGGTCGGCGGTGAGGTCGACGCGCCGCAGCGAACCGAACTCCTCCAGTTCCCGTGTGCCGGTCTCGTTGTAGACGGAGCGGGTGGACAGCAGCTCGGCGCGCTCGGCCGAGGAGAGCTGGGCGATGCCCAGATCGGCCTGGACGGCCCGGTCGTCGGCGCCGAGGCCGAGAGCGACGGCCCGGTTGGCTGCCGACAGTTCGCGCACGGTGTTGCCGAACCGGTCGTACTCGGTGGTGGTGATGTGACCGCCGGGGGAGGCGGAGTTGACCTCGCGGCCGGAGACCCCGAGGTAGTGCACCTCGGCGCGCTCGTAGGCGGTCGCGGTCAGTGCGCCGCCCGTGTGGGAGGCCGGAACGGCGTCGGCGGGGAAGACCGCGGTGGCGTCCGTCGGAGCATCGGTCTGCCCCCATGCCTTCACGTCGGCGGCACCCATGGCGTACGGTGCCGCGGCGCCGGTGAGGGGCACCCCGTACACCAGGCTCGTGACGGCCGTGCCCTGCTCCGTGGCGGCCGTCCCCGGCTGGAGGCCGGACCGGCTGGCCTTGAGCAGCATGCCGTCACCGGCGGCGGAACCGGAACCGGCCGTGCCGTAGGTGAAGGTCCACGGGAGTTCACCGGGTTTCGTGAAGCTGGTGACCCGGCCCGCCGCGTCGTAGCCGTACTCGGTCTTCAGCGCCGGGGTGACCAGCGGGTTCCATGCCTGGCGCAGGCGGCCTTCGCTGTCGTACAGGTACGTCTGCACGGTCTTCGACGTCGCCGCGGCCGCGCCGGGCTCGGTGGACCACATGCGGATCTCCTTCACCTGGCCGCTGACGTCGCCGAAGGCGGTGGCGGTGGCGGTGGTGGAGGTCGCGTAGACGAACTCCAGGGCGCGGCAGCCCTTGGTCGTCGGGGACGCGGTGCAGGTGGCGGCGGAAACGGCGGAGGTCGGCGCGATGACCCGCTTGGGGCGGGCCAGCTTCTTGCCGTCGACCGTCACCGCTTCGGACACCACGGTCGTGGACGACTGCGCCAGACCGTTGAGGAGGGTGCTGGACACCTGCCAGGTGGTGGCGGCCGCGTCGGGCTTCGTGAACTCGGTGATGGTGCCCTCGGTGTCCGAGAGCGTGAACGAACCGGTGACGCCGCCGGTGAGGGTCAGGTCCTCGGACCCGGGTTCGGGGATCCAGCCGGTCCTGTTCGCGTTGGCGGTGAAGTGGATGGCATCGCCCTCCAGCAGGACCACGTCGACGGCGGTGTCGGAGATCTTGCGGATGTGGCTGAACTCGGACTCGGTGAGTTCCGAGGCGGTGCCGGTCACCCACTCCTTGCCGAAGATCGGCGCCTGCCCCTCCTGCTTGGCGCCCTGGTCGGGCCGGCGCGAGGAGGCCGTACGGGAGATCTCCAGGTCGAACGCGGAGGCGTCGGTCTCGGAGAGGGTGTAGTCGCCGGTGAGCAGGTTGACCGTGCCGGGGCCGACCTCGTCGGTGGCGGCGCCGGTGGCGTTGCGGTCGACGACGACCGTCAGCGGTTCGGTGGCGCCGGAGGCGCTGCCCGGTCCGGTGAAGTCGGCCTTGATCTGCACCGATCCGTCGGGGTCGACGGTGCCGGCGGCGTTCCACACCAGGACGGGGCTCCTGCCCGAGGCCATGGCGACGGGCCAGGCGGTGAGCGGGTTTCCGCCGGAGGTGACGTCACCGGCCGGGATGCGCGTCCAGGGGTCGGCCTCGGAGCGGCGCCAGGAGAAGGACACCGCGGTGTACTTGGCCCCGTCGGCCTCGACGGCCAGCGGCAGCCGGCGCGCGGTGCGCTCGCCGTCGGAGGGCTGGAGGAAGCCGCCGGGTCCGGCGTGGAAGGTGTACTCGATCGCCTCGGACTTGTTGTCGGCCTTGTCCACCTGCCGCACCTGGAGGGTGTGGGTGCCGTTCCTGGGCGGGGCGACGGAGAGGGCCTTGGCGGCGGTGGAGCCGCCGGTGGCGACCTTGGTCCAGGTCACGCCGTCCAGCGTCCACTCCAGCCAGTTGTGGTCGGTGCCGTTGGGGGTGACGGTGAAGGTGCCGGCCTGACCCGCGCCCTTGACCCAGGAGCCCGACGGGTAGTCGGTGGAGGTGATCCTGGTGGGGGCGGAGGGGTTGGTGGTGTCGACGGTGAAGGTCTTCCACGCCGACCAGCCGAGGTTGTAGTGCGCCCCGTCGTACGGTGACGTACGGAACCTGTAGGTCTTGCCGTTGCTCAGCACCCCGGCGGGGACGGTGACGGAGGCGACCTGGCCGCTGGGCACGTACTTGGAGACGATCACGTCGCCGACCTGGGTGTTGGTGGCGGCGTCGAAGATCTGGAAGGTGCCGTTGACCTTGTCCCCGTCGGCGTCGACGAAGGTGTCGCGCAGGGTGGGGGTGGTGGTGTTGACCGTGTAGGCCCCGCCGTAGGAGAAGAACGGCGGACCGGCCTCCTGCTTGGTGCCGGTGCGCGGCCGGTAGTTGTAGTTCACCACCAGCTTGGGCGGGTTGGACGCGGCGTTGGCGGAGCTGACCTGCTTCCAGTGGGTCGTCGCGTCGGTGGCGGCACGCAGGCCCATGTGGCCGCGGGAGGTCTTCGCCGACGCCCACGTCTGCACCAGACCGGTCACGTCGGCGTTGATCCAGCCCGCCCCGCCGCAGGCCGCGCGGCCCTTGGTCTCGGTGGAGGAGTGGTGCTGGGCGACCCAGGAGGGCTGGCTGTCCCACCGGGTGGCGGTGGAGGGGGCGCCGGTCTCCCAGATCGTCCACTCGTACGGCTTGCAGTCGGAGTTGCCGGAGTGGACGTTCCACAGCGACAGCTTCGCGCTGGAGACCAGCGCGTCGGAGATCGGCGCGGTGTTCCAGGTGATGAACGACCGCGACAGCCGCGTGGTGCCGTCCGGGTTGGTGGTGCCCGGGTTGCCCAGGTGCAGCTCGGTGTTGGTGGACCAGTCGGTGGTCTCACCGCGCTTGACCAGGGTGTCGAAGACGTTGGACAGCGCCGAGGTGGAGGGGTCCACCGTCACCGGGTACTTCGTGTCCGGGTCGGCCAGGAAGTCCGCGTCCGGGGTGATGACCAGGTCGACGCCGTCGCCGGTCTCGACGACCTCCCAGTCGACCTTCGCCCGGTTGGTGTGCTCACCGGAGACCTCGTCCACGGCGGCGTCCCACATCACCGGTGCGGGCATCACCGCCCGCTTCTTCCTGCCCGAGGCCTTGTCGGTGAACAGCAGGCTGCCGTCCTTCTGCTGCTTGACCTTCAGCCCGTCGGTCTTCAGCGGCAGCGTGTAGGAGTAGTCCTTCGCCGCGGGGCGCTTGCCGATCTCGACGAACTGCTCGAAACCGGTCCGGGTGGCCTCCACGATCACATCGGCGTCCGGCAGCGCACCGGTGTAGGTGGCGCGGGTGCCCTCCAGCTTCGGGGCGGGCAGGCCGCCCTTCCACTGCAAGGTGATCCGCTCCTCCCCCTCGCCCAGCGTGACCAGGTCGCGGGCCGGCGCCTTCTCCGCCGCGGCGAGGGAGGTGGGCAGCGCGCCGCCCTTGCCCGCCAGGCTCAGCCCCGCCGGATGCGCGGCGGCCTCGACCGAACCGTCCGACCGCCGCACCAGGTCGACATCGACGGTGACCCACTGTCCGTCGCGCTGGAACCGGACCGGGCCGGCCGACAGCTCGGTCGTCAGGCTGCCGTCCCCGTTCACCCATGTCGTCGAGGTCTCGGTCCGCTCGGACAGCGCCTCGACCCGCTTGCCCGACAGCCGCGCGGCCACCTTCGCCGACGCGATGTCGGCCGCCTGCGTCACCGCGGGCTTCGGCTCCTTCTCCGCCACCGGACGCGACGGCCGCGCCGCGGCCGCCCCTTCCATAAGGGTGACGGACAGAAGCAGGGCGAGCCCGCCGGCGGTCCACCGCAGGCTCCTGCTCTGCAATCCCCACATGCGCCCTCTCTCGTCGGGAGAGGGCGTATCCCCTATGCCTGTCAAAGCAGTTCCTGTCTGCTGTGAATGGATACTGACCGCGATGAAAAATATCCGGTGAGTAAAGGCGTGAAAGAGGGAGGTATCGTCCCCAAGCGGCCGGGCGATCACTTTGTGTGATGGTGATGTGTGTCACATGTGAACAAAGGGTGAAGCGAGGCCTCTGGCCGCGGGAAGGCGCAGGTGACAGCGTGGCGCGCCCCCAATCCCGCGCAAATCGAGTCATCCCGGAATGCCCCCGGGTGCGGGGTTCGCAGGGGACGTGGCTTGTTCTCGCCGCTCCGCCGGCCGATGGCGCGGCAGAACGCCGGGTGCGTGGATGCCCTGACGCCGCATCCGTTACCGTTCCGGTCCGATGGGCTGATGGGTCGCCCTGATCCGGCCAGGACACAAGAAAACAGGGTGCGGTATGAAATCGCGTCGAATATGGGGCACGGCCGCCGCGTCGGCGGTGGGGATCTCGGGGGTGCTGGTGCTCCAGGGGGTGGTCGGCTCTCCCGTCGGGGGCGCCGGTGACGACGGAAAGCCCGCAGGACCGGGAAAACCGGTTCAGGCGGGAATTCACTCCGCCGCGCTGAAGGTGGCCGACGGCGGCCGGGCCGCCGAGCTGGGACGGCGGGACGTGGCGCCGTTCAGCATGCTGGGAGTGACCTGGACCGATCCCGCCACCCGCGTCGACGGCACGGTCGAGGCGCGTACGCGCAGCACGGTGACGGGCACGTGGTCGAACTGGCTGGCACTGGACGGTGACAGCGGGCAGGGCGAGCGGGGGGCCGAGCGCGGCGGTACCGAGCCGGCCTGGGTGGGACCGTCCGACGGGGTCGAGGTCCGGGTGAGGACCGCGGGGAAGTCCTCGGCCGGGCTGCCGAAGGGGCTGCGGCTGGACATGGTCGACCCCGGCGGCGCCACCGGCATGGAACCGGCCGCGTTCACCGAGGACGAGCCCACCGGCGAGCCCTCGGCCACGGAGGCGACCGATCCGGCGCCGAGTCCGTCGGAACCCGCCGCCACCGAGTCGGCGCCGGAGCCCACGAGGACGCCGGGCGAGACGGCCCCGGGCACGCCGTCGCAGACCACCACGCCCACCGCGCCCGCCTCGCCCCCGGCGTCGAGCGCCTCCCCCACGGCGAGCGCGTCCGCCTCGGCGAGCCCGTCGCCCACGGTGAGCGTTCCGCCCGCGCCGCCGTCCACCGCGCCGCGGCCGCCCATCACCGACCGCGCGGGCTGGGGGGCGGACGAGTCGATCAGCCCGGAGGAGCCCGGCTACCTGCCCGGCGGGAAGGTCAGGGCGGTGGTGGTCCACCACACCGCCGAGTCCAACTCCTACACCTGCGACCAGGCCCCGGCGGTGGTGCGCGGCATCTACGCGTACCACGTCAGGACGCTGGGCTGGAAGGACATCGGCTACAACTTCCTGGTCGACAAGTGCGGCAGGATCTACGAGGGCCGCAAGGGGGGCGTGGACCGCCCGGTGATGGGCGCGCACGCCTACGGCTTCAACGCCGAGACCACCGGCATCTCGATCCTGGGCACCTACACCGACACCGCCGCCTCCACCGCCGCGCTCACCTCGGTCGCCCGCGTCGCGGCGTGGAAGCTGGGCCAGTACGGCGTCGCCCCGAACGGCACCGCCACCCTCACCGCCGGCGACGCCGGCCGCAACTACTCCGGCAAGACCTGGGCCAAGGGCGCGCAGCTGTCCTTCCCCGCGATCCACGGGCACCGCGACGGCTACAACACCCAGTGCCCCGGCGACCGGCTCTACGGGCAGCTGGCCACCGTCCGCTCCTACGCCGCGGGCCCGGTGACCGGTCTGGCCATCACCTCGGTCACCGGCGCCGGGCAGTCGGGGGCGACCTACTACACCAAGGCCGCCGTCACCGTGAACTGGAAGGCGGCCACGCCCGCCGCGCTGGTCTCCCGGTACGAGCTGCTGGTCGACGGCAAGGTGGCCGCGACCGCCGCGGGGAGCGCCACCTCGGCCAAGGCGACCCTGGCGGTGGGCACCCACACCGTCGCCGTCCGCGCCGTCCACGTCTCGGGGAAGACCGCCACCACCGCGGCCGCGACCGTGGTCGCCGAGACCACCGCCCCCGCCTTCACCACCAAGCCGAACCTGGCCCTGCGCACCGGCACCGTCAACACCGGCGCCGTCCCCGTCACCCTGCGCTGGAAGGCCACCGACGCCGCGGCCCTGAAGGAGGTCAGGCTGACCGCGCCGGTGGCCGGGACCTACGGGCCCACCACCACCAGCGCCTCCCACACCGCCGCCTCGGGCAAGGCCACCACCTGGTCGATGACCGCCCGCGACCAGGCCGGCAACACCGCCACCGCCTCGGTGGCCGGCACCCCGGTGATCCTCCAGGAGACCTCGGCCACCAGGACCGGCACCTGGACCACCAAGTCCTCCACCAGCTACCTGGGCGGCAAGTCCTACTCCAGCTCCGCCAAGAACGCCTCCCTGAGCTGGACCTTCACCGGCCGCTCGGCCGCCTGGATCGTCTCGCGGGCCGCCGGCTCCGGCCAGGCCCACGTCTACGTCGACGGCGCCAAGGTCACCACGGTGGACCTGAAGTCCTCGGCGACCCAGTACCGCCAGGCGATCTGGACCAGGACCTGGTCCACCAGCGCCAAGCACACCGTCAAGATCGTCGTCGTGGGCACCAGCGGCCGGCCCACCGTCACCACCGACGGCCTCGTCTACCTCAAGTAGACCGGCCGGCGGGCCGGCGAACGGAACGGCACGGAGTCCGGAGTCCTCCGCCGACGCGGGGGGCTCCGGCCCCGGCCCGCGGACACCGGCCGGACCGCACCCGGCGCAGGAGAGGGGCGGGTGCGGCCGGGCCGGCGGCCCTCAGAGCTCGACCGTGGAGACCACGTAGACCCGCGGGCGGTCCTCGCGGGTGAGGTCCACGGTGACCGCCAGGTCGGGCCGTTCGCCGGGCCGGTCGATCCTGGTGCCCGCGTAGCGGTGGCCGGGGACGTCGAGGTCCCAGCCGACCACGTCCGCCTGGCGGTCGCTGACGCCCGGCCGGCCCTCGCGCAGCTCGGCGGGGTCGCCGCCGGCCTCCTCGATGAAGGCGTCCAGCGCCTCGCGGGAGGTGCGGAACTGGACGTAGAAGGAGCTGCGCTCCCAGGCGTTGCGCTCGTAGTGGGCCACGTAGGTGGACCCGCCGGGGATGGGCACCTCGTAGATGCGGCGCTCGACCCTGCTCGGCCACTCCCAGACCAGGCCGGTGGCGGCGGCGGCGCGCTGCTTGTCCTTGCCGCTGTCGCGGCTCTGGTGGGCGGAGAGCACCAGGTAGCCGGCGGGGACGGCGATCAGCAGCACGACCACGATCGCCGCCAGCCAGCGGTGCCTGGGCCGGTGCGGCGGGCGCTCGGGCCGCGGCAGGAGCGTGGCGGTCAACGGCCCGCACCCCATCCGCGCGACGGCAGCAGGCCGACCCCGGCGCGTTCGTACCGCTCCACGCGGCGGCGGTTGGCGCGGCGGAAGCGGCGGGCGACCAGCCGGGCGAGGTCGGCGGCGCCCACCATGCCGGCCTCCGGGCCGAGCTCGGCGCGGGCGATGCGGGCCTCGGGACGGTAGCCGCGGCCGGTGAGGTGACGGCGGAAGGCGTCCCGGGCGGGGCCGATCAGCAGCTCGTCGGCGGCGCTGACCCCGCCGCCGATGACGAAGCAGGACGGGTCCAGCGCGGCGGCCAGGTTGGCGATGCCGACGCCGAGCCACTGGCCGATCTCCTGGAGGAGCTCGGTGCACATCGCGTCGCCCTCGCGGGCCAGCTCGGTGATCAGCGGACCGGTGATGTCGGGGATGCGGCCGCCGACGCGGTCGATGATCCCGTACGCGACCGGCGACTCGGCGGCGGCCAGCTCGCGGGCCTCGCGGACCAGGGCGTTGCCGGAGCTGTACTGCTCCCAGCAGCCGCGGTTGCCGCAGGGGCAGCGGTGGCCGCCGGGCACGACCTGCATGTGGCCGAACTCCCCGGCCACGCCGTAGCGGCCCCTCTTGACCTCGCCGTTCTCGAGTATGGCGCCGCCGATGCCCGTACCGAGGGTGATCATGACGAGGTGGTCCTCGCCGCGGCCGGCGCCGAAGCGCCACTCGCCCCAGGCGGCGGTGTTGGCGTCGTTGTCGACCATGACCGGTACGGCCAGGCGGGCGGTCAGCGCGTCGCGCAGCGGCTCGTCGCGCCAGGCCAGGTGCGGGGCGAACAGCACCCGTGAGCGGTCGGCGTCCACCCAGCCGGCGGCCCCGATGCCGACGGCGTGCACGTCGTGGCGGTCGGAGAGGTCCAGGACCAGTTCGGCGATGGTGTCCTCGACGACCTGGGGGCTCTTGGACTTGTCGGGGGTCTCGGCGCGGACCTTCTCCAGGATGGTGCCGTCGGCGTCGACGACGCCCGCCATCACCTTCGTACCGCCGATGTCGATGCCGACCGTCGGCACGCGCGGCGCGGAGATGTACGAGCGCCGCTCGCGCGTGGCGACGGTCCTCAGCACCGTCGCTCTGGCAGTTCCTCTGGCAGAGCCGCGGTGCGCCCGGTCACGGTACGTACTCATCATCGTCGATTGTGCCCTACGGGGCCTCGCCGCCCGGATCCGAGGGGCGGGTCCGCGCCAGTTCGTGGCTGAGCTGCTCCAGTTCGCTGCCGCCGGCCATCTGGCGGGTCAGCTCGTCCAGGCCGATCGCCTCGCGGGTGTGGCTGCCGGCCATGGCGCCGCGCTTGAGCAGCACGAAGCGGTCGCCGACCAGGTGGGCGTGGTGGGGGTTGTGGGTGATCAGGACGACGCCCAGCCCCTCGTCGCGGGCGGCGGCGACGTACTTGAGGACGACCCCGGCCTGCTTGACGCCGAGCGCGGCGGTCGGCTCGTCCAGGACGACCACCCGGGCGCCGAAGTGGATGGCGCGGGCGATGGCGACCGACTGCCGCTCGCCGCCGGAGAGGGTGCCGATGGGCTGGTCCACGTCGCGCAGGTCGATGCCCATGCGCCGCAGGGCCTCGCGGGTGGTGCGGCGCATGGCGGCGGTGTCCAGGCGGCGGAGGGGGCCGCGGCCGAGGACCGGTTCGGAACCGAGGAAGAAGTTCCGCCACACGGGCATCAGCGGGACGACGGCCAGGTCCTGGTAGACCGTGGCGATGCCGCGGTCGAGGGCCTCGCGGGGCGAGGCGAGGCGGACCTCCACGCCGTCGATGCGGAAGGTGCCGCTGTCGTGCCGGTGCAGCCCGGAGATGATCTTTATGAGGGTGGACTTGCCGGCGCCGTTGTCGCCGAGCACGCAGGTGATCTCGCCGGGGCGGACCGCCAGCGACACGTCGTCGAGGGCGGTCACGTTGCCGTAGCGCTTGCCGACGCCCTCCAGCTCGACCAGCGGCGCCGTGGACGGCTCGTTCACGAGGAGGCCTCCGCCCTCTTGCGGATCCATGCGTTGAGCAGCGTGGCGAGCAGCAGCATCGCCCCGAGGAAGAACTTGAACCAGTTCGGGTCCCACTGGGCGTAGACGATGCCCTTGCTGGTCATGCCGAAGATCAGGGCGCCGACGGCGGCGCCCGCCGCCGAGCCGTAGCCGCCGGTGAGCAGGCAGCCGCCGATGACGGCCGCGGCGATGTAGATCAGCTCGTTGCCCACGCCCTCGCCGGACTGCACGACGTCGTAGTTGAACAGCAGGTGCTGGCCGGAGATCCAGGCGGCCAGGCCCACGCCCATGTACAGGCCGATCCTGGTGCGGTCGACGGGGACGCCGACCGCGCGGGCGGCCTCGGCGTTGCCGCCGACGGCGAAGATCCAGTTGCCGGCCCGGGTCCGCAGCAGGATCCAGGTGGCCACGGCGACCAGCGCGAGCCACCACACGATGGTGACCTGGAGCTGGACGCCGCCGACGGTCAGGTGGGAGGCGAAGACCGCGCGGGCGGAGGGGAAGCCCTCCATGTCGCCGATGCCCTTGGTGGAGACCGTGCCGCTGATCAGCTTGGTGAGGCCGAGGTTGAGGCCGGTGAGCATCAGGAAGGTGCCGAGGGTGATGATGAAGCTCGGCAGCCCGGTGCGGGTGAGCATCCAGCCGTTGAAGAAGCCGACGGCGAGGGTGACCAGCAGGGACACCCCGACGCCGACCCACACGTTCGCCGTCATCTGGTAGCTGAACATCGAGGACACCAGCGCCGAGCCGGTGACCATCACGCCCGCCGACAGGTCGAACTCGCCGCCGATCATCAGCAGCGCCACCGGCACCGCCATGATGCCGATGGTGGAGGAGGCGTACAGGACGGTGCTCAGGCTGGAGGCGCGCAGGAAGCTGTCGGCGGCGACGGCGAAGAAGACGAAGACGGCGGCGGCCCCGACGACCGCGCCCAGCTCGGGCCGGGCCAGCAGGCGCCGCACCACCGGGCCGCGCGCTGCGGCGTCCTCCGTCAGGACGGCGGGGGCGGCGGTCACCGGGTGCCCCGCTCGGTGTACTTCTCCAGCGCGGCCGCGTCGTCGCGCGTCACCAGCTGCGGGCCGGTGAGGACCGGGCGCCCGCCGCCGAGCATGTTGCCGTTGTAGCGGTGCAGCCACAGCAGGTCGACGGCCTCGTAGCCCTGGAGGTAGGGCTGCTGGTCGACGGCGAAGCCGATCGTGCCGTCCTTCAGGCCCGCCGCGACCTGGGCGTTGAGGTCGAAGGTGTCCACCTCCGCGTCGCTGCCCGCCCGCTTCACGGCCTTGGCGGCGGTGGGCGCGAAGGGGGCGCCGAGGGTGACGACGGCGTCCACGTCCCCGTCCGACTGGAGCTCGGCCTCGATGGAGGACTCCACGGAGGGCATGTTGGTGCCGTCCACGTAGAGGTTCTCCACCTCTCCGTCGAAGGCCTTCCGCACCCCGGCGCAGCGCTCCTCGTGGCCGACGTTGCCCTGCTCGTGGACGACGCACAGGGCCTTGGTGCGGCCGCGCTCGTTCAGCTCCTCGCCGACCGCCTCGCCGGCGACGGACTCGTCCTGGCCTATGTGGGCGAGGGCGCCGAGATCGGCGGACCTGTCCTGGCCGGAGTTGACGGTGACCACCGGTATGCCGGCCGCCACGGCCTTGCGCACCACCGCCTCCATGGCCTCGGGCTTGGCGAGGGTGACGATCAGCCCGTCCACCTTCTGGTCGATGGCGGTCTGGACGAGCTGGGCCTGGCGGCCGGCCTCCTTGTCGTGGGAGTAGAGGAACTCCACGTTGTCCTTGACGGCCGCCTGCCGGGCGCCGCTCTGGACGATGTCCCAGTAGGTGTCGCCGTCGCCGGAGTGGGTGACCATCGCGAACGTCCAGCGCGGGGTGTCGACCGCCGCGCGGCCCCCGGCGCGCTCGCGCTCCTCCTCGGCCCGCTTGCCGCCGGTGCTGCTGCACCCGGCCAGGACGAGCGCGAGGACCGCGGCCAGCACCGCGCCCGTCGTCCGTACACCGGTCCGTGGGTTCGTCCGGACCCCTCCTGCCGTGGCCACGCGGTTTCCGCCCTCTCGCTGCGTGAGTGCCGGCCTGACGGCCGGTTTCCGTGCCGCCGGGGCGCGGACGGTGTCCGGCCCCGGCCGCACAAGTATCCGTCACCGCAGCTCGCGCGGGGAGGAGGGGTGCGGGGGGAGGTTCCGCGCAGGCGCGGCCGGGGAGGGCGCCGGGGGTCAGGACCGGACGAGGAGCTGGAAGTCGAAGGCGTAGCGGGAGGCGCGGTAGAGGTGGCGGCCGTGCTCCACGGCCCGCCCGGTGTCGTCGAAGGCCGTGCGCTCCATGGTCAGCAGCGGTGCGCCCTCCGGCTCGCCGAGCAGTTCGCCCTCCTCGGCGGTGGCGGCCTTCGCCCCGATCGTCTGCCGGGCGCTGTGGAGGATGATCCCGGCCGAGCGCATCAGCCGGTACAGGCCGGTGCTCTCCAGCGCGGCGCCGTCGGTCCCGATCAGGCCGACGGGGAGGTGGTTGCACAGGTGGGCCATCGGTTCGCCGTGGGTGGAGCGCAGCCGCTCCACCCGGCGCACCGGCGCTCCCTCGGCGATGCCGAGGGCGGCGGCGACCTCCGCGGTCGCCTCCACGGTCTCCAGCCTCAGGACCCGGGTGCCGGGGGCCCGGCCGGCCGCCTCCAGGTCGTCGTAGAGGCTGCTCGGCTCCGGCGGGCGGCCGGCCCGGCTGTGCACGACCTGGGTGCCGATGCCGCGGCGGCGCACCAGCAGGCCCTTGTCCACCAGGGTCTGGATGGCCTGCCGGACGGTGGGGCGGGACAGACCGAGCCGCCCGGCCAGCTGGATCTCGTTGCCGAGCAGGCTCCCGGGGGCGAGTACGCCCTGCTCGATCGCTCTCTGAAGCTGCTGGGAGAGCTGGAAGTACAGCGGGACGGGGCTGCCGCGGTCCACGCTGAACCCGAGGTCCGCCGGATCGTTCTTCGCCACGGGGGCGAGCCTAGCCGCCGCGCCGCTTTGACAGGAAGTCAGGAAGTCAGGAGGTCAGGTTGTCCGGACAACGGGCGGACGGCCGTCGTCTCCGGCGTCCGGAACCGCTAGAAGCGCACCGGCAGGCGGTGCGGGCCGCGGATGAGCATGCCCTGCCGCCAGGAGACGGCCGCGGGGTGGATGTCGAGGGCCAGGTCCGGGCAGCGGTCCAGTAGCGCGCGGACGGCGACGCGGCCCTCCAGCCGCGCCAGCGGGGCGCCCAGGCAGTGGTGGATGCCGTGTCCGAAGGCGAGGTGGCCCCGGGGCCCGCGGCGGATGTCGAAGCGCTCCGGCTCCGCGAAGCGCTCCGGGTCGCGGTCGGCGTCGGCGATGGCGGCCAGCACCAGTTCGCCGCCGCCGGGGATCACCGTCCCGCCGATCTCGAAGGGCTCGACGGTGAAGCGGTAGGTGGGCGTCTCGACCGGTCCGTCGTAGCGCAGCATCTCCTCGACCGCGCCCTCCGTCAGGGACGGGTCGGAGCGCAGCAGCGCGAGCTGCTCGGGGTGGGTGAGCAGGGCGAGGGTGCCGTTGGCGATCAGGTTGACGGTGGTCTCGTGGCCCGCGACGAGCAGCAGCCAGGCCATGCCGAGCAGTTCGTCGGCGGACAGCCGGTCGCCGTCCTCGTCGGCGGTGTGCAGCAGGGCGCTCAGCAGGTCCTCGCCCGGCTGCCGGCGCTTCTCCGCCAGGAGTCCGGTGAGGTAGCCGGTGATGGCCTCCTTGGCGGCCCGCTTCTCCTCGAGGCCCGCGTTCCCGACGGCGATGCCCGACCAGGCGCGGAAGGAGTCCCGGTCCAGGGACGGCACGCCCAGCAGCTCGCAGATGACCGTGATGGGCAGCGGGAAGGCGTAGGCGTCCACCAGGTCGGCCCGCCGGCCGGGCTCCTTCAGCATGGTGTCCAGCAGCCCGTCGGCGATCTCCCGCACGCGCGGCTCCAGGGCCTCCACGCGCCGTGCGGTGAACTCGCGGGCGACGAGCTTGCGCAGCCGGGTGTGGTCCGGCGGGTCGGTGCTGAGCATGCTGATCCCGGACGCCTGGGGGCCCAGCGGCAGGGCGGGCGAGGCGTTGCCCCAGTCCTTGGACAGGCGCGGGTCGGCGAGGACGGCGCGCGCCTCCTCGTACCCGACGACCAGCCACGCCTCGGCGCCCTCGGGCATCCGCACCCGGTGCACCGGACCGCGGGCGCGCAGTCCGGCGTAGACGGAGTACGGATCGCGGGCGAAGTCCTCGCCCAGGGATGCCAGATCGACCGGTGCCCGCTCGCCCGTCCGCCCGTCCGCGCCCATCCGCCGCGCCTCCCCCTGTCCGGCCCGCCCCTGAGTGTCCGTCACCGATGATGCCAGCCGGGGTGCCGGTGCGACACCGCTATCCGGCCAGGTGACCGGTGTCCGGTTCGCGGTGGCGGGCGGCCGCGCGCCGCGGGCCCTCCCCGGTGGGGGAGCCGTACAGCCGCAGCCGGGCGACGCCGCCGGGGTACTGCCGCAGCCGCAGGTGGGTGAAGCGCCTCCCGCAGGCCACGGGGAAGCCGTTGGCGGCGTGGCCGCCGGCCTCCGTGCGCGGCGCCGGCTCGGTCCACCCGGTCGTCCCGGCGGGCAGGCGGCCTCGACCGGCACCTGCCCGGGGTGGTCGCCGCGGAAGTGGACGGCGTCCACCACCGGGCCGCGCACCGGGCCGGGCGCACCGGGCCGGCCGGCGCCCGGCCGTGGTCGTCGCCCGAGGGGTGGGGCCGGTCCGCGGCGGCGCGCGGGCGGGAGGCGAGGAAGTCGGCGCAGCGGGGGCCGCGCGGGGCGGGGGCGCAGGTGCCGGGGTCCTCGGCGTGCCGGTCAGCGGACCGTCGAAGCCCGCGGTCCCGCGTACGGCCGCCCCCACCCCGCGTCGTCCGGTTCGGGGAACTCCGGGACGCCGGACGGCGACAGGATGCGCTTGAAGCCGAGGACCCCGGCCTCGTGCAGCGGACGCGGCCGCCCGGCGCTGGCGGGGACCGCGCCGCCTCCGGGAGCCGGCGTCGATGTGGACCCGGCCGCGGGCGGCCTCGCGTCCGACGGCCGGGTTCGCGGGGGTGGTGTCGGCGGGACGCCGTTGAGCGGCACGTCCAGCACGGTGGTGACGCCCCCGGCCGCGGCGGCCCGGGTGGCGGTGGCGAAGCCCTCCCGCCCGGCCCGGCCGGGGTCGTCGACGTGGACGTGGGCGCCGGCGAGGCCGGGCAGCAGCGCGTCGCCGCCGACGTCCTCCGGCCGCACCCCGTCCGGCACCCCGGCCGCGTACGGCGGGACGGCCGCGATCGCGCCGCCCGCGACGGCGACGGACGCGGGGCGGACGCCCTCGGGGGTGACGGCGCGGGTGGAGCGCGGCACCGGCTCCGTGCCGGACGGGACGGCGGTCACCCGGCACCCTCCTTCCGCCGCTCCCCGCGTCGGCGCCCGTCAGGCCCGCCTCCCCCGCCCGCCCCTCTGACCGGCCGGAACGCCCCGCCGCGGCCGGGTTCGCGGCCGGAGGGGGCCGGTAGGCTGCGCCTGACCCGACCCGAAAGGATCGCGACGTGCCGCCGTCCGCCGAGCACCGGCCCTCCGCCCCCTCCCCCTCCGCGAGCGGCGGCGTCCAGTCCCTGGAGCGCGCCTTCGACCTGCTGGAGCGGCTGGCCGACGCCGGGGGCGAGCTCGGGCTGAGCGAGCTGGCGGGCAGCAGCGGCCTGCCGCTGCCGACCATCCACCGGCTGATGCGCACGCTGGTGGCCTGCGGCTACGTCCGCCAGCAGCCCAGCCGCCGCTATGCGCTGGGCCCCCGCCTCATCCGGCTGGGCGAGAGCGCCTCGCGGCTGCTGGGCGCCTGGGCCCGGCCCCATCTGGCGCGGCTGGCGGAGGAGACCGGCGAGACCGCGAACATGGCGCTGCTGGACGGGGACGAGGTGGTGTACGTCGCGCAGGCGCCCTCCCGGCACTCGATGCGGATGTTCACCGAGGTCGGCCGCCGGGTGCTGCCGCACTCCACCGGGGTGGGCAAGGCGCTGCTGGCGCACCACGCGGACGAGGAGGTGCGGGAGCTGCTGGCGCGCACCGGCATGCCGGCGGCCACCGAGAAGACCATCACCTCGCCCGACGACTTCCTCAAGGCCCTCCAGCGGGTGCGCGAGAGCGGGTACGCCGTGGACGACAACGAGCAGGAGATCGGGGTGCGCTGCATCGCCGTGCCGGTGCCCGGCGCGCCGACGGACACCGCCGTCTCCGTCTCGGGGCCGGCGGGCCGCCTGACGGACGCCGCCCGGGACGCGTTCGTCCCGCTGCTGAAGGAGGTCGCGCGGGACCTCTCGGAGGCGCTGGCCGGACATCGCCCGGCGCACCCGTAGTCCTCGCCCGGCCGCCGCGCCGTCCGGCGCACGCCTCCGTGCGCTCCCGTGCGCCCCGTACACCCTGACCGCGCCGCCGCGCGGCGGCGTGGTCAGGGCGACGGCCTGCCGAACAGCTCGACGGCGTTGCGCACCTCCGCCAGCGCCTCGGCCAACGCGCTCACCGAACCGATCGCTCCCGCGATCAGGAGCAACGAGTGGCGCAGCCGGACGACCTCGGGAGCGCCCGCGCCCAGCGCGGCGTCCACGGCGGCCAGTTCGTCCTCGGCTATCTGCCGGTCCGCCAACTGCGCACGATAACCGGCGAGTTCCCGGCGTAACCGGGTCACGGACCGGTGCAGCGCGATGACCCTCGGGTCGTCCTGGCCGTGCACGACCGTCCGACGCCCTACCGCTTCCTTTCGCAACGCAGCTCCCCCCACACGGATGCTGTGTTCTTGTCGTTCGTGCCGTTCTTGCCGCTCGTGCCGTTCGTGCTGTTCCGTACTCGTTCGTGCTGTTCGTGCCGCTCGTAGCGCTCGCGTCGTTCCCGGCGGCGGTGCTCCCGGCGCCGTCGTTCCGCTGCCGATCCGGTGGTGCGGGTCCGCCGTCCCGCCGCCGGAGCCCGTCTCCACCGGGTCTCCGCGCCGCGGATCCGCCCTCCCGCACCGTCCGGCCGGAAGGGGTTCGCACAGTAAACGCCACTCTCCGCACATCGCGCTATACGGAGGGCGAAATCCAGGGCGCGATTCAGGCCACCGGATCGGCGTTCCCGCCCCCTTTCCCGGGCAGAGGACACCCATGGCGTCCACCGGCCCGCACCCCGGCCCCGTCGCCGGGCTGCTCCTCGCGGCGGGCGGCGGGCGGCGGCTGGGCGGGCGCCCCAAGGCGCTGCTCCCCCACCGCGGCCGTCCGCTGGTCGAGCACGCCGCCCGGGCGCTGCGGGAGGGCGGCTGCGCCCCGGTCCACGTGGTGCTGGGGGCGGGCGCGGCCGAGGTGCGGGCGCGGGCCGGCCTGCCCGGCTGCGTCCTGCTCGACAACCCCCGCTGGGAGGAGGGCATGGGGTCGTCGCTGCGCACCGGCCTGGCGGCGCTGGCCGGCACCGGCGCCCGGGCGGCGGTGGTCTCGCTCGTCGACCAGCCGGGGATCGGCGCGGCGGCGGTGGCCCGGCTGCGGGCGGCGTACGAGGCGGGCGCGGAGCTGGCCGCGGCGGCGTACGGCGGGCGGCGCGGCCATCCGGTCCTGCTCGGCTCCGGCCACTGGCGGGCGGTCGCCGGGAGTGCGGTGGGCGACCGGGGCGCCCGCTCCCACCTGCGGGAGCACTCCGGCTCCCTGGTGCTCGTCGAGTGCGGCGACATCGCCGACCCGGCCGACATCGACACCCCCGGCGACCTGGCGCTGCTGGAGTGAGCCCCGGCCGCCGCGGGGCGTGGTGGGCATTGAGCTTCCACGATGAGGAAACTACTCTCCACTGACGAGCCGTGCCGGTGGCCGTGGCGGCCGCAGGGGCGGCGGCCCGTGCGCCGCCCCGACGAAGGAGTGACAGCCCGTGTCCGCAGCAGCGCAGCCCCCGCCCGCCGTCGTCACCGGCGTCGATCCCGCCCGGGCGCCGGAGCGCCAGGGGGAGATCCTCACCGAGGCCGCCCTCGCCTTCGTCGCCGAGCTGCACCGGCGGTTCACCCCGCGCCGTGACGAACTGCTGGCCCGCCGCGCCGAGCGCCGTGCCGAACTCGCCCGCACCGCCACCCTGGACTTCCTGCCCGAGACCGCCCACGTCCGCGAGGGCGACTGGCGGGTGGCGCCGGCCCCCGAGGCCCTCCAGGACCGCCGGGTGGAGATCACCGGTCCGACCGACCGCAAGATGACGGTCAACGCCCTCAACTCCGGCGCCCGCGTCTGGCTCGCCGACTTCGAGGACGCCTCCGCTCCCACCTGGGAGAACGTGATCGGCGGTCAGATCAACCTGATCGACGCCTTCGAGCGCCGCATCGACTTCACCTCCCCCGCGGGGAAGACGTACGCGCTGAAGCCCGACGAGGAGCTGGCCACCGTCGTGGTCCGGCCGCGCGGCTGGCACCTGGACGAGCGCCGGCTGCGGGTCGGCGACCGCGCCGTGCCCGGTGCGCTGGTCGACTTCGGCCTGTACTTCTTCCACAACGCCCGCCGGCTGCTGGAGACGGGCAGGGGGCCGTACTTCTACCTGCCCAAACTGGAGTCGCACCTGGAGGCGCGGCTGTGGAACGACGTCTTCGTCTTCGCCCAGGACCACTGCGGCGTCCCGCGGGGCAGCGTCCGCGCCACCGTGCTGATCGAGACGATCACGGCCGCGTACGAGATGGAGGAGATCCTCTACGAACTGCGCGACCACGCCTCCGGGCTCAACGCGGGCCGCTGGGACTACCTGTTCTCCATCGTCAAGAACTTCCGTGACGCCGGCGAGCGGTTCGTGCTGCCCGACCGCAACGCGGTGACCATGACCGCGCCCTTCATGCGCGCCTACACCGAGCTGCTGGTGCGCACCTGCCACCGGCGCGGCGCCCACGCCATCGGCGGCATGGCGGCGTTCATCCCCGACCGCCGCGACCCCGAGGCCAACGAGCGGGCCCTCGCCAGGGTCCGGGCCGACAAGGACCGCGAGGCGAACGACGGCTTCGACGGCTCCTGGGTCGCCCACCCCGACCTGGTGCCCGTCGCCCGGGAGTCCTTCGACGCGGTGCTCGGCGCCCGGCCCCACCAGAAGGACCGGCTGCGCGAGGACGTGCGCGTCACCGCGGCCGACCTGATCGCCGTCGACTCCCTGGAGGCCGGGCCCACCCGCGAGGGGCTGGTGGGCGCCGTCCGGGTGGGCATCCGCTACATCGAGGCGTGGCTGCGCGGCCTGGGCGCCGTGGCGATCTTCGGCCTGATGGAGGACGCCGCCACCGCCGAGATCTCCCGCTCGCAGATCTGGCAGTGGGTCCACGCGGGCGTGGTGCTGGACACCGGGGAGAAGGTGACGCCCGGACTGGTCCGGTCCCTGGCCGCCGAGGACCTGGCGGGCATCCGCGCGGAGCTGGGCGACGAGGCGTACGCGGCGGGCCGGTGGCAGCAGGCCCACGACCTGCTGCTGCGGGTGGCGCTGGACGAGGACTACGTGGAGTTCCTGACCCTGCCGGCGTACGAGCTGCTGGACTGACCGACGAACGGCGGACGGCAGACGGCGGGCATCGGACGGCGGACGGGCCGGGGCGGCCGGGAACGCTCGGGGGAAGATGACCGGAAGTCGATCCTCCGGTCGCCTGCCTCCACCGGCCCTCCACCGGCCCGCCGGCCGTCCTCCGCCGCCGCCCTACCCCTGCCCCTGCGCCGCGGCACGGGCCAGCCGGCGGGCCTGGTCGCGGGCGTCGCGCGCGACGGCTTCCTCGTCGACACCGGTCAGCCGTCCGTCCTCGACGACCGGACGGCCTCCCACCAGCGACAGCGTGACGGGCGCGGGCGCGCCGAGGACGAGCGCGGCCACCGGGTCGGCGATCGTGGAGTGCCCGAGCCCGTCGAGCCGCCACAGCACCAGGTCGGCGAGCTTGCCCGGCTCCAGCGAGCCGATCTCGTCGGCCCGCCCCAGCACCCGTGCGCCGCCGTACGTGCCCAGGCGCAGCGCCTGGCGGACCGTCAGCGCCCTCTCCCTGCCGGGCCCGAGGCGGCTGACGAGCAGGGCGGCCCGCAGTTCGGTGTGGAGTTCGCCGGACTCGTTGGAGGCGGCGCCGTCCACCCCGAGCCCCACCGGCGCCCCGGCGGCGAGCAGGTCGGGGACGCGGGCGATCCCGGCGGCCAGGCGGGCGTTGGAGGACGGGCAGTGGGCCACGCCCGTGCCGGTGCGGGCGAAGGCGGCGATGTCGGCGTCGTCCATGTGGACGCAGTGCGCCATCCACACGTCCTCGCCCAGCCAGCCGGTGGACTCGAAGTAGTCGGTGGGGCTCATGCCGAAGCGCTCGTGGCAGAACTTCTCCTCCTCCACCGTCTCCGAGCCGTGGGTGTGCAGCCGCACCCCCAGGCGGCGGGCCAGGACGGCGGCCTCGCGCATCAGCCCGGTGGTGACGGAGAAGGGCGAGCAGGGGGCGACCGCTATGTGCAGCATCGACCCGAAGGAGGGGTCGTGGTGCTCCTCGACCGCCCGCTCGGTGGCGGCCAGCGCCTCCTCGGTGGACTCCACGGCGAAGTCCGGCGGCAGCCCGCCCTCGGACGTCCCCAGGTCCATCGAGCCGCGCGCGGCGGTGAGGCGCACGCCCGTCTCGCGGGCCGCGCGGATCCCGGCGCCCAGCAGGTCGCCCGCGCCGCGCGGGAAGAGGTAGTGGTGGTCGGCGGCGGTCGTGACCCCGCCGCGGGCCATCATCGCCAGGGACGCGCGGGCGGCGGCGTACACCATGTCCTCGTCGATACGCGCCCAGGTGGGGTAGAGGGCGACCAGCCAGTCGAAGAGGCCGGAGTCCTGGGCGAGCCCGCGGGTGAGCCACTGGTAGAAGTGGTGGTGGGTGTTGACCAGGCCCGGGGTGGCCAGGTGGCCGGTGCCGTCCACCCGGCGGACCACGTCCGCCAGGCCCGCGGGGGCCGGTCCCTCCCCCACCGCCTCGACGGTCTCCCCGGCCACGACGACATGGCCCGAGGCGTACTCGGTGCCGTCCGCGTCCACCGTGGCGATGGCGCAGTTCTCGATGACGGTGCGCTGTGCTGCCATGGGTTCCTCGTACCTTCCCCGGTGGTGTCGCGAACGTCCCCGCGCGGACCTCCGCGGACCGCTCAGGGGCTCGTCAGGTCGGCGGGTATGCGCGCCTCGGCGCCGTCGCGCAGGACGGTGGCCTCGATGAGGCCGTAGGGGCGGTCGGCCGCGAGGTACACCGCGCCCTCCCCGGTGCCGTTCTCCAGCCCGAAGGGCTCCAGGTCCACCAGGAAGTGGTGCCGGTTGGGCAGGGAGAGGCGGATCTCCTCGATCCCGCCGCCCTCGACCGCCCGCTCGCCCATCGCGTAGAGGGTCTGCTGGAGCGAGTACGAGTGCGTCCCGGCGAAGGCCTGGAGCAGGCGCTCCCGGATCCCGGCGTAGGAGCGGTCCCAGTCGGGCGCGCCCCCCGTGCCGGAGTGGCGCCACACGGCGGTCACCGAGGTGGCCAGGACGCGGTCGCGCGTCTCCTCCAGGGTCGTGTAACGGTCCCTGACGAAGCCGTGGAACTCCGAGCCGGTGGAGTTCAGCACGGTCAGCCCCCTCAGCCCGGACAGCACCTCCACTCCCCCTTCCCCGTGGGTGACCTGGGCGGTGCGCGTCTCCTGCCCCCGGCGGACGAAGGAGTGCGCGCCCGCGCCCGGCGCGGCGATCCGGTCCCAGGCGTACTCCTCGACGCGCACGCGGGCCCGGTGGACCGCCTCCTGGCTGGTCACGAAGTGGCGGGCCAGGAGGGCGACGAAGTCCTCGGCCGAGGGGACGCCGTGCTCCTGGGCGAAGGCGTACACGGTGTTCTTCATCGTGTCGGTCGGCAGGAGGCCGGCGTTGGAGCCGGAGCGGTGGACCTCCTCCATGGCGCCGGAGAGGGCCACGGAGACGCAGAGGTCCTTGATGTGGTGGGTGCCGCCGTCGCGGGTGATCCGCACCAGGCGGCTCTCCGCCTTGCCGTACTGGTTCGGGCCGAGCCTGGTGGGCATCGCTAGCTCCCTCGGTACACGGAGTAGCCGAACGGGCTGAGCAGCAGCGGTACGTGGTGGTGCTCGCCCGGCCGGACGGCGAAGACGGTCGCCACCTCGGGGAAGAAGGCCCCGCCGGGGCCCTGCTCGAGGTAGCCCCCCACCGCGAAGCGGAGCCTGGCGTGCGCGGCGTCCTCCGGCAGGTCCGGGAGGTCCCGGCAGCGCCCGTCCGCGTCGGTGACGGACTCCCCGTGCGCCCTCCACGGCGCCCCGTCCCCGCCGGCGGCCCCCCGCACCGACAGTTCGACGGCGACGCCCGCGGCGGGACGGCCGGCGGCGGTGTCGAGGACGTGGGTGGAGACGGTCGCGCGCGAGCGGGGGCGGGGGGTCACCGGTCTCCCCCGGCGAAGCGGGTCGGCCGGACGCGGTCGGTCCCGCCCGGTTCGGCGCGGACGACCTCCCGCCGCCGCGCCTCGCGCACCCCGCCCCGCTCCCGGGCCGAGACGGCGTCGGACGCCGCCGGGCGGCCGGTGGGCGGGTGGGCGGCCGGCGCCTCGGCGGCGGGCCGGTCGTCGGCGGCGTCGGGCCGGGCGAGCCCCGGCGGAGTGAGGGGGGTCACACGAGCACGCTAGGAGCCCTGCCGCACAGCGTCAACAGTTTGTTGAGGAATGCGTGTCACGACCGCTCGTTCGCGGCGTTCTCCCTGTTCAGGTAGTTGTAGACGGTGAAGCGGCTGACCCCGAGCGCGCCGGCCACCGTCTCCACCCCGTGCCGCACCGAGAAGGCGCCGCGCTGCTCCAGCCGGCGCACCACCGCCTGCTTGGTCCTGCGGTCCAGCTCCGACAGGGGCATGCCGTACCGCCGCCGCAGGTCGTCGAGGATGCGGTCCAGGGAGTCGGCCAGGTGCGGCAGCCGCACGGCCACCGCCTCCCGCCCCTCCCAGGAGAGCACCACGTCGCCCTCCCCGGCCCGCCCGGGATCGACCAGCTCGCCGCCGATGGCGTCCACCAGCGGCCTGACCGCCTCGGCGAACCGGCGGTCCGCCCCGCTCCCGGCCGCCCCGGCCGCGGGCGTCCCGCTCACGAGGCGCCCTCCCCGTCCGTGACGTCCGTGCCGTCCGTGACGTTGACCTGGAGGGAGATCCGGCGGGCACCGGCCTCGAGGGACCGGCGCAGTACGGCGTCCACCGCGGCGAGCACCTCCTCGGCGCCGCCCTCGGCGGTGGTGCCGAACGGGCCGACGTCGACGCCGTCCAGCCCGGCGCTCCGGACGGTCTCGCGGGCGGCCACCGCGTGGGGAGGCGTCCGCTCCAGGTCGAAGGGCTCGGTGGTGAACTCCACTCTCAGTCGCACGGTGTCAACCTAACGTGCCGCCGGGACGGCGCGGAGGACACGGACGCCCCGAACCGTTCCCAGCGGCCGTGCGCATCGGGGAGCATGGCACCCGGAAACCTGGTCCCGCGGCCCTCGGGCCCGACTGCCCGTACTGGAGCCGAGATGGCGGAGAGCGTGCCGGTGCGGTGCCCGGTGTGCCGTCGTGAGCACCTCTACATCCCGCCCGCCTACCCGTGCCGCTGCGGCGCCCCGGTGTCGCCCGCGCTGCTGCGCGGCGGCATCCCCGTCCGGATCGCGCACCGCGTCTGGGCGGACTCCTGGCTGACGCTGCGCTGCGCGGCCTGCGGACGGCACGACGAGTGGCCCCGGCCGGAGCTGGGCTGCCCGTGCGGCGCGCTGCTGCGGCTGCCCCTCGCCCATGCCCCCGCCGCCGGCGCCCCTCCGGCCGCGGAGCCCCCGTCCGCCGCCGTGCCGCGGGACGCGGCCTCGCGGGCCGCGGCCCGCGAGCGGCCCGACTTCCAGCCGGTCGCCATCCGCACCGCCCGGGACGCGGTGACGGCCGCCGCGCTCTACCTGGACTGGCTGGGCTTCGAGCGGGTGCGCCCCGTGATCGAGACCCACCCCGCCCCGGGCGTCGACCTGCGCGGGCCCGAGGTCCTGGCCCGGGTGGACCCCACCACCTCGCCGACCGGGCCGGACGCCGTCGAGACGCTGTGGCTGCACGGCCTCAACGAGTCGGCTGTCGCCGTCTGCTTCTCCCTGGCCGGCTACACCCGCGAGGCCCGCCACCGCGCGGACGGCCTCCGGCTCCCCCTGTTCGTCCTGGACCTGACGGGCACTCCGCAGCCGGTCAACGAGGCGGCGGGCGAACTGCTCCGCACCGGCGGGCCGCGCTGACCACCGGCCCGGACGGACGGACGCGCCCGTACGGGCCGGGAGGGGCGGCCGTCAGCGGGTGTTCTCGCGGTACTCGGCGCCCGTGCCGCCCTCGCCGGCGCGCGCCGCGTGGTCGCGCAGTTCCACGCGGCGGATCTTGCCGGAGACGGTCTTGGGCAGCTCGGCGAACTCGATGATCCGCACCCGCTTGTACGGCGCGAGGACGGCGCGCGAGTGCGCGAAGATCGCCTCGGCCGTCTCCGGTCCCGGCTCCCAGCCGTCGGCGAGGACGACGTATGCCTTGGGCACGGCCAGCCGCAGCGGGTCCGGCGAGGGCACGACGGCGGCCTCGGCCACCGCCTCGTGCTCCAGCAGCGCGCTCTCCAGCTCGAACGGGGAGATCTTGTAGTCCGACGCCTTGAAGACGTCGTCGGCGCGCCCCACGTAGGTGATGCGGCCGTCCGCGTCGCGCGCGCCGATGTCGCCGGTGCGGTAGTGGCCGTCCCGCATCGCCTCGGCGGTGCGCTCGGGGTCGCCGTGGTAGCCGGCCATCAGCGCCAGGGGCCGCCTGCTCAGGTCCAGGCAGATCTCGCCCTCGTCGCGGCCGGCCTCCCCCGTCACCGGGTCCACCAGCTCGACGGCGTAGCCGGGGGCGGGGTGGCCCATGGAGCCGGCCTTCAGCGGCTGCCCGGGGAAGTTGCCGATCTGGAGGGTGGTCTCGGTCTGGCCGAAGCCGTCGCGCACGGTCACGCCCCACGCCTCGCGCACCCGCTCGATCACCTCGGGGTTGAGCGGCTCCCCGGCCGCCACGGCCTCGCGCGGCGGGGTGCGCAGCCGGGTCAGGTCGGCCTGGACGAGCATGCGCCACACCGTCGGCGGGGCGCAGAAGGTGTCCACGCCCACCCGGTCCATCTCCGCCATCAGCCGGACGGCGTCGAAGCGGGTGTAGGGGTGCACGAAGACCGTGGCCCCGGCGGACCAGGGCGCGAAGAAGCTGCTCCAGGCGTGCTTGGCCCAGCCCGGCGAGGAGATGTTGAGGTGGACGTCGCCGGGCTTCAGCCCGATCCAGTACATCGTCGACAGGTGCCCGACCGGGTACGAGACGTGGGTGTGCTCGACCAGCTTGGGGCGGGCGGTGGTGCCGGAGGTGAAGTACAGCAGCAGGGTGTCGCCGGCGCGGGTGGGTCCGTCCGGCTCGAAGGAGGCGGGGGCCGCGTACGCCTCGCCGTACGGCAGCCAGCCCGGCGCCGCGCCCCCCTCGCCGACGGCGACGCGGGTGTAGTCGCCGGGCACGCCGTCGAACTTGCCGGTGTCCGCGGCCCGTGCGACCACGTGCGCGGCCCGCCCCCGCCCGACGCGGTCGGCCAGGTCGGCCGGGCCCAGCAGCGGGGTGGCGGGGATGACGACGGCGCGCAGCTTCATCGCGGCCAGCAGGGTCTCCCACAGCTCGACCTGGTTGCCGAGCATCACCACGATCCGGTCCCCCGCCGAGACGCCCACGCCCCGCAGCCAGTTGGCGACCCGGTCGGAGCGCGTGCGCATCTCGTCGAAGGTGACCCTCAGCTCGCTCCCGTCCTCCTCGGCGATGTGCAGGGCGGTGCGCCCGTTGCCGTCGGCCATCGGGTCGAACCAGTCCAGGGCCCAGTTGAAGTGCTCCAGCACCGGCCACCTGAACTCCTCGCGGGCCGCCTCGAGGTCCTCGCGGTGCCGCAGCAGGACCTCGCGTGCCGCGCGGAAGGCCTCGGTGGGGGTGACGGTCGCCGTCATGCGTCCTCCTCGTCCGGGTGAGCGGGCAGCCATCGTCCGTTCCGCGCCCCCTTCCTGGCCACCCCCCGCGCGGCGCGCGGGGGATTCACTCCCGCACGAAGAGGCAGAACACGTGCCCGACCGGGTCGGTGTAGACCCGTACGTCGTCCTGGGGCTGGAAGTCGGCGAGGACGGCGCCGGCCGCGACGGCGTGCTCGTGGGCGGCCTCCAGGTCGTCGACCTCGAAGTCCAGGTGGAGCATCATCTGCTGGCGGTCGCTCCTGCCGGGCCAGGTGGGCGGCCGGTACTCCGGCTCGGTCTGGAAGGAGAGCCCGGTGGCGCCCGGTCCCTTCAGGCTCACCCAGTCGGGTCCGTCCTCGGCCGTCTCCCAGCCCAGGAGCCGCCGGTAGAAGGCGGCGAGGGCCCGGGGGTCGGGCGCGTCGAGGACGACGCCGGCCAGCGCCCTGGGGACGCCGTCGCTCCGGGCCGGTCCGCCGGTTCCCTGCGGCGCCGGGTCCGGTGCCGGGTGCGGTGCCGGGTCGTGCGCGGTCTCGCTCATGCCGCCTCCGTGGGGGACGTGGGGATCCGTCGGGGAAGCGGGTGCCCGCGCCGGCCGCCGTCCATCCGCACCGACTCGTGCGCCGCGTCCGGCGCGCGGAGGACCGGCGGCCCCGGGGTGGCGCGGCGGGCCCCGCGGGCGGACGCGCTCCGCGGGGGACGGTGGACCGGATTCCTCTCATCAAGTTTGACTAGCAGCTCGGCGGGCAGTATCGTCCTCGTCGGTAGTCAAAATTGATGAATGGGGAGCCTTGCTACAGCACACCGAGACCGCCGCGGCCCTGACCGGCTACACCCCGACCGAGGAGGACCTGCGGAGCCTTCAGGAGTGGTTCGCCGCCTACGACGCGCACAGCTCCTCGCCCACCCCGGAGAACGTCGAGCGCATGGCCGACATGGCGGTCTTCCCGCTCAACCTGGTGACCGACGGCTCGGACGGCGACGGCTGGACGGGCCAGTGGGACCGGGAGCGCTACGTCGCGACGATGAACGCGGTGATGGGCGGGGAGGGCGGCGCAGAGGTCCGCTTCGAGTCGGCCCGCACCCCGTTCTTCCTCTCCCCCTCCCTCGTCGTGGTGTTCACCGACTCGGTGATGACGGCGGGCGGCGAGGAGCACCGCATGCGCTACGCCGACATCCTGGTGCGCCGGGGCGGTGTCTGGCGCTTCCAGACGATGGTCCAGAGCGGCTGGGCCGACATGCTCGAGGAGCGGCGGGACTGACGGCCCGCCGGGGCCCGGCGCCGTCGGCGGGCCGGCCCCCGCTCCCCGGCCGCGTCACCGCCCCCCGGAGGGCCGCGCCGGCGCGGTGCGGCGCCGGTCGGCGCCGCCATGAACGCCGTGGTGGACGCCGTGGTGGACGCCGTGGTGGACGTCGTGGTGGATGGGAGAGTCGGTGGCGGCCAGCGGCAGGCCGGAGCCGCCCCGGCGGACGGCGACGATCTCGGCGGCGATGGACAGGGCGGTCTCCTCGGGGGTGCGGGCGCCCAGGTCCAGCCCGATGGGGGAGCGCAGCCGGGCCAGTTCGGCGTCGGTCAGCCCGGCCTCGCGCAGCCGGGCGAGGCGGTCGGCGTGGGTGCGGCGCGAGCCCATGGCGCCGACGTACGCCACCGGCAGGCGCAGGGCGCGCTCCAGCAGCGGCACGTCGAACCTCGGGTCGTGGGTCAGGACGCAGATCGCCGTGCGGGCGTCCGGGCGCTGGGAGTCCAGGTAGCGGTGCGGCCAGTCGGCGACGACCTCGTCCGCCTCCGGGAAGCGGGCGGGGGTGGCGAAGACCGGGCGGGCGTCGCAGACGGTGACGCGGTGGCCGAGGAAGACCCCGGCGCGGACCAGGGCGGACGCGAAGTCGACCGCGCCGAAGACCAGCATGCGCGGCGGCGGCGCGGCGGTCTCCACCAGGAGGGTGACCGGCTCCCCGCAGCGCCCGCCCTCCGCGCCGGTCCCGACCGCGGCGGTGCGGCCGGCCTCCAGCAGGGCGCGCGCCTCGGCCGTCGCGGTGCGGTCCAGCTCCGGCGGGCCGCCGAGGGTTCCCTCGGCCGCGCCGCCGGGGCGGACCAGCAGGGCGCGGCCCAGCATCCCGCGCGGCCCGCGGACGACCCGGACGAGGGCCGCGGCGCCGCCCGCGGCGGCGGCCTCCAGCGCGGCGGCCACCACGGCGCGGCCGGGGGCGCCGGCGGTGACCGGGACGGCCAGGACCTCGATCTCCCCGCCGCAGGTCAGGCCGGGCGCGAAGGGGTCGCCGTCACCGTCCCGGCCGCCGTCCCCGGCCGCGGGGCCGAAGCGCCCGGTGACGGGTTCCCCGGTCTCCAGCGCGGTGCGGCACAGTTCGTAGACCGCGCCCTCCACGCAGCCGCCGGAGACGCTGCCGAGCGCGGCGCCGGAGGCGTCCACGGCCAGCGCGGCGCCCGGCTGCCTCGGTGCGCTCCCGCTCACCGCCGTCACCGTGGCGACGGCGAAGTCGCGTCCCTCCCGGCACCACCGGTGCAGTCCGTCGGCGATGTCCAGCATGGCGCTCTCCTCTCGATGCCGTACCGGTCCGGCGTCTCCGGCGCGGTCCGCTGCCGGTTCACTCCCCCGCTCCGCCGGTCCCCACCGCGAAGTGGACGAGGAACACCGCCGTCAGCAGCCACATGAGCGGGCCCGGTTCGCGCCACCGCCCCTGCGCGACCCGGACGGCGGTGTAGGCGATGACGCCCGCGCCGACGCCGGTGGTGATGGAGTAGGTGAAGGGCATCAGGACGACGGTGAGGAAGACCGGGATCGCCGTGGCGCGGTCGGTCCAGTCCACGTACCGGGAGTTCTGCATCATCATCGCGCCGATGACGACCAGCGCGGCGGAGGCCACCTGGCCGGGGACGATCAGCGCCAGCGGGGTGAACAGCAGCGCCGCCGCGAACAGCAGCCCGGTGACGACGGCGGACAGCCCGGTGCGGGCGCCCTCGCCCACGCCCGTGGCCGACTCGATGAAGACGGTCTGGCCCGAGGCGCTCGCCACGCCGCCGACCACCCCGCCCGCGCCGTCCACCAGCAGCGCCCGGCCCAGCCCCGGCATCCGCTCCCGCTCGTCGGTGAGGCCCGCCTGGTGGCCGACGGCGATGATGGTGGCCATCGCGTCGAAGAACCCGGCCAGCACCAGCGTGAAGACGATCATGGTGAAGCCGGTGGCGCCCAGGGCGGCCAGGCCGCCGATCTCCACGTTCCCCAGCAGGCCGAAGTCGGGGGCGGAGACCAGCCGTTCGGGAAGCTCGGGGACGGCGCCGCCCCACTCCTCGTCCCCGATGCCGAAGGCGGCGGTGGCGGCCATCGAGGCGAGGGTGCCGGCGGCGATGCCGACGAGGAGGGCGCCGGGCACCCCCCGGGCCAGCAGCATGAAGATCAGCAGCAGGGTGACGCAGAAGGCGAGCACCGGCCAGCCGGTCAGATGCCCGCCCCTGCCGAGGGTGACCGGGGAGCCGGGCTCGCCCAGGCCGACGAACCCGGCGTTGACCAGGCCGACCATCGCGATGAACAGGCCGATGCCGATGGTGATGGCGTGCTTGAGCGCCGCCGGGATCGCGTCCATGATGCGCTCGCGCAGTCCGGTGACCACCAGCAGGATGATCACCGACCCGTAGATCACGCACATCCCCATCGCCTGCGGCCAGCTCACCTCGGGGGCGACCTGGGTGGCCAGGACGCCCGAGACGCCCAGCCCGGCGGCCAGCGCCAGCGGGGCCCGGCCGATCAGGCCCATGGCGACGGTGGTGACGGCGGCGGCCAGCGCGGTCGCGGTGATCACTTCGGCCGGGTCGAGCCGGTTCCCGTGGCGGTCGGGGACGGACAGCAGCACGGGGTTGAGCAGCAGGATGTACGCCATCGCCATGAAGGTGGTGACGCCGCCGCGCACCTCCCGCGCGACCGTGGAGCCGCGGCGGGAGACGTGGAACCAGCGGTCGAGCGGGGACCGCACGGCCGCCGGGCCGCCGGGGTTCCGGGGTTTCCCGGAGGCCCCGGGCCTCCCGGGGTCCTGCGGGCTCATGTGCCGGTCAGGTGCTCGGGGCGGACGGGCACGCGGGTCAGGGCCCGCCCGGTGGCCGCGCGGATCGCCGCGACGACGGCCGGGGTGGACGACAGGGTGGGGGCCTCCCCGACGCCGCGCAGCCCGTAGGGGGCGTGCTCGTCGGCCAGTTCCAGGTAGTCCACCGGGATGGCCGGGGTGTCGGGGAACGTGGGGATCAGGTAGTCGGTGAAGGAGGGGTTGCGGACCGCTCCCGAGGAGTCCACGAGGATCTCCTCCATCACCGCCAGCCCCAGCCCCTGGACGGTGCCGCCCTGGATCTGGCCGACCACCGCCGAGGGGTTGACCGCCTTCCCCACGTCCTGGGCGCAGGCCAGCTCCACCACCTTGACCAGGCCCAGCCCGGTGTCGACCTCCACGACCGCGCGGTGGGCGGCGAAGGAGTACTGGACGTGGCCGGAGCCCTGGCCGGTGGCCGGGTCGAACGGCTCGGTGGGGCGGTGCCGGAACTCCAGCTCCAGCTCCACCGCCTCCTCCCCCAGCACGTCGGCGAGGGGGGCGAGGACCTCCCCGTCGCGCGAGACGACCTTGCCGCCCTCCAGCCTCAGCCCGTCCGCACCCCACGCCGGGTGGTCCGCGCCGAACCGGCCGCGGCCGATGCGGAGGACCTCCTCGCGCACCGCCCGGCAGGCGTTCCGGACCGCGCCGCCGGTCATGTACGTCTGGCGGGAGGCGGAGGTGGAGCCGGCCGAGCCGACCCGGGTGTCGGCGGGGCGTACGACGACGCGGGCGACGCCCAGCTCGGTGCGGGCGATCTGGGCCTGCACGGTGACGCCGCCCTGCCCGACCTCGGCCATCGCGGTGTGCACCGAGGCGACCGGCTCGCCGCCCACCGCCTCCAGGCGGACCCGGGCGGTGGAGTAGTCGTCGAAGCCCTCGGAGAAGCCGACGTTCTTGATGCCGACGGCGTAGCCGACGCCGCGCACCACGTCCTCGCCGCGGGTGGCGTTGGACGGGCCGCCGGGCAGGAGCCGTACGTCCGCCGTTCCGGGACCGGTCTGCCAGGCGCGTTCCGGCGGCAGCGGCCTCTCCCGCACCCGGCGCAGCAGCTCGGCCACGGGGGCCGGGGAGTCGACGACCTGGCCGGTGGGCATCACCGAGCCCTGCGTCATGGCGTTGCGCCGCCGCAGCTCGACGGGGTCCATGCCCAGCCTCTCGGCCAGCCTGTCCATCTGGGACTCGTAGGCGAAGCACGCCTGGACGGCGCCGAAGCCGCGCATCGCGCCGCAGGGCGGGTTGTTGGTGTACAGGGCCAGGGCCTCGACGTCGACGTTCTCCACCTCGTAGGGGCCGACCCCGAGCGAGGCGGCGTTGCCGACGACGGCCGGGGAGGAGGAGGCGTAGGCGCCGCCGTCCAGCACGATCCGGGCGGCGACGTACAGCAGCCTCCCGTCGCGCGTGGCGCCGTGCTCGTAGCGGAGCCTGGCGGGGTGGCGGTGGACGTGGCCGAAGAAGGACTCGTACCGGTCGTAGACCATCTTGACGGGGCGTCCGGTGCGCAGCGCCAGCAGGCAGGCGTGGGCCTGCATCGACAGGTCCTCGCGGGCGCCGAACGCGCCGCCCACGCCGGAGAGCGTCAGCCGCACCCTCTCCTGCGGCAGGCCGAGGACGGGGGCGAGCTGGGCGCGGTCGACGTGCAGCCACTGGGTGGCGACGTAGAGGTCGACGCCGCCGTCCTCGGCGGGCACGGCCAGGCCCGACTCGGGGCCGAGGAACGCCTGGTCCTGCATCCCCACCTCGTACTCGCCGGTGACGACCGCCGCCGCGCGCTGCCGGGCGGCGGCCACGTCGCCGCGCCGCACCGGCTGGCGGTGGACGATGTTGGGGTGCGGCACGTGGGCGGCCCGGTGGTCGGTGCGGCGGGGGTGGAGGACGGGCGCGCCGGGGGCGGTGGCGGACGCCTCGTCGGTGACGGGCGGCAGCTCGGCGTACTCCACGCGGATGCGCCCGGCGGCGCGGCGGGCGGTCTCGGGGTGGTCGGCGGCCACCAGGGCCACCGGCTCGCCCTGGTGGCGCACCACGTCCTCCGCCAGCACGGGCTGGTCGCGGAACTCCAGGCCGTAGTGGGTCTCGGCGGGCAGGTCGGCGTGGGTGAGGACGGCGTGGACGCCGGGGACGGCCAGGGCCGCGGAGACGTCGACCGAGCGGATCCGGGCGTGCGGGTGGGGGCTGCGCAGGGTGCGGCCCCACAGCATGTCCTCGTGCCACAGGTCGGAGGAGTAGGCGAACGCGCCCGTCACCTTCAGGACGCCGTCCGGGCGGGGGGCGCAGTCGCCGACCCCTCCTCCGGCGTCCCGTCCGGCGGCGGGGGCGCCGGTCCGGGAGGCGTCCGGGGCGTCCGGGGTGCCCGTGGTGCCCATCTCACTCCCCCTTCCGCGCGGCGCCGGCCGCGGTACGGGCCGCCGCCAGGCGTACGGCGTCCAGGATCTTCTCGTAGCCGGTGCAGCGGCACAGGTTGCCCGCGAGCGCCTCGCGGATGTCGGCGTCCGACGGCGTGGGGTTCCGCTCGATCAGCTCGTCGGCGGCGACCAGCAGCCCGGGGGTGCAGAAGCCGCACTGGACGGCCCCGGTCTCGAGGAACGCCCGCTGCACGGGGGCGAGCCCGTCGTGGCCGTCGTGGCCGCCGTCCTCCCCGGACCGGGGCGCCTGCCCGGGCGCGGGACCGTCCCCGGCGGCTCGCCGCCGCGCCGGGCCGGCCAGCCCCTCGACGGTGACGACCTCGCGGCCCTCGGCCTGCCCGGCCGCGACCAGGCACGCGCAGACGGGCCTCCCGTCCAGGCGGACGGTGCACGAGCCGCACTCGCCCTGTTCGCAGGCGTTCTTCGAACCGGGCAGGCCCAGGCGCTCGCGCAGCACGTAGAGCAGGCTCTCGCCCTCCCAGACGTCGTCGGCCCGGTACGGGCGGCCGTTGACCGTGAGGTTCACGCGCATCGCGCGCCTCCCTCCGCCGGGCCGGCCGCTCCGGGGCCGGCGCGGTGCTCCTCCCAGGCCCAGGCGAGCGTGCGGCGGGCCATGACCGCGACCGCGTGGCGGCGGTAGGCCGCGGTGCCGCGCACGTCGTCGATGGGGGCGCAGGAGTCGGCGCACAACCGCGCGAAGTGCTCCGCGACCGAGGGGGCGATGGCCCGGCGGCTGTCCCACAGGCGCTCCTCGGCCAGCGCGCCGTTCAGGAAGTCCTCGGCCCGCCGGGCGCGCACCGGGGTGGGGGCGGCCGAACCGATGCCGGTGCGCACGGTGCGGGTGGCCGGGTGCAGGGCGAGGGCGAAGGCGCACACGGCGATCACCATGGCGTTGCGGGTGCCGGCCTTGGAGAACTGCTGCGGTCCGTCGGCCCTGGCGACGTGGACGGCCCTGATCAGCTCGTCGGGGGCGAGGGCGTTGCGCTTGACCCCGGTGTAGAACTCCTCCACGGGGATGGACCGGGTGCCGCGCACCGAGACCGCCTCGACCTCGGCGCCCGCGGCCAGCAGCGGCGGGTGGGAGTCGCCGGCCGGGGAGGCGGCGCCCAGGTTGCCGCCGACGCTGCCGCGGTTGCGGATCTGCGGGGAGCCGACGGTGCGGGCGGCCATGGCCAGGCCGGGCAGCTGGGCGCGCAGGTGCTCCATGATCCGCGCGTAGGGGACGGCGGCGCCCAGCCGGACGCTCCCCGGACCGGTCTCCCACTCGTGCAGCTCGGCGACGCGTCCGAGGTCCAGCAGCCGCTCGGGGCGCCGCCGCCCGAAGTTGAGCTCGACCATGACGTCGGTGCCGCCCGCGATGGGCACGGCGTCGGGGTGCTCGGCCTTGGCGGCGAGCGCCTCCTCCCAGCTGGCGGGACGCAGGAACTCCATGCTGTGGTCTCTTCTCGGTCGGCCACGGGGCGCCCGCGCCGGGGGCCGTGGCGGGGATCGTGTGCGGGAGGGGACGGGAGAAGGCGGGGAGGGGACGGAAAAGGACGGGGGAAGGCGGGAAGGGGGCGGAGGAAGGCGGGAAGGGGGCGGAGGAGGGGATGCGAACGGGCTACCCCCGTGTTTCACCCGCGTGCACCCAGTGAACCGGCCCGTCGCCCGGCCGGTGCAGTCACCGATGGCATGAAGCACCTGTCTGGCCCATGAACCGGTCTTGTAGATTCGAACGAAGACCGGGGCGTGTCCCGCGTCCCACACACACGAGCGGTACGAGAGATCGGCGGACGACGAGGATGCGGTTGCGCGCGCTGCTGGACAGCCCCTCCCTGGGACTGCGGCTCCTGAGCGGCGAGGAGGAGCTCGACCGGCAGGTGCGGGGCGTGATGACCACCGACCTGCGCGACCCGAGCCGCTACCTGTCGGGCGGCGAGCTGGTCCTGACGGGGCTGGCCTGGCGGCACGGCCCCGAGGACTCCGAGCCGTTCGTCCGCATCCTCACCTCCGCGGGCGTCGCCGGGCTGGCGGCGGGCGAGGCGGAGCTGGGCCCGGTGCCCGCCGATCTGGTGGCGGCCTGCGCACGGCACCGGCTGCCGCTGTTCTCGGTGGACGAGAAGGTCGCCTTCGCCACCGTCACCGAGCACGTGGTGCGGCAGGTCTCGGGCGAGCGGGCCGGTGACCTGGCCGCCGTGGTGGAGCGGCACCGGCGGCTGATGTCCTCCGGCCCCGCCGGGGGCGGCCCGGACGTGGTGCTGGACCTGCTGGGCTCCGACCTGGACCTGCGCGCGTGGGTGCTCTCCCCCACCGGCCGCCCGGTCGCCGGGTCCGGCGCGGACCGGCTGCCGGCCCCCGTCCGCGCGCGGCTGGCCGGCGAGCACCTGGCGGCGGTGCGGGCGGGACGGCACGGGCCGTACCGCGCGGTGGCCGGCGAGACGGTGTACTCGCTGTTCCCCGTGGGCAGCCCCCCGGCCGGGGCGGGCGGGGCGGAGGGGGCCGAGGGGGCGGACGCGCCCGATCCCCGGCGGGCGGTGCTGTCGGCGCTGTCGGGCTGGCTGCTGGCCGTGGAGGCCGACGCGGACGAGTGGCCCGCCGAGCGGCTGGACCTGCTGCACGGCGTCACCCGGCTGATCGCGGTCGAGCGCGAGCGGCGGGACGCCTCCCGCGCGGTGGGGCGGCGCCTGGCCCAGGAGGTGCTGGAACTGGTCCGCACCGGCGCGCCGCCAGCCGAGGTCGCCGCCCGGCTGCGCCTCACGGCCCCCGTGCTGCTGCCCGGAGCCGGCGACGCCCCGCTGTGGCAGGCGGTCGTCGCCCGGCTGGACTGGGAGGGCGGCGCCGGCCCGTCCGAGGAGGAGCGGGCCCGGGCCGCCGGGGCGCTGCTGGAGGAGGCGCTGACCGGCCCCGGCGGCGGGGAGGGGACGGACGGGCGGGTCGCGGTGGCGCCGGACGGCGGGGAGGCCGTCGCGCTCGTACCGCTTCCGAAGGCCGCCGGGGAGGCGGCAGAGGCAGGGGCCGCCGGAGAGGCGGCAGGAGCAGAGGCCGCCGGAGAGGCGGCAGAGGCAGAGGCCGCCGGGGAGGCGGCGGGTGCGGAGGCCGCCGGGTCCGCCCGGGCCGCGGGCGCGTTCGGCGCCGCCGCCCTGCTCGACTCCCTGCGGGGCCCGCTGGAGCGCGGCCTGGACGTCCCCGGCGGGCCCGGCGGCCGGCTGACCCTGGGGGTCAGCGCCGCCGTCCACTCCCCCGAGGGCCTGCGCGGCGCCCTGGAGGAGGCCCGCCACGCGCGGCGCGTGGCCGCCGCCCGCCCGGGGCGGGTGTGCGCGGCGGGGCACGAGGAGCTGGCCTCGCACGTCCTGCTGCTGCCCTTCGTGCCCGACGACGTGCGCCGCGCCTTCACCGCCCGGCTGCTGGACCCGCTGCGCGAGTACGACCTCCGCCACCGCGCCGAGCTGATCCCCACCCTGGAGGCGTTCCTCGCCTCCGACGGCTCCTGGACGCGCTGCGCGTCCCGCCTCCACCTGCACGTCAACACCCTGCGCTACCGGGTGGGCCGCATCGAGCAGCTCACCGGCCGCGACCTGTCCCGGCTGGAGGACAAGGTGGACTTCTTCCTGGCCCTGCGCATGAGCTGACGCCCCGCCGACCCGCCCGGGGAGCGGGAACGGACCCCGGGCCTACGCTGGAAGGGTGTACGCGCGCAGGCGGCACCGCTACTTCGCGCTGATGGCCCTGTGCCTGCCCTGGTGCCTGCCCTGGTGCCTGCCCTCTTCGTCGGCGCCTGGGCCTTCGTGCGCCTGTGGTCGGTCCCGCTGGCCATCGGGATGTGCCTGGTGGCCATGGTGATCCCGCCGGTCGCGGCGGTCGTCGCCGACCGGCGCGGGCCGGACGACCGCTGGTGGGACGAGCGGGAGCACCCGCGGGAGCGGTGAGCGGCCCCGTCCCCCGCCGCCTCCCTCCCCCGGCGTACGGGCCGCGGCGTGCGGGAGGAGCCCGTCCGCGGGACGGCGGACGGAGGCGTTTCCGGGCCGTGTCAAGAGCCGACCAAGATTGTGAAACCGTTCACACTTACCCCTTGGCCGGACCCCGGTGTTCGTGCTGAGATTCGCTCACATCCGGCTCGACGGCGCGCTTGGGGAGGCACTGTGGCGGAGACCGCCATGTCACGTTCGGTACGGCTGGAGGGTTCGGGCTCGGGTGCGCAGGCGGACGGTGATCCGCTCGACCACGCGGTGTGGCGGCTGAGGTCTCGCGGCTGCTGGGAGGACGCGGCGGCGCTGCTGGAGTCGCGCGTCGCGCGGGAGGACGCGGGGGCGGCGCTGCGGCGGGCGGCGCTGCTGGTGGAGCGCTGCATGTTCACCGCCGACGGCTGGGAGCGCGCCGAGGAGGCGCTGCGCACCGCCGAGGCCATGGCGTCGACGGACGAGGAGCGGGGCGGGGCAGCCTGCGAGCGCGGCCATCTGGCCTATGCCGCGACGGTGCTGGGGGTGCGCGACCGGGCCGACGAGGCCCGTGCCGCGCTGGGGCGGGCCGCGGCGCTGCTGCCGCCCACCTCCCCCCGGCGGGCGATGCTGGACTTCCGGCGCGGGCTGATGACCGAGCACTTCGGCGACAACCCCCAGGCGGCGCGGGCGGCGTACCGCCGGGCGCACGCGGCGGCGACCGCGCAGGGCGACGCGCTGCTGTGCTCCTTCACCTGGCGACACCTGGCCGGCCTGGCCCTGCGCGCCGGCGAGCTGGCCGAGGCCCGGCACGGCTTCGCCGAGTCGCTGCGGCTGCGCGAGGAGCTGGGCTACCTGGTGGGCATGGCGCCGGCCCTGGTGGCCCTGGCGGACGTCCGGCCGGAGCCGGAGGCGGAGCGGCTGCGGGCCGAGGCGCAGCGGCTGTTCCGCCTGCTGGACGGAGTGCCGAGCTGGCTGGCCGACCGGCTGGCGGCGTCCGGGGACCGGCCGGAGGCCCCGGACGCCACCCCGGAGGCCGCCGCCCCGGACGCCACCCCGAACGCTGCCGCCCCGGACGCCGCCCCGGAGTGACGCGCGCCACTCGTACGGCCGGGCACTGGAGACGGCACGGATCGATTGAGCTAAGGTAAGCCTTACCTGTTATAGCCGTCGATTCGGTGGTACTCGCATGGCCATGTGCACCCTCGCTCCCGCCCTCGCGCCCGAGGCGTCCACCGCGTCGCCCTTCTCCGCCGCCTACGAACGGCTGACCGAGGTCTTCCCGAGCCTGCGGATCACCGAGGTGCGGGACGCGGGCGACCTGCCGCGCGGCGGCGGCTGGGTGCGGGCCGCGGAGCTGGCCGGGGGCGGCGCCGCCCTGGACGCCTTCCTGGCCTGGGACGACGAGCAGGTGCGGCGCGACTACGGGGAGCGGGCCCGGCCCGACGTGGTCGCCAGCTTCGGCCTGCACCGCTACGCCTGGTCGGCCTGCCTGCTGGTGACCCTCCCCTGGTTCCTGCACCGCCGGGTGCCGCGCGTCCCGGTGGAGTCGGTCGCCTACGACCGCGCCTCGGGCCGGCTGGCGGTGTGCGTCCGGGAGTTCTCCTGCCTGCCCGGCGACCCGGCCGCCGCCCTGCCCGGCGCCCGCGTCGTGGAGGGCGAGGAGGCGCTGCGCGCGGCCGTGCGGGAGGCCGCCGCCGAGCACCTCGGCCCCGTCCTCGACGGTTTCCGGCCGCACATGCGCCGCGGGCCGCGCGCCCTGTGGGGCATGGCGACGGACGAGATCACCGAGGGCCTGTGGTACGTCGGCCACCTGCTGGGCGAGGAGCGGCGCGCGATGGCCGAGGCGGAACTGCTGCTGCCGGGCTCGGTCGCCCCGTTCCCGCGGGGCGCCGCCTTCCGGGAGCTGTCCGGGCCGGACGGCGAGACGTACTCCACCCGGGACCGGGCGAGCTGCTGCATGTTCTACACGCTGCGCCCGGAGGACACCTGCGTCACCTGCCCGCGCACCTGCGACGCCGACCGGGTCAGGCGGCTGAGCGGTTCGCGCGCCTGAGCCGGCCGAACCCTCCGGGACATTCGATCGTCTGACCGGTTATCGACGAGCAGAACGGCTCGCTACACTCCTGTTCGCACGTTCTGGCCACCGTTGGCGGTTTTCTGGGCCCAAAGGGCCTGCCACACAATCTTTTTTCCGCCAGGATGCTGCGGGTCAACGAAGCCAACGCGAGCACGGCGGGGCCGTTCCACGGCATGCCGCCAGGCAAGGGACACCCCCGGATGAGATTGACGGACATATCGATGAACTGGGTGCTGGCGGGTGCCGTACTGCTCGTCGGCGCCCTGGTCGCGGTCGTGTTGATGGGCCGTGGAAAAGGCCGCCACAGGACCGAGGAAGACCAGAACGCGGACTCCTGGGAGCGGATGGAGGAGCGCCGCCGCCGCAAGGAGACGGTCTACGCCATCGCCTCCTACGTCCTGCTCTTCTGCTGCGCCGGCGTCGCCGCCGCACTCTCCTTCCACGGCCTGGTCGGCTTCGGACGGGAGAACCTGGGACTGTCGGGCGGCTGGGAGTTCCTGGTCCCCTTCGGTCTGGACGGCGCGGCCATGTTCTCCGCCGTCATCGCCGTCCGCGAGGCCAGCCACGGTGACGCCTCCCTCGGCTCCCGGCTGCTGGTGTGGCTGTTCGCGGGCGCCGCGGCGTGGTTCAACTGGGTGCACGCCCCGCGCGGCGACGAGCACGCGGGCGCCCCGCAGTTCTTCGCCGGCATGTCGATCGCGGCGGCCATCCTCTTCGACCGGGCGCTCAAGCAGACCCGGCGCGCCGCCCTGCGCGAGCAGGGACTGGTGCCGCGTCCGCTGCCGCAGATCCGGGTCGTGCGCTGGCTGCGCGCGCCGCGCGAGACCTACGCCGCCTGGTCGCTGATGCTGCTGGAGGGCGTGCGGACGCTGGACGAGGCGGTCGACGAGGTCCGCGAGGACCGCCGCCGCAAGGAGGAGGAGCACGCCCGCAAGCGCGAGCAGCGCAAGCTGGAGCGGGCCCGGCTGCGGGCGATCAGCCGGCTGGGCCGCGGCGGCGCCGACGGCCAGCAGGTGGAGCTGGAGGTCAGCGCGGGCACCCCGCAGCCCGCACGGCCGCGCGCCGCGCTCCAGGCCGCCTCGGACGACGCCGCGGGCGGCGGGCGGGGCGCGGACGGGCTGCGCAAGGTCGATCCTCCCCGCCCGGCGGACCCGTTCGGTTCGGACGAGAGCCTGACCAGCCCCCGGCTGGACTCGCTGGAGGCCAAACTCGCCGCCATAGAGAAGCAGTTCGGCTGATCCTCCCAGCCCCTCGCGTACGGCCGCCGCGGTCAGTGTTCCCAGACCGCGGCGGCCGTACGGTCTTCCGCGCACCCCTCGGCCGGCGGCCGTACGCCGGTCAGGAAGTCGGCCAGCCCGGGGGGCTCGGGGGCGGACCAGCGCTCGGCCAGCCGGGCGGCGAGGCCGCCCCCGCCCCGCATCGGCCCGGCCAGTCCCGGTCCGCACATCAGCAGGGTGTCCCCGGGACGGGCGACGGACGCCCGGAAGCGGAACGGCGGCCCCGGCGGCGGCCCGGCCTCCCGCCCCGACCCGGGACCCGGCCTGGGATCCGCTTCCGGCTCCGGTGCGGCGGCGGGCTCGAGGTCCTGCCAGACCCCGTCCCGCAGCCGGAACAGCCCGCCGCCGCCCGTCCCGAAGAACACCCGTGTGCGGCACCGGGGGTCGACGGGCACCAGCAGGCAGCGCACGCCGGCGGCGCGCTCGTCCGCCTCCGGGTCCGGTTCCGCCGTGTCGGCGCGCAGCCCGCCGTAGGCGCGGCCGGTCAGCCGGTGCAGACCGGACTTCAGGGCTCCGCGGCGGGCCCCGCGGATGTCCTCCACCAGCCGCGCGTGGCTGCGGCCGACGAGTTCGCCCAGCCGGTGGCAGACCTCCCGCGCGGCCCGGTGCGCCCCGGGGGCCGTACGGGCGCCGCGGGCGACGGCGACCATCACCAGCGCGTCGTCGCCGCCGCCGAACCGGGCGGTGAGCAGGGTCTCGCGGCGCGGCTCGCCCCGGTGGCGGGCGGTGTCACCGCGGGTGGAGGCGGCGCGCAGGGTGAAGCAGCCGTGGCGCGCCCCGTCGAGCGCGGTGTCGGGTGCCAGGGCGGGCAGTTCGCCGGGGTCGGCCGCGGGCAGGGCGGCCGGTTCGGAGCCGCCCGCGGGCGGGGCGCCGTCGGCGAAGCCGGGGACGGGGGACCGCGGCGGCGGTGCCTGCTGTGTCGTCTGCGATGCTGCCCGCGGTGTCGCCTGCGCTGTCTCCTCCGATGCTGCCCGCGGTGTCGCCTGCGGGCGGCCCCGGCCGACCGTGCGGGCGGCGGAGGCGAACCGCTCGTCGACGCTGTCCCGTGCCGGCGCCCCGCCGGTGTCCGGCGTGTCGCCGTCGTAGAGCCGGCTCCACCAGTCGGGCCCGTCCGCGCGCTCACCTCGTTGGCTCATGTCCCCGATTGTCCACGCCCCGCGCGGGCGGGCCACCCCGCACGTACCGCCCGGACAGGGCGTGTTGGGGCCGTGCGGCCCCGCCCCGGCGGTCCGGGGCGGGGCCCGGAGACCGGCCCCGCCGGTCAGCGGTTCACAGCGCCCCTTCGAGGGAGAGGAGCAGCTTCTTGCGCTCCAGGCCGCCCGCGTACCCCGTCAGCGTTCCGCTCGCGCCGATGACGCGGTGGCAGGGGCGCACCACCATCAGCGGGTTGGCGCCGACCGCGCCCCCGACGGCCCGCACCGACCGCGGTTCCAGCCCCGCCATGGCGGCCAGTTCGCCGTAGCTGACGGTGGCTCCGTAGGGGATCCGCTCCAGGGCGGCCCAGACCCGCTCGCGGAACTCCGATCCCCCGGCGGCCGGGGTGAGGTCGAACTCCTTCAGCTCTCCGGCGAAGTAGGCGTCCAACTGCCGCACGACGCCGGTGAAGGCGGCGTCGTCGCGCCGCCAGCCGGGCAGTACGCGGGCGCCGCCCTTCTGCCCGGGCACGGTGACCGAGGCCGTCACACCGGGCTCGGGGCCCGCGATCAGCAGCTCGCCCAGCGGACTGGGGTGGGTGGTGTAGAAGGTGCTCATCGGTCCTCCGGGGTCTCGGGTCCGGCCGGGGCGAGGGGGGCGTTCCACAGGTGGTGCAGGGCGTAGGAGCGCCAGGGCCGCCAGCCCTCGGCGTCCCGCGCGGCGGCCCCGATCCGCTCCAGCCCGTGCCGTACGCCCGCGTCGCCGGGCAGGAAGACGTCGGGGTCGCCCAGCGCGCGCATCCGGACGTAGCCGGCCGTCCAGGGCCCGATGCCGCGCAGCGCGAGCAGCGCCCGCTCGGCCTCGTCGCGGTCGGCGCCGGGGTCGAGGACGAGGGCGCCGTCGGCGAGGGCGGCGGCGACGGCGCGGACCGCCCGGCGGCGGGAGTCGGGCATCGGCAGCTCGGTCAGGGGCGCCTCGGCGAGGCTGCCGGGGTCGGGGAAGAGGTGGGTGAGGGCGCCGTCGGGGGCGGGCAGCGGCTTGCCGTACGCCGCCACCAGCGCGCCCGCCGGCGTACGGGCCGCGCCCACGGTGACCTGCTGGCCGAGCACGGCGCGCACCGCCAGCTCGTGCGGGTCGGCCGCGCCCGGCGAGCGCAGTCCCGGCCGCCTCCGGACCAGGGGGCCGAGCAGCGGGTCGGCGCCCAGGCGGTCCTCGACGGCGTACGGGTCGGCGTCCAGGTCGAACAGCCGCCGCACCCGCTGCACGGCGGTGGTCAGGTCCCGCAGGTCGGCCAGGTGCAGCCGGCACGGCAGCCAGCCGCCGCCCGTCCCGTCCGTCCCGCCCGTCCCGCCCGTCCCGTCCGCCCTCTCCCGGACCTCCGCGACGCCGTGGCCGTACGGCAGGGCGAGGGTGCGCCGGTAGGTGCGGGCCCCCGGCGCCCCGGTGACCTCCTCGACGCCGGGGACGGCCCGCCGCTCGAAGAAGTCCAGGATCCCGGCGGCGTCGTACGGGCCCCGGTAGGCCAGCCGCAGCGCCACTCCCCCGCCCTCGGCCGGGTCCCCGGCGGACCCGGCGCGGCTGCGGGCGCGCAGTTCGCGCGGGGTGCAGGCGTGGGCCTCGCGGATCGTGTCGTTGAACTGCCGCACGCTGGCGAAGCCGGAGGCGAAGGCGATCTCGGTGACCGGCAGCGCCGTCGTCTGGAGCAGCACCCGGGCGGTGTGGGCCCGCTGCGCGCGGGCCAGGGCGACGGGCCCGGCGCCGAGTTCGGCGGTGAGCTGGCGGCGCACCTGGCGGACGCTGTAGCCCAGCCGCCGGGCGAGCCCCTCGACGCCCTCGCGGTCCACGACCCCGTCGGCGATCATCCGCATCGCGCGGCCGGTGAGGTCGGCCCGCACGTTCCACTCGGCCGACCCCGGCACGGCGTCGGGGCGGCAGCGGCGGCAGGCCCGCAGCCCCGCCCGCTGGGCGGCGGCGGCCGAGGGGAAGAACCGCACGTTGCACCGCTTGGGAGTGACGGCCGGGCAGCTGGGACGGCAGTAGATCCCGGTGGTGAGCACACCGGTGAAGAACACGCCGTCGAACCGCCCGTCGCGGCTGCGGACCGCCTCGTACCTGGTCTCGTCGTCCATCACGCGATCCAGTGTGCGCCGCGCGGCGGGCTCCCACTGGCGGAAATCGGACGCGGCGCTGGGCCTCTGCGCCGGGCACGGGGAATGCCATGCAAAGGAAGCGTTGCAAAATTTCCTTTGCACCCTTACCGTCGTCGTATGACGGACGCCGACGCCAGGTCCCCCATCCGTTCGCTCGATCCGCGCTCCCTGCGCGCGCTCGCCCACCCCCTGCGCATCCGCATCCTCGACGCCCTGCACGAGTACGGCCCCGCCACGGCCTCCCGCCTGGCCGGCCGGCTCGACGAGTCCAGCGGAGCGACGAGCTACCACCTGCGGCAGCTCGCCGCGCACGGCTTCGTCGAGGAGGACACCGGGCGCGGCACCGCGCGCGAACGCTGGTGGCGGGCCGCGCAGCGGGGCACGCGGCTGGACGACGTCGGGGAGTTCGACCGGCACCCCGACCCCGAGGTGCGGGGCGCGCTGGCCCTGCTCATGCACGAGACGGCCACCCGCCACTCACGCGATCTGAGCACCTGGCTCGGCACGATGCACGACTGGCCCGAGGAGTGGCGGCGGGCCGCCGACCTCAGCAGCTTCACCCTGCGGCTGACGCCCGAACTGGCCAGTGAGCTGAACGACAGGCTCCACGCGCTGGTCGAGAGCTACCGGGAGCGGGCCGGGGACGACGGGCGCGCCGAACGCGTCCGCGTCCACCTGCACTCCTTCCCGCGCGCCGAGGACTGACCGGCCCGGCCCGACCCGACCCCGGAGGCATCCGTGCGCCCTCCCCATCCCGACCTCCACCCCGACCTCCACCCCGATGCCCGTCCCGACCCCCACCCCGATGCCCGTCTCCGCCTCGCCCGGAACCGCGCCGCGGAGTCACGGCGCCGGGCGTCGGCCCGGCGCCCGGCCCTGCCGGGCCGGAGCGCGGCGGCGTCATGACCGCCGACCGCCGGCCGCTCGCCCTGATGCTGGCCGCCCACGCCGTCTCGGTCGCCGGCAACGCGCTGACGGTCATCGCCGTCCCCTGGTTCGTCCTCCAGACCACCGGCAGCGCCGCCCGCGCCGGGCTGGTCGCGTTCTGCGCCACGCTGCCGGTGGTCGTCTCGGCCGTCGCCGCCGGGCCCGTGATCGACCGGCTGGGGCGGCGGCGCGCCAGCGTCGTCTCCGACGCCGTCTGCGCCGCCGCCGTCGGCGCCGTGCCGCTGCTGCACCACACCGGGGCGCTGCGCTTCTGGCACCTGTGCGTCCTGATGGCGCTCAGCGGGCTGTTCCACGCCCCCGGCGAGACCGCGCGCGGGGTCCTCCTGCCCGATCTGGCGGAGCGCGCCGGGACGACGCTGCCCAGGGCCGCGAGCCTCCACGACGGGGCCACGCGCGGCGCCCGGATGCTGGGCGCCGCGGCGGGCGGGGTGCTCATCGCGCTGCTGGGCGCGGAGACGGCGCTGCTGCTGGACGCCGCCACCTTCGCCGTCTCCGCGCTGCTGGTGGCCGCCGGGCTGCGCGCCCTGCCGGCCGCCGCCCCGCGCCGCGCGGCCCCGTCCGGCCCGCCGCACTCCCGGCAGGCGTACCTCGCCGAGCTGCGCGAGGGCTGCTCCTACGTGCTGCGCACACCGCTGGTCCTGGGCATCACCCTGATGGTGATGGTCACCAACGGCCTGGACCAGGCGTGGAACGCGGTCCTGCTGCCGGCGCACGCACAGCAGGGTCCGGGCGGGGCCCGGGAGCTGGGTCTGCTGGTGTCCCTGATGGGCGGCGGCGCGCTGGCCGGGGCGCTGCTGTACGGCGCGTTCGGGCACCGGCTGCCGCGCCGGCCGGTGTTCGCCGTCTGCTTCCTGCTGGCCGGGCTGCCCCGCTTCGCCACGGCCGCGTTCACCGACGGCTTCGCCGCCCTGGCGGTGGTGATGGCCCTCTCCGGGCTGGCGGCGGGGGCGCTCAACCCGATCCTGTCCACGGTGCTGTTCGAGACCGTGCCCGGCGCGCTGCGCAGCCGGGTGCTGGGCGTGACGACGGCCGGGGTGCTGGCGGTGACGCCGCTGGGCGGAGCGGCGGCCGGGCTCGCGGTGGAGGGCGTCGGGCTCGCGCCCGCGCTGCTGGCCGCGGGAGGTCTCTACCTCGTGGCGACGCTGAGTCCGCTGGTCCTCCCCGTCTGGCGGACGATGGACCGCCCGGCAGGGGCGGAGACGGAGGCGCAGGCGCGGGCAGGAGACGCCGGGAAGGGCGTCAGCGCTCCGGGAGCCGCTGGAGCAGCCCCCAGGTGAACTCCGCGATCACCTCGTGCCGTCCGCCCGCGCGGTCAGGGGCGGTGAAGGCCAGCCGCCACCGGGTGGGCGCCGAGCCCTCCATCGGGCGGGCGGGCGCGAAGGCGCGGGCGACCTCCTCGACCGTGCACGTCCACGGCAGCAGGTCCTCCACCGTGCGCGGCTCGGGGCCGGGCGCTCCCGGGGCGCGCACCAGCCACTCGTTCCACACCGCGCCGCCCGGCGCGGTCAGCACCTCCAGGCGCAGATCCGGCCAGAGGGGCACCGGCCAGCGCAGCGCCCGGCAGTCCAGGTCGCCGACGCGGCGCGGCAGGTCGGTCTCGGGTTCGCCGAGCACCGAGCGGTAGCGGGCCGCCGCGCCGCGGGCGCGCGGGGAGCCGCCCGCCCGGCTCCAGGCCTGCCAGCGGCGGTTGGCCTCGCGCATCTCGGCCCGGTCGGCGCCCAGTTCGCGCAGCGCGTCGAGCACCAGCTCCGGCTGGAAGTCGGCCATCCGGCGCAGCAGGACGAGCTGGAACTGCCGGGGGCCGAACGGCTGGGCGGGGACGTCGTTCCGGGTGGGCATGGGGGCGACGGTAGCAACCGGCTTCCGCCGCCCCCGTGCCCGCGTCGCGCGGGTCAGCGGCGCGGGCCGCGCTTGCGCTCCATCATGTGGCGGCCCAGCGCCTGCTTCTGCTTCCAGTCGCGCCGCAGCTCCGCCCGCAGCCGGGCGTCGGTGCGGGCCGCGAGGTACTGGTTCTCGCGCAGCAGCTTGCGGTAGCTGTCCAGGCGCCGCTCGGGCAGGACACCCTCGCCGACGGCGGCGAGGACGGCGCAGCCCGGCTCGGTGGTGTGCGCGCAGTCGTGGAAGCGGCAGGCGCGCGCCAGTTCCTCCACGTCCGCGAAGGCCCGGCCGACGCCCTCCTCGGCGTCCCACAGCCCGACGCCGCGCAGCCCCGGGGTGTCGATGACCACCCCGCCGCCGGACAGCGCGAACAGCTCGCGGGTGACCGTGGTGTGCCGGCCCTTGCCGTCACGGGCACGTGTCTCCCGCACGTCCAGCACCTCCTCCCCGACCAGTGCGTTGACCAGGGTGGACTTGCCCGCCCCGGACTGCCCGAGCACCACGGCGGTGCCGCCGGCGAGCGCGGCGGCGAGCACGTCCAGCCCCTCCCCGGTGACGGCGCTGACGGACAGCACCGTCACGCCCGGCGCGACGGCCTCGGCGTCCGCGGCGGCGTGGGCGGCGTCCGGGGCCAGGTCGGTCTTGGTGAGGGCGACCAGCGGCTGGGCGCCGCTCTCCCAGGCCAGCGCGAGGAACCGCTCCAGCCGTCCCGGGTCGAGCGGGACGGCCAGCGAGACGGTGATGACGACGTGGTCGACGTTGGCGGCCAGCACCTGCCCCTCGGAGCGGGTGGAGGAGGTGGACCGCACGAAGGCGGTGCGGCGGGGCAGCAGGGCGCGGGCCGTCCACGGCGCCTCCTGCCCGCCGGGTTCGAGGGCGGCCCAGTCGCCGGTGCAGACGGTGAGCATCGGATCCGGGGAGGTGACGGGCGCGGTGCCGGCCCGTACGGGGCCGTCGGCGGTGGCGGCGTCGCACCGCCCGCGGTCCACACGGACCACGCGGGCGGGGACCATGCCCTGGCGCCCGTACGGGGCGAAGGCCTCGGCGGTGTGCTCGTTCCAGCCGTAGCGGGCGAGCGGGTGTGCGGAGAGGTCGAGAGGACTCAACGCGGATGACCCTTCGGGGAGGGCGGTCCCGGCACGGCGGCGCGTGAGAGGCGTGAGACGCCTGAGAGAGGAGCCGGACGTGGTCAGCCGGAGACCGCGGAAGTGGAACGGACGGGCTCGTTGCCGCGGGCGGTGCCCGCGGCGGCGGTGACGGCGGCCATGAACCCCACCTCCTCGTTCCCCGGTCGTCGACGGCTTCTTCGGGAACCGTGTCCCCGGTCCCCTCGCGCCGCCGAGCCTAGGGCGGCGGCGGGCTCGCGCGCCACCGGTTTTTCCGGCCCCCTCCCGCGCCCGGGGGGACCGCACGGATCCGGTGAACACGGGCGCTCCCCGGGAAGACACACAGCCTCATGTGGTGGAAAATAGGGCATAAGGGTGAAAGTCTCAGAGGAGGTGGCTCCCATGGCCACACCCACGTCGCGCATCGAGGAACACCCTGACCTGATCGGGATGCGTGCACGCTACGCGGAGGCGGCGGCCTCGCCCACGGCGCAGGGGATGGAGGCGCTGACCGTGCTGGCCGGCGTCTTCCTGCTGGCGTCTCCATGGATCGTGGGGTTCAGCCAGTTCAACTCGCTGACCGTCAACAACTTCGTCACCGGCATCGCGCTCGCCGTGATCGGGCTGGCGCTCGCCGTGGCCTTCGAGCGGGCCTACGGCCTGAGCATGGCCGTCTGCGCGATCGGCGCCTGGACGGTCATCTCGCCCTGGCTGACGGCCGGCAACGTGGACACCGCCAGGACGATCCTCACCAACGTGATCACCGGAGGCATCGTCTTCCTCCTCGGGCTGGCGCTCCTGGCCGTCGGCAGGAAGGGCGGCAAGGGCAGCCGCGCGCACAAGAGGGGGTGACCCGGCCTGACGACGACCGCCGGCGCACGGGCCCGGGACGCCGCACGGCGCCCCGGGCCCGTCCCCGCCGGTCCGCCGGCCGGCGGACCGGCCGTCAGCCGCGGCGGCGGGAGCGCAGCCGGGAGCGTATGTCGGTCGGCGGCAGGAACTTCGTCCAGCGCTCGGGGAACTCCGCGGGCGGCTCTCCCCTCTCCCCGTCCCCGTCGGCGCCGCCCTCCGCCTCCCGCATCGCGCGCCGGGCGGCGGCCGCGGCGACGACCTCGGCCGCGGCCTGCTCGCGGGCCCGCTCGCTGGCGCGGCGGGCGGCGGCCGTGGTGACCGAGGGCCACACGTGGTCGATGGCGGCGTTGACGGCCGCGCCGACCAGGACGGCGAAGGCCGATATCCCGATCCACAGCAGCACCGCCACGGGCGCGGCCAGCGACCCGTACAGCGACGGCCCCTCCACCGTGCGGACGAGGTAGACGCGCAGCAGGACGCTGCCCAGGATCCACATCAGCAGGGCGACCAGCGCGCCGGGGATGTCCTCCGCCCAGGGCGAGCGGACGGGCACGGAGACGTGGTAGAGCGTGGTGAGGAAGACGACGGAGACCACCACCACCACGGGCCAGTAGAAGACCGCGACCAGCGGCTCCAGCTGCGGCACCCAGCCGACCACCGCGTCCGGCCCGACGATCATCAGCGGCAGGGCGACCGCGCCCAGCGGCAGCGCGACCAGGTACAGCCCGAAGGCCAGCAGCCGGGTCGCGACGATGCCGCGGTGGCCGTCGAGGCCGTACATGACGGTGATGGTGTCGATGAAGACGTTCACCGCGCGCGATCCGGACCACAGGGCCAGGGCGAAGCCGAAGGAGATGACGTCGGGCCGCCCGCCCTCGATCACGTCGTCGATCAGCGGTTCCGCGATCTGGCTGACGCCCCGGTCGGAGAGGACGGCGGCGGACGCGTTGAGGATGTTGGCGCGGACGCTGTCGATGGTGTCGGTGCCGATCCAGGCGTCGAGGTAGCCGAGCAGCCCGATCAGGCCCAGGAGCAGCGGCGGCAGCGACAGCAGGGTGAAGAAGGCCGCCTCGGCGGCCAGCCCCAGGACTCGGTACTCCATGCAGGAGTTGACGGTGTCCTTCAGCAGCAGCCACGCGAGCTTCCGCTTGGGGACGTTGCGGTACAGGGCGCGTACCCTGCGCAGCGGGTTCGAGGACGGCTTCGGGGGAGAGGGGGCCGGTTGCACGCCCTTAACGTATCCGGCCCGGCGATCGCGACTCACACCGTGGCCTGCCGGTTTCCCCCGGAACCGCGCGGTTCGCACACCGGTGCGGTGGCTCACACGGCGTGGAGGCCGTGCGCGGCGAAGACCTCGCGGGCCCGCGCCACCTGCCCGGGGGTGGGGACCGGGGTGCCGGCCAGGGGGAAGGCACGGCCGACGGCCTCCCACTTGGCGGCCCCCAGCGTGTGGAAGGGCAGGACGTCGACGCGGGTGACGTTGCCGAGGGAGGCCGTGAAGGCGGCGACGCCCTCGATGTCGTCGGGTCCGTCCGTCAGCCCGGGGACCAGCACGAACCGCACCCACACCTCGTTGCCCAGCAGCGCCAGGCGGCGGGCGAAGTCCACGGTGGGGGCGAGTTCGCCCCGGCCGCCGGTGACCTTCCGGTACAGCTCCGGGTCCCAGGCCTTGACGTCCAGCAGCACCAGGTCGGTGTCGGCCAGCAGGGCGTCGGAGGCGCGGGCGCCGAGGAAGCCGGAGGTGTCCAGGGCGGTGTGCAGGCCCAGCTCGTGCTTGAAGCGGTGCAGCAGCTCCCCGGCGAAGACCGGCTGGAGCAGCGGCTCGCCGCCGCTGAGGGTGGCGCCGCCGCCCGCGGCCCGGATGAACGCCGTGTACTTCGCGGCCTCGGCCACCAGCTCGTCGGCGGTGGTGCGCCTGCCGTGGCGCAGCCGCCAGGTGTCGGGATTGTGGCAGTACAGGCAGGCCAGCGGGCAGCCGGCGAGGAAGGCGGTGAAGCGGGTGCCGGGGCCGTCCACGCCGGTGGACAGGTCCCAGGAGTGCACCGATCCGGTGACCGGGCGGCGGGTGGCCGCCCCGGCGGGGGTGGCGGCCCCCGCCGGCGCGGTCGCCCGGATCGGTCCCGTGCCGGCGGGCGCGGTCATCACAGGGCTCCGTGGAAGGTGCGGGCGATGACGTCGAGCTGCTGCTCGCGGGTGAGCTTGACGAAGTTCACCGCGTAGCCGCTGACGCGGACGGTGAGCTGCGGGTACTTCTCCGGGTGCTCCATGGCGTCCGCCAGCGTCCCCCGGTCCAGGACGTTGACGTTCATGTGGAAGCCCCCGGCGGCGGTGTAGCCGTCCAGCACCCCGGCGAGGTTCCCGGCGCGCTCGGCCGGGGTGCGGCCCAGGGCGTCGGGGGTGATGGTGTTGGTCAGCGAGATGCCGTCCTCGGCGTCGTCGTAGTCCAGCTTGGCCACCGACAGGGCCGAGGCGACGTAGCCGTGGCGGTCCCGGCCGTTCATCGGGTTGGCGCCGGGGGCGAAGGGGGCGCCGGCGCGGCGGCCGTCGGGGGTGTTGCCGGTCTTCTTCCCGTAGACGACGTTGGAGGTGATGGTCAGCACCGACTGGGTGTGGACCGCGCCCCGGTAGGTGGGGTGGCGGCGCACCTTCTCCATGAAGCCGTGGACCAGGCCGCGGGCGATCTCGTCGGCGCGGTCGTCGTTGTTGCCGTACGCCGGGTAGTCGCCCTCGATCTCGTAGTCGACGGCCAGCCCGGTGGCGTCGCGGATCACCCGCACCCGCGCGTGCTTGATCGCCGAGAGCGAGTCGGCGGCCACCGACAGCCCGGCGATGCCGCAGGCCATGGTCCGCAGCACCTCGCGGTCGTGCAGGGCCATCTCCAGCCGCTCGTACGCGTAGCGGTCGTGCATGTAGTGGATGACGTTGAGGGCGTGGACGTACGTCCTGGCCAGCCACTCCAGCATCGCGTCGTAGCGCCCGGCGACGGTGGCGTAGTCCAGGTACTCGCCCTCGACCGGCCGGAAGCCCGCGACGACCCGCTCGCCGGTCATCTCGTCGCGGCCGCCGTTGATGGCGTAGAGCAGGGCCTTGGCGATGTTGACGCGGGCTCCGAAGAACTGCATCTGCTTCCCCGTGGCCATCGCCGAGACGCAGCAGGCGATGGCGGTGTCGTCGCCGTACTTGGGGCGCGTCAGCTCGTCGGACTCGAACTGCAGGGCGCTGGTGTCGACCGCGACGCGCGCCGCGAACTCCTTGAAGCCCTTCGGCAGCGCCCGCGACCAGAGGACCGTCAGGTTGGGCTCCGGCGCGGGGCCGAGGTTGTACAGGGCCTGCAGGGCGCGGAAGGCGGTGCGGGTGACCAGCGGGCGGCCGTCCTCGCCCATCCCGGCCAGCGACCAGGTGACCCAGGTGGGGTCGCCGGAGTAGAGCTGGTTGTACTCGGGGGTGCGCAGGAAGCGCACGATGCGGAGCTTGACCACGAAGTCGTCGACCAGCTCCTGGGCCCCGCTCTCGGTCAGCAGCCCGCGCTCGATGTCGCGCTGGAGGTAGACGTCGAGGAAGGCGTCGATGCGGCCGATGGACATGGCCGCGCCGTTCTGCTCCTTCACGGCGGCCAGGTAGGCGAAGTACAGCCACTGGACGGCCTCGCGGCCGGTGGCGGCCGGGCGGGAGACGTCGTACCCGTAGGAGGCCGCCATCTCCTTCAGCTCGCGCAGCGCCCGGATCTGCTCGGCGTTCTCCTCGCGGTCGCGGATGACGTCCTCGGTGGGCCAGCGGCCGTCCAGCAGCGCCCGGTCGGCCTGCTTGCCGGCGATCAGCCGGTCCACGCCGTACAGGGCGACGCGGCGGTAGTCGCCGATGATGCGGCCGCGGCCGTAGGCGTCGGGCAGGCCGGTGATGATGCCGGCCGAGCGGCAGGCGCGGATCTCGGGGGTGTAGGCGTCGAAGACGCCGTCGTTGTGGGTCTTGCGGTAGGAGGTGAAGATCTTCCTCACCTCCGGGTCGGGCTCGTGGCCGTACGCCTTCAGGGCCGCCTCGACCATCCGCCAGCCGCCGGTCGGCATGATCGCCCGCTTGAGCGGGGCGTCGGTCTGGAGGCCGACGATCAGGTCGAGGTCCTCGTCGACGTAGCCGGGGCCGAAGGCGGTGATGGCGGAGGGGGTGGCGGTGTCCACGTCGTACACGCCGCGCTCGCGCTCGCGGGGGAGCATCGCCAGCAGCTTGTTCCACACGGCGGTGGTGCGGTGGGTGGGCCCGGCGAGGAAGGAGCCGTCGCCCTCGTAGGGGGTGTAGTTCCGCTGGACGAAGTCGCGGACGTCGACGGCGTCCCGCCACAGCCCGCCGCGGAAGCCCTTCCAGGCGTCCTGCTCGGCGGGGCGGCCGGGTGCGGCGGCGCCGCGGCGGTACGGGGACTGCGGCTGCGGGATGGTCGTCATGGCTGGTCTCCTGGGGTTCCCGAGGGGGCGGTCAGGCGGCCGGGGTGCGGCCGTAGTAGGCCTGGCGCATCAGCGCCTGCATCTCGTCGAGCATCGGCATCCGGGGGTTGGCGGGGGCGCACTGGTCGGCGTAGGCGTTGCGGGCCTGCCGGGGCAGGGCCGCGACGAAGGCCCTCTCGTCCACGCCCGCCTCCTGGAAGGAGGCCGGGATGCCGCAGAGGGCCCGCAGGTCCTCCACGGCCCGCGCGTAGGACTCCACGCCCTCCTCGGGGGTGGCGGCCGGCAGGCCGAGCGTCTTGGCGATCTCCTGGAAGCGCTCGTGGGCCCGGTAGGTCTCGTACTTCGGCCAGCCGGTGAGCTTGGTCGGGACGCGGCCGTTGTGGCGGATGACGTGCGGCAGCAGCAGCGCGTTGGTCCGGCCGTGGGTGAGGTGGAAGGTGTTGCCGAGGGTGTGGGACATGGCGTGCACCAGGCCGAGGAAGGCGTTGGCGAAGGCCATGCCGGCGATGGTGGAGGCGTTGTGCATCCGCTCGCGGGCCCGGGGGTCCTCGGGGCCGTGGGTGACGCAGCGCTCCAGGTTCTCGAAGATCAGGCGGATGGCCTGGAGGCACAGCCCGTCGGTGTAGTCGTTGGCGTAGACCGAGACGTACGCCTCGGTGGCGTGGGTGAGGGCGTCGAAGCCGGAGTCGGCGGTGACGGCGGGCGGCAGGGACGCGGTCAGCACCGGGTCGACGATGGCGACGTCGGGGGTGAGGGCGTAGTCGGCCAGCGGGTACTTGCGGGCGGCGGCCGGGTCGGAGATGACGGCGAAGGGGGTGACCTCGGCGCCGGTGCCGGAGGTGGTCGGGACCGCGATCAGCTTCGCCCTCTCCCCCAGCGGCGGGAAGGTGAAGGCGCGCTTGCGGATGTCGGAGAACTTCTCCTTGGTGTCGGCGAAGGCGATCTCGGGGTGCTCGTACATCAGCCACATCACCTTCGCGGCGTCGATGGGCGAGCCGCCGCCGAGGGCGACGATGGTGTCGGGCTCGAACTCGCGCATCCGCTCGGCGCCGCGCTCGACGGTGGCCAGCTCCGGGTTGGGCTCGACGTCGTCGATGATCTGCAGGTGCACCGGGTCCCGGCGGGAGCGCAGGATGTCCTTGACGCGGGTGAGGTAGCCCAGCCGGTCCATGTTCCGGTCGGTGACGACGGTGACGCGCCGCATGCCGCGCATGTCGCCGAGGTGGCGCAGGGAGTGGCGCTCGAAGTAGATCTTCGGCGGGACCTTGAACCACTGCATGTTGGTGTTGCGGCGCCCCACGCGCTTGATGTTGAGCAGGTCGACGGCGGTGACGTTGCCGGAGACGGAGTTGCGGCCGTAGGAGCCGCAGCCCAGGGTCATCGAGGGCGGGAAGGAGTTGTAGACGTCGCCGATGCCGCCGAGGCTGGAGGGCGCGTTGGCGATGATGCGCACGGCCTTGACGCGGCGGCCGAACTCCTCGGTCAGCGCCTCGTCGTCGGTGTGGATCACCGCGCTGTGGCCCAGCCCGTCGAACTCGACCATCCGCGCGGCCAGTTCGATGCCGTGCTCGGTGCTCTCCGCGCGCAGCAGGGCCAGCACCGGGGAGAGCTTCTCGCGGCTGAGCGGCTCGGCGGGGCCGACGGCGCCGATCTCGGCGAGGATCACGGAGGTGTCCTCGGGCACGGTGAAGCCCGCCTGTTCGGCGATCCAGTGGGGCGGGCGGCCGACGGCGTCGGCGTTGAGCCTCGCCTCGGCGCAGTTGGCCCCCCGGGCGGTGGCGCCGAAGAGGAACCGCTCCAGCTTCTCCTTCTCCTCGGGGGTGGCCAGGTGGGCGTGGAGCCCGCGGAACTCGGCCACGGCCCGCTCGTAGACCCCGGCGTCCAGGATCGCGGCCTGCTCGGAGGCGCAGATCATGCCGTTGTCGAAGGCCTTGGACAGGACGATGTCGTGCACGGCGCGGGCGACGTCGGCGGTGCGGTGGACGTAGGCGGGGACGTTGCCCGCGCCGACGCCGAGGGCCGGCTTGCCGCAGGAGTAGGCGGCCCGGACCATGGCGTTGCCGCCGGTGGCCAGGATGGTGGAGACGTCCTCGTGGTTCATCAGGCGCCGGGTGGCCTCCATCGACGGCTCCTCGATCCACTGCACGCAGTGCTCGGGGGCGCCCGCCGCCACGGCCGCGTCGCGCACGATCCGGGCCGCCTCGGCGCTGCACCGCTGGGCCGAGGGGTGGAAGGCGAAGACGATCGGGTTGCGGGTCTTGAGCGCGATCAGCGCCTTGAAGATCGTGGTGGAGGTGGGGTTGGTCACCGGGGTCATGGCGCAGACGACGCCGACGGGCTCGGCGATCTCGGTGATCCCGTTCAGCTCGTCGCGGCGCACGACGCCGACGGTCCGCAGTCCGTCCATCGAGTGGGTGACGTGCTCGCAGGCGAAGAGGTTCTTCATCGCCTTGTCCTCGAACACGCCCCGGCCGGTCTCGGCGACGGCCAGCTCGGCCAGTTCGCAGTGCTCGGCCAGGGCGGCCAGGGAGGCCTTCCGCACGATGTGGTCGACCTGCTCCTGGGTGAACGACGCGTACTCCTCGAGGGACTTGACGGCGTGTGCGACCAGGGTGTCGACGGTCGTCTCGGCATCCGCCGGTGCGGCGGGACGTGCGGTGGCTTCTGCCATGGGGATCACCTCTGGTCGGGGGCCTCGGTGATCCCATTGCACGCCGCCGGGGCCGCCGGGCGCAGTCGCCGAAGGGGCCCCGCCCGGCGGCCGAAGGTCCCGTTCCCGGGCGGGACGCGGGCCGAAGGTCCCGGCGCCCGCCGGCGGGCGCTCATCCGTGCGCGGGCCGCCCCGTCCGGTGCGCCCACGGCGGGTCGGCGCCCCGCACCGCGCAGGTGGCGGCGGCGACGGCGGCGCCGGTGGCCAGGGCTTCCTCCAGGGCTTCGGCGGTCAGCGAGTCCAGCCGCCCGCCGAGGGCGCCGCCGGTGTGGAGGGAGTGCAGGAAACCGGCCGTGAACGCGTCGCCGGCGCCGACGGTGTCCACCACGGTGGTGGGCGGGGCGGGCACCCGCAGCCGCAGCCGCCCCGCGCCGCCCGCGCGCTCCATCGAGGCGTAGGCGCCCTCGGGGCCGAGGGTGACGACGACCAGGGGGACGCCGTGGCCGTGGAGGGTGTCGGCGGCCTCCTCCACGCCGGCGCCGGGCAGGAGGTGGCCGAGGTCGTCGCCGGACAGGCGCAGGAGGTCGGCCGCCGCGCACCAGCGCGGCAGCCGCTCGCGGTAGACGGCCGGATCCACCAGGAGCGGCCGGACGTTGGGGTCGATCGAGACGGTGGCCCGCCGCCGCACCCGTTCCAGCAGCCGTTCCACCGCCTCGCCGCCGGGCGGCCTGACCAGTGCCAGTGATCCGGTGTGCAGGCACGCGGCGGGACCGGCCGCCGCCGTCGCCAGCTCCTCGTCCGTCCAGGCCCAGTCGGCGGTGCCCTCGGCGTGGAAGGAGTACTCGGCGCGGCCCTCGGCGTCGACGTCGGCGACGGCCAGGGTGCTGGGCTCGGAGGCCTCCACCACCGCTTCCAGGCCGGCCCCGGAGGCGGCCAGGTGCTCGCGGAAGAGCCGGCCGAAGACGTCCGTCGACAGTCTGCCCAGGAAACGGGTGGGTGTGCCGAGCCGGGCGAGCGCCACGGCGGTGTTGGCGGGGCCGCCGCCGGGCAGGACCTCCAGGCCGATCGCGGGGGTGGACGGCCCGGGGGCGCCGGGCGCGCGGCCCTGCGGCGGGACGGTGAAGGCGTCGGCGACGCACTCCCCCAGGACGGCGACGGGGGCGGCGGACGGGGGGACGGGTTCGGGGGCGCCGTTCGGACGGCTGCTGGTCGGGGGCATGGGGGCATTGTGGTACGCGGCCCGCCCCGCCGCCCGCGCCCCGGGGCCGGGCCCCGGCAGCCGAAGCCGGCGTGTTTCACTGCCCGGTATGAGCAGCACCGTCACCGTCACCACCTGGTCGCTGGAGCAGACCTCCCCCTCCGACCTCTCCCCCGCCCACACTCCGGACGCCGAGTCCGGCATCCGGATCGCCCGGGCGGAGGTCCCCAGCCCGGAGTTCAGCCGCTTCCTCTACACCGCCGTCGGCGCGGACGTCACCTGGACGGACCGGCTGGGCTGGACGTACGCGCGGTGGCGGGAGTTCCTGGAGCGGCCCGCCGTGGAGACGTGGGTGGCGTACGATCGCGGCACCCCGGCCGGGTACCTCGAACTGGACCCGCAGCCCGAGGGGAACGTGGAGATCAGCTACTTCGGCCTGATCGCCGCCTTCCGCGGCCGGCGCATCGGCGGGCACCTGCTGTCGTACGGCACCGCCCGCGCCTGGGACCTGGCGGAGCGCTGGCCGGAGCGCGAGCCCACCCGGCGGGTGTGGCTGCACACCTGCAGCAAGGACGGCCCCCACGCGCTGGCGAACTACCGGCGGCGCGGCTTCCGTCTGTTCGACACCAGGACGGAGGAGGAAGCGGACATTCCGACCCCGGGCCCCTGGCCGGGCGCGGCGGCGTGAGCCCCTCCGGAACGTGAACCCCGTGTGATCGACACCACATCGTCTCGCGGTACGGGACAAGGTTGTCCGAACTGTGGATAAAGGTGGACTGCCGCGAGACACGCATGCCACGCTTCTGCCATGTCTCGAGCTGGAATTGCCTTGGTGAGTCGGCGGCACGTCGACCTCGGCCGCATGTCCAGCGCCATCTGTCCGACGGGCTGACAGTCCCAGCACCGCCGCACATCCGCCGCCCCCGCCGTCGCGGGCAGGCGGTCTTCCCGCCCGCGTCGCCGTCCGGGTCCGCGCACGTCAGCGCGCCGTACGGACCCGGGCCGCTTTCCGCGCAGCCGAGTCCAGCAGAAGGACGAACACACCGTCATGGCCGACACCCCCAAGCCAGCCAGCGCTGCCCCGACCCGCCGCAAGGCCGGCCGCCACCGCGGCGAGGGCCAGTGGGCCGCCGGGCACTTCACCCCGCTCAACGCCAACGAGCAGTTCAAGAAGGACGATGACGGTCTCAATGTGCGGACACGCATTGAGACGATCTACGCCCGCGGCGGGTTCGACTCCATCGACCCCAGCGACCTGCGCGGCCGGATGCGCTGGTGGGGTCTCTACACCCAGCGCAGGCCCGGGATCGACGGCGGCAAGACCGCCGTCCTGGCCCCGGAGGAGCTGGACGACGAGTACTTCATGCTCCGCGTCCGCGTCGACGGCGGACGGCTGACCACCGAGCAGCTGCGCGTCGTCGGCGAGATCTCCCAGGAGTTCGCCCGCGGCACCGCCGACGTCACCGACCGGCAGAACATCCAGTTCCATTGGATCCGCATCGAGGACGTCCCCGAGATCTGGCGCCGCCTGGAGGCCGTGGGCCTGTCCACCACCGAGGCGTGCGGCGACACCCCCCGTGTCGTCCTGGGCTCGCCGGTCGCCGGGATCGCCGCCGACGAGATCGTCGACGGCACGCCCGCGATCGAGGAGATCCAGCGCCGCGTCGTCGGCAACCCGGCCTTCTCCAACCTGCCCCGCAAGTTCAAGACGGCCGTCTCCGGCTCCCCGCTGCTGGACGTGGCGCACGAGATCAACGACGTGGCGTTCGTCGGCGTGCGCCACCCCGAGCTGGGCCCCGGCTTCGACGTGTGGGTGGGCGGCGGCCTGTCCACCAACCCCCGGCTCGGCGTCCGGCTGGGCGCCTGGGTGCCGGTGGAGGAGGTCGCGGACGTCATGGAGGGCGTCGTCTCGATCTTCCGCGACTACGGCTACCGCCGGCTGCGCAACCGCGCCCGTCTGAAGTTCCTCGTCGCCGACTGGGGGGCGGAGAGGTTCCGCCGGGTGCTGGAGGACGAGTACCTGGAGCGGAAGCTGGCCGACGGCCCCGCGCCGGAGTTCCCCGCCCAGCGCTGGCGCGACCACATCGGGGTGCACCGCCAGAAGGACGGCCGCTTCTACGTCGGCTTCGCGCCGCGCGTCGGCCGCGTCGACGGCGCCACCCTCACCAAGATCGCCGAGCTGGCCGAGGACCACGGCTCGGGCCGGGTGCGCACCACCGTCGAGCAGAAGATGATCGTCCTCGACGTGGCCGAGGACCGGGTGGACTCCCTGGTGGAGGGCCTGGAGGCGCTGGACCTGACGACCCGTCCGTCGGTCTTCCGGCGCGGCACCATGGCCTGCACCGGCATCGAGTTCTGCAAGCTGGCCATCGTCGAGACCAAGGGCCGCGGCTCCGCCCTCATCGACGAGCTGGAGCGCCGCATGCCGGACTTCGACGAGCCGGTCACCATCAACATCAACGGCTGCCCCAACTCCTGCGCCCGCATCCAGGTCGCCGACATCGGCCTCAAGGGCCAGCTCGTCACCGACGCCGACGGCCGCCAGGTGGAGGGCTACCAGGTCCACCTGGGCGGCTCCCTGGGCCTGGACCCCGGCTTCGGCCGCAAGGTGCGCGGTCTGAAGGTCACCGCCGCCGAGCTGCCCGACTACGTCGAGCGCCTCCTGACCCGCTTCCGCGAGGAGCGGCAGGACGGCGAGCGCTTCGCCCAGTGGGCGGCACGGGCGGACGAGGGGGCCCTGAAGTGAGCCGGGGACGCGTCCCGGCGGGCGCGGAGGCGACGGGGGAGGCGCCGTGAGCGAGCGCGCCGCGCCGTTCTACTGCCCGTACTGCGGCGACGAGGACCTGCGGCCGTCCGAGGACGGCCCCGGCGCGTGGGAGTGCGCCTCCTGCAACCGCGCCTTCAAGCTCTCGTTCCTCGGACTGCTGGCCGACGGCCTGCGGCGGTCCGGTTCCGCTGAGGGGGACACCACACGATGAACGCCGCCGAGGACCGGCACGACCTGCGGCCGGGCACCGACGAGCTGCGGCGGCTCGCCGAGAAGGCGGGCCGCGAACTGGAGGACGCCTCGGCGACGGAGATCCTGCGCTGGGCCGCCGACACCTTCGGCCGGCGCTTCTGCGTGACCTCCTCGATGGAGGACGCCGTCGTCGCGCACCTCGCCTCGCGCGTGATGCCCGGTGTCGACGTGGTGTTCCTCGACACCGGCTACCACTTCCCGGAGACCATCGGCACCCGGGACGCGGTGGCGGCGGTGATGGACGTCAACGTCATCACGCTCACCCCCCGGCAGACCGTGGCCGAGCAGGACGCCGAGTACGGGCCCCGCCTGCACGACCGCGACCCCGACCTGTGCTGCGCGCTGCGCAAGGTCAGGCCGCTGGAGGAGGGACTGCGCGGATACGACGCCTGGGCCACCGGCCTGCGCCGCGACGAGTCCTCGACCAGGGCGGACACCCCGGTCGTCGGCTGGGACGGGAGGCGGGGGAAGGTCAAGGTCTCGCCCATCGCACGCTGGACGCAGGACGACGTGGACACCTACGTTGCCGAGCACGGCGTCCTCACCAACCCGCTGCTGATGGACGGTTACCCCTCCATCGGGTGCGCGCCCTGCACCCGGCGGGTGCTGGTGGGCGAGGACGCCCGCTCCGGCCGCTGGGCCGGGCGCGGCAAGACCGAGTGCGGACTGCATGGCTGATGGCGAACCCGGAGACCGGACAGGTCCAGACAGTTGAGGAGCGGCAGATGAGCGGGGCGACCGCCTCCGGCACGGAAAGAACCGGCGACACCGGCACCGGAGCCACGATCTGGCTCACCGGCCTGCCGAGCGCCGGCAAGACCACGATCGCCCACGCGCTGGCCGACCGGCTGCGCGGCGAGGGGCACCGGGTGGAGGTGCTGGACGGCGACGAGATCAGGGAGTTCCTCTCCGCCGGCCTGGGCTTCTCCCGGGAGGACCGCCACACCAACGTGCAGCGGATCGGCTTCGTCGCCGAACTGCTCGCCTCCAACGGCGTGAAGGCGCTGGTCCCGGTGATCGCGCCGTACGCCGACAGCCGCGAGGCGGTGCGCAAGCGCCACCAGGCGGAGGGCACGGCGTACCTGGAGGTGCACGTGGCCACGCCGGTCGAGGTGTGCTCCGAGCGCGACGTGAAGGGGCTGTACGCCAGGCAGGCCAACGGGGAGCTCTCCGGGCTGACCGGGGTGGACGACCCGTACGAGGCGCCGGCCCACCCGGACCTGCGGATCGAGGCGCACACCGAGCCGGTGGAGGACTCCGCGGCCCGGCTGTACGCACTGCTCGCCGAGAGGGGACTGGCATGACGATCTCGACCGAACCGACGGCCGAGCCGAACGGGACCGCCACGGGTTCCGGGGCTCCCGGGACCTCCGGCCCGGCGTACGCGCTGAGCCACCTGGACGCGCTGGAGTCGGAGGCGGTGCACATCTTCCGCGAGGTGGCGGGCGAGTTCGAGCGGCCGGTGATCCTCTTCTCCGGCGGCAAGGACTCCATCGTGATGCTGCACCTGGCGCTGAAGGCCTTCGCCCCGGCGCCGGTGCCCTTCGCGCTGCTGCACGTGGACACCGGCCACAACTTCCCCGAGGTCATCGCCTACCGCGACCGGGTGGTGGCCGAGCACCGGCTGCGCCTGCACGTCGCCTCGGTGCAGGAGTTCATCGACCGCGGCGAGCTGCGCGAGCGCCCCGACGGCACCCGCAACCCGCTGCAGACCGTACCGCTGCTGCACGCGATCGAGACGGGCCGCTTCGACGCGGTCTTCGGCGGCGGGCGGCGGGACGAGGAGAAGGCCCGCGCCAAGGAGCGGGTGTTCTCCCTGCGCGACGAGTTCGGCGGCTGGGACCCGCGCCGGCAGCGGCCGGAGCTGTGGCAGCTCTACAACGGCCGCCACGCGCCGGGCGAGCACGTGCGCGTCTTCCCGCTGTCGAACTGGACCGAGCTGGACGTGTGGCAGTACATCGCGCGGGAGAAGGTCGAGCTTCCCGCCATCTACTACGCCCACACCCGCGAGGTCTTCCGGCGCAACGGCATGTGGCTGGCCCCGGGCGAGTGGGGCGGCCCGAAGGACGGCGAGACGGTGGAGGTGCGCCAGGTGCGCTACCGCACCGTCGGCGACATGTCCTGCACCGGGGCGGTGGACTCCGACGCCGTCACCATCGAACAGGTCATAGCGGAGATCGCGGCCTCCCGGCTGACCGAGCGGGGCGCGACCCGGGCCGACGACAAGCTGTCGGAGGCCGCCATGGAGGACCGCAAACGCGAAGGGTACTTCTGACCGATGACCACCGCACCCACTGCTTCCGCCAGTTCCCCCGCCGCCGACGGCGCGGCCGCGGAGCTGCTGTCGGCCACCTCGCTGCTGCGCTTCGCCACCGCCGGATCGGTCGACGACGGCAAGTCCACCCTGGTCGGACGGCTGCTGCACGACTCCAAGTCGATCCTGGCCGACCAGCTGGAGGCCGTCGAGCACGCCTCCCGCAGCCGCGGCGCCGAGGGCCCGGACCTGGCCCTGCTCACCGACGGCCTGCGCGCCGAACGCGAACAGGGCATCACCATCGACGTCGCCTACCGCTACTTCGCCACCGCGCGCCGCCGCTTCATCCTGGCCGACACCCCCGGCCACGTGCAGTACACCCGCAACATGGTCACCGGCGCCTCCACCGCCGAGCTGGCCATCATCCTGGTCGACGCCCGCAACGGCGTGGTCGAGCAGACCCGCCGCCACGCCGCGGTCGCCGCCCTGCTGCGGGTGCCGCACGTGGTGCTGGCCGTGAACAAGATGGACCTGGCCGACTACGACGAGGCCGTCTTCACCGCCATCGCGGGCGAGTTCACCGCCTACGCCGCCTCCCTCGGCGTGCCCGAGGTCACCGCCATCCCCATCTCGGCGCTGGTCGGCGACAACGTGGTCACCCCCTCCGAGCGCATGGACTGGTACGGCGGCCCCACCGTCCTGGAGCACTTGGAGACCGTCGAGGTCAGCCATGACCTGGCGGCCGGCCCGGCCCGCTTCCCCGTCCAGTACGTCATCCGCCCGCAGACCGCCGAGCACCCCGACTACCGCGGCTACGCCGGCCAGATCGCCTCCGGCGCGTTCCGCGTGGGCGACCGGGTCGCGGTGCTGCCCTCGGGCCGCACCTCCACCGTCACCGCCATCGACGTGCTCGGCCAGTCGGTCCAGGCGGCGCGGGCCCCGCAGTCGGTCACCCTCCAGCTCGCGGACGACCTCGACATCTCCCGCGGCGACCTGATCGCCCCGGCCGACGGCGCACCGGCCACCGGCCAGGACGTCACCGCCACCGTCTGCCACCTGCACGACACCCCGCTGCGGGTGGGCCAGCGGGTGCTGATCAAGCACACCACCCGCACGGTCAAGGCGATCGTCAAGGAGATCCCCTCCCGGCTGACCCTGGACGACCTCTCGCACCACCCCGAACCCGGTGAGCTGGTGGCCAACGACATCGGCCGGGTGCGGATCCGCACCGCCGAGCCCCTGCCGCTGGACCCCTACGCGCTCTCCCGCCGCACCGGATCGTTCCTGCTGATCGACCCCGCCGACGGCTCCACCCTCACCGCCGGCATGTCCGGCGACGCCTTCGCCGAGGCGGCCAGGGCGACCCGGTCCGCCGGGGGCGACGGCGCGGAGGACGACGGATGGGACTTCTGACCGCGGCGGGCGCCGCCGTGCACGACGCCTTCTCCACCTTCGACCACACGGGAGGCCGCATCGGCAGCGGCGCCCGGGGCAGCGGGCAGGGCGGACTGGCGGGATGCCGCCGGTGACGCCGAGACCCCCGCTGCCGCACGCCCACCGGTACCTCCGGTACCGCCCGTACCCCCCCGCCGCGCACGCCGGCTCTCCCCCGACGTAGCCGCCCGTCCAGGGTGGCGAACCACGAGAGGACTCCGCTGTGTCCACCGAACTCGCCACCCCCGCCCCGGCGCCGTCCGTCACCGGTGCCGGGGCCGGGCAGGCCCGCCCGTACGCGGTACGTCTCGACCACGTCTCGAAGTCCTTCGGCGCCTCCCCCCGCGTCCGCCAGCAGGTGCTGGACGACATCGGCCTGACGGTGGCGCCCGGGGAGTTCGTCTGCCTGCTGGGCGCCTCCGGCTGTGGCAAGTCCACGCTTCTCAACCTGGTGGCCGGGCTCGACCGCCCGACCTCCGGCGAGGTGCGGGTGCCGCACGGCCGGCCCGCGCTGATGTTCCAGGACCACGCGCTCTTCCCCTGGCTGAGCGCCGGCCGCAACGTGGAGCTGGCCCTCAAGCTCGCCGGGGTGCCCAGGGCCGAGCGGCGCGGGCGCGCCGAGGAGCTGCTGCGGCTGGTGCGGCTGCCGGACGCGTACGGCAAACGGGTGCACCAGCTCTCCGGCGGGATGCGGCAGCGCGTGGCGCTGGCGCGCTCGCTGGCGCAGGGCAGCCGGGTGCTGCTGATGGACGAGCCCTTCGCCGCGCTGGACGCCATCACCCGCGACCTGCTCCACGAGGAGCTGACCCGGGTGTGGCGCGAGCGGGAGCTGACGGTGCTGTTCGTCACGCACAACGTGCGCGAGGCGGTACGGCTCGGCCAGCGGGTCGTGCTGCTCTCCTCGCGCCCGGGGCGCATCGCGCGCGAGTGGGACGTGGACATCCCCTACCCCCGCCGTATCGAGGACTCCGGTGTCACCTCCCTCGCCCGGGAGATCACCGGCCATCTGCACGAGGAGATCGTCCGACATGCCCGCCACTGACACCGAGGACTCCCGGCAGGCCGTCGGCGGGGACGCGGGAGGGTCCGGCGACTCCGACGAGATGGCGTCCGGCCTGGACGCCCTGGAGTCCCCGGTGTCCGCGACCGCGGCCACCTCGCGGCGGCTGCTGGCCATGGCCGCGCCGCCGCTGGCGGCCGTCGCCCTGGTGCTGGCGCTGTGGCAGCTCGCCCACGTGCTGAACTGGTCGGCGACGCTGCCCGCCCCCGCCGCCGTCTGGGGCGAGCTGGCCGCGGCGTGGTCGGACGGGACGCTGCTGCCCTCCCTCGGCCACAGCATGCTGCGCTGCCTCATCGGCTTCGCCGCCTCCGCGGCCATCGGCGTCCCCCTGGGGCTGCTGCTCACCAGGGCGGCGCCGCTGCGCACGGTGCTGGGCCCCATCCTGTCCGCCGTGCAGTCGCTGCCGGCCGCCGCGCTGGTGCCGGTGGCGGTGATCGCGCTGGGGAACTCCGAGGGCGCGGTGTACGCCGTGGTGCTGCTCGGCGCGGTGCCGTCCATCGCCGTCGGGGTCACCGCCGCCGTCGACCAGATACCGCCGCTGCTGCTGCGGGCGGGCCGGTCGATGGGCGCCGGCGGGCTGCGCGGCGCCGTGCACGTCCTGGTGCCCGCCGCGCTGCCCGGCTTCGTGACGGCGCTGCGGCAGGGCTGGACCTTCGGCTGGCGCGCCCTGATGACGGCCGAGCTGATCACCGCCACGCCCCTGCCCGGCATCGGCCGGATGCTGGACGCGGGCAGGCAGAGCGGCGAGCTGAGCCTGGTGCTGGCCTCGGTGGTGCTGATCCTGGCCGTCGGCGTGGTCGTGGAGTCGGTGCTGTTCGCGCCGATGGAGCGCCGCGTGCTGCACAGCCGCGGACTGGCGACGGCGGCCGGAGGGTGAGCGGGCCCGTGCGCACCCTCCGTCCGGTCGCCTCCCGTCCCGCGCTGCTGGTCGTCGCCCACGGCAGCCGCGACCCGCGCCACGCGGCGACCGTGGCCGCGCTGTGCGCCCGGCTGCGCGGGCTGCGCCCCGGGCTGCGGGTCGAGGTGGGCCATCTGGACTTCAACGCCCCCTCGGTGCCGCAGGCGCTCACCCGCCTCCACGCCGAGGGCGTACGGCGGGCGGTGGCCCTGCCGCTGCTGCTCACCCGCGCCTTCCACGCCAAGGCCGACATCCCGGCGGTGCTGGGCGAGACCCTCGCGCGGCTGCCGCGGATCTCGGTGCGGCAGGCAGCCGTCCTGGGCCCGGACCGGCTGCTGACGGCCGCCCTGGAGCGGCGGCTGCGCGAGGCCGGGCTGCGGCCCGGCGACGAGCGCTCGACCGGGGTCGTCCTGGCCTCGGCGGGCTCCTCCGACCCGGAGGCGATCGCAGTGATCGCAGATATCGCGCGGGAGTGGCGGCACATCTCCGGTTGGTGTGCCGTGCGGCCTGCGTTCGCCTCCGCATCCCTTCCCCGCACCGCCGACGCGGTCCGGCTGCTGCGCGCGCAGGGCGTACGGCGGGTGGCCGTCGCCCCGTACGTCGTCGCGCCCGGTTTCCTGCCGGACCGCATCGCCGCGGGCGCCCGCGAGGCGGGCGCGGACCTGCTGGCGCCGGTGCTGGGCGACGCCCCCGAGCTGGCCGCTCTGATGGCGCGGCGCTACGACGAGGCGCTGGCGCGGTGGTCCGGGCACGAGAGCGTGCCCGTCAGCGCCTGACGCCGTCCGGCGGTCGCGGCCCCGGCCACGCCACCCGGCCGGGTGGCTCCGGGTTCAGGAGAGCATCCCCAGCAGTCCGGTGACCGTGCGCCAGTTGCGGCCGGTGACGGTCGTGCCGCGGCAGGCCGCCTCCAGGGCGCCGGGGAGCTTGCTGCGGCCCATGCCGCCGGGGAACCAGCAGTACAGCTCCCGTTCCCCGGCGCGGAACTCGTCGGGCGCGTACGCCGCCGCGTCCACCGCCGCCAGCCGCTCGCGGTCCGGGGCGCGGCCGAGGAAGAGGACCAGCAGCTTGGCCGGATCGAGGCCGGCGGCCGGGTACGGGCAGGCGTCGGCCACCGCGCGCAGCTCGGCGGCGGTGCGGACCAGGCAGGGGACGGTGAAACCGAAGCGCCCGGCGATCGCCGCCTCCAGCCCGGCCGCCAGCTCCTCCGTGTCCCGCTCCCCCGCGGTGAAGACGGCGTTGCCGCTGTTGAGGTGGGTGCGCGCGTCCTCCCAGCCCAGCCCCGCCATCACCTGGCGCAGCTCCGCCATGGGCACCTTCTTGTTGCCGCCGACGTTGATCCCGCGCAGCAGCGCCACGTACTTCTCCGGCCGTCCCGTCATGCCCGCCACCCTAGTGAGGGGGTCCGACAGCGGGACGCGGCGACGGCGGCGTCCCCACGGGCGTCCCACGGCACCCCACGGCACCCCAGGACGTCCTACGTCGTTCCCACGGCGTCCGCCGGCGGCGCTCAGGACACCGGCCGGGAGTCCGTCCAGACCGACTCGAACTCCTCGCGGTAGACGTGGAACAGCCCGCCCTCGCCGCCCTCGTCCGCCCGGCCCCCGCCGCGGGCGCCCCCCTGGGCACCCCCGTGAACGATGTCCCGGCCGCCGCCGCGCAGCACGAGGACGGGCGCCTCCATGCCGCGGATCCGGCGCAGGTACGACTGGACCACCGCGATGCCGTCGGGGCCGTCGCCGTCGACGAGGTAGGCGGTGAAGCGCGGGGTCTCGTCGAAGACGTGGATCTGGAAGGCGTCGGCGTCGCGCAGCCGGGAGCGGACCCGGCGCATGTGGAGGATGTTCATCTCCACCGAACGGCTCAGCTCGCCCTTCTTCAGCCCCAGCTCCCGCTCCCGGCGGCGCACCGCGCTGCTGGCCGGGTTGAGGAAGAGCAGCCGCGCCCGGCAGCCGGACTCGGCCAGCCGCACCAGGCGGCGGCCGGAGTAGTTCTGGACCAGCAGGTTCAGGCCTATGCCGATGGCGTCCAGCCGGCGCGCTCCGCCGAACAGGTCCTCGGCCGGGAGCTGCCGCTGGAGGCGCACCCGGTCCGGGTGGACGCCGACGACGTCGGCGAAGCGGTCGCCGACCAGCTCCTCCACCGCGTCCATCGGCAGCCGGTGGGCGGAGGGGACGCTCCGCCCGGCGCCCAGCAGGTCCAGCAGCCGGGCCGAGATCCGCTCGGCCTGGGCGAGGACGGCCGGGGACAGCGCGCGGTTGCGCGCCACCGCGCTGCGGGCCACCTCCAGCTCGTCCAGGGCCAGCTCCAGCTCGCGCCGCCCGTCGAAGTAGGGCTCGAAGCAGGGCCAGTGCTGCACCACCAGCTCGCGCAGCTGCGGCAGGGTGAGGAAGGACAGCAGGGTGTCGTCGGCCGGGTCGAGCAGATAGCCCTTGCGGCGGCTGACCTCGCGTACGGCGGCGGCCCGCTGGACCCACTCCTGCCCGGCCGGCCCGGCCGCCGCCACGACCCACTCCTCGCCGTGCACCGGCTCGTAGATCGGCCGCAGCACCGCCGCGACCACCGCGCGCAGCCGCTGCTCGACGAGGTTGAGCCAGATGTACGCCCGCCCCGCCCGCTGCGCCCGCAGGCGGACCTCGGCCCACTCCTCGGCGCCCCAGGCCAGGTCGGCGCCGATCTCCATCGGGCGTGCCAGGGAGACCGTGCCGGGCGGCACTCCTCCGGGCGCGTCGGTGGCACCGCTCTCGCCGCCCCCGTCACCTGGGGGGAGCTCAAGCCCTCCCGAGCTCACCTGCGCACCGCCTTCCGGACCCGCTGTTCGATCAAGGAGCCTACTGCCCTCCCGGGAGGGATCGCAGCAGTATCCCGCCACCAAGTTCCTTTGCCCGTACGCTCGTCCGGGGGAAGGTGGACGGCGTGCTCGTCCGGCGGCCGTGTTCCTCGTGCGTTCCGCGTGCGTTTCCCGCGTGTCCCTCGTACGTCCCCCGCGATCTTCCTCGTGCGTCCTGCGTCCGTCCCCCGTGCGCCCCCCGTACGTTCCTCGTGCGTCCCTCGCGCCTCCCGCGCATGTCCTGCGCACGTCCCGAGCACGTCCTGCGCGAGGATGCAGCGAAGCGAAAACGGGTAACGGGTAGAGACCGCGACAGGAAGAGTCGACATGCAGGTCTGGCCTGGACGGGCTTATCCCCTCGGCGCCACGTACGACGGCGCCGGAACGAACTTCGCCGTGTTCTCGGAGGCGGCGGAGCGCATCGAGCTGTGTCTGCTGCACGACGACGGGTCGGAGACGGCGATCGAGCTGCGCGAGTCCGACGCGTTCGTGCGGCACGCCTATCTGCCGGGCGTCATGCCCGGCCAGCGCTACGGCTTCCGCGTGCACGGGCCGTACGAGCCGGAGAACGGCAAGCGGTGCAACAGCGCCAAGCTGCTGCTCGACCCCTACGCCAGGGCGATGAGCGGCGCCATCGACTGGGACGAGGCCGTCTACGGGTACCACTTCGACGAACCCGAACGGCGCAACGACCTGGACTCCGCGCCGCACACCATGGCGTCGGTGGTGGTCAACCCGTACTTCGACTGGGGCGACGACCGGCCGCCGCGCACGGACTACCACCAGACGGTGATCTACGAGGCCCACGTCAAGGGCCTGACCATGCTCCATCCGGACCTGCCGGAGGACCTGCGCGGCACCTACGCGGCGCTGGGCCACCCGGCGATCATCGAGCACCTGACGAAGCTGGGCGTCACCGCGCTGGAGCTGATGCCGGTCCACCAGTTCGTCACCGACCACCGGCTGGCCGACGCCGGGCTGGCGAACTACTGGGGCTACAACACCATCGGCTTCTTCGCCCCGCACAACGCGTACGCCTCCTGGGGCGACCGGGGCCAGCAGGTGCTGGAGTTCAAGCAGGCGGTCAAGGCGCTGCACCAGGCCGGGATCGAGGTGATCCTCGACGTGGTCTACAACCACACGGCCGAGGGCAACCACCTGGGGCCGACCCTCTCCTTCCGGGGTCTGGACAACGCCTCGTACTACCGGCTGACGGACGACCCGCGGTACTACATGGACACCACCGGCACCGGCAACTCGCTGCTGATGCGCTCCCCGCACGTCCTCCAGCTGATCATGGACTCGCTGCGCTACTGGGTCACCGAGATGCACGTGGACGGCTTCCGCTTCGACCTGGCGGCGACGCTGGCCCGCCAGTTCCACGAGGTGGACCGGCTGTCGTCGTTCTTCGACCTGGTGCAGCAGGACCCGGTGGTCAGCCAGGTGAAGCTGATCGCCGAGCCGTGGGACGTGGGCGAGGGCGGCTACCAGGTGGGGAACTTCCCCCCGCTGTGGACGGAGTGGAACGGCCGCTACCGCGACACCGTGCGGGACCTGTGGCGGGGCGAGCCGCGCACCCTGGCGGAGTTCGCGTCCCGGCTGACCGGCTCCTCCGACCTGTACCAGGACGACGGGCGGCGCCCGCTGGCCTCGATCAACTTCGTGACCTGCCACGACGGCTTCACCCTGCACGACCTGGTGTCGTACAACGAGAAGCACAACGAGGCCAACGGCGAGGACAACCGGGACGGCGAGAGCCACAACCGCTCGTGGAACTGCGGGGCGGAGGGCGAGACCGACGACGAGGACGTGCTCGCCCTGCGCGGCCGGCAGATGCGCAACTTCATCGCCACGCTGCTGCTCTCCCAGGGCGTGCCGATGCTCTCCCACGGCGACGAGTTCGCCCGCACCCAGAAGGGCAACAACAACGCCTACTGCCAGGACAGCGAGCTGTCGTGGGTGCACTGGCCGAAGTCCGGCGACACGCATCCGCTGTGCGAGTTCGTGCAGGCGATGGTGGGGCTGCGGCGCGACCACCCCGCCTTCCGGCGGCGGCGCTTCTTCCACGGGCGGCCGGTGGAGGGCACGCACGACGAGCTGTCGGACATCGCCTGGTTCACGCCGGAGGGCGAGGAGATGACCCAGCGGGACTGGCAGGAGGCGCAGGCCAGGGCGCTGACGGTGTTCCTCAACGGCAACGCGATCTCCGAGCCCGGCGAGCGCGGCGAGCGGATCTCCGACGACTCCTTCCTGCTGATGTTCAACGCGCAGTCCACCCCGCGCGAGTTCACGGTGCCGGTGGACCACGGCAGGGAGTGGCAGGTCGTGGTGGACACCTCGCGGGAGGACGGGGTGCCGCCGGGCACCGGGCCCAAGGTGAAGGCGGGCGCCCGGATCACCCTGGTCGACCGGAGCCTGACCGTGCTCCAGCGCCCGGCGTGACCGGCCTGCCGGGTGTCCCCTGAGCGGACCCGCTCGGATTCCGGGCGGGCCCCGGAATCCGGGCGGGTTCCGGGCAGACCCCGGGCGGGTTCCGGGCAGACCCCGGACGAACCCCGGACGAAGGGGTCGCCCGACAGGCGGCGGGTTCGGCGGGCGCCTGCCGGGAAGATGCACCACATGTCCCCTCAGCCCTCCCCCGCACCGGCTCCGCCGGCCGTGCCCACCGCCACCTACCGGCTCCAGCTCCAGCCCGGCTTCCCGTTCGCCGCGGCCGAGAGGGCGGTGCCGTACCTGGCCTCGCTCGGCGTGTCCCACCTGCACCTGTCCCCGGTGCTGGAGGCCGCGCCCGGCTCCGCCCACGGCTACGACGTGACCGGGCACGCCCGGGTGCGCGAGGAGCTGGGCGGCGAGGAGGGGCTGCGGTCGCTGTCGCGCGCCGCGCGGGAGCACGGGATGGGGATCGTCGTCGACATCGTGCCCAACCACATGGGCGTGCCGGCCCCCGAACGGCTCAACGAGGCGCTGTGGGAGGTGCTGCGCGAGGGCCGCGCGTCGCCGTACGCGCGCTGGTTCGACATCGACTGGGACGCCGGGGACGGCCGGGTGCTGCTGCCGGTGCTCGGCGGGCGGCTGGGTGACGAGCTGGGGGCGCTGTCGGTCAAGGGCGGCGTCCTGACCTACCACGACCACCGCTTCCCCCTGCGCGAGGGCACCGAGCACCTGCCGCTGCCCGAGCTGCTGGACGCCCAGCACTACCGGCTCGCCTGGTGGCGGCTGGCCCGCACCGAGCTGAACTACCGGCGGTTCTTCACCGTCTCCGACCTGATCGGCGTACGCGTGGAGGACCCGGAGGTCTTCGCCGCCACCCACGCGTGCGTGCTGCGGCTGGTGCGCGAGGGCCTCGTCCAGGGCCTGCGGATCGACCACCCGGACGGGCTGGCCGACCCGGGCGCGTACCTGCTGCGGCTGGGCGGGGAGACCGGCGGCGCCTGGACGGTGGTGGAGAAGATCCTCGGCCCCGACGAGCGGCTGCCGGTGTCCTGGCCGGTCGCCGGGACCACCGGCTACGACGCGCTGCACCGGATCGACGGCCTCTTCGTCGACCCGGCGGGGCTGGAGGAGCTGAACGCCGTCTACCGGGACTTCACCGGCGCCGGGGCCGACCTGGGCGGCGCGTGGGAGCCGACCGTGCGGCGGGCCGCGCGGGAGGTCGTCTCCCACGACCTGGCCGCCGAGGTCGAGCGGCTGACCCGCACCGCCGCCGCCGTGTGCGGGTCGGCCCCGGGCCTGGCGCTGCGCGACCACGCGCCCTGGGCGCTGCGCACCGCGATCGAGGAGGTGCTGGTGCGGGTACCGGTGTACCGGCCGTACGTCACCGCGGGCGGCCCGGTGGGCGCGGAGGACCGGGCGATGCTGGAGGAGGCGGCCGAGGGCGCGCGGGCGGCGTTCGCCGTGCCGGAGGAGGCCGCGTCGGTGGACGTGGTGCGGGACCTGGCGCTGGGGCAGTTGGGCGACGGGGAGGCGCAGCGGGACTTCTGCGCGCGGTTCGCGCAGGTCAGCGCCGCGCTGCGGGCCAAGTCCGAGGAGGACACCGCCTTCTACCGCTACGCGCCGCTGCTGTCGGCCGCCGAGGTGGGCGGGGATCCGGGCCGTCCGCAGGTCTCGCCGGAGGAGTTCCACGCGTACTGCGCCCGCCTCCAGCGCGACTGGCCGGCCACCGGCACCGTGCTGTCCACGCACGACACCAAGCGCAGCGCGGACGTCCGGGCGGCGCTGGCGGTGCTGAGCGAGTGCCCCGGGCGGTGGGCGGAGCTGCTGGGGCGGGTGACGGAGGAGACGCTGCGCACGTCCGGCGTGGAGGCCCCGGACCGCCATGTGGCGTGGGTGGCGTGGCAGACGGCGTACGGCATGGGCTTCCCGTACCAGGAGCGGCTGGTGCCCGCGCTGCTGAAGGCCGTGCGCGAGGCGGGGCTGCGCACGACGTGGACCGAGCAGGACGCGGCGTACGAGGAGGCCGTCGAGCGCTTCGCGGTGGCGGGGCCGAGCGGGCCGCCGCTGTACGCGGTGGCGGAGTTCGCGCGGGGGCTGGCGGAGCCGGTGCGGGCCAACGTGCTCGGCGCGGCGCTGCTGCACCTGACCATGCCGGGCGTACCGGACCTCTACATGGGCACCGAGCGGGTGTACGCCGCGCTGGTCGACCCCGACAACCGGCGGCTGCCGGAGTTCCCGCCCTTCCGGCCGGGCGCGCCGGAGTCCGCCGACGCGGAGGAGGAGGCGGCCGCCGGGCTGCCGGCGGCCCTGTCGGAGGAGAAGCTGCGCCTGACCGAGGCCGCCCTGCGGCTGCGGCGGGAGCACCCGGAGTGGTTCGGCGCGGCGGCGTCGTACGAGCCGCTGCGGGCCGCGGGTCCGGCGGCCGGGCACTGCGTGGCGTACGCGCGCTCGGGCTCGGTCGTCGCCGTCGCCACCCGGCTCTCGCTGCGGCTGGCTGAGGCGGGCGGCTGGCGGGAGACCGTCCTGGAGCTGCCTCCGGGGCGGTGGCGGGAGCTGCTGGGCGGCCGGGAGGCGGAGGGCGGCGTGCGGACGGCGGAGCTGCTGGCCGAGCGCCCGGTGGCGCTGCTGGTGCGGTCCTGAAACGGCGGCACGGGGGCCGGGAGGCGCCGAGGGGGCGGCGGAGCGCCGGGCGGTGAGGGCGCCTCAGCGGCCGCTGAGGCGGAAGCTGACCCGTCCGAACCGCACGTGGTCCCCCGGGCGCACGCCCACCGATCCGGTCACCCGGCGGCCGTTGACCCAGGTGCCGTTGGACGACCCCAGGTCGCGCAGCACCCACCCCCGCGCCGAGCTGTGCAGCTGGGCGTGCGCCCGGGACACCGTCTCGTCGTTCAGCCGCAGCACCGAGCCGGGCGCGCGGCCGATGCTCATCGGGTACGGGCCGGGCGCGGGCAGCATCAGCTCCGGCAGCCGGGCCGTCTGCCAGGCCCGCCGCAGCCTCCCCGGCAGCGCCGAGACCGCGCCGACGGCCCTGATGAGCAGGGGGTCGGGCGGTCGGGGGCGCAGGTCGTGCACCGCGGCCTCGATCTCGTCGGAGCGGCGGGCGGTGAGGATCAGCTCCATCCGGCGCTCGAACGTCTGGTGCGACACCCGGCCCTCGGCGGCGCTGTCGCGCAGCACCTCCATGGCGCGCTCCCGGTCCTCGTCCGACGGACGCGGCGGGACCGCCCGGAACTCCAGAGATGCCATGAGCAGTCATTGTCCGGACCCGGACCGGGGCTGTCCAGCCTGGGCCGGGCGGGGGCGCCGCGTCCGCCGGACGCGGGCCGGAAAAGCCGTGGACGCGCCGTGTCCCGCCCGATAGCGTGCCGGTCACGCCCCCGAACGGCACGAGAGAGCACGAGAGAGCACGGGAGGGGCACGGGAGGGGAGGTGAGAGCCGTGCAGACCCTGCGCATCCGCAGACACGTCCGTACCGCCGCGCGCTCCCGCCCCGTCCACCGGGCGTTCCTCTTCTGAGAGGGTTCCGACCGGATCTCGACGGGGCCTCGACGGATCCTGACAGAGTCCCGACGGAGTCTTGACGGAGTCCCGACGGATCCCGGCCGGGAGCGCGGCGGCGTCCGCACCGTCCCGGAGGACTCCCATGACCTCGACCTCCCTGGTCGTCCGCGCGCTCGCCGAACACGAGGCGCGCGAGCTGTTCACCTCCCTGCACGACCCCGCCTCCGCCCTGCTGGGCCCGCCGCTGACGGGCCGGCCGTACGCCACCGCCGCCACGGGGGGCGTGTACCGCCCCGAGTGGACGTGGGTGGCCCTGCGCGGCGGCGTCGTCGTCGCGCGCGCCGCGTTCTTCGGCGCGCCCGGCGACACCGAGCCGGTCGTGCTCGACTGGTTCGACTTCACCGACCGCGCCGCCGCCGTGGAACTGCTGCGGCGCCTGCCGTGGCGCGTCGGCTACGAGCTGATGCTGCCGCCGGACTGGCGGCGGCAAAGCGGCGTGCGGGCCGCCGCCGAGGCCCGCGTCGAGGCCGCGGAGGCGGCCGGCTACACGTTCGTGGTGGAGCGCCTGCGCTACACCTGGACCCCGGAGTGCGGCCTGCCCGAGCGGCCCGGACGGCTGGAGTTCCGCCCGGTGCCGGACGGCGGCGAGGGCGAGGAGGCCGTCCTGGACGTACTGCGCCGCGTCCACTCCGCCACCCTGGACGCCCACGCCCGTCTGGCGATCGCCGGGGGCGGCGTGGAGCGGGCGGCCCGCGAGGAGCTGGAGTACTTCCGCTGGTGCTCCTCGCCGCGCTCCTGGTGGCGGCTGGCGTACACGCCGGAGGGCGCGCCGGTCGGCCTCCACGTGCCGGTGCTCATCCCGGCCGGCCCCTGCGTGGGGTTCGTCGGGGTGCTGCCCGGGCAGCGCGGCCACGGGTACGCCTACGACCTGCTGGCCGAGTGCACCCACCAGCTGGCCGCCGAGGGGGCGGAGAGCATCGTGGCGGCGACCGACGTCACCAACGCGCCGATGGCCGCCCACTTCGCCCGCGCCGGGTATCCGGTGGAGCAGCACCGCGTCTGCCTGCGCTGAAACGCCCCGGAACGGGCATGCTGGATCCCTGACGTGCCGTCGGCCGAAGGAGACCTCCAGTGTTGTTCGAGGTGTGGGCACCGGACGCGCGACGGGTCGCGCTGCACGCGGGTGGCGAGGAGCACCGCATGGAGCGCGACCCGGAGCGCGACGGGTGGTGGCGGACCGAGGCGTCCGCCGGGCACGGGACCCGCTACGGCTTCTCCGTCGACGACGGGCCCGTCCTCCCCGACCCCCGCGCCCGCCGGCTGCCCGACGGCCCGGAGGGGCTCGCCGCGGTGGTGGACCCGGAGGCGTACGTCTGGCGGCACGACTGGGAGGGGCGCGATCTGGCGGGCGCGGTCCTGTACGAGCTGCACGTCGGCACCTTCACCGAGGCCGGCACCTTCGAGGCAGCGGCCGGGCGGCTGGGCCACCTGGCCGACCTGGGCGTCACCCACATCGAGCTGATGCCGGTCAGCCCCTTCCCGGGCACCCACGGCTGGGGCTACGACGGGGTGGCGCCCTGGGCGGTGCACGAGCCGTACGGCGGGCCGGAGGGCCTCAAGCGCTTCGTGGACGCCGCGCACGGCCACGGACTGGGCGTGGTCCTGGACGTGGTGCACAACCACCTGGGCCCGTCGGGCAACCGGCTGCCGGAGTTCGGCCCGTACTTCACCGAGCGCCACCACACCCCCTGGGGAGCGGCGGTCAACCTCGACGCGCCCGGCTCGGACGAGGTGCGGGCGTACTTCGCCGGCAGCGCGCTGGCCTTCCTGCGCGACTACCGGCTGGACGGGCTGCGGCTGGACGCGGTGCACGCGCTGATCGACGAGCGGGCCGAGCACTTCCTGGCCGAGCTGTCGGCGGCCGTGGACGCGCTGTCGGAGGAGCTGGGCCGCCCGCTGTTCCTGATCGCCGAGTCCGACCGGAACGACCCGCGCACCACCGCGCCGCGCGAGGCCAACGGCCTGGGGATCCACGCCCAGTGGGACGACGACATCCACCACGCCCTGCACACCGCCCTGACCGGCGAGGCCCAGGGCTACTACGCCGACTTCGCCCGCGCCCCGCTGGCGGCCCTGGCCAAGTCGCTGACCGGCGCGTTCTTCCACGACGGCACCTACTCGTCGTTCCGGGGCCGCCGCCACGGCCGCGCCCCGGACCGCGCCGCCACCGAGGCGCACCGCTTCCTGGCCTACGCCCAGACCCACGACCAGATCGGGAACCGGGCCCGGGGCGACCGGCTCGCCTCCCACCTCTCCCCCGGGCTCGCGGCCTGCGCGGCGGCGCTGGTGCTGTGCGGGCCGTACACGCCGATGCTGTTCATGGGCGAGGAGTGGGGGGCGCGCACCCCCTGGCAGTACTTCACCGACCACCAGGACCCGGAGCTGGCCGAGGCGGTACGGCGGGGGCGGCGGCGGGAGTTCGCCGCGCACGGCTGGTCGGAGGAGGACGTGCCCGACCCCCAGGACCCCGCCACGCGGCTGCGCTCCTGCCTGGACTGGGACGAGCCGCACCGCGAGCCCCACGCCGACCTGCTCGCCTGGCACCGCGCGCTCATCGCGCTGCGCCGCGCCCACGTCTCGCCCCGCACGCGGCTGGCGGACGTCCACGTCGCCTACGACGAGGAGCGGCGCTGGCTGTGCCTGCGCCACGGCGGGCTGCACGTGGCGGTGAACCTGGCCGGGGAGGGCACCGCCGAGATCCCCCTGTCGGTGCACACGGCCGCCGAGCTGGCCTCCTGGGGCGAGTGCGAGGCGCCGGAGGGCGACGGCCTGCTGCGGCTGGGCCCGCACGCGGCGGCGGTGCTGCGGTAGCGCGTCCCCGCGCGGGGCGGGGCGGGGCAGGGCAGGGCAGGGCGGGGCCCGGCGGCGGGTGGTCGCGGCGGTGGAGGCTACGGGCGGCGGCTGCGGGTGGCCGCCGCCGTCAGCCCTCCAGCACCATCCGTATGCCCAGGGCTATCAGCACGCCGCCCGAGACCTGCTCCAGCCGGCGGCGTACGGCCGCGCGGTCGATCAGGCGCCGCATCCGGCCCACGCCCCAGACGTAGCAGGCGTAGTAGCCGGTCTCGAAGACCGCCCACACCGCGGCCAGCGCCACCATCGCGGGCAGCTGCGGGGCTCCGGCGGGGACGAACTGCGGCAGGAAGGACAGGGCGAAGACCGCGGCCTTGGGGTTGGCCAGGTTGAGGGCGAGGCCGGCCCGGTACGACCGCCACGCCGGCTCGTGCACGGGGCCGGTGACCTCCCCGGCCGTCCCCTCCGCGGCCACCGCCGCGCCGCGGGTGCGCCGCGCGGCGCGCAGCGCCTGGACGCCGAAGACCACCAGCACCACCGCGCCCACCAGGCGCAGCGCGTCGTAGGCGAGCTGGGAGGCGGCCAGCAGCGCGGTGAGGCCGAAGGCGGCCACCACGCCCCACACGAAGACGCCGGTCTCGTTGCCGAGGACCGTCGCCATGCCGTGCCGGTGGCCGGCCAGCGACCGGCGGATGATCAGCACGGTGCTCGGCCCCGGGGAGGCGGCGATCAGCAGGCAGGCGCCCAGGAAGGGCAGCAGTGTCTGGTGCATGGCCGCCATCATCCGCCTGCCCGCGTACGGCGGGCCAGCGGGTTTCCCCCGGGCCCGGAGCGGCCCGGAGGGCGCGGCTCCGGGCCCGGGGGTGAGTCCGTCGGCGGACCCGTCAGCCCTCGCCGGGGACCAGCTTCAGGGAGATGGAGTTGATGCAGTAGCGCTCGTCCGTCGGCGTCGGGTAGCCCTCGCCGCGGAAGACGTGGCCCAGGTGGGAGCCGCAGCGCGCGCAGCGCACCTCGGTGCGGACCATGCCGTGGGAGCGGTCCTCCAGCAGTTCGACGGCCGAGGAGTCGGCCGGGTCGAAGAAGCTGGGCCAGCCGCAGTGGGACTCGAACTTGGTGTCGGAGCGGAAGAGCTCGGCCCCGCAGGCGCGGCACGCGTAGACGCCGGTGGTCTTGGTGTGGTTGTACTCACCGGTGAAGGCCGGCTCCGTGCCCGCCTCGCGCAGCACGTGGTACTCGGCGGGGCTGAGCTCCCGCCGCCACTGCTCCTCGCTCTTGTCGATCTCGTAACCCATGGTGGCCTCCTCAGTTCGCCGGGCGGGCCGCCAGCCGGTCCAGCACCGTCGCGCCGAGTTCGGTGACGTCGCCCGCTCCCATCGTGAGAACGAGATCGCCGGGCTCGGCCATTCCTGCGATCAGGGCCGCGGCCGCCGGCTTGTCGGACTCCGGCCGCGTCTGCGCTCCCGCCGCGCGGGCCGCTTCGGTGATGACGGCGCTGGTGACGCCCGGGATCGGGTCCTCGCGGGCCGGGTAGATGTCCAGGACGACCGAGGCGTCGGCCAGCGCCAGCGCCCGGCCCATCTCGGCGCCCAGCTCCCGGGTGCGGCTGAACAGGTGCGGCTGGAAGAGGACCAGCACCCGGCCGCCCCCGGCGGCGCCCCGGATGGCCTCGATGTCGGCGGTCATCTCGGTGGGGTGGTGGGCGTAGGAGTCGATGACCCGCACCCCCCGCGCCTCGCCCTTGGGCTGGAGGCGGCGGTTGACGCCGGTGTAGGAGGCGAGGGCCGCGGCCAGGGCGTCGGCCGGGACGCCCAGTGCCGCCCCGGCGGTGAGGGCCGCGACGGCGTTGTGGGCGTAGTGGCGGCCGGGGACGGAGACGGCGAAGGTGTGCTGCGCGCCGCCGAGGACGACGGTGACCTCGCTGGTCAGGCCCTGCGGGACGACCTTGGGGATCCGCACGTCGGCGTCGTCGGCCTCGCCGTAGGTGACGATCCGCGGGCCGCCCGCCCCCCGGGCGGTCCGGGCCCGGACGCGGGCGGTCAGCTCGCGGGCGCCGTCGTGGTCGGCGGAGACCACCAGGGTGCCGCCGGGGCGGACGCGGTCGGCGAAGGTCTCGAACGACTCGTGGATCTCCTCCATCGAGGCGTAGTTGGCGTGGTGGTCCAGCTCCACGTTGAGGACGATCGCCACCTCGGGGGCGTACTTGTGGAAGCTGCGGTCGCTCTCGTCGGCCTCGGCGACGAAGATCTCGCCGCCGCCGTGGCGGGCGTTGGTGCCGGGGCCGTCGAGGTCGCCGCCGATGGCGTACGAGGGGTCCAGGCCCATCGCGTCCAGGGCGACCGCGAGCATCGAGGTGGTGGTCGTCTTGCCGTGGGTGCCGGCGACGGCGATGGGGCGCAGGCCCTCCATGAGCGCGGCCAGCGCGTCGGAGCGGTGCACGACGGGCACGCCGCGCTCGCGGGCGGCGGCCAGTTCGGGGTTGTCGTCGCGGATCGCGCTGGAGACGACGACGGCGGTGGCGTCGTCGGCCAGGTGGGCGGCGGCGTGGCCGATGTGGACCGTCGCCCCGAGGGCGCGCAGCGCCTCGGCGGTGGCGGAGTCCTTGGCGTCGCTGCCCGCGACCTTCGCGCCGCGCTGGGCGAGGATCTTCGCGATACCGGACATTCCGGCTCCGCCGATGCCGATGAAGTGGGGCCGTTCCATCGCGGGCGGCAGGCCGGGCGCCATGCGGTGTCCTTTCGGAGGTGCTCTGAGCTGTGTGTCGAGGTGTGTCGAGGTGTGTCGGGGTGTCCCCGTGCGGCGGTGCGGCCGGGCCGTCCGCGCGCGGCCCCAGCCTATGCGAGCGGGCCGGGCGCCCGCGGCCGGCGGGCGCGGCGCAACCGGGGCAGGGCGGGGCGGGGGCGGCCGGAAGGGGCCGGAAGCGGCTACTCGCCGTGCGCGAACAGCTTGAGCACCGGGACGCCGACCTTGTGGCGGGCCCGGGAGGCCCAGTCGCGGTGGAAGAACTCCTCCACCAGGTGCGGCGCGGTCAGCACGATCACCTCGTCGGCGTCCGTCTCCCGCACCACCGAGGTCAGCAGGTCCAGGGGGTGGTCCTGGACGATCTGGCCGACGGCCTCCGCGCCCGCCTCGCGCAGCGCGCCCAGCGAGTGCTCCAGCGCCCGCTCGGCCGGCGAGACCGGGCTGCCGGCCCGGTCCTCCTCGCCCTGTCCGGTGGCCTCGCGGACGGCGTCGTCGAGCTCGCCGAGCGCCACGTCGTCCAGGGCGCGCAGCAGCCGGTCCTGGTCGCCGCGCGGCTGCATGAGCACGACGAACGAGACGGGCTCGTCCCCGTGCAGAGTGGTGACGAGCTCGACATCGGTGGGCACCAGCGGCTTCTCGATCATCAATACAGAGGTGAACACGGCAGGTGCCCTTCCTTCTGACGGGTCGGCGACCCGTGCCGAAACGATCTCGCCCCGCCTTGCTGCGGGGCTGCACATTTCACTCTGCGCATCTCATTCTGTACACGTCACACCTTGTCGGCGCGGACAAACAGATCCGGTCATTTCCGCACCGCTTCGCGTGGCCGGCGGTAGCGCGTGAAGAGGAACCCGTCCTCCTCCAAGGCGGACAGCAGTTCGTACTCCACGGGGACCTCGAAGCCGGGGCCGTCGAGGATCCGGGAGGCGCCGCCCGCGGTGATCCGCGGGGAGACGGTCAGGCACAACTCGTCCAGCACGCCCGCCGCCGCGAACCCGCCCAGCAGGCGCGGCCCGCCCTCGGTGAGCAGCCTGGTGTGGCCGTGTCCGGCCAGCAGGCCCGGCACCCGGGCCGGGTCCACCCCGGCGCCCTCGCCCGCGTGCACCACCACCGCGCCAGCCTCGCGCGCCGCCGCCTGCCGGTCGGCCGGGGCCGCGGCTCCGGTGAGCACCAGGGTGGGCACCAGCGGCTCGGTGAACAGCGGCAGGGAGAAGTCCAGGTCCAGGCTCGCGCTGACGACCGCGACGGCCGGGGCCGGCCCCTGTCCGGCGGCCTCGCGCCGGGCGGCGAACACCTCGCGGCGGCGGGCCGGCCGGTACCCCTCCTGGCGTACCGTTTCGGCACCGACGACCACGACGTCCGCCAGCGCGCGCAGCACTCCGAAGATCCGCATGTCGGCGTCCGAGGAGAGCGGCTGGGAGCGGCCGCCGTGGTGGGCGGCGCCGTCGAGCGAGGCGACCATGTTGGCGCGCAGCCAGGGCTCCGGGGCGTCCCCGGCCGCGGCGGCGGGGTAGGCGTACGCGTCGGCGAGCTCTTCCGGGGTCCACGGGCGGTCGGCGGACGGCGGCGGCTCCTCCCGCCCGGGGACCGTCGGTGCTGCGGGGTGCGCGAAGGGAGGGAACAGGCGTCGCATACGGCGCAGTGTGGCACGTGCCACCGGCGCGTTTCGCGCCTCGCCACGCCCCGTAGAGTGATAAGGGTGTCGTCCTCCCCTGCCAAGAACCCCGCCTCGAAGCGTCCGACAGCCGACGGGACCGCTCCGCTGTCCCTGTGCGCCCGCGAGCCGCACGTCCCCGCCGACCGGCTGGTGGCGGAGATGGTGCCGCCGCCGCGCTTCGACTCGGTGCGCTTCGACAACTACATCCCGGACCCCGCCCAGCCCAGCCAGTCCGAGGCCGTGAGGGTGCTGGGCGAGTTCGCGGGCGGGCTCGGCGAGGCGCCGGCGGACGGCGACGGGGGCGGGGGCGGCATCCGGCGCTGGTTCCGGCGCGGGAGCCGGCAGGCGGCGCCGTCCGGACCGCGCGGCGTGTACCTCGACGGCGGCTACGGCGTCGGCAAGACCCATCTGCTGGCCTCCCTGTGGCACGCGACCGAGGCCCCGCCCGAGCGCAAGGCGTTCGGCACGTTCGTGGAGCTGACCAACCTGGTGGGCGCGCTCGGCTTCCAGCAGACGGTGGCCACGCTCGGCGGGCACCGGCTGCTGTGCATCGACGAGTTCGAGCTGGACGACCCGGGCGACACCGTGCTGGTCTCCACCCTGCTGGGCCGCCTGGTCGAGGAGGGCGTGGCGCTGGCGGCCACCTCCAACACCCTGCCCGGCAAGCTCGGCGAGGGCCGTTTCGCCGCCGCCGACTTCCTGCGGGAGATCCAGGGGCTGTCGGCGCACTTCCGCACGCTGCGCATCGACGGCGAGGACTACCGCCACCGCGGCCTGCCCGAGGCACCGCCGCCCGCCGACGACGCCGCGGTGACCGCCGCCGCGCACCGCACGCCCGGCGCGTCCCTCGACCACTTCCCCTCCCTCCTGGACCACCTCTCCCGCGTGCACCCCAGCCGCTACGGCGCGCTGTGCGACGGTGTGGAGGCGGTCTGCCTCACGGATGTCCAGCCCGTACCCGACCAATCCACCGCGCTGCGCCTGGTCGTCCTGGCCGACCGGCTCTACGACCGCGAGGTGCCGGTGCTGGCCTCCGGCGTGCCGTTCGACCGGCTCTTCGGCGAGGACATGCTGAGGGGCGGCTACCGCAAGAAGTACTTCCGGGCGATCTCCCGGCTCACCGCGCTCGCCCGCGACGCGCGGCAACTGGCCGGGGACGGGCCCCGGGACTGACGGGACCGGGGCCGGCGGAACCGGGGGCCGGCGGGCCGGCGGGAGCGGCGGCCCTTACACCAGGAGGGTCGCGCGGCGCACGCCGGTGGGCCGCTCGCGGGCCGCGCCTGGTTCCCGGCGGCCGGACAGCGTGGTACACACAACCGGGTCATCAACCTGTCCGCCAGCAGGGAGTTGCCCATGTCAGCAACGCGACGCCAGATTCTGGGAAGTGCCGGTGCCCTGGGGGCGGGCATCGCCTTCACGGGAGCCCTCTCCGAACTGTTCGCCGGGACGGACGCCGCCCACGCCACCGGCGGGAGGGGCGGCTACGGCCCGCTGGTCCCCGACCCGGACGGCCTGCTCGATCTGCCGAAAGGTTTCCGCTACCGGGTGCTGTCGCGTGAGGGCGAACCCATGCGCTCGGGCCAGGGCCTCGTCCCCGGCAGCCACGACGGCATGGCGGCCCTGGCCGGACCGCGCCCCGGGCGCGTGTGCCTGGTCCGCAACCACGAGAACCGCCACGACGACCCGCACCGCGTCCCCGCCGTCCGCGGGCTGACGTACGACCCGCAGGGCATGGGCGGCTGCACCCTGCTGGAGCTCTCCGGGAGCGACCGGGTGCTGGACGAGCGGGTGGGCATCGCGGGCACCGCCGTGAACTGCGCGGGCGGCCCCACCCCCTGGGGCACCTGGCTGACCTGCGAGGAGACCGAGGACAGGGCCGGCACCAACGGGTACACCAAGGACCACGGCTTCGTCTTCGAGGTCGGCTTCCGGCCCGGCCACCGGACCGTCCCCGAACCGCTCACCGCGATGGGCCGCTTCCAGCACGAGGCCGTCGCCGTCGACCCGCGCGACGGCGTGGTCTACGAGACCGAGGACGCCTTCGACCACCCCTTCGGCCTCTTCTACCGCTTCCTGCCCGACCGGCCCCGCGGCGGCTTCGACTCGCTGCGCGCGGGCGGGAGGCTGGAGGCCATGCGGGTGCCGGGCGTCCCCGACCTGTCGGCCGTGACGGAGCCGGGCGCCTCCTTCGACGGCGTCGAGTGGGTGCCGGTGCCCGACCCGCTGGCGCGGCAGACGCCCGTCCGCCTCCAGGACTTCGGCCGCGGCGGCGTCACCCACGCGCAGAAGCTGGAGGGCTGCTACTGGGGGAGCCACCGGGGGCGGGGGGCGGTGTACTTCGTCTCCAGCTACGCGCGCAGCTCCGAGGGCTCGGCGGCCGACCACTTCGGCCAGGTGTGGCGGTACGAGCCGGACGGCCGCCGGCTGACGCTGGCGGTGGTCTTCGGCCCGGACACCGGTGTGGAGACGCCCGGCGAGTCGCCGGACAACATCTGCCTCGCCCCCGGCGGCGGCCTGATGGTGTGCGAGGACGGCGGCGGCGCCCAGCACGTCTACGGCGTCACCCGCCACGGCGAGGTCTACGCCCTGGCGCGCAACGCCCAGAACACCGGCACGGACCGGGAGCCGGAGTACGGCGAGTTCGCGGGCGCCACCTTCTCGCCCGACCGGCGCACCCTGTACGTCAACTGCTACGAGCCGGGGACCACGTTCGCCGTCACCGGACCGTGGCGGTCCTGAGGACGGGGCCGGGGTGACGCGGGGGTGACGCCGGAGAGCGATGACCCGAACGGGCGTCACTCCGGCCGGGGGTGACGGTAGCCCGACAAGAGCAGCACACCGCGCGGTCACCGCGGATCGTCGTTACGTTCCGATCATGACCGTCTCCGTGCGCCGTACCGCCGTTCCCCTGACCGCCCTCGCCCTGGTCACCGCCGCGGTGGCGGGCTGCGCCGGCCCGGGTGGCGACACCCCCCGGGCCGGCGCCTCCCCGGCCGCGCCCTCCTCCCCGGCCGCCTCCCGCGAGGGTCCCGTCTCCGCCTCCCCGCGCTCCTCCGTCTCCCGCCCGCCGGGCGCCGGCGACCGGGAGTCGTCCGGCCGGTACGCCACCCTGCCCGCCTCCGTCAGCGGCCGTACGCCCGTCTTCCGGCACGGGCCGCGCGAGGAGGACCGGGAGGCCGCGCGCGAGGAGGAGCGCGACGGCCGGGAGGAGCGGGAGGGCGGCGACGAGCGCAGGAAGCGGGAGGACGGGGAGAACCGCGAGAAGGGCGGCGACCGGGGGGACAAGGTGGTGGCGCTGACCTTCGACGCCGTCCTGTCCGCCGAGGACCGCGAGCGCGCCGAGGACGGCGAGCGCCGCGACAACCCCGGGCTGGTCGCCGCGCTGCGCCGCGAGAAGGCGCCCGCGACCTTCTTCATGACCGGCGTGTGGGCGCAGACCTACGAGCACCAGGCGCGCTCCATCGGACGCGACCGGCTGTTCGAGGTCGGCAGCCTCTCCTACTCCCACCGCGCCTTCACCCGCGACTGCGGCGGTCTCCCCGCGCTCGCCCCCGGCGAACAGCTCGCGGACGTGCGCAAGGGCGTGAAGGCGATCCGCGCGGCGGGCGTGAAGAACCTCACGCCGTACTTCCGCTTCCCCGGCGGCTGCTTCGACGACCGGTCCAGGCGGGCCGTCGGCCCGGCCGGGGTGACCGCGGTGGAGAGCGACGTGGTCGCGCCGGACGCCCGGGAGCGGAACCCGGAGAAGGTCGCGGAGAAGGTGCTGAAGGACGTCAGGCCGGGCTCGGTGGTGGCGCTCGACTGCGACCGGAAGGGATCGCCCGCCACCGAGAAGGCGGTCCGCCGGCTCGTTCCGGAGCTGCGGGAGCGCGGCTACCGCATCGTCCCCGTCTCGGAGCTGATCGCGTCGGCCGTGGGCCGGGACTGAGCGCCGCGGCCGGTTCGGGAGGAGCCGGGATGGTTCGGGAGGGGGCGGGACGGCGGGGTCAGCAGGAGCAGGCGACGCGCTCGGCCTCGTGCCATTCGCACACGGGGCACAGCGTCGCGCCGCGCGTGCTCGCCGGGTACTCGGTCGGGTCGCCGCACTGCACGCACACGGCCCGCTCCTCCTGCCCGTCGCCGTCGGCGCGTCCGCCGCGGACGGCCGTCGGTTCGGGTGCGGTCCAGCCGGATACGAACTCCATACGGCCGAGGGTACTCCCGGCCCCGCCCTCCTACCCGCCCGCGGACCGGCCTCGTACCCGCCCTCGTACCCGCCCCGGTGCCGCGCAGCGGACGCGGCCACCCGTGCGGCGGCTGGCAGACTGGGCCCGTGAGCACCTCCGGCACCCCCTCGGCCGGCCCCGCCCCCGCCGGCGCGTACGCGTACGCCGCGGCGGACCGGGACGCCGCGCCGCAGTACGTCCTGCCGCTCGTCGTCCGGATCGAGCGGTCCTCTCCCCCGGGTCCGCCCACCCGTACCGACGCCCTGGAGACGGCGGCGCGCGCGGTGCTGGTGATGCTGTCGGACGAGCGCGCGACGGACCCCGGCGGCCCCTGGCACCGGGTGGTGCGGGACTGGCAGGACGGGCGCATCCGCAAGGTGGTGCGCCGGGCGCGCGGCGCGGAGTGGCGGCGGGCCGGTGCCCTGCCGGGCGTCACGGTGACCGGCGGGGGCGAGCACCCGGCCGAGGTGCGGGTGTTCCCGCCCGTCCCGCTGGACGGCTGGCCGAAGGACCTGGCCCGCCTCCAGGTCTCCGGCACCGAACTGGAGGACCCCGCGCCGCCCGCCGGGCCGGAGCCGGGCACGCCCGTGCTGTGGCTGAACCCGGAGCTGGGGATGTCCGCGGGCAAGGCGATGGCCCAGGCCGGGCACGGCGCCCAGCTCGCCTGGTGGGAGCTGGACGGCCCGGCCCGCGACGCCTGGCGCGCGGCCGGTTTCCCGCTCGCGGTCCGTACCGCCCCTCCCGGGGAGTGGGACCGGCTGACGGCCGCGGGCCTGCCGGTGGTGCGCGACGCCGGTTTCACCGAGATCGCCCCGGGCTCGGCCACGGTCGTGGCCGAGCATCCGGCGCTGCGCCGCCGAGAGGACCGCTGAGGAGCCGCGGAGGGGCCGCTGAGAAACCGCTGAGGGGCCGCTGAGAGGGCTACCGCCCGCCGCCTCCGGGGCTCCGGTCCCCGGAGACCTGCCTCCCGGCGCCCCACTCCCGTGTCCGGCGCTCCCGCTCCATCCGCCGCCGCAGCGCGGGGGGCGGGCCGGTGAGTTCGGGGAAGTCCGCCCGCAGGGCGCGGACGAGCGAGTACATCATCAGGAACGCCAGGACGAAGAACGGCAGGCCGAGCACCGTGATCACCTCGGCGAGCGCGTCGAGGCCGCCCTTGCCGGTGGCCGCGATCAGCGTCCCCGCGACCACGCCCTCGGTGACCGCCCAGAACACGCGCTGGCGCGTCGGGCCGCCCTCCTCCCGGTGCCCGGCGCTGAGCATGTCCACCACCAGGGACGCCGAGTCCGAGGAGGTGGTGAAGAAGATGACCACGATCAGCACCGAGAGGGCGGAGACGAACGTGGTGAGCGGGTAGTTCTCCAGGAAGGTGAAGAGCGCGCCGGGGATGTCGCCCTCCTCCACGACCTCCCGCACCAGGCCGCCCGCGCCGTTCAGCTCGATGTCGATGGCGGACATCCCGAAGACGCTGAACCACACGATGGTGAAGGCCGTGGGCAGCGCGAGGACGCCGAGGACGAACTCCCGGATCGTGCGGCCCCGCGAGATGCGGGCGACGAAGATGCCCACGAACGGCGACCAGGTGATCGTCCAGGCCCAGTAGAACACCGTCCAGGTGCCCTGCCAGCCGGTGTCGGCGAAGGTGTCGTTCCAGAAGGCCAGCGAGACCAGCGAGGACAGGTAGACGCCGACGTTCTCGATGACGCCCTTGGCCAGGAACAGCGTCGCCCCGGTGACGAGCACGAAGAGCATGAGCCCGACGGCCATGACGATGTTGATGTTCGACAGCCGCTTGATGCCCTTGTCCAGGCCGAAGACCACCGAGGTGGTGGCGACGGCGGTGATCACGGCGATCAGCAGGACCTGGACCAGGGAGTTCTCCGGCAGGCCGAACAGCCGCGCGAGCCCGCTGTTGATCTGCATGGTCCCCAGGCCGATGGAGACCGCGACGCCGAAGAGCGTGCCCATCACCGCCGCGATGTCCACGATCCGGCCCGCGGTGCCGTACACCCGGTCCCCCAGCAGGGGGTGGAGGACGGAGCTGACCCGGAACGGCATCCCGCGCACGTAGACGAAGTAGGCGAACGTCAGCGAGGGCAGGCAGAAGATCGACCAGGTGTGCAGGCCGAAGTGGTACAGCGAGTAGGCCATGGCCATCCGGGCCGCCTCGGCCGTCTCCGGCTCGACGCCCTGCTGGGGCGGCTCGGCGAAGTGGCTGATCGGCTCGGCGACGCCCCAGAACATCAGGATCGTGCCGATCCCGGCGGCGAACAGCATCGCGAACCAGGTCCGCGTGCTGTACTCCGGGCGGTCGTCCTGGGCTCCCAGGCGCACGTGGCCGTAGCGGCTGACGGCGATCCAGAGCAGGTAGACCAGGAAGGTCGTCACGCCCAGGATGTAGAACCAGCCCAGGTTGGTGAGGAGCCAGTCCGAGGCCGCCGCGAAGACCCGGTCCACCTGCTCCGTCAGCGAGATCGCCGCCACCACGAACACCACGGTGAGCCCGGCGGAGGTGAAGAAGATGACCGGATCGGTACGGAGCCCCAGCAGGCGCTGCAGCTTTTCCAGCATGGTCCTCTCCCTGGAGGCTCGTACGATTCTGTCGTCTTCCGGCCCGATGCGGGCGCGACACACGGAAGGTGGCCGCGGGCGGGCCGGGGCGAAGCTCAGACGAAGCTCTGAACTCCGCGCCGGAGGATTGGTGATCCCTCTGCCCGGAGATGACAACCGCACACGGGGGAGGAGCCGTCGAGGGGGGCGGGCATGGCAGGGCTGGGGACGGGGATCGGCTGGCGTCCGGAGATCGCGGACGTGGTCGACGCGCTGCCGGACGTCGGCTGGGTCGAGGTGGTCGCGGAGAACGTCTGCCCCGACCACCTGCCGCCGGGGCTGGTGCGGCTGCGCGAGCGCGGCATCACCGTGGTGCCGCACGGGGTGGGGCTCGGGCTCGGGGGCGCGCAGCGGCCCGACCCCGGGCGGCTGGCGGCGCTGGCGCGCCGGGCCGAGGCGCTGGGGGCCCCGCTGGTCACCGAGCACATCGCGTTCGTACGGGCCGGGGGGCCGCCGGCCGGCACGCCGCCGATGGAGGCCGGGCACCTGCTGCCGGTGCCGCGCACCCGCGACGCGCTGGAGGTGCTCTGCGAGAACGTGATGATCGCCCAGGACGCGCTGCCCGTGCCGCTCGCCCTGGAGAACATCGCGGCCCTCTTCCCCTGGCCCGGCGAGGAACTGACGGAGGAGCGGTTCCTGACCGAGCTGGTGGACCGCACCGGCGTCGGCCTGCTGATCGACGTCGCCAACCTCCACACCAACCGCGTCAACCGCGGCGAGGACCCGCTGGCCGTCCTGGACGGCCTGCCGCTGGACGCGCTGGCGTACGTGCACGTGGCGGGCGGCGTGGAGCGCGACGGGGTGTGGCACGACAGCCACGCCCACCCGGTGCCCGAGCCGGTGCTCGGACTGCTGGCGGAGCTGTGCGCGCGCACCGCGCCGCCCGGCGTGCTGCTGGAGCGCGACGAGGACTTCCCCGCAGCGGAGGAACTGGCCGCCGAACTGGCCGCCGTACGCGACGTGTTCGAGCGGACCGCGAGGGACGGGGGAGGCGCGCGTGTCTGAGACGGGGACCGGTGCGGACGCCGCCGCGGGGACCGGTGCGGACACCGGCGGCGGCACCGACGCGGCACGCCGCCGGCTCGCCGCCGCCCAGGCCGCCCTGCTGGGCGCCCTGGTCGCGGACGGCCCCGTGCCCGAGGGCTTCAACGCCGAACGGCTGCGCGTCCAGAGCCGGGCGCTGATCGCCAAACGGGCCTCCGTCGTCGCCGGGATCGCACCCGAACTGCCGCACATCCTGGGCGAGCGCTACCGCCCGGCGTTCGCCGCCTACGCCCGCGGACGCCCCATGACCGGCGGGTACCGCCCGGACGCCCTGCGCTTCGTCGCGCACCTGCTGGACTCGGACCCCACCCTGTCCCGGGCCACGCGGCGGCGGCTGCGCCGCTGGTACCGCGAACGCTCCGGCGAGGCCCCTCGGGGGTGGGGCCTCGCCGGTCCGCTCCTGCGCCGTCTGCGCCGGGCCCGCTCCGCGGGGGCGTAGCGGGCCCCCAGCGCCGTGCGGGCCGTGCCGACGTATCAGCCGTACCGGCCGTATCGCATGCCGAACACCCCGTGGCGCTCCGTCCGCCCGTCCGGATAGAACTCCCCCATGCGGGTGCTCTTCCTCCTCACCGCCTGGGGCGCGGCACTGACCTCGTGCGTCCGGCTGTGCCAGGTGGTGCGGGCGGCCGATGACGCCCCGGCGCCGCCCGCCGGCACCGCGCGCGGGCTGAGCCTGTACGAGACGGCGTTCCTGTCCGGCGGACCGGGCCGGGTCACCGACCTCGCCCTGGTGTCGATGTCCCGCCGCCGTCGGCTGCTGCTCGCCCACACCGGCTGGGCCACCGTCGTCGATCCGCACGGCCGCGACGACATCGAGCGCTCGGTCCTCGCCGCCATCGGCCCCGGCGGCCAGTTGCCCGTCCCGGCGGTCCGCACCGCCCTGGCCGCCGCCGAGGCCGTACGCGCCCTCGCCGAGCGACTGGCCGCGGCCGGGCTGGCGGTGCCGGACGGGACCCGCACCGCCGTCGCCGCGGCCCTGCGGCAGGTGCGGCTCGCGGGCGGCCTGGCCCTGGTGACGGCCGCGGTGGCGCTCCTGCTGCTGCCGCCGGAGGCGGACCGGGGCGTGGTGGCCGTCTGGTTCGCCCTGCCGCTGGTGCTGACCACGGGCTGCCTGGCCATCGCGCGCTTCGAGGTGGGGGCGCCGGAGCAGTGGGCCTCCCCGGCCGGGCTGCGGCGACTGCGGGCCGTCGCCGGTGCCGTGGGGAAGGTCCCGGCGGAGGCGACGGCGGTGACGGCGGCGACGGCGGAGATCCGTCCGGAGCCGGCGACCGCGCCCTGCTCACCGTCCTGGCGCTGCGCGGCCCGTCCGCCCTCGCCGACCCGGCGCTGCGCGCGGCGCTCGGCGCCGGCGGCGCACCGCACCGCCGGGCGGACTGAGCCCCGGGGCCGCGGGGCGGGCCCGCTGTTCCGTTCGGAGGCCCCGGCCGGAACTACCCCGCCGCGAGCGCCGGGAACGCCGCCCACTCGTCGCGGCCGATCCGCAGCACAGGGCCGTCGCCCGCCGCCTTGGAGTCCCGCACGTACACGGCCTCCGGCCCGGCGGACACCTCCACGCAGTCACCGCCGCTCGTTTCGCTGTGACTGCAGCGCGTTGACCTCTACCAGCCGTCGCCACCGTTGGCGCATGACCTCCGGGCCGCCTACGAGATCGCGTAGCGCCTCCTGGCTGATGATGAACGACAGTTCCGCCAGCGGCACCCGACTCAACAGCTTCCGGCGGCTCAGCGCCTCCAGCGCCCGGTCCGCCGCGATCGTGAACGCGGCCTTCGCCGGCCGCCGCCCCTGCTCGACCGAGGCGGCCTGCTCCAGCGAGTAGCCGATGGCGTCCCCGAGCTTCTGCTCGCTCAACCCGACCTGTTTGCACAGGTGTTGAAGCAGTCTGCCGTAGGCCGACCACACCCCCGGCGGATCGCCGCCGTCCTCCTTCACCCGTTCCGCGTGTCCCGCACCGCCTCACTCCCCTTCGTCCCCGAGTGCATCCCGCCCGTCGGCTCCCCCGGCGGCTTCCGCCGTCCGTCACCGCCGGGGCCATGCCCAACGTGGCCCACGGGGGCCGGGCATGCATGGCCTGGAACCCGTACAACACCCGTACAAGGTCCGGTTGTACGGCTCTCCGCCGGTCGGCGGAGGCTCGGCCATCGTCCGCCGCCCACCGCCTTCCGCTTCGCGGGATCGAGAGGAAGGAGCGGGGCACATACGTCCAGGTCATCACCCCTTCGGGGGTGCTGAGACGGAACCGCCCAGCATGGGGCCGCCCGTTCCGTGAACACCGGCGGCCCGGCCCCGTCTTGGCCGGAAAACGCCTGCGTCGCCCGATCGGACCCAGGGAAAGGATCGGCTCGTCACTCAAAGCGACAAGGGGGTTGCGTGGGGTTCGGGCAAGGATGGAAAGAGCGCTTCGAGGGGAAGCTCGATGCCTGCGACAAAAAGCTCAGCGAGATCGACAAGGGAGTCGCGGCGGTCCGTACGTCGCTCGTCGAGGCGGTCGACAGGTCCGCGTCACCGCCACCGCAGGCATCGGACCAGGAGCTCTACAAGCTCCGGGAGGCCGTCTCCACCGGGACCATGGTCCTGCGGGAGGAGAACCGGGAACTGCGCCGGCGACAGGAGAGGATGCTCGGCGACCTGAAGGACCTGCGCCTGGAAATCACCGGCAGCCGTACCGGGGCGCACCCGCCGTCCGTCCCGGTCGCCCCCGGTGCCAGTGACTCCGGCGAACCCGGGGACGAAAAGACGGGGCCGACAGAGGACCCGCCGCCGGACCCGTCGGTCGAGACCTCCCGAGTACAGGACAACCAGCGGCAGGAGAAGCGCGTGGAGCAGGGGCAGGAGCGGGAGTCGGACAGCGAGCGGCCGGAGGCCGGGGACGGCGTACCGGCCACCCCGGCCGGGACGGCTCCCTCCGGGGAGGCCGACAAGACGACGCAGGAACGCGTGAGGACTGTGAAGGACGCCGCCGAGCAGGCTCTCCGGAACCGCTTCCGGACCTCCCGCGGTGAGGGCGGACAGCGGTCGGGGCAGCAGGACGACGGCCAGGGCGCGCCGCGCGACCCGCTGGCCGGGCACGCGGAGCTGCTGCTGAACGCCGCCGGGGTGTCGCGCGCCGAACTGGTCTGCCACCGCGACACCTGGGAGTTCCTGCTCGCTCAGGCCGCACGGCACCCGCGCTTTCGCGTTCCCGGAACGGTCGAGGAAGACGCCGAGCACGGCCTGGTGTGGACGCACCTGTCCGGGCCGTCCCTCATCGCCGCCCTGATCAGCCTCTGGAAGACCCGCGAGGAGCCGAGCAAGGAGGTGGACGCGGACTGGGCGATGGCCGCCGTGCTCTACGACCGCATCCGCGACCGGCTGACCGGGGCCGGGCCCGGCGACGGACGCCGTACCGTCCGCATCGTGCTGGACGACGGGGACGGGCCGGAGGAGACGGCGGGGGTCGCCGAGCCCTCCGAGGACGGCGCCCCGGAAGGCACCGGGGGCTCAGGGGCCTCCGGGGAGGAGCCGGAAGCCGCGTGACCCCAACCGCTCACACCGCTGCGGCCCGGACGGCGTCCGGACCGCAGCGGTGCGGGACCGGGTTCAGCGCCCCGCCGCGAGCGCGACGAAAGCGGCCCATCCGTCGCGGCCGATCCGCAGTACGGGACCGTCGGCCGCCTTGGAGTCCCGCACGTACACGGCCTCCGGCCCGGCGGCCACCTCCACGCAGTCCCCGCCGCTCGTTCCGCTGTAGCTGCTCTTGAACCAGACGCGTCCGTCAGGCTGGTCGGTGGTCATAGCTCCCCTGCCACGCGCTCGATGAGACGTGCGGACTCCTCGGCACTGAGGGCCTGCGTCCGCAGCATGCCATACCGCATCCAGAACTCGCTGACCTCGCGGCGGTCGCTCCTGACGCTCACCACGTCCTGAGCCTCGACGTAGACGTACTGGCCGTGGCCGTGCGTCTCCAGCAGCACCATGGGGCCGTTGAGCCCGCTGTGGGCGCCTCGTTCCGTGGACATGGCCTGGATCTCGACGTTGCGCATCCTGGAGCACTCCAGCAGCTTCTCCAACTGCTCCCTCATCACCTCCCTGTCGCCGACGACGCGGCGCAGCGCCGACTCCTCCACGATGAACACGAAGACGATCGCCGGACCCCTCCGAGTCAGCAGCGCCTGCCGGGCGAGCCGGGCGACCACTCGCTGTTCGACGACCTCCTCGTCCAAGGGCGGGAAGTGGGAGTCGAGGAGCGCGTGGGCGTACGCCTCCGTCTGGAGCAGCCCCGGCACGAGCAGTGGGTCGTAGGAGAAGCGGCTGATCGCCTCCGACTCCAGTGCCGCCACGTCCTGGAAGAACGCGGGCAACTGGGCGCGGTCCACGTCCTCCTGGAGAGTGTTCAGCGCACCGCCGGCCTTCAGTACCCGTTCCGCCGCGCCGGTGAACGCGGCCTTCGCCGGCCGCCGTCCCTGCTCGACCGAGGCGACCTGCTCCAGCGAGTAGCCGATGGCGTCCGCCAGGGACTGCTGGGTAAGGCCCTCGCGTTCGCGGAAGAGGCGGACGAGTTTGCCGTAGGCGCTCCACGCGCCGGGCCGGTCCCCGCCGCCGTCTCCGGCGGGCCTGGCACGCTCGTTGTTCCTGCCCATCGTTCCCCCTGGCCTGTCGCGGGTGCACCTCCATGGCGAACCGCGCCGGTGCCGGACGGGTCACGGGCACCGGCCGTACAGCCGCCGTACAAGGGGCTCGCGCAGGGGCGTGTACGGCGGTCCGACCTGGCCGCGCACCCCCGCGTGACGGGACGGTCACGGCATGCGACATCAAAGTTCCGCCGCCGGGCGGCCCACCACACGCCCCGACGACCGTCCCTCCGAACAGGCCGCCGGCGTACCGCGGTTCACCGCCCGTTTCAGCGGCACCCGGCGGGGCGCGCGGCTGGCGCGCAGGCTCGCCGTGCAGCAGTTCGCCGAGTGGACCGGCCTGCCGCACGGCTGCGACGCCGCGCACACCGTCGCCCTCGTGACGGGCGAGCTGGCGGCCAACGCCGTCGCCCACGGCAGCCTTCCGGGCCGGGACTTCCGGCTGACGCTGCTCCTCCCGCCCGAGCCCGTCGTCGTACGGATCGAGGTGACGGACACCCGCCCCGGCCTCCTCCCCCGCCACCCCGCGGCCGAGCCGGGGCCTCCCGACGCGGTGTCGGGGCGGGGACTGCTCCTGGTCGCGGTGTACGCCGGGCGGTGGGGGTGCGAGGTCCGGGACGCGTTCACCAAGACCGTCTGGGCGGAGGTGCCGCTGCCCGCGCCCGCCCCGTGACACCGCCCGCGACGCGGGGCACGTGTCCCCGTGACGTTCCTCAACGGGCGTGAGGCGGAACGCCTGTGGGATGCCGGAATCGACCCGCGGACCGGTGAACCGCATGAGTACGGCCCCACGCTGGGCGGGCCAGGCCCTTCGGGCCCGTGATGCCGGATTCGGTTGTCGGCGACTCCCGTCGCCCGGCCTCACCGGGGCCTGGCAGGACGACCCGCCACCCCGCACGGGAGCGACCGCTGCCTCCGGGCGGGGGTGTTACTGGGAGAGCCCCGTTCCCCGATCCCCGGGGGGGAACCCGCGTCGGCGCGGCAGGCGCGTCCGTGGCGCGGACCATCGGTACGGGTGGGGCCAGGGCACGGGCGAGGATGGCCGTGACCTGGGGCGCGCGGCCGAGCAGGTGACGGGCGGCCCGGGCGGCGGCCAGGCGGAGGAAGCCGGTCGGGTCGCGTTCCGCTCCGGCGAGCAGGCGCCGCGGCTCGGCGGCGGGCAGTTCGATCGCGGGGCTGTCGTCCCGGTCGGCGTCCACGGTCGGGCGGACGGTGTCGCCGAGTCGTTCGGCGAGCCGTCGTGGACGTTGCACGCGGCGACGCGCATGACCGCCGTGCCGACCTCGGCGGGCGTCAGCGCACCGCCGAGGGGCAGGAAGCCGTACGGCCCGGTCCCGGCCACCGGGTGAAGCCGTCGGGGGCGCGGCCCGATGTCCGCAGCGGCCCCTGCCCGTCGGGCAGGGGCCGTCACGCGGGCGTCAGTTCCCGGCGTAGTGCTCTGCCAGGTCCTTCAGCTCACGGACCCACAGCGCCGTGTCGTCACCGGGCCGCTCGTACGGTTCGCTCCGGGCCAGGCTGAAGAAGCCGCCCGACGGCCGGCGGGTGCTCTGCGACACCACGAGGGCCGACAGCATGGGGAGCCGCCCGTCGGGGTTGTCCCGGGCCGAGGCGTCCTCCAGGAGGTAGGGCATCGGGCCCTTGTAGTAGGGGACATGGTGACCGAGGCCTGCCAGTTCGTCGCTCAGGTCCTTGTACGACAGCGGTTCCGCGCCCCGGCGCGCCCGCTCGCGCAGGATCTCGACCACCGCGTCCAGTGCCTGCTCGTACTCGAGCGTGCCCTTCCTCATGAGCCCCTCCCGGCCTCGTCGTCGCGCGTGCGGGCCGAGCCTATGCCGCAGACCCGTCAACCGGCCCAGCACACAGGGGATTCGCGCCTGCTCCTCCCGGCAGAAGCCGAAGCCCGGGCCGCAGCGCCAGGACGTCCCCGGCGGAGCGAGGCCGGCGAAGAAGGGGAAGCGCAGGAGGCCGGGCAGAGGCAGGCCCGCCAGGCGGGCGCACGTCCGCCCCCCCGGCGTCCGGGGCCGCGGAACTCCTGCTCCCCCGTCGGCGTCATGCCCTACGGTCTACTTCGTTGCCGGGACCAGGACGACGGGGGTCTGCATGCACGACGGTTCGGCGCTCGCGGAGCGAATGGCCCGGCAGCGGAACGGCGCCGGTGACCCGCGGGCGCTGGTAGGCGAGTTCCGCCGTACGGCCGTGCTGGTGCCGTGGGTGGACGGCGGGTTGATGACGGGGGTGTTCGGCGGGGTGCGGTGGATCTACGCGTTCACCGACGAGGCGGCGCTGGCGCGTTTCGCGCGGGCCCGGCAGGCGCCGCCGGACCGGGAGTGGGAGTACGCGGCGCTGCTGGGGGCGCGGCTGCTGGACGTGATCGTGCCGGAGCTGGGCGGTCCGGCCGGGGTGGCGGTGAACGTCGCGGACGAGGACGGCTCCATGCTGTTCCCGCCGGCGAGGGGGATCGTGCCGGACGCGGTGGCGGTGGACGCCGGCGGCGCGGAAGGGGAGGGTGCGCGGTGAGCGGCGACGGGGACCTGGAGTTCTCCCAGGAGGCGCTGGACCTCATCACCAAGGGGCTGAACGGGGCGATCGGCGAGCTGGAGTCGGTCAGCGGTTCCTCCACCGGCTCCCTGCGGGGCGCCGGCTTCTCCGATCTGGCGCTGAGCCACATGGAGGCCGGCCACGGAGGGCTGGCGGCCGACTTCGAGGGGTTCTGCGAGGGGTGGGAGTGGGGCGTGCGCGCCCTGATCATGGACGCCAACGCTCTGGCGGCGCGCCTGGGCCTGGCGGCGGGGATGGTCCACTCCGAGGACCGGTACTGGGAGGGCGCCTTCAAGGTCGGCGCCAACGCGCTGGTGGGCAACCCGCACCTGTCCGAGGAGGAGGTGCAGCAGCAGGGCTGGCAGGACGTCCTCACGCCCGACGCCCCGGACTACAGCGCCGAGTCGTTCCGCACCGCGCAGCAGGAGATGGCGCAGACCTGGAAGGACACCGGCCGGAGCCTGGTCAGCGAGGGCCAGGGCGGCTTCTTCAACGATCTGGCGATGGACGCGGCCGGGGTCGAGGAGCATCAGCGCGAGGCGGTGCGGGACACCCTGTTCGGCCCCTCCCCGCAGGAGCGGGCGCAGCAGGACCGGCCGAGTGGCGGGGGTGAGGGCTGATGGGGTGGGACATCGTCCCCGACGTCGTCGAGGACACCGTCGAGAAGGGGGTCGAGAAGCTCGGCGACGGCGTCGAGTGGCTGGGCGACAAGGCCGCGGACGGGCTGGAGAAGGTCGGCTGGGAGGACGGCGCGGACTGGGTGCGGGAGAAGTCCCGCACCGCCGCCGACGCCCTGGGTGCGGAGGTCGACGAGCTCCGGCTCGGGCAGACCGAGGACCCGAAGAAGCTGGTCTTCGGCAGCGCGGCGAAGCTGCGCTCCACCGCGAGCCACCTGAAGGACTTCGCAACCGCGTTCGACAACGTCGGCAACGGCGTCAAGGGGCTGGACTCCAGCGGGCTGAAGGGCGAGGCGGCCGACGCCTTCCGGACCAAGGCGGCCAAGGAGCCGCCCCGGTGGTTCAAGGCCGCCGACGCCTGCCGGAAGGCCGCCGGGGCGCTGGAGGACTTCGCCTCCACCGTGGAGTGGGCCCAGGGCCGGGCGAAGGCGGCGATCGAGAAGTACCGGGCCGCGGTCAAGGCGTCCGAGGACGCGCGGACCGCGCACAACAGGAAGGTCGACGCGTACAACGCCGCCGCCGACGCCTACAACGCCAAGGTGGAGGCCGGACAGGACCCGGGGACGCCGCCGGTGTGCCCGGCCGCCTTCAAGGATCCGGGCCCGGCGCTGGCCGAGGAGGCCGAGGAGATCCTGGCCGAGGCCCGCAAGCAGCGCAACACCGCCGCGGAGAAGGCCCGTTCGGCCGTGCGGGCGGCGAGGGACGCGGCGCCGGAGAAGCCCTCGTACGCCGATCAGGTCAAGCACGGCCTGGTCGGGATGCATCTGGACGGCTCGCACCTGCTGGGCGGTGCGCTCAAGGGCACGGCCGGGCTGGTCTCCTTCGTCCGCAGCGTCAACCCCACCGACCCGCACAACCTCACCCACCCCGGCGAGTACGTCACCGCGCTCAACGGCACCGCGGCCGGACTGCTCCAGGTCGCCAACAACCCGTGGGGCGCGGGCAGGCAGATGGTCGACCAGTTCATGAAGGACCCGGCCGAGGGCTTCGGCCGGCTGCTGCCCGACCTGGCGCTGACCGCCGCCACCGGAGGCGCCGGCGCGGGCGTCAAGGGCGTCCGCCTCGCGGCCGAGGCCGCGGACGCGGCCAACGACGCCAACCGGGCCCGCCGCGCGCTGGACGGCGACGGCCCGGACCAGCACGGCAGCAAGCCGGAGGAGCGGAACTCCGGCGGCACCGACCCCGTCGACCTGGCCACGGGCAGGATGTTCCTGCCGCAGACGGACGTCACCCTGCCGGGCGCGATGCCGCTGGTGTTCCGGCGGTACGTGGAGTCCGGGTACACCGCGGGGCGGTGGTTCGGGCCGTCGTGGACCTCCACCGTCGACCAGCGGCTGGAGGTGGACGCCGAGGGCGTGGTCTTCGTCGCCGACGACGGGCGGCTGCTGGCCTACCCCCACCCGGCTCCCGGGGCGCCGACGCTGCCGTCGGCCGGGTCGGCGCGGATGCCGCTGGAGCGCACACCGGACGGCGGCTACACCCTCACCGACCCAGACACCGGCTGGGTGCGGCACTTCGCCCCGCCGGCCGGCGGCGAGGCGGACGGCGTGGCGCGGCTGGAGCAGATCACCGACCGGACCGGCCACCAGATCGTCTTCGTCTACGACGAGGTGTCCGGAGCCCCGCTGCGGATCGAGCACGGCGGCGGCTACACCCTGCACCTGACCGTCGAGGGCGGCCGCGTCACCGCGCTCTCGCTCGCCGACCGGGTGGTGATGCGCTACGGCTACACCGACGGCCACCTCACCGACGTCGTCAACTCCTCCGGGCTGCCGCTGCGGTTCGCCTACGACGACGAGGCGCGGGTGATCTCCTGGACCGACACCAACGGCCGCCGCTACGACTACGTCTACGACAACCTGCACCGGTGCGTCGCCGAGGGCGGCACCGAGGGCCACCTGCAGGTCCGCATCGCCTACGACGAGACCGACCCGGACACCGGCCACAAGGTCACCACCCTGACCACCGCCGCCGGCCACGCCACCCGCCACCTGATCGACGACCGCTGCCGCACCGTCGCCACCACCGGCCCGACCGGCCACACCACCCGCTTCCGCCACGACGACCACGGGCGCCCGCTGGAGGTCACCGACCCCCTCGGCCGTACCACGCGGTTCGCCTACGACGAGCACGGTCGCGTCGCCAGCCTGACCCGCCCCGACGGCCGGCAGATCGCCGTCACCCGCAACGACCTCGGTCTGCCCACCGAGATCCGCGAGGCTGACGGTTCGGTGTGGCGCCACACCTACGACGAGCACGGCAACCGGACATCGACCACCGACCCGGCCGGTCACACCACCCACTACGCCTACGACGGACGCGGCCACCTGGCCTCGATCACCGACGCCCTCGGCGCGACGACCACCGTCCGCTGCGACGCGGCCGGCCTGCCCGTCGAGATCACCGACCCCCTGGGCGCGGTCACCCGCTACACCCGGGACGCCTTCGGCCGCCCGACCGCCGTCACCGACCCCCTCGGCGCCGTCACCCGCCTGACCTGGACGGTGGAGGGCAAGCTCGCCCGCCGCACCGGCCCGGACGGAGCCGAGGAGTCCTGGGAGTACGACGGCGAGGGCAACTGCGTCCGCCACACCGACGCGGCCGGCGGGGTGACGTCGTACGAGTACACCCACTTCGACCTGCTCGCCGCCCGTACCGGCCCGGACGGGGTGCGCCACACCTTCACCCACGACACCGAACTGCGCCTGACCCGGGTCACCAACCCGCAGGGTCTGAGCTGGTCGTACGAGTACGACCCGGCGGGACGCCTGATATCCGAGACCGACTTCGACGACCGCACCCTGCGGTACTCCTACGACGCCGCCGGACAGCTGACCGCCCGCACCACCCCGCTCGGCGACACCATCACCTACCGGCACGACGAGCTGGGCCGTCTGGTCCGCAAGGAGACCGGGGAACGGGTCACCACCTACGCCTACGACGCGGCGGGCCGCCCGGTGGAGGCCATCGGCCCCGACGCGGAGGTGCGCTGGCACCGCGACCGGCTGGGGCGGGTGAAGACCGAGCTGGTCAACGGCCGGGCCCTGTCGGTCTCCTACGACGCGCTGGGCCGCCGCACCCGCCGCACCACCCCCACCGGAGCGGTGTCGTCCTTCTCCTACGACGCGGCCGGCAACCGCACCGCCCTGACCACCTCTGGCCGCACCCTGGACTTCGCCCACGACGCGGCCGGACGCGAGACGCGGCGCCGCGTCGGCGACCTCACCCTCGCCCAGGTCTGGGACCCGGCCGGACGCCTCACCGGCCAGACCCTCACCACCGGCCCGGACGCGGTCACCGTCCAGCAGCGCACCTACCGCTACCGCCCGGACGGCCACCTCACCGGCGTCGACGACCTGCTGTCCGGGCACCGCGCCTTCGACCTCGACCCGGTCGGCCGGGTCACCGCCGTCACCGCGGCGGACTGGACCGAGACCTACGCCTACGACGCGGCCGGCAACCAGACCCACGCCTCCTGGCCCACCGGACACGCCGACGCCGACGCCACCGGCGAGCGCGCCTACACCGGCACCCGCCTCACCCGGGCCGGCCGCATCCGCTACGCGTACGACGGGGCCGGCCGCACCGTCCTGCGGCAGCGCGTCCGCCTCTCGAAGAAGCCGGACACCTGGCGCTACGAGTGGGACGCCGAGGACCGCCTCACCACCGTCACCACCCCGGACGGCACCCGCTGGCGCTACCTCTACGACCCGCTGGGCCGCCGCACCGCCAAGCAGCGCCTGGCACCGGACGGCGAAACCGTCGTGGAGCAGGTGGACTTCACCTGGGACGGCCCGGTCCTCATCGAGCAGACCACCACCGCCGACGACCTGCCGCACCCGGTCACCCTCACCTGGGACCACAACGGCCTCACCCCCCTGGCCCAGACCGAACGCCTCCTCGACCCCGGCGACCAGGCCGAGGTGGACCGCCGCTTCTTCGCCATCGTCACCGACCTCGTCGGCGCCCCCACCGAACTCGTCGACGACACCGGCCACATCGCCTGGCACACCCGCACCACCCTGTGGGGCACCACCACCTGGAACCGCGACGCCACCGCCTACACCCCACTGCGTTTCCCCGGCCAGTACCACGACCCCGAAACCGGCCTCCACTACAACCACTTCCGCTACTACGACCCGGCCACCGCCCGCTACGCCACCCCCGACCCCCTCGGCCTGGCCCCCGCCCCCAACCCGGTCGCCTACGTCCACAACCCCCACACCTGGACCGACCCCCTCGGACTGACCCCATACGAGAACAAGTTGCCACAGCAGCTTGACAGAGAATTGTCGCAGGCTGATCGCCTCGGCGTCACACCCACAAGGCCGGGAAGCCCCGATTTCGACAGGGTAATAGGGGAGGGAACAGTCAAGTGGGCTGTTGACGAGTCCGGCAACCTTGCAGTCATTCCTAAATTTGTCGATGGGCAGGAGGTGTACCATCCGGTTATCACCGGAGGTCGCCCCGTGCTTGCTGCGGGCGAAGCGGATATCGCCGGCTGGGACGGGAACTACTGGGGAGCGGCGCTCAACAATAGAAGCGGACACTTCACACCTTCGGACGCCAGCCTGGATGTGGGACGAGAGGCGTTCGAGAGGGCAGGGATTGTCTTTGACCCGTCCTCAGTGAAGTATTGGTGGCAGGATGAATGATGACGGAGAACTGTAATGGACAACACCGCGCCGCAGCCAACCTCCCTCTCCGATGCCGAAAAGGCACTTTCATCTAGTTTCTCCGAGCCCACAGATCCGAACTTCTGGGAAACTTTCCGCGAGTTTTGCGTGGTCTCGATGCAGAGTCGAGAAATTCCTGCAACGGAACGGTTGCGATTCGCAAAAGCCGCTCTCGGTGTCGTATTCAGGCAGCGGCAATCGCAGAGCTTTGGCCCCACTCGGTCCGCCGCCGACGAAGCTCGTATTCGCGCTTACGCGATCTCCGAATTCGGAGCCGAAGCAAACGACCCTGTTCGAGATCCAAAGACTGCGGCCAACGTCGTACTCTCGGCTCTCGGAGAGGATATCCGGGAGATTGACGAGCTGTGCGAAAGGTGGCAGGGAAGCGGGATCGAAACCATACGGAGGCTCCGTCGCGTCAAGAACCTTGTCAAACCTCTCGAGTTGGTGATTCCCCACCTCGCCACCGGCTCCAGGGAGAGGGTTGATGCCGAGAAGTGGTTTTCCCTCTGGTCTCGTCTGCCCTGAAGGCAGAAGATGGGTGCCGCCTGCCCCTCAGGCTCGCCGCCGGGATTACCGGGGAACTCGTCTACACCGGCACCCGCCTCACCCGGGCCAGACGCGTTCGCTGGGCCGCCGCACCGCCAAGCAGCGCCTGACGCCGGGTGGCGAGGCCGCCGAGGAGATCCTGTTCACCTGGGACGGCACCCGGCCGGCGGAGGAGACCAACCGCGTCACCCACACCCTCCCGACCTGGAACCGCGACGCCACCGCCTACACCCCACTGCGCTTCCCCTGCGAGTACCACGACACCGAGACGGATGAGAGAATGCTCCTATCGTCCTAGACTTCACGAGCCCGGGAACCAATCCTTCGCTCAGGAACGCCGCCGGGGCTTCTGTTGAAACGTAACGGCAGGGAAACCCTGGGATTGACGTAAGGATCAGGTGGAGTGAGTGAGCTGTTTTTTTCAAGTCGGAGACAGTGACGTCTGGAATCCGGCCAACTTCGTGGCAAGAGTATTTCACGCAGAGGCCTTGGCGCTGGCTCAGGTTTTCGGCGTACCTCCCGGCCTAGGACCTATCGTCGATGACGAGTGCCAAATCGATGGCCAGGCTTTCGCTCATTTCATGACAGTCCTCCTGCGCGAACATCAGAAAACCGACCACATCATCCTGAGATCTCTGCTTGAAGGGGTCATCGGAGTTGGGTTGGTGCTACTCGAGCGCGCAGGTGAAAGCGGTGAGGAGATTTCTCGAGATGTTGGGGAGCCCTGGGAGGACAGACGCCGTGTCCTTTCTAGGAGAATGACATACGAGCGCTCCGCCTATATGGAGGAGCCACCGGGGTAGAGCGCTTTCCGTGTCCGAGTCATGGCCAGGGGCGAACTCCACACTCGCCTGGACCCGTTCCTCTCCCCCACCCGACCGGTCATCGAGGACTGAGCGGACAACCGTGGCCAGCCGGATTCGGTGAGGTGGCATGCGCGTGAACATCGCTTTGAGTGCCGTGGACGCCGTGGTGACGGACGCTCCGTTGTCTTTTGCTCCGTGTCTGGCCTTGGACGTGCCGCAGGTGATCGTCGGCGGGTTCGGAGCAAGGCGGAGTTCGAGCAGCAGACACGGGCGACCTCCGGTTCGACAAGGAGAGTCATGAGTTGGTGGGCGTCGGGCTCCACATGCCGAACGAGACCGCTCCCGCGGAAGCCGGCATTCACATCCCCGACGGGATTCCGACTCTCCGGGGTGGGCTTCGCGCGAACGAGGTACGCGATTTCGGCGTGCCGCAGGCGACCATGCTGCACTGCGACACCGAGGCAGCCGAGCCGATCTGCCTGCGGGACCTTGCGGTCCCGGACGCGCCCCTGGAGGCGCGTATCGGTATCGCCCCCGGACTGGTGCTGCTCGTTCAGGGCGGCGCCGTCGTGGGATGGAGTCTGGCCGACCCGGCGCGCTACCTCACCAGCGGGTACACGGCCGCCGACCCGGTCCCGCCGTCCCCGGACACTCGGCGGCGCCTGGCCGAATACCTGGCCCTGTCCACCCGGCCCCTGGTCGACGAGGTGATGGACAAGGAGCCGGACGCCTGGCACCGGCTGCGTACGGCCGAGCGGGCCCTGCTCAGCCGGCGGGAGGACCGGAGCAGGGCCGAGATCCTGCGCCGGCTCGTCACCCGCATGATCGAGGACCACGGCAACCGGTGATGGGCAGCGCTGCCGCAGGGGAAGGCATACGCAGTCCCGCCGTCGCGACGCGCACCTTCCTGGAGTCCGGGCCGCTGGAGTGAGCAGGGCGGGCAGGTTCGTGTGGGAGTGCACCTCGCTCCCCGGCGCCGTGCTGGATGCCGACTCGCCGCCCCCTGCTCAGCACGCCCCGGAATGGTTCCGAAAGTTTCGGAACTACATCCTGCTCGTTTCCTGCGAGTCCGGGACTTCATCGATCATCCTTGGAGGCGAGGTGACGCCATCTCCACCTGACCAGGGATGATCAGTCCTTAGCGGAGACCGATAGCAGCGCTAACTTCCGTAAAATTTCCGGGAACTGTTGACAACTCAGGGGCGTCGGACCAACCTATCGGCATCGACAGGCCCCCACCGCTGTCGATCCGGGTCACCCGTCGTGCCCCGGTCCTCCGGTCGCCGCCCCCACGACGACCGGCGTCCCCCCACCGTCGTCGATGCGACGCCGACGCACGGTGGCCGCCCCGCGGCCACCGGCGGTCCGCCGGGTCGCATCGCGCTGTCTGGCCTGCCGCCAGCCTTCGCGAGGAGGAAGCATGGACAAGAACGACGCCCCCACCCCCCAGCAGATGAGCCGCAGGGGTTTCGTCGGCCGCGCCGGCGCCCTGGCGGTGGCCACGACCGGGCTGATGCTGCCCGGCACCGGCACCGCCCACGCCCAGACCGTCACCTCGAACCAGACGGGCAACCACAACGGCTTCTACTACTCGTTCTGGACCGACGCCCCCGGAACGGTCTCCATGACCATGGGGTCCGGCGGCAACTACAGCACCTCGTGGCGGAACACCGGCAACTTCGTCTGCGGCAAGGGCTGGAGCAACGGCAGCCGCCGGACCGTGCGCTACTCGGGCAGCTTCAACCCGTCCGGCAACGGATACCTGTGCCTCTACGGGTGGACGTCGAACCCGCTCGTGGAGTACTACATCGTCGACAACTGGGGCACCTACCGGCCCACGGGAGAGTACCGGGGCACCGTCACCAGCGACGGCGGCACCTACGACATCTACAAGACGACGCGGTACAACCAGCCCTCCGTCGAGGGCACCAGGACCTTCGACCAGTACTGGAGCGTCCGGCAGCAGAAGAAGACCGGCGGCACCATCACCACCGGCAACCACTTCGACGCGTGGTCCCGGGTCGGGCTGCGGATGGGCAGCTTCAACTACTACATGATCATGGCGACCGAGGGTTACCAGAGCAGCGGGAACTCCAACATCACGGTGAGCTGAGGGGCGTCCCGCCCGCCGGAGGGATCGTCCCGGCCCGCCGGCACCCGCAGTACCGCACCCGTTCCGCAGTACCGCACCTGTGGCGCGGCGGCCCCCGGC
>NZ_JARVKV010000120.1 GCF_029813835.1 Streptomyces sp. DH37
CCCGTCCTCCCGGGGGAGGACGGGCCCCTCACGCACCGGCGCACACACCGGCCGCTCCGCCCGGAGCACCCGGGCCGGGAGCGTCCGTTCAGCCGAGCCGATCGAGGAGTCCCTCCAGGAACCTCACGCTGTCGGCGGGGGTCTCGGAGGCCGCGCACAGCCGGTCCATGATGGACAGGTAGTGGTCGACGTCCTCCTCCTTGTCCAGGTAGAGCGCGCTGGTCAGCTGCTCCAGGTAGACGACGTCGGGCAGGTCCGGCTCGGGGAAGCGCAGTATGGTCACCGGGCCGCCCACCGCGGCCAGGCCGCCGAGGTCGAACGGCGCCACCTGCAGCGTGACGTTCGGCCGCCGCGCCGTCTCGATCAGGTGGCGGAGCTGGCGGCGCATCACCTCGGCGCCGCCGAGCGGGCGCCGCAGCGCGGCCTCGTCCAGGACGGCCCAGAGACGGGGGGCGTCCGGCCGGGTGAGCAGCGCCTGCCGCTCCATGCGCAGCCGGACCCGGCGGTCGTTCTCCTGCGCGGAGGCGTGGGGGTGGCACAGCAGCGTCACCGCGCGGGCGTACTCCTCCGTCTGCAGCAGGCCCGGAATGAACTGCACCTCGTAGGTGCGGATGACCGCGGCGGCCTCCTCCAGGCCGAGGTGCCTCTCGAACCACTCGGGGAGGACGTCGCTGTAGCGGTGCCACCATCCGCGTGCGCTGGTCTGGCGGGTCAGGGCGAGGAAGTCCGCCCGCTCGTCCTCGTCCAGCACCCCGTAGAGCGTCAGCAGGTCCGCGACGTCGCGCTCCTTGCAGGCGCCCTGGCCCCGCTCCAGGCGGCTGACCTTGGCGGTGGAGCCGCGGATCGCCTTGGCCGCCTCCTCCAGGTCGATGCCGCACTCCTTGCGGAGCCGCCGCAGCTGGGAGCCGACCACCAGCCGCAGGACCGTCGGGCTGCCCTTGGGATGCTCGATGTAGCGCTTTATCGACAAGGAGCGGCTCGATTCGGCGGCCATGCGTGCTCTCCTGAGTGAAGGGACAGGCACTCAGTGTGCCACCGCCGTCACCGCGCCGTACAGCGGCCTCCCCGTGCGGATGCCGGTTCGGCCGGCCCTGCGGACGATCCTTCACCCGGCCGGCCGCCTCAGCCGACCATGTCGTCGAACTCACCCTCCTTGGCGCCCCGGAGGAACGCGACCATCTCCTCGCGGGTGTAGACGAGGGCGGGGCCCTCGGGGTGGCGGGAGTTGCGCACGGCCACCGCGCCGTCCGGCAGCGGGGCGAGTTCCACGCAGTTGCCCATGCTGCTGCGGCGGCTCTTGCGCCACGCCGCGCCCTCGATCTCCGTGGCCCGCATACCGTTGACGATCTGCTGCATTGTCGCCCCTCACCGGACACGGCCGTGCGCTGCCCCCTCGAGCCAGGCCGCGATCCATGACGTTCCGTTACCCTGCGTATGAGTGCGTACGTCGATGCAATTACATCTGTAAGTGCAGATGCGCTTGCAGCGGCGTGTGACAGTCGAGGATAGTAGCCCCAACAGGCCAGTTCTCGTGCCGAGTTCCCCCCACAGGCACCGAGGGAGATCGCGATGACAGCGCATCCGGTGACTTCAGCGAGTAACGCCTTACTGGCCGCCCTCCCCGGCGACTGGCCCGGACTCGCCGGGCACCGCGCCTCCTGCCCCGCCTCCTCGGTCCGCGCCGTCCCGTCCCCCCTGTCCGTCCGCCACCGGGCGGGCGTCGGCGGCCGGTCCGCCCCGGTGGCCGGGGGATACGCGGCCTGCGGCTTCGGGCCCGCCCCCCGCGGCGCCACCGCGGCCCGGGAGTTCGCCGGGAGGACGCTGCGGGAGTGGCGGCTGACCGCGCTCGCCGACAACGTCGCGATCATCGTCTCCGAACTCGTGGGCAACGCCCTGCGCTACGGGGTGACGGCCTTCCCCCGGCGCCCGTCCGCCGAGCGGCCCGTCCGGCTGGGCCTGCTGTGGCAGGACGCCACCCTGCTGTGCGCGGTCTCCGACCCGAGTTGCGTCCCCCCGGTCGTCAGGGAACCCGACCACCTGGCCGAGAGGGGGCGCGGACTGCACATCGTCGACTCCCTGAGCCAGCGGTGGGGCTGGTCGCCGCCCGGCAGCGCGGGCAAGACGGTGTGGGCGACGGTCCGCGTGGACCGGGTGCCGTAGCGCGGCCCCGGGACGGCGGACGGCCGTCCGCCGTCCCGGTGTCCGGCGCGCCCTCGAGCGGGCGTCCGGCCGCGGGCACGACGCAAGCCGCTCGACGGCCGCCCGGCCGCCTCGCCGGGGAGCGGGGTGAGCCGGGGAGCGCGGGGGCGGCACCGCGCCGTCCGGAGGGACCCCCGTGACGCCACCCGCCGGGAGCGCTACGGTCTGACCGCCCGCCAGTCCCCCATCGAAGCGAGAGGGTCGATGGCAGCCGCCGACGAGCTTCACACCGCTGTCCTGTCATTCGGCGACAGGGTGATCGTGTCCGTCTCGGGGGAGGTGGACTTCACCACCGTCCCACGGTTGCGTTCGGCCCTGGCGGCCGCCCTGGCGAGCGGCTCCCGCTCGGTCGTCGTGGACTTCGGCGCCGTGGGGTTCTGCGACTGCTCGGGGGCGCGCGCCCTGCTGTGGGCGCGGCAGCGGGCCGAGGAGGGCGGTGCGTCCCTCCGGGTCACCGGTGTGGTGGCGCCGGTCGTCGCCAGGCTGTTCGAGGTGCTGGAACTCGAGCAGCTGTTAGGGCCGCGGCAGAGCTGCTGACGACCGCCCTCGCCCCTCCGCCTTCATCTCCACCTCAACCTCCACCGTGCAGTCGCCCCGCGGCGCGGCCCGTACGGATCCGGTGGTCCGTACGGGCCGCGCCGCTCTCCGCTCCGCCCCGACGGGCCCGCGGCGGTCAGGCCGCCGTGGCGGTGCAGCCGACGGCCGCCGAGGACGGGGTGGAGGAGGCCACGAAACCGAAGGACGCGCTCCCCCCGGCGGCGACCGTTCCGTTCCAGGCGGCGTTGCGCACGGTGGCGGCGCCGTCGGAGCCGGTGCCGAGGACGCCGTTCCAGACCTGGGTGATCCGCCCGCCGCCGTCCGGGGCGATCCGGACCGTCCAGCCGGAGATCGGCGCGGTCCCGGTGTTGCGCACCGTCACCTCGCCCTGGTAGCCGCCCTGCCAGACCGACGTCGCGCGGAACGAGGCGGTGCAGGCGGCCCCGCCCTGACCGGGGTCGGGCTCACCGGGCCCGCCGGGCTCGTCCCGCGCCAGCAGGTCGGCCAGGACGGGGAACCAGCGGGCGGCGATCTTCTCGTCGCCGGAGGCGTCGGGGTGGACACCGTCGTAGGTGTCGCTCGCGGTGTCGAAGCCGGTCCACTGGTCGACGGCGATCACCGGCGAGTTCGCGGTGCTCTTCGACCGGGCCCAGGCCGGGATGCGCTCGTTGAGCGCCACGACCCGCCGGGCGCACTCGCCGCAGGTGGCGGGGTTCATCGGGATGATCTGCGCGACGAGGACCTTCATGTCCGGATTGCTCGCCCGCATCTGGTCCACCAGGGTGCCGTAGGCGGCGAGGACGGCGTCGGGCGACCGGTTGCTCCAGACGTCGTTGGTGCCGAAGTGCATGACAACGATGTCAGGCCGAGTGGCGGCCAGCCAGGCCGGGAGCTGGTTCCGGCTCGCCACCTCGGTCACCAGCGCGCCGCCGTGCCCCTCGTTGTCGCCGTCGTGGGGCTGCCCGCAGCCCTGGGGGCCGAGGGTCCCGACGAAGTCGACGTCCGTGTGGCCGGCCTCCTGGAGCCGGTTCCACAGCAGCGAGCGCCAGCAGCCCGGCGAGCCGGTGATGGAGTCGCCCAGCGGCATGATCCGCACCGGTTCCGCGGCGGCCCCCGCCGGGGCGGCGCTCGCGGGGGCGGACCCCGCGCCGGCGGGGCCGAGGATTCCCAGGAGCAGCGCCAGGGCGGTCAGGGCCGCCCGTAAGAGGTGTCTACTGCGCATGACCTTCCTTCCGACAGGATGGGAGCGCTCCCATCTGGGGACATCAAGCCACCGCGCCGACAGCGCGTCAAGGACCGGGGCCGCGCAGGCCGCTCCCCCGCGCTCCGGGAGCGCCGGGAGGGCCGCTGGCCTACCCTCGGAGCAGGGTGGCGTTCCCCTCGGTACGGGAGGGACCGGACCTTCGGAAAGGGGCTCGTGACCGGCGGTCGTGTGCGATGATCGGCACCCGTCAACGGTCCGCTGAGCCTCGGAACGGGTCGACGGAACCGAAACAGACGCGTCCGTTCGGCCCGACGTCCCTCTTCCCGACGAGCCGCCGCCCATGGCCCGGAAGACTCCTGAGGCACCAGTGGTGGGGTGCGAGTGGGGAGAGTCGTGACAGCGAACGGCAACGGTGGCCACCGGCGTCGTCGGCCCGCGCGGAGCGGTCGCGTGCCCGTACGGTTGCGCCGCGCGACCGCCGCCCTGGCCCGCCCCCGCGCCTCCCGCAGCCGTCTGGCGTGGCTCAACCAGGCGAGCACCGTGATCGGCACGACGCTCGACCTGGAGCGGACCGCGCAGGAGCTGGCCGACTTCGCCGTCCCCCGGCTGGCCGACGGCGCGGCCGTCGACCTGCTGGAGTCGGTGCTGCGCGGTGAGGGCGGCGAGCGGTGGACGGGGACGGGGCCGCCGGTCACCAGGGCCGTCGCGGTGTCCTCGATCGTCGAGATGGAGGACCTGGAGCCGGACGAGCCCGGCGAGCTCTCCGTCCACCCCCAGACGCTGCTCTCGGTCCACTGCCTGCGGGCCCAGGAACCGGTCCTGCTGAGCCGGATGAGGCGCGACGACTACGCGCGGGTGGCCCCGACCCCCAGTGCGGCGGCCAAGCTGCGCCGGGCGGGGGTGCACAGCTACATGGCCGTGCCGCTGACCGCCCGCGGCGTACTGCTCGGGGTGGCCGACTTCATCCGCGGCCCCGGCAGCCCCCCGTTCACCCGCGCCGACGTCGAGCTGGCGACGGAGCTGGCCTCCAAGGCGGCGGTCTTCATCGACAACGCCCGCCTCTACGGGCGCGAGCGCGAGCACGTCCTCTCCCTCCAGCGCAGCCTGCTCCCCCGCGCCACCCCCAACACACCGGGCCTGGAGGTCTTCACCCACTACGCGCCGGGCACCGATCCGAGCGGGGTCGGGGGCGACTGGTTCGACGTGGTGGCCCTGCCCGGCGGCCGGACCGCCCTCGTCGTGGGGGACGTCATGGGCCACGGAGTGCCCGCCGCGGCCACGATGGGGCGGCTGCGCACGGTGGGCCGGACGCTGCTGGCCCTGGACACCGCCCCCGACCGCGTACTGGCCCGGCTGGACCTGGCCGCCCGCGACCTGGAGGACGACCAGGTCGCCACGTGCCTGTGCGCCGTCTACGACCCGGCCACCGCCAGCTGCACCATCGCCGGCGCGGGGCACATGCCGCCGCTGCTGGTGGACGCCGGCGGCGGCGTCTCCCGGGTCGAGGTGCCCGCCGGGGCGCCGCTGGGCGCGGGGGTCATCCCCTACGACTCCACCACCGTGCCGGTGCCCGCCGGGAGCCGGCTGGTGCTGTACACCGACGGCCTGGTCAAGACGCGCCGGAGCGACATCGACGTCCAGCTGCGGCGGCTGGTGGAGACCGCGCCCGAGATGGTGGACCGGCTGCTGGAGTCCCGGGATCCGGCCGGGATCCCGCCGGGGAGCGAGAAGCGCTTCGACGAGTCCGTCCTGCTGGTGGCCGCCGGCGGGAAGCTGCCGCCGGGCACCGACCTGTGCGTGTGGTCCCTGCCGCCGGACGGCACCGCCGCGTCCGTGGCCCGTTCGCTGGTCACCGAGCGGCTCGCCCGGTGGGGCCTGGAGGAGCTGTCCGACGTCGCCGAGCTGGTCGTCAGCGAGCTGGTCGGCAACGCCCTGCGGTACGGCGGCGGGCCCGGGCAGCTCCGTCTGATGCGGCACGAGAGGCTGACGCTGGAGGTCTCCGACACCGGCCCCGACCTGCCCCAGATCCAGCACGCGGAACTCAGCGACGAGGGCGGGCGCGGCCTGCAGCTGGTCAACATGCTCAGCCGCAACTGGGGTTCGTGCCGGACGCCCGGTGGGAAGGTCGTCTGGGCGGAGCAGGACATCCCCCGCACCGTCTCCTGAGACGCGTCCCGGGGGGCGCCGGGCGGGCGGCGACGGACCGGAGAGGGACGGGAGTGCGCGTGGACGAGGCGCGGTACGTGCGGTTCCAGGGGACGGACCGGGGTGGACGGGACGTCCACCCCGGTGTGTTCGCCCTGGTCAACAATCTGGCCCGGGAGGGCCGGCTGACCGCCGAGCAGGAGTTCTTCCGGCGGGTCAACAACGCCTGGTACGACGTCAACTACACCAATCCCACCTCCGTCGACCCCACCGTCTACAACCCCGCGGTGAACCCGGGGGCGGCGGCGTGGTTCAAGTCCTCCGCGCGGCATCTGATCGAGCGCGTGGACGGGTATCTGGAGATCCTCGCCGCGCACGGCGTCGGGTACCGGTGCCTGCGCTCCTCGGATCCGGGGCGGATCGTCTACGAGGACGGGGACCAGGTCGTCGCCGTACCGCACCCCCGCTCCGGATAGCGGGCGGCGGGCGGCGCCGGTCAGTACGGCCGCGCGGCGTCCTGGTGGTCGAAGGCGAGCCGGTGCGCCCGGTCCCGGGGGAAGCTGACGGCCTCCGGGTCGCCGTCGGAGGTGTACGGCTCGACCGTGCCGTCGCGCAGCTTGTCCAGCCAGGCCGAGGAGCTGTACGCCCCCTCCTCGGCGGTGGCCTCCTGCGAGCGGATGCGGGGAATGGCCCCGGGGTCGAGGTCGGAGGAGTAGGGCGAGGGGGCGGGGCTGCCGCCGGCCAGGTAGACGCCCTGGTGGCGGTAGCGCACACCGCCGTACTCGCCGCCGAGGGCGAGCCGCCGGTCGCGGGGCATGGAGCCGTAGGGAAGCGCCATCGACACCACCGGGGTGTCGGGCAGCGCCTTGTCGATCAGCCACTGGTTGGAGGCGATGTCCCACTGGACCATCGCGTCGTCGGCGTCCCCCAGGACGCTGTGCCGCATGGTGTGGTTGCCGATCTCGAAGCCGTGGTCGTCGAGCCACTTCAGCGTCTTGCGGCCGCCGGGTTCGCCGAACGGGTCGGCGTTGACGAAGAAGGTCGCCACGGGCCGGAAGCCGGGGTGGCGCCCGGCGACGTCGAGGATGATGCCGACGGCGGTGTCGGGGGCGGGACGCCCGTCCTCGCCCAGCCGGAACTGGCTGGGGGTCGAGTCGTCGAAGGTGAGCACCACCGGGTGCGTTCCGGCGGGTATGTCCATGTCGCCGCTGGTGAACTCCCGCGCGGTGACCGGTACGTAGCCCTCCCGCGCCAGCCGCTCCAGTTCGGCCCGGAAGTCCTGCGGGGTGCGGTCGTCGATGCTCTCGGGCTCGTCCACGATCTGGTGGTACATCAGCACCGGCACCGCGCCCAGTTCGTTGGCCCGCACCGCCGCCGGGTCGGCGTCGGCGGGTTTGCGCCCCGCCTCGCCCGGCGCGTGCGTCGCTCTGTTCCGCTGCGGGTCCTGCCGTGAGTCCTGCCTCGGCGCCTTCGGGGCCGGGTCGTCGGGCGTTTCGGAGTCCGGGGAGCCGGCCGCCGCGGAGCAGCCGGCGAGGAGTATGGCGATCGCGGCCAGTGCCGCGCGGTCACCTCGGATGGTGCGGCGCATGGTGCCCTCCGGATGTCGGCAAGGGTGACACCCGGCCGATTGCCGGGCCGTCCCCCTCAGGCTCCGGCAACAGCGCGTCCTTCTCCCGTCACGCTCGGCCGATCGGGCGGGCGGTAGGCCGTTTCGGTGGTGGTGCGCGCGGGGCCCCGCGCGCCCCACCCCCGCGGCGCCCGCCCCGGGCGGCCCGGGCGGCGCCGAC
>NZ_JARVKV010000121.1 GCF_029813835.1 Streptomyces sp. DH37
GGCGGTCAGCGGGCGACGGTCGGCGGGCGACGGTGCTCAGGGGCCGCCCACGGGGGCGGAACCGCCGCGCGCGGCCGGAGCCTTCCCGGAACCCTCCGGTCCGTCGGGCTCGCCGATCTCCTCCAGGTTCCGCATCCGGGTTTCCTCGGCCACCCCGACCGCGAGCAGCGTGAGCAGCGCGGCGGCGATCACGTACAGCGCGATCGGCGTCGAGCCGCCGAAGTCCGCCAGCAGGGCGGTGGCGATCAGCGGGGCCGGGGCGCCGGCGGCGACCGAGGCGAACTGCGCGCCGATCGAGGCCCCGGAGTAGCGCACCCGGGTCGCGAACAGCTCGGAGAAGAACGCCGCCTGCGGGGCGTACATCGCGCCGTGGAGGACCAGCCCGACCGTCACCGCCAGCAGCACCGGGCCGAAGCTCTCGGTGTCGATCAGCCAGAAGAACGGGAACGCCCACAGGCCGACCCCGGCGGCGCCCAGCAGGTAGACCGGACGGCGGCCCCACCGGTCCGACAGCGCGCCCCAGGCGGGGATCACCGCGAAGTGGACGGCGGAGGCGACCAGCACCGCGTTGAGCACGGTCTGCCGGTCCATGTCCAGGTGCTTGGTGCCGTAGACCAGGACGAAGGCGGTGATGACGTAGTAGCTGATGTTCTCCGCCATCCGGGCGCCCATCGCGATCAGCACGTCGCGCCGGTGGTGGCGCAGCACGGCCAGCAGCGGCATGGCCTCCGCCGCCTTCCCGGCCCCCTCTGCGGCCCTGCGGGCCTCGGCCTTCGCCAGCGCGGCCTTGAACACCGGTGACTCGTCGACCGACAGCCGGATCCACAGGCCGACCAGCACCAGCACCCCGGAGAGCAGGAACGGCACGCGCCAGCCCCAGGAGGTGAACGCCGAGTCCGGCAGCACCGCCGTCAGCACCGCCAGTACGGCGGTGGCCAGCAACTGGCCCGCGGGCGCGCCGGTCTGCGGCCAGGAGGCCCAGAAGCCGCGCCGGCGCGCGTCACCGTGCTCCGACACCAGCAGCACCGCGCCGCCCCACTCGCCGCCGAGCGCGAAGCCCTGCACCAGCCGCAGCGCGGTCAGCAGGACGGCCGCCGTGGAGCCGAGCTGGGCGTGGGTGGGCAGCAGCCCGATCGCGAAGGTCGCTCCACCCATCATCAGCAGGCTGATCACCAGCAGCCTCTTGCGGCCGAGCCGGTCGCCGTAGTGGCCGAAGACCAGCGCCCCGACCGGGCGGGCGACGAAGCCGACCGCGTACGTCAGGAAGGCCAGCAGCGTGCCGACCAGCGGGTCGGACTCGGGGAAGAACAGCCTGTCGAAGACGAGCGCGGCGGCGGACCCGTAGAGGAAGAAGTCGTACCACTCGATGGTGGTGCCGATCAGGCTCGCGGTGACGACGCGCTTGAGGGACCGGGGGGTCGCGGAGGTCGGGGGAGAGGAGGCCATGGGCACCACTTCCGGACAGTGAAAGGGGACGATCGGTGTCGCCACACCGTAGGAACGCCCAGGCCGCGGGCGTATGTGGTGGGGCACCACACTTGCGCCGCCGGGTGTGCGGGCGGCAGCCATGCCCGGCGCCGTAAGGGTTCCGTCACTTCTCGGCCCGGGACGCCGGCGCCGTCCGCCGGGTTGAATGGACGCCGACGGGTTCCGGACGGACGGGGGTGGGCGCGTGCGCGCTGTACGGGGCAAACCGGTGGTCGTGGGGGTCCTGGTGGCGGCCGTCGTGGCGGCCGGAGCGGGGCTGTACTGGTTCCAGCCGTGGAGGCTGTGGCAGGACCAGACCGTCCGGGAGGCGCCGCCCTCGGCCGCGGACGCGCCCGCTCCGTCGGCGGCGCCCTCGCGGAACGCCACCACCGCGCCGCCCGCGCCGGCGGCCGGGCCGCGGACGCTGGCGAGCGGCGACCTGATCAGCCACGAGCACGCGACGTCCGGAACCGTGAAGCTGCTCCGGCTGGCCGACGGCTCCCACGTCCTGCGCCTGGAGGACCTCGACACCAGCAACGGCCCCGACCTGCACGTCTGGCTGACCGACGCACCGGTGGTGGAGGGCCGGGCCGGCTGGGGCGTCTTCGACGACGGCCGGTACGTCGGCCTCGGCAGGCTGAAGGGCAACAGGGGCGACCAGAACTACGCGCTGCCCGCGGACGTCGATCCGGAGGCGTTCACGAGCGTGAGCATCTGGTGCGACCGCTTCGACGTCTCGTTCGGCGCGGCGGAGCTGACCCGCGTCTGACCGCCCGGCGCGGGCGGCGCACCGGGTGACCGGGGCCCGCGCCGGGCGGGGCGGACACCGGCCGGTGGGGCAGGTCCCCCTCCCGCCCGCGCCGTGCTCGTACCGGTGGGAGCCGGCGCCCGGGTGCGGTCCAGGTGGAGGAAGGCGCCGTAACGCCGGCCGAGCACGGTGGGAACGTAGTTGCCCCGGCGCTCGGCGTGCGGCCGGTGGACGACCCCGATCGCGCGGTGCCCCAGCTCCTCGCTCCGCCGGGCCGGGGCGGCGTCGCCGCCGTCCTCGCCGTCCTCCCGGGTGAACAGTGCGGAGCCGCCCGGCAGGGCACGGCGCGTCAGCTCCTCGACGCTGCCGCTCCGGGCCGGCGGCACGGTCATCGCCTCCGGGGGGCAGGCTCCACCGCCGTGCTGCGACCACCGTGCCCTCGTGCGCGCCGAAGCCGACCAGCGCCGCGCCCTCGGCCGCGTGCCGCTCGCGCAGCAGCTGCCCGACGCTGACCGTGCCCGCGTCGGCCGTGTCCGTGGCCCGGGCGTCCCCGACGTGGGCGTCGTGCTCCCAGACCACCGCCCCGGCCTCCGGGCCGTGATGGGCCGTGAGCCGGTCGAGGGTGTCGGCCGTCCTCCTGCTCCCCCGGTCGTGCGGGAGGGGCGGGGCCCGCGGGTCGCCCCGTACGTGCCCGGTCCGCGGTACCCCGCGGGGCGGGCGGCGTACGCCGGGCGGGACCGGGCACCGCCGCACCCGGCTTCGGCACCGCACGTCCTGTTCGGCCGGGAAAGGGTGCGCTTTTTCCGCGAAAAGGAGCAAGCCGTCAAAAGGGAGAATGCGGTCCGATCGCTCCGGGCGTCCCATAAAGGGTCGACAGCCGGTGAATTGGGCTATGTGCGGAAATCGCACCGGCGGTGTGCCGTGAATCACATTCCCGTACTCGACTTCTGCCCACCGCGAAGATCATCAATCGTCCGCCGCCCGAATCCCCTGGCTCCACGGCGTTTTGAACCACTCCGGCGGTCCGTGCCCCGGCGTACCGGATCCGTGCCCCGGCGCGCACCGTGGCCGGATTTGTCAGCTGGGTGACAAGGTGATGGACCATCGGATTTCCCTCTCCTTGTCTCCGGGAATTCGGTGTGTTTATGTGGCCTGGCCTCCGCCGCCCATGGCAGGGGCTCCACCGCCGGGACGCCGAGTCCTGCCGCCCGGCCGGGGAGAGGCAGCATCCGACCGCGGCAGGAGCGGGGAAACCACACAGTGCCGTGCCGCGCGTTCTCGCCGGCCCGGCTCGGGGTGAAGCCGATTCCCGACGCCCCCTGACGCAACGGGAACCGGCCGGGCAACTCCAGCCCGAATCCGACAGCTAACCTCGCAGGCGTGGGAGAGGACGCACACCCATGTCTCGTGGTCGCCACCGCCGCCCCCGCACACCCCTGGTCTCCCGTCAGTTCTCGCGCGTCTCCCTCGCCCTCACGGCCGGCGGCGCGGGCATCGCCGCGCCGATGATCGCCGCCGGCGGCGCCAACGCGGCCTCCGTCCCGGTGTGGGAGAAGGTCGCCGAGTGCGAGAGCAGCGGCAACTGGTCCGCCGACACCGGCAACGGCTACTACGGCGGACTGCAGTTCTCGCAGTCCAGCTGGGAGTCGGTGGGCGGCACCGAGTACGCGCCGCGCGCCGACCTGGCCACCAAGGAGGAGCAGATCGCCGCCGGCGAGAAGCTGCTCGCCGCCCAGGGCCCGGGCGCCTGGCCCACCTGCGGTCCCGCGGCCGGACTCGGCCGGGACTCCGGCACCCCGGCCAACGCCCCCGCGCCGCAGACGCGGGGCGAGACCAAGGTGAAGGCCGAGACCGGGCGGACGTCCGCCGCCGCGGACTCCTACACCGTCGCCGGCGGCGACACCCTCCACGGGATCGCCACCCGGCACGACGTCGAGGGCGGCTGGCGGACGGTCTACGAGGCCAACCGTGAGACCGTCGGCGGCAACCCGGACCTCATCTTCCCCGGCCAGCGGCTGACCCTGGCCGCCCAGCCGTCCGACGGCGGGCAGAGCCGCGCCCCGGAGCGCTCCGACCGGAGCGAGGCCCGTCCCGCCTCCGCGAAGACCGCGCCGCAGGCCGCGCCGAGAGCCTACGCGGACAACCTGGACGGCTGGATCCGCGAGGCCCTGGACATCATGCGGGCCAACGGCATCCCCGGCACCTACGAGGGCATCCACCGCAACATCATGCGCGAGTCCAGCGGCAACCCGAACGCCGTCAACAACTGGGACGTCAACGCCCAGCGCGGCACCCCCTCCATCGGCCTGCTCCAGGTCATCAAGCCGACCTTCGACGCGTACCACGTCCCGGGCACGGCGAACAGCCAGTACGACCCGGTCGCCAACATCGTCGCCGCCTGCAACTACGCGGCCGACCGCTACGGCTCGATCGACAACGTCAACGGTCCCTACTGAGACGGCCGGGCCGGGGCGGCCCACCGGCTCCTCCGGGGCGTCCGGTACGCGGCGGCGCACGCCGCCCACCGGGCGCCCCGGAGCGCGTCCGCCCGCCCGGCCGGGACGCCCCCGAGCCCCCGCGCGCGGTCGCCCGGAGGAGGTGACGCGTTCGCGCCCCCGCCGGGGCAGGGCGCTTTCGAGGGGGAGGCGCCCACGGGATATCTTGATGTCGAGCAATGTTGCAGACGTGGAGCGGAGCACCCGGTGACTGACTCGACCATCATCTACACACAGACCGACGAGGCCCCGGCCCTGGCGACGTACTCGTTCCTGCCGGTGGTCAGGGCCTACGCCGCCAAGGCCGGCGTCGCCGTGGAGAGCCGTGACATCTCCCTGGCGGGACGGATCATCGCGGTCTTCCCCGAGTACCTCCAGGAGGAGCAGCGGATCGGTGACGCGCTCGCCGAGCTCGGCGAGCTGGCCAAGACCCCCGAGGCCAACATCATCAAGCTGCCGAACATCTCGGCCTCCATCCCGCAGCTCAAGGCCGCGATCGCCGAGCTCCAGGAGAAGGGCTACGCGCTGCCGGACTACCCGGACGACCCCAAGACCGACGAGGAGCGGGAGATCCGCGCCCGTTACGACAAGGTCAAGGGCAGCGCCGTCAACCCGGTGCTGCGCGAGGGCAACTCCGACCGCCGCGCCCCCGCCTCGGTGAAGAACTACGCCAAGGCCCACCCGCACCGCATGGGCGCCTGGACCCCCGAGTCGAAGACGAACGTCGCGACCATGGGCGTCGACGACTTCCGCTCCACCGAGAAGTCCGCGGTCGTCGCCCGGGACGGCGCGCTCCGCATCGAGCTGGTGGGCGACGACGGCTCCACCACCGTCCTGCGCGAGTCGGTGCCGGTGACCGAGGGCGAGGTCGTGGACGCGGCCGTCATGCGCGTCGCGGCGCTGCGCGAGTTCCTCAAGGAGCAGGTCGCCCGCGCCAAGGCCGAGGGCGTGCTGTTCTCGGTCCACCTGAAGGCCACCATGATGAAGGTCTCCGACCCGATCATCTTCGGCCACGTGGTGCGCGCCTTCTTCCCGAAGACCTTCGCCGAGTACGGCGAGACCCTCGCCGCGGCGGGCCTGACCCCGAACGACGGCCTCGGCGGCATCCTCAAGGGCCTGGAGTCGCTGCCCGAGGGCGCGAAGATCAAGGAGTCCTTCGAGGCCGAGCTGGCCGAGGGCCCCGAGCTGGCCATGGTCGACTCCGACCGCGGCATCACCAACCTGCACGTCCCCAGCGACGTCATCGTCGACGCCTCCATGCCGGCCATGATCCGCACCTCCGGCCACATGTGGGGCCCCGACGGCCAGGAGCACGACACCCTCGCGGTCCTGCCCGACAGCTCCTACGCCGGCATCTACCAGGCCGTCATCGACGACTGCCGCGCCAACGGCGCCTTCGACCCGGCGACGATGGGCTCGGTGCCCAACGTCGGTCTGATGGCGCAGAAGGCCGAGGAGTACGGCAGCCACGACAAGACCTTCGAGATCCCCGCCACCGGCACGGTGCGGGTCACCGACCAGGACGGCGCCGTGGTCCTGGAGCAGACGGTCGGCGCCGGCGACATCTTCCGCATGTGCCAGACCAAGGACGCCCCGATCAGGGACTGGGTCAAGCTCGCCGTCACCCGCGCCCGCGCCACCGGCGACCCGGCGGTGTTCTGGCTCGACGAGACCCGCGCCCACGACGCCAAGCTGATCGAGAAGGTGCGGGCGTACCTGTCCGAGCACGACACCGAGGGCCTGCGGATCGAGATCATGGCCCCGGTGGACGCCATCAGGTTCTCCCTGGAGCGCATCCGCCGCGGCGAGAACACCATCTCGGTCACCGGCAACGTGCTGCGCGACTACCTCACCGACCTGTTCCCGATCCTCGAGCTGGGCACGAGCGCCAAGATGCTCTCCGTCGTCCCGCTGATGAACGGCGGCGGCCTGTTCGAGACCGGCGCCGGCGGCTCCGCGCCCAAGCACGTCCAGCAGCTCGTCAAGGAGAACTACCTGCGCTGGGACAGCCTGGGCGAGTTCCTGGCGCTGGCCGTCAGCTTCGAGCACCTCGCGCAGACGACGGGCAACGCGCGCGCCCAGGTGCTGGCCGACACCCTCGACCGCGCCACGGCCACCTTCCTCAACGAGGACAAGTCGCCCAGCCGCCGCCTGGGCGGCATCGACAACCGCGGCAGCCACTTCTACCTGTCGCTGTACTGGGCGCAGGAACTGGCCGGGCAGACCGACGACGCCGAGCTCGCGCAGGCGTTCGGCCCGCTCGCGCGGACGCTGGCCGAGCAGGAGCGGACGATCGTCGACGAGCTGATCGCGGTCCAGGGCTCGCCGGCCGACATCGGCGGCTACTACCAGCCCGACGAGGCCAAGGCCTCGGCCGTGATGCGTCCGTCGAAGACCTTCAACCAGGCCCTGGCGAGCCTGGGCTGAGGCGGCGGCGGGCGCGGCCCGTCGCCCGCGCCCGTCCCGCGACGGAGGCCGCCCCGGCCGGACGCAC
>NZ_JARVKV010000122.1 GCF_029813835.1 Streptomyces sp. DH37
CCGGCCGGCCGCGCCCCGGCCCCATGCCGCGACCCCGTGCCGCCGGGACGTGCCGCCGGGACGTGCCGCCGGAACGTACGGGCGGGACGTCCCGCCGGGGCCGGTGCCGTGTCCCGGACACGGGTCAGGCGGTGGTGCAGGCGGCGCCGTTCAGCGTGAAGGAGGACGGCCCGCCGGTGTTGCCGGTGTGGCTCGCCTGGAAGCCGATCCGGACGCTCGCCCCGGCGGCCAGGGTGGAGTTGTACGAGGCGGCCGTGGCGGTCACGGAGGCGCTGTTCGGGCTGTAGGCCGCGCCCCAGCCCGAGGTGATGGTCTGGCCCGGGGGCAGGGCGAAGGCCAGCGACCAGTTGCTCAGCGGCGCGCTGCCGGTGTTGGTGACGGTGATGGACGCGGTCAGCCCGGTGTTCCAGGCGTTGGCGGAGTAGGCGACCCGGCAGGCGCCCGGGCCCGGACCGGGATCCGGGTCGGGGTCGGGATCCGTGGAGCCGGTGCCGTCCAGGCCGAAGAACGCGACGGCCCGGGCCGCCATGCCGCCGGTGGGCAGCGAGTGACCGACCCCCTGGACGCTGACGGCCTCCACCGGGGCCCGGTCGCCGGTGCCGCCGTAGCGGGTGCGGGTCCAGTTGGACTGCGGACGGTCGGTGTACGCGGGCGTCCGGCCCACCCCGTGGACGTCGGTCCACTGCTCGATCTGCTCGTTGAAGTTGGGGTAGCGCAGGGTGCTGTCCTCGGTGCCGTGCCAGATCTGCATCCGGGGCCGGGGCCCGCCGTAGCCGGGGTACGCGCCGCGCGCCAGGTCGCCCCACTGCCGCGGCGTCCTGTCCAGGGTGCCGTTGGCGCAGGAGCTGTTCCAGCCCGACCCGTCGGTGGTGGCGAAGCAGGAGTGCGGCACGCCCATGAAGGCCGCGCCCGCCTCGAACACGTCCGGGTAGTTGCCCACCAGGACGTTGGTCATCATCGCGCCCGACGAGGCGCCGGTGACGTAGACCCGGTCCGGGTCGGCGTTCAGGCGCTGCAGCACGTGGCCCACCATCGACCGGATGCCCACCGGGTCGCTGCCCCCGTCGCGCCGCAGCGCCTGCGGCGAGGAGACGTCGAAGCAGTTTCCGCTGCGGGTCGCGGACGGGTAGACCACGACGAACCCGTGGCGGTCGGCCAGCGAGGCGAACTCGGTGCCGGAGTGGAAGGCCGGGCCGGAGCCGGTGCAGTAGTGCACCGCCACCAGCACCGGCGGCCGGGCCCGGACGTTGTCGGGCACGTACAGGTGCATGCGCAGGTTGCTGGGGTTGCTGCCGAAGTTCGTCACCTCGACCAGCGAGGCCGCCGAGGCGGGCGGCGCGGCCAGGGCGAGGAGGAAGGTCGCCACCAGGGGTAAGACACCTCCCAGCAGCGCCGCGAGGCGCGATCTGGCAGAGCGCCTTCCGGTTTTCTCCTCCGCCGTGCGCACGGATCTGTCGGTCATGTTCGTCTCCTTCCTAGACTGCGGAGCGTGAAGGGACTGCTGCTGCGGCTGTCCGCGCTGGACGCGGACGCCGCCACCGCCGTACGCGTGATCGCCCACTTCGAGGCGCTGCTCGGCGGTGCGCTGGACCCGGTGTCCCTGACGAGGTCCACCGCGGGACTGGCCGGATGCGCGGCGGGGCTGGAACTGCCCGACGGCCGCACGGCCCGGTTCGGGCCGGACGGCGCCGCCCTGGCCGGCGCGCCCGGGCGCGTCTCCGGCCGGGTGGACCTGGAGCCGGCCGGACGGGTGTGGCTGGAGCGCCCCGGCGCGCCGGGGCCGTTCGACGAACTGGTCCTGGAGTGGATGGCCATCGCCGCCCGCGTGCTGGCCGGCCGTCCCCGGCCCGCCCGCACCCCCCGGGCGGCCGACCCGGCGCTGGTCGAACTGGTGCTGTCCGGGCGGGAGGCCGTCGAGGACCGCGCCCGCGCGCTGCGGCTGCTGGGCCTGGCGCCCGAGGCGCCGCTGCGGGTGGTCGCGGTGGCCGGGGCCCCGGGGGCGGGCGCGGGCTCGGACGCCGGAGTGGACGCCGGAGTGGAGGCCGTGGCGCTGCTGGGGCGCGGCGCCCTGCGGGGCACCGTCCGGGTGGCGCGGGTCGGCTCGCTGGGAGCGGTGCTGGTGCAGCGTCCGGGCGGCGCGTCCGGCGGCTGCGCGTCCGGCACCGCCTCACCGGCCGCGGAGCTGCGGGCGGCGATGCGCGAACGGGCCCGCGACCGGAGTGCGGCCCGCAGGCCGGCGCACGGCACACGCGTCGGGATCGGCGGCGGCGCCGACCCGCTGGACGCCCACGCCTCCTGGGCGCAGGCCCGCTCGGCCCTCCGGTTCGCGGTGGCGGGCGCCCCGGAGGAGGCGGTGGCCGACCACGACGAGCTCGGCCCGGTCACGCTGCTGGCGGACATCCCGGTGGAGCGGCTGCGCGCCCAGCCGGACGTACGGCGGCTGGGGGAGCTGGCCCACGGCGAGCGCGGCGGGCAGACCGGGCAGGGCGGCGAGCTCCTGGCGGCCCTGGCCGCGTTCTGCCGCACCGGCTCCCTGCGGCAGGCCGCCGCCGAACTGCACCTGCACCACAGCTCGGTGGCCGCGCGCCTGGCCCACGTCGAGAAGGAGCTGGGCTGGCGGCTGCGCGACCCGCAGGACCGCTTCCGCGCCCACCTGGCCCTGTACGCGCTGCGGCTGGCCGGCGACGGGACCGGCTGAGCGCTCACGGCCTCACCGCCCCAGCGCCCCGCGCAGCACCGCGACCGCCTCGGCGGTCGCACGCCGGATGACGGCGGCGTGCTCCACCGCCCACGCGCCGTGGAAGGTGCCGGGGATCAGGTGCAGCTCGACGGGCACGCCCGCGGCCAGCAGGGCGCGGGCGTAGTCGACGCCCTCGTCCCGCAGCGGGTCGAACTCCATCACCGACACGTACGCGGGCGGCAGCCCCGACAGCTCGATGACCCCGGCGCGCGCGGGGGCGGCGTACGGGGAGACGCCTGCGGTGCCCCGCACCCCGTGCCCCAGATAGGCGTCCCAGCTGATCGCGGCGTTGCGCCGGTTCCACACGGGCGTGTCGGTGAACCGCCGCGCGCTGGGGGTCCGGAGGCGGTCGTCGAGCGCGGGGCTGCACAGGTGCTGGAAGCAGACCGCCGGGCCGCCGCGGTCGCGGGCGAGCAGGGCCAGCCCGGCGGCCAGACCGGCCCCGGCGCTGTCGCCCCACAGGGCGATCCGGTCGGGCCGCACCTCCAGCTCCCGCGCGTTCCCCGCCAGCCAGCGCAGCCCGGCGTAGCAGTCCTCCAGGGGCGCGGGGAAGGGGTGCTCGGGCGCCAGGCGGTAGTCGACCGAGACCACCAGCGCCTCCAGCTCCCGGCACAGCAGCAGGTTCCAGTCGTGGTCGACGTCCGGCGAGCCCAGCATGAAGCCGCCGCCGTGGATGCCGTACACGGCGGGCAGCGGGCCCCGGGCGTGCCGCGGCCGGTACAGCCGCAGCCGCACCTCCGGCGCGCCGGGCGGGCCGGGGGCGCGGACCTCCCCGACGTCCACGCCCGCGGTGTCGGCCGCCGCGACCACCTCGGCCAGCTGTGCGGCCTGCGAGGCCCGGGCCGCGTCGACGTCGAGCAGTTCGACCTCGGGGATCAGCGGGAGCGCCGCGGCCAGCTCGGGGTCGAACCGGTGGGGCGAGCGCATGTCCGTCCTCCGCTCGTCGGCGTACGGCGGCGTGGGGTGTGTCCCGGCGTCGTGGTGAGACGGTGTCACGGGCGTCCTTCCGGGTCATCAGACGGGCGTCGGGAGAACGGCCGCTTCGGCCCGACACCCGTGCGTTTTTCGGGGCGCTTCGGGTGGCGGCCGATCCCCGCCTTTTCCCCGAACCGGCCGTGAGCAGCGGAAACGCATCCGTGGTCGGCACGTGTACGGCTCTTGACGCCGGTCCGGGGCCTCTCTATGTTCTCCCCGCTCGACCGGAAAACTTCCGAAACATTTCGGACCGTCTCGCGCGGCCCGCGGGAAACGGACCGCCGGTGGAGCGCCGGGCCTGACAGAGCGCCAGAAAGGGGCCAGCTTTGACCACGAACGCCAGCACCACCGGGGGAGCCGCCCATGACGCGGAGCGCTCCCCGCGCGCCCGCCGGCTGCGCCGCATCGCGCTTCCGCTGCTGCTCTCCGGCGGCATGTGCCTGGGCGCCCTCACCGCGACCGGATCCGCCCGGGCCGGGCAGGTGAACGACACGATCGTCGAGACCACCCGGCACGGCGGCAAGGCCGTCGCCCTCACCTTCGACGACGGCCCCGACCCCGTCGACACCCCGCGCCTGCTGAAGGTGCTGCGCAAGCACCACGTCAAGGCGACCTTCTGCCTGTGGGGCGACCACGTCAGGCAGCACCCCGGGCTGGTGCGCCAGATCGTCGCGGGCGGCCACACGCTGTGCAACCACACCATGCACCACGACGACATGGCCTCCTGGTCGCCCGAGGACATCCGCAGGGACCTGGAGGAGACCAGCGCCGAGATCCGCAAGGCCGCCCCGGGCGTGCCGATCCCCTACTTCCGCGCCCCCTACGGCAGTTGGGGCCAGACCCCGCAGGTGGCGGCCTCGATGGGGATGCAGCCGCTGGGCTGGCGGCTGGTGATCGGCGACTGGGACCCGCCGGGCACCGACGAGCTGGTCCGCCGCATCACGGAGGGCGTCACGCCCGGCGCCGTGGTGCTGATGCACGACGGCGGCGGCGACCGCAGCCAGACCGTCGAGGCCGTCGACCGGGTCATCCCCCGGCTCAGGGCCGAGGGCTGGCGCTTCGACAAGCCCGCCCGCCGCGGCTGAGGCCGCCCGTGGTCCGCCGCCCGCGCCACCCGTACCGTCCGTACCACCTGTACCGTCCTTACCACCCGCACCGCCCCGGGAGACCCGTATGAGAAACCGCGCAGGACGCGTCAGGGGCTGTGCCGTGGCCCTGTTCACCGGACTGCTCACCGGACTGATCACCGGAGCCCTGCTCCTGGTCACGGCGCAGTCCACGCCCGCCACGACCGGCGTGCGGACGGCACTCGCCGCCCCGGAACACACCGGCCGGACCTGGGTGGGCACCTGGTCCACCACGCCCACGGCCGTGCCCGCCTCGGACACCACCGTGTTCGAGGACCAGACCCTCCGCCAGACCGTCCGCACCAGCATCGGCGGCGACCGGGTGCGCGTCCGGCTGTCGAACGAGTTCGGCGACCGGCCCCTGGTCATCGGCGAGGCCCGGGTGGCCCGCCGCGCCGGGGGCGGACCGTCCTCGGGCATCGACCCGCGCACCGACCGCAAGCTCACCTTCGGCGGCCGCTCCTCCGTGACCGTCCCCGCCGGCGCGCCCATGCTCAGCGATCCGGTCCCCCTGCGGGTGCCGGCCGGATCCGACCTGGTGGTGAGCATCCACCTGCCCGAACGCACCCCGGGCTCGACGGTCCACGCCTTCGCCTTCCAGCACAACCACGTCGCCTCCGGCAACGTCACCGGGCGGGCGGACATCACACCGACCGCCACCGTCGACCGCTGGTACTTCCTGACCGGCGTGAGCGTGAGCGCGGGACGCTCCGACCGGGCCGCGGCCGTCGTGGCCTTCGGCGACTCCATCACCGACGGCTCCGACACGGACGTGAACGCCAACCACCGCTGGCCCGACTTCCTCGCCCAGCGCCTGCGCGCCGCCCACGGCCCCCACCCCCAGGGGGTCCTCAACCAGGGCGTCAGCGGCAACCGCCTGCTGCACGACCCCAACCCGCCGGCCGGGTCCGACGCCGAGAACTTCGCGGCGTACTTCGGGCAGAGCGCGCTGCGGCGCTTCGACCGCGACGTGGCCGCCCAGCCCGGCGCCGAGCACGTCATCGTCCTGCTCGGCGTGAACGACCTCGGGCACCCGGGCACCACCGCGCCGGCTTCCGAGAAGGTCACCGCCGGGGACATCATCGGTGCCCACCGCCAGATCATCGCCCGCGCCCACGAGCGGGGGCTGAAGGCGTACGGCGGCACCATCCTGCCGTTCAAGGGCGACACCTTCGGCTTCTACAGCGCCGAGAACGAGGCCGCCCGCCAGGCCGTCAACCGCTGGATCCGCACCAGCGGCGAGTACGACGGGGTGATCGACTTCGACCGGGCCCTGCGCGACCCCGCCGACCCCCAGCGGCTGCTGCCGCGCTACGACAGCGGCGACCATCTCCACCCCGGCGACGCCGGAGCGAAGGCGATGGCCGACGCCGTCCCCCTCCACCTGCTGCGCTGACTCCCCCCACACACCGCGGCGCCCGTGCCGGAGGGGGGCACGGGCGCCGCGTCGCACCCGGGACCGTGGCGGCGGGGTGGGACGGGGCGGGGCGGGATGGGGTAGCGGCGGGACGGCGTGGCGGCGGGTCAGCCCGCCGCGGCGAACCGCGTGAACGCGGCCCACCCCTCGGGGCGAGGGCCGAGGACGCCTTCGCGTCCGGCGCGCTCACATCCCCGGCAGCGCCTCCTGCTCGACCTCCCAGTGCCTCGGCACCGGGGCCGAGCGCACCGCCAGCTTCTCGCGGCACTCCACCCCCAGTCCCCACAGCCGGGCCTGCCGGTCGCGCAGCGGGCGCCCGCACATCCGGCACGTCACGCGCGGCCGGTCCTCCCCGGACGGCTCGGGGGCGCCGGGCAGCGGTGTGGTCTCGGGTTCGGTGGTCACCCCACCGGTCTACCAGGCCGCGCGCCGGGCGGCGAGGGCGGCACCGCCGCGGACGCGCGGAGGCCGCCGGCCGCACACCGTGCGGTGTGCGGC
>NZ_JARVKV010000123.1 GCF_029813835.1 Streptomyces sp. DH37
CCCAGAAAGGTGACCTCATCCCGCTCGAACCTCATCCGCGCGCCGCGACCATAACCCAGCCGCCGCCGCGCCAGCTCGTCCGCCACCATCCCCGTGGTGACCGGCACCCCATAGGGCAACCCCTCCAACGTCGCCACCAGTGCGGGACCGTGCGACTCCCCCGCCGTCAGCCAGCGCAACCTACTCAACGGTGCTCCTCGTGTCACGTCATGGACGGTGAACCGCCGGGCCGTGTGCTCCCGTGGCCCACCGGGATGTCGTACTCGGGACAGAACCGGCTCAGCTCCTCGTGGAAGCCGGGGAAGGTCTTGCCGACGCAGTCCGGGTCGTCGAGCGTGAGGGTTCCGCCCGCCCTCAGACCGAGCACGGAGAACGCCATGGCGATCCGGTGGTCCCGGTGGCAGGAGATCCGGGCCGCGGCCGGCCTGCCGGGGTGGACGGTGAGCCGGTCCGGCCCCTCCTCGGTGTCCACTCCGCAGCTGCGCAGGTTCCGCGCGACGGCGGCGATGCGGTCCGACTCCTTCAGCCGGGCGTGTCCGATGCCGTGGATGGTGATGGGGGCATCGGCCAGCGGCGCGATCGCCGCCAGCGTCATGAAGGTATCGGATATGTCACCCATGTCGACGGCGAACCCGCCCCGCAAGCGGCCTGTGCCGGTGACCGTCGTCGCCGCTTCGGTCGTCTCCACCCGGGCGCCGGTTCGCCGCAGCACCTCGACGAACCGGAGGTCGCCCTGCAGGCTGTCCCGGCCCAGGCCGGGCACCGTGACCGTGCGGCCGGTGACGGCGGCCGCCGCGAAGAAGTAGGAGGCGGTGGACGCGTCCGGCTCGATCGTGAGGTCCGAGGCGGCGTACCCGCCGGGCCGGACACGGATCGTCCCCGCCGGGTCCTCGGCGGCCTCCGCCCCGAAGTGCCGCATCAGCGCGAGTGTCATGTCGACGTAGGGGCGGCTGACCAGGCCGCGGGTCCGGACGGCCAGCGGCGTGCGCATCAGGGGGGCCGCCATCAGAAGGCCGCTCAGGAACTGGCTGCTCGAGGAGCCGTCCAGGTCCATCTCGCCGCCGTGGAGTCCCGCCGCGTCCACCTCCAGGGGCAGGGCGCCCCCCGGCGCCGTGCGCACCGTGGCGCCGAGGCGCGTGAGGGCGTCCGCCAGGGGCCGCAGCGGCCGCGCGCGCAGCTGCGCGGTGCCGTCGAAGACGAACCGGCCCTCTCCCGCGGCCGCGAAGGGCGGCAGGAAGCGGGCCGCCGTTCCGGCGTCGGCGCACCAGATCCGGGTGCGCCCGCTGGGAGCGCCTCCCGCGCCCGTGATCTCCCAGTGCTCGTCCCACGGCGCGCCGCTCATCCGGACGCCGAGATCCGTCAGGGCCTTGCGGAAGGCGAGGGTGTCCTCGCTGACCAGCGGATACCGCAGCCTGGTGGTGCCGGCCGCCGCGGCGGCCAGCAGCGCGGCCCGGTTGGTGATGCTCTTCGAGCCGGGGATCCGGGGTGTGAACGGAGCGGGGGACACGGCCGTCCCCGAGGGGCCGGCCGCGGGCGGACCGATGCTCATGAGCGGTTCCTCCGGGCGAGGGGGGCGAGGGGGATGAGGGGGGCCAGGCCGGCGCGGACGGCCGCCGCCACCCGCTCGGGGGCGGGACCGACCCCCTCGTACCGCGCCCCCGGGGGCGCCGGAGCCCCGAGCCGCCCGACGCCCGCCGGCGTCCCCGGCGGACGGGCGGCCTCACGGCGCCCCTGGCCCCCGGGGACCCGCCGGGCTGCCGAGGCGGTGTGCGCCTCGCCGCCGGTGGCGGGGATCGTTCTCGGGCATCCCTTCGGGGCCCCGGCCAGGACGTGTCCGCAGCGGACCCCGCCCCTGCTCCCGGCGGGCGCGAGACCGCACACCGTGTCGGGGGCGCGGCGGCCGGGCCCGGCCCACGGGGGTCTCTCACACATGTCGGACGACTCTCCGCTCGTTCGCGTCCACGGGATGCCCGCGGCTTCCGGGGACGGGGCGCCGGGCCGCGTCCGGCGCGCGCTCACCGCCGCTCCCCGCCCAGCACCTCCGCCATGAGGGAGCCGACGATGCGCACGCCGTTCGTGGTGAGCACCGACTCGGCGTGGAACTGCATCGAGGCGAAGTGCGGACCGCGCAGGGCGTGCACCTCGCCGGTCTCCGGGTCCCGGCTGACCTCCACCGTTCCCGTGCCCTCGCACTCGGCCTTGTCCTCGGCGCTGTGCGCGGCGAACGTGTTGTAGAAGCCGACCCGCTCCCGGACGCCGAAGAGGTCGATCTCCCGCTGCGTACCCTGGTTCGGCACCTCCCTGCGGACCAGGGAGAAGCCGAGCCGCATGCTGAGCACCTGGTGGCTGAGGCAGATCGCGAGGAACGGCTGCCGGCTCTCCAGCAGTTCGTCGATCGCCGACCGCAGATGAGCGATCTTGGGATGCCCCGTCTCCCGGGGGTCGCCCGGCCCCGGACCCATGACGACGAGGTCGTGACCGTCCAGGGCGTACGGCTCGTCGAAGCGCCGGACCGTCACCGACAGCCCCATGGACCGGAGCTGGAGGCCGATCATCGAGGTGAAGGTGTCCTCGGCGTCCACGACCAGCACCCGGCGGCCCGCCAGGTCCGGTTCCGGCCGGGTCCGCGCCGTGTTCCCGGCCAGCCAGAAGTCGGCGAGAGCGGCGTTGCGCCGTACCAGGGACGCCCGGACGTCCGGGTGGTCGCCGAAACGCACGGAACCGTTCGCGCCGGGGGCAGCGGCGGAGGCGGCAGGGGTGGAGTCGTCCGCCCGCAGCGCCGCGAGCAGCCCGGCCGCCTTCGCCCGGGTCTCGGCGACCTCGGAGACGGGATCGGAGTGGCGCACGAGCGTGGCGCCCACCCCGATCGTCATCCGTCCCCCCTCGTCGATGTCGGCGGTGCGGATCAGGATGGACGAGTCCAGGGCGGGCCCGCCGCTCCCGTCGCGGCCGATGAGCGCGACTATCCCGCTGTAGTAGCCGCGGCCCTGCGGCTCGTACCGGCTGATGACCCGGCAGGCGCTCTCCAGCGGACTGCCGGTGACGGTGGGGGCGAGCATCGACTCGCGCAGGATGTCGCGCGGATCGCGCGTGCTGTGTCCCTCGATGTAGTACTCGGTGTGCGCGAGCCGGGCCATCTCCTTGAGGCGGGGGCCCCTCACGCGGCCGCCCGCGTCGCAGATCCGGGCCATCATCTTGAGCTCCTCGTCGACGACCATGTAGAGCTCGTCGGACTCCTTGCGGTCGGCGAGGAAGCCCAGGACCTCCGGCAGGGTGGGGCCGGACGCCGGGTAGCGGTAGGTGCCGCTGATGGGGTTCATCACGGCGGTGCCGCCGGAGAGGCTGACGTGCCGCTCGGGGGTGGCGCCGACGAGGGTGCGGGAACCGGTGTGGACCACGAACGTCCAGTACGCGCCCGACTCCCTCTGCACGAGCCGGCGGAAGAACGACAGCGCGCTGTGCGGCGTGTAGGCGGTGATGTCGGCCACGAACGAGCGCTTGATGACGAAGTTCGCCCCCTCGCCCGTGCCGATCTCGTCGGCGATCACCCTGCGGACCACGTCCGCGTAGGTGTCGTCGTCCACGTCGAAGTCGCCGCCGGCCAGCTCGATCGGCACGTCCGGAAGCCGCCGCAGCGCCTCGTCGACCGGCAGCAGGCCCTGACCGGAAACGGTCATCGCGATCAGCGGTTCGCCGTCGTCGGCGCAGGCGAAACCGCGCTCGGCGATCTGCCGGTAGGGGATGAGCGCCAGCACGTCGTGGCGGGGGCCGCCGGCGTGCGGGCGCTCCCCGGGCACCGGGATGTCCGCCAGCGTCTTCGGCGTCGTGATCTCGCCGACCAGGACGTCCAGCACCTCGGGGCCGGCCGCCTCCGGACGGTGCAGCAGGGCGAAGGCGGGGGGCCGGGGTCCGAGCACCCGGTCGAGCAGTTCCACGGCGGTCGGTTCGGTCCGCTCGGTGCCGTTCGTACGCCGACTCATACGCCGACTCATACGCCGACCCCGCTCATGCCGGCCCCGGCCGTGGCGCCGGACGCCTCCAGGTCGGCGAGGACGCCGTCCGCGGTGGTCACCGCGGCGCAGCGCTGCGCCGCGTACTCGATCGCCAGCCGGTGGTACTCCGCGGAGAAGTCCGCGACGGCGTCGGCCACCAGGAACGGCTGGATGTCGTGGCTGAACGCCTCGACCGCGGTCATCAGCACACCGACGTGGGCGTACACGCCGCAGACGACGAGCTGGTCGCGGCCCGCGGCGCGCATCCGCTCCAGCAGGCTGGAGCGGAAGAAGGCGCTGTAGCGCCACTTGGTGAACGTCCAGTCGCCCACCCCCGGGGCCAGCGGTTCGACGACCTGCCGGTCCTCGGGGTCCACCCGCATGCCCGGCCCCCAGAAGTCCTTGAGCAGGCCGCGCTGCTCGTCCGTCATGCCGCCGGGCTGCGCGGTGTAGGCCACGGGCACGCCCAGCGCGGTGCCGCGCTCGCGGAGCAGGGCGGCGTTCCGCACGAGCCGGTCACGCAGGGGGGCGGGCAGCGGGCGCAGGAAGTAGCGCTGCATGTCGTGCATGAGCAGCACCGCGCGGTCCGGATCCACGGTCCACCGGGCGGTGTTGGCGGGCAGGTCGCCCGCTGTCGGCATCGGGTACGGCTCGATGGGGGGTATACCCGCCATGACCTTCCTCTCCTGGAACTGATCGCTGGTGCGGCCGGGCGCCCGGAGACCGGCGTCACCGTCGGCCGGGGCGCGACGGCGCGCGGCTCCGGGCGGACGGGAGCGGACGGGGACGAACGGGGATGGACGGGGGCGCCCGCTCGGCCTCCGGGGCACGAGCCGCCCGGTCCCGGGGCCGTCGTGCGGCGGACGGCCGGGTCTGCCCGCGGCAGGTCTCCGGCGCGGGCCCGTGCCGGCGTCGGACCGGCGGGGCGCCGGGGGCGCCGGGAGGGGCGAAGGGGACTCCTCACACCACCCCGGACGGCTGCGTCCGCAGGGACCGGGAGGCGTCCGCCGACGCGGTCCGGCCGGCCGCCCACCAGGCGGAGACCACGGAGAGGGCCTGCTCCGGGTTGAGCCGGGGGTCGCAGAAGCTCGTGTACCTGGTTCCGACCCGGTGGACCTGGGACTCGTCCCGGACGCACTCGGTCACGTCGTCGGGCGTGGTCTCCAGGTGAAGTCCTCCCGCGGTGCCGCCCGCGCTCCTGACCGCGTGCTGGAACTCCTCGACCTCCTGCAGGACGGTCCGCAGGAAGCGGGTTTTGAACCCGTCGGGGGTGCTGACGGTGTTGCCGTGCATGGGATCGGTGAGCCAGATCACCGGGTGCCCGGCGGCGCGGACGGCCTCGACGAGTGCGGGCAGCCTCCCGGTCGCCGTTCCGGCTCCCATCCGGGCGATGAGGGTGAGCCGGCCCGGTTCGCGCTCGGGGTCGAGGCGCTCGCACAGGGCCAGCAGTTCGTCGGCCGTCATGCGCGGACCGACCTTGCAGGCCACCGGGTTGACGACGTGGGAGAGCAGGGTGACGTGGGGCCCGTCGACCTGGCGGGTCCGCTCGCCGATCCAGGGCCAGTGCGTGGAGGCGAGCAGCAGCCGCCCCTGCTCGTCCCGGCGCAGCATGGGGACCTCGTAGTCGAGCAGCAGGGCCTCGTGGCTCGTCCAGATGGGGGCGCCGGCGCGCGCCCGTCCGTCCCGGTCCCGCCACCCCAGATGACCGATGACGTCGTGAGCGGTCCGGTAGCCCGCGAGCAGCCGCTTGGGGTCGGGACGCCTGAGTTCGGGGTCGGGCTCCGGGCTGTTGACCATGTGGCCGCGGTAGACGGGCAGTTCGGCATGCCCCACCGACTCGGTGGGCTTGGAGCGGGGCTTGGCGAACTGGCCGGCTATCCGGCCCACGCGCAGGACCGGCCTGCGGGTCTCCATCTGCAGCGTGCCGGCGAGCATGTCCAGCAGACCCGCCTTGCGCGCGACGTAGTCCGGGGTGCATTCCGCCGGGTCCTCCGCGCAGTCGCCCGCCTGCACCACGTGGGCCTCTCCCGCGGCGACCAGGGCCAGCAGGGACCGCAGGGTGGCCACGTCCCTGGCGTCGACGAGGGCGGGGCGGACCGCCAGTTCCTTCCGCGCGAGCAGGACCTGAGAGGCGTCCTCCCAGGGCGGCTGCTGCAGCGCCTGTTCGTATCGGATGTCGAGCAGAGCGTCTTCCACTGATTTCCCCATCGTGAGTGGGCGGCGAGCGAAGCCGCCCCGGAACCGAGCAAGCGGACGTCCCGCTTCGTGTACCGGCGCGGGGCCGAGTGCCTCGAACACCGTTCCGGCGGGAACCGGGCGGGGGACGAGGGCCCGAGGGCGTGCTTCATGACGAGTGCCGAACCTGGGCGGAGCCCGCCCCCGGCCGTCTCGGTCCCGGTGGCACCGAGGTTCTCCCCCCGGCGCCGGGCGAGCGCCGGGAAGCGCGGGGGCCGAGGATCGGGAAACGGAGGCGAACCCCGTTCCCGGAGCGGACGTTCCGCGTCCGCCGGAGGACCTCCGCGGTGGTTCACAGCATGTTGCGGAACGGGGAGGACGCCAACCTCCGCCGCCGCACTCCGTCAGATGTCTGATGGTCCGTCAGATGGTGCCGAGTCCATCAGGTCGCCGCAGAGCCGCGGCGGGTTCCGGCCTCCGCGCGGTCGGCCTCCGCGCGGCCGGCGTGGCGGTCCGGGAACGGGACGGTGGGGGGGAGAGCCGGATCCGGCGCGGACCGGGGGCGGCGGGCGCGGCCGCGTGGAGCG
>NZ_JARVKV010000124.1 GCF_029813835.1 Streptomyces sp. DH37
GTGCGGTGCGCCCGCGGGGCCGTGGGGGCTCCCCCGGCCCACCGCCGATGTGCGGGCGGTGTGCGGGCGGTGGTCAGCAGCCCAGTCCGGACGGGGCCGGGGAGATCTTCCACCGCTGCTTGGCGGGCTTGTCGACTCTCGACGCCCCCAGGGGGAGCATGTTGGCGGTCCGGTCGTTCCAGCCGGTCAGATAGGTGCCGCCCGTACCGGTCAGGTAGACGCTGCAACCCTCCGCCCCACGCATCCGCCACCGCTGGCCCGGGTCCTTCTGGGTGCAGGGCGACACGTACATCTCGTATCCGTCGGTGTCCAGGCACCAGTTGGTGGAACTGATCCTCAGCAGCACGTACCCCTCGGGCCACTTCTGCTGCTGCCAGGTGTTCGCCCCGCACGCCCCGGTGCCGACGAACCGGCCTGGCGAGTGCCGGGCCAGGCAGTCCCCGCTGTTGGCGTTGGCCACACGGTGCCGAGTGCTCCCCCACGAGACGGAGTTCCCGCTCGCCGCGGGCTTCGCCGCCGTGTCCATGCGGGGCTCCGCCTCCGCCCCGGTTGCGCTCTTCTGCCGCTGGGGGGTGCTGCTCGGTGCGCTGTCCCGCCTGCCGTCCGGGGTGCTGCCCTGCCTGCCGTCCGGGGCGTCCCTCGGCGGGGTGTCACCGGCCGGGGCGTCATCGGCCGGGGTGTCGTCGGTGCCACCGGCCGGGGGGTTGCCCGGGGGCCGGTCGTCGACGCCCGTCGCGGCGTCCTGGCCGTGCGCGCCGGCGCTCTTCCCCTTCTTCCCCGGCCGCGTCACCGAGGGCGTCGGCGCCGCGGCCGGGTCGGGCTCGTCGGGGACGAAGGCGCCCTGCTCCTCCTGGGCGTCGGTCAGCAGCGTGTCCTGTGCGGCATGGACGGTGGCGGTCCTCTTCTCCTCCGAGCCGTCGTCCAGCAGCAGCAGCGGAACGACGAGCAGGACCGCGCCGGCCACCGCGGCGGCCGCCAGCATCGGTTTCCTCGGACGGCCCGACGCCCCCTCCCCGTCCGGCCCGTCGGCGGGCGGCTCGGGGGCGGACGCGGTGCTCGCGGTGCCCGTTCCTCCCGCGGCGGCGGGAAGGGCGGCGGCGGCCGCCGCGGAGCCCGCCTCGGTCTCCGCCTCGCGGTCCGTCCGTGCCGTGCCGCCGTCCGCCGTCCGGCTCTCTGTACGGGCCGTACGGCCCTCCGTACGGGCCTGCTCGCCGGAGGCCGGTTCCTCGCGCCTCCCGCGTTCCTCGCCACCGCTGCCGTCGCGTGCCGCCGCCGGAGCCGCCGAAGCCGCCGCTGCGGCGGGCCCGGCGGCGGGCCCGGTGGCGGTATCGGCGGCGGCATCGGTGGACGTGGCCGGGGGCGTGGCGCCGCGCCGTCCGGCCGGTCGCGGAGTGTCGCCCGGGGTGTCCGCCGCGGGCGGCGCGGCCGCCCGGCGGGCGGCGGGCGCGTCACCGGGGCGGCCGTCTCCGGAGGCCGTACGGCGCGCGTTTCGGCCGGGTTCCTGGTCAGCGGGCATCTCTTCTCCACTGTGGTCGGGAGGGGTCGGGAGTGGTCGGGGGTCCAGGGCGGCGGCCGGTCCCGGGGGCGGTGGGACCCCTCCCCGGGAGCGGGCCCGTCACCGGGCGGACAGGCGCTGGTGCGGCACACCCGCGTTCGGCAGGTCCTCCGGGAGCAGCAGCCGCAGGTCGTCCAGGCTGGGCGAGGCCAGTGCGCCCAGCCGCCCGGCCTGGCGGGTCATCATCGTCTCCAGCAGCTGCCGCGCGGTGCGCGCGTTGCCGAACGTGCGGTCCCTGGGCAGCGCGTCCACCAGGGCGTGCAGCGCCTGCCGGGTCTGCGCGGGGCACTCGTAGCCGGAGGAGAGCGCCTGCCGGCACACGATGGTGACCAGTTGGTCGGTGGTGTAGTCCTCGAACTCGATGGTGCGGGTGAAGCGGGAGGCCAGGCCCGGGTTGGAGGCCAGGAAGCGGCCCATCTCCGCGGTGTAGCCGGCGGCGATCACCACCACGTCGTCGCGGTGGTCCTCCATCAGCTTCAGCAAGGTGTCCACCGCCTCCTGGCCGAAGTCGTTGGAGGCGCCCTCGGGGGTGAGGGTGTAGGCCTCGTCGATGAACAGCACCCCGCCCAGCGCGCGCTCGAAGACCTCCTTGGTCAGCTGGGCGGTGTGGCCGACGTAGCGGCCCACCAGATCGGCGCGGGCCACCTCCACGAGCTGCCCGCGCGGCAGGACGCCCAGGGAGTGCAGCAGTTGCGCGTACAGCCGGGCGACGGTGGTCTTGCCGGTGCCGGGTGATCCGGAGAACACCAGGTGGTGGCTGATCCTGGGGGCCGGCAGGCCCGCCGCCTGCCGCTGCCGGGCCGCGGCGAGCAGGTTGACCAGGTCGGTCACCTCGCGCTTGACCGCGTCCAGACCGACCATCTCCTCCAGCCGGGCCAGCATCTCCTCCCGGCCGACGCCCTCGCCGGCCTGCTCGGCCTCCTCCTGTCCGACGTCCTCGGGGAGCAGCAGCGTCAGGTCGCTCTCGGCGGGTTCGGCCATGGCCGCGAGCCGGAAGGCCTGGCGGTCGAGCATCTCCTCGAACACCCCGCGGGCGGCGCGGCCGTTGCCGAAGGTGGCGTCGCGGGTCATCCCCGCGTAGCGCGCGGCCAGCGCCTCGCGGGTACGCGGGTCCAGGACGTACCGGTGGGCGCGGCACGTGTTCTCGGTGATGGTCACCAGATCGTCCACCGAGTAGTTGGCGAACTCGATGGTGCGGGTGAAGCGGGAGGCCAGGCCCGGGTTGGAGGCCAGGAAGCGGCCCATCTCCCCGGTGTAGCCGGCGGCGATCACCACCACGTCGTCGCGGTGGTCCTCCATCAGCTTCAGCAGGGTGTCCACCGCCTCGCGGCCGAAGTCGTTGGCGGAGGCCCCCTCGGGGGTGAGGGTGTAGGCCTCGTCGATGAACAGCACCCCGCCCAGCGCGCTGGTGAACGCCTCGGTGGTCTTGATGGCGGTGCCGCCGATGACCTGGGCCACCAGATCGGCGCGGGAGACCTCCACCAGATGGCCGGAGCGGAGTATCCCCAGCTCGGCCAGGATGCCGCCGTACAGCCGGGCGACGGTGGTCTTGCCGGTGCCGGGCGGGCCGGCGAAGACCAGGTGGCGGCTCATCGACGCCACCGGCAGCCCCAGGCCGGCGCGGCGCTGGGCGAGCTGGTTGAGGTTGACCAGGGTGCGCACCTGGTGCTTGACCTCCTCCAGGCCGACCAGGTCCTCCAGCTCCTCCAGCGGCCCCCGGGCGGCCGGCCGGCCGCCCTCGTCCGGGGAGATCCCGGCCGCCGCGGCGGCCTCGGCTCCCCAGAGGTCGTCGGCGGCGTTGCCGGCGCTGGTCAGGTCCTCCACCTCCAGGCGCTCGCCCGGGCGGGTCTGCCGGAGGCCGGCGCCGCGGTTGTCGCGCACGGTGCAGCCGGTGACCTCGACCTGCTCGGCGCTGTCGACGCGGACGCCGTCCCCGACGCTGCCGCCGATCTCGCAGGAGCGGAGCACGGCCCGGCCGCCGTCGGCGATCCGCACGCCGTGCGCGCCCGAGCCGGTGACCCGGCCGCGGACGACCGTCACCTCCGCGCCCTTGTCCACGGCGATGCCCGCGCCCCTGCTGTCGTGGACGGCGCAGTCGCGCAGGGTGGCCAGACCGCCCGCCGCGACGGTCACGCCGCTGTCGGCCGCGCCGCGCAGCACGGTGTCGCCGAGCCGGGGGTCGCCGCCGTCGGCGACGCGCAGTCCCGCGCCGCCCGCGCCGTCCACCTCGCAGTGCTCCAGCCGCCCGTGGCCGTCGTCGGTGACCTCCACGCCGTGGCCGGCGCAGGAGGTGATCCGCGCCCGGCGCACCAGCGGGTTGGCGCCGGAGCGGATCGCCAGGCCCGTACCGCCGGCGTCGGCCACCAGCAGGTCGTCGAACTCCGCGGCGCAGTCCTCGGCCAGCAGCACGGCGGGGCCCTGGGCGCCGCTGTCGCGCACCGAGACGCGGTGGAGGGCGGGGGTGCTGTGTCCCCGCACCGTGATCGCGGGCGCGGGCGAGGAGAGGAACTCGCAGTCCTCGAAGGTGCCCCGGGAGCGGTCGCCGACGGTCAGCGCGCCGCCCTTGGTGCGGACGGTGCGGCAGCGCCGCAGCAGCGGGTCGGCGCCCGAGGCGAGCACGATGCCCGGGCCGGTGGTGGCGGTGACCGCGACCTCCTCCAGTTCGGGGCGGGAGTCGCTGGTCACGTACACCCCCACGGCGGCGTCGCGGACGGCGGTGCGCAGCACCCGGACGGTGGTGTGCCCCTCCAGGGCGATGGCGGGCTTGTCGGTCCCGGAGATCTCGCAGTCCTCGACCGAGCCCCGCGCCTCGCCGTTGACGAGGAGGCCGTTGCCGCGGGCGTCGCGCAGCCGGCAGTCGCGCACCACGGCCCGTCCGCTCTCGCCGACGACGACCGCGGAGGTGCCCAGGTTCTCCACCACGCAGTTCTCGACCGCGTTGTCGGTGTCGGCGGTGACCACGATCCCCGCGCCGCCGGGGTTGGTGACCCGGCAGTGCCGCATCGCCAGCGAGCCGCTCTGGCGTGCCAGGACGGCCGTCCACCCCGACCCGACGACCGTGCAGCCGTCCAGGGCGAGCTGGCCGCGCGGGGCGTCCACCACGGGCACGTCCTCGCTGCCGCCGCGCAGCAGCAGGTCGGTGAGCAGCACCGCGTCCGCCACCAGCATGACCGCGGTGCCGCGGCGCGGGCAGATCTCCACACTGCCCGGTTCGCCCTCGGCGACGATGGTCACCCTGGTGCGGACCGTCAGGTTCTCCGGATAGCGGCCCGGACGGACCCGGATGACCGCTCCGGTGCGCGCCCGTGCCAGCGCCTCAGCGATCGTCCGGAATCCTTCCGGCTGTTCCGGGCTGACCGTGAGCAACTGCCGTGACACGCGGGAACCTCCTGTCTGGGATCACCTCGGGCCCCGCCTCCGGCCCGGCGGTCCACCCCCGCATCCAACAACCTCGACGGGTTCAGGAGCTCGCACGGAGCTTGCCGAATCCTTGCCCGCCCCGTCCGGTACGGGCTCCGTGTCACTACGCTCTGCGCCATGGCACGCGTCCTTTCCCGCCCACTCCGCACGGCGGGAGCGGCGGCGGCCACCGCGCTGGTCGTCCTCGCCCCTCCGGGCGCGCGGCCCGCGGCGGCCGGCGAACCCGTCAGGCTGCCCGGCGTCAGCACCCGGCTGGCCGACGGCGCGCCCTGCGCGAAGGCGTCGGACCGCACGGCCGAGGCCCGGCCGTGGACCTGGCAGGCCCTGGGCCTGCCCCAGAGCTGGCGGCTGGCCCGGGGGGACGGGGTGACCGTCGCGGTGGTGGACACCGGCGTCGGCACCGGCATCCCCGCCCTGTCCGGCCGGGTGACGGCGCTGGACGGGGCGGGACGCGACTGCGTGGGGCACGGCAGCTTCGCGGCCGGACTCATCGCCGCCGCCCCCGCCGACGGCACCGGGGTGGCCGGGGTGGCCCCGCGGGCCCGGATCCTGGCGGTACGGGGGACCGACGAACGCGGCACGCCCTCCGCCGGGCGGGTCGCCCGGGGCGTCCGGGCGGCCGTGGACGCCGGCGCCGACGTGGTCTACGTGGCGCACGCCCTGCCGACCGGGCGGAAGGAGCTGACCGCGGCCGTCGCCCACGCCACCGGGAACGACGTGCTGGTGGTCGCCCCCACCGCCCCGGACGCCGCGCCGCTCGACCCCCGCACCCGGCGGCCCGACCCCACGGCCAGGCCGTACTTCCCCGCGTTCGTCCCGCAGGTGCTGTCGGTGGTGGACCACGGCCCGGGCGGCACCCGCCCGGAGGGCGCGCCGCAGCCGTTCGCGCCCGACCTGTCGGCCCCCGGCGACCTGGTGGTCAGCGTCGGCCCGCGCGGGTCCGGTCACTACATCGGCTCCGGTTCCTCGCTGGCCGCGGCGGCCGCCGCGGGGGCGGCGGCGCTGGTGCGCGCCCGCCATCCGGAGCTGAGCGCCGCCGAGGTCGCCCGCCGGCTGATGGGCGCGGCCTACCCGGCGACCGTGCCGAGGCTGGACCCGTACGCGGCGCTCTCGGCGCTCCTGCCCGAAGGCCGGCAGTCCGTTCCGGAGCCGGAGCCCGCCCCCCTGCCGCCGTCCGTCCCGCACGCCCCGCGCCACCGCGCCCTGGTCCTGGCGGGCGGTGCCGGGCTGCTGGTGCTGCTGGTGGCCGCCGCCGCGGTGGTCGTCCCGCGCGGGCGGGCGCGGGGCTGGCGCCCGGCGGGCGGCTGAGCCCCTCCGGACCCCCGGGGCCGGGCCGTCCTTCCCGGAGCCCCGGGA
>NZ_JARVKV010000125.1 GCF_029813835.1 Streptomyces sp. DH37
CTCCCCCCACCCCGCCGCGTCCCCGCGTGTGCCCCTGGGCATGCGGGCACGTCCCGCCCGTCCGCACCATTCCCGCCATCCGCACCCTCGTACCGTTCGCGCGGCGCCGCGGGCCGCGCGCGTCCGCGCGGCCCCTCCGGCACTCGGCCCCTCCGGCACTCGGCCCCTCCGGCACTCGGCCCCTCCGGCACTCGGCCCCTCCGGCGGTACGCCGCGCCGCGGACGCGCGGGACGACGACGGCGGCGAGCACCCGCGGGCGCCGCGGCACACCCGGGCGTCAGACGTCCCCGTTCACGGAGGCGGCCTCCCCGCACGCGGACGGCTGTGGCGGCGGTGGGCCCAGGCCGCGGCCACCGAGAGGGCCACGGCCACCGCCTCCGTCACCGCCTCCGCCTCCGCGATGGCCGTGCCGGCGGACGCCGGGCCACCGGCCGCCACCGTCCGCACGGCGTCGCCCGGCCCGCCCCCCGGCCCCTCCGGAAGCGGAACCCCCAGCACCGGAAGCAGCCGCGAGGGGCCGCGGGCGAGCAGGGAGAACGGGTCCAGATAGGCGTCACCGCGGCGCAGTCCCCAGTGCAGGCACCCCGCCGGGCAGTGGAAGCCGTCCGCCTCCAGCACGCCCACCACATCCCCCGGCGCCACCCGGTCGCCCTCACGCACACGCGCCCTGACCGGCTCGTACGTCGTGCGCAGCGGCGGAACTCCCGTGCCCGCGAGTTCGACCGAGACCACCCCCCGTCCGGCGACCGTCCCCGCGAACGCGACCCGGCCCGCCGCCACCGAGCGCACCGCCTCGCCGGGCCGGGCCGCCAGATCCACACCGCGGTGGCCGGCCGACCACCGCTCGGGCGGCGGGGCCCAGCCGCGCCCGACCTCTCCCGGCACCGGCCTGACCCGGCGTCCGGAATCCGGCGGGCCGTCCTCGGGGGCCGCACGGGCCGGGGCCGCTCCCGCGGCGAGCAGCGGCAGGCAGCACAGCAGTGCCGCGCAGAGTCGATGTCGCATGGGAACAGCGTGACGCGGAGGGCGGAAAGCGGGCGATCATGGACGGAGGCTGTGGAGTACCGGCCGGTTGTGGACAACTCCGTCACCCGGTCCGGGGCCCGCCCCGCCGCCCGGCGCGTTCGCGCCCGCGATCCATGCGTGTCGCCCGCCGCTTCCCCGGTCCCGTACACTTCTGGTGCGATCCGGGTCACCGGATCGACTTCGCACGCCCCGCCACCTTCCACAGGCGGCCGCGCACCTCGGTCCTCGAAGACGGCCTCCGGGCCGTGAACTTCGCAGGCAAGCGCGTCGGGGCGTCAGGAGCGGCGGCCGTCCGGCCGCCGTGTACAACCGAGTGATCCAAGGAGATACGGCCATGGCCGTCGTCACGATGCGGGAGCTGCTGGAGAGCGGCGTCCACTTCGGGCACCAGACCCGCCGCTGGAACCCGAAGATGAAGCGCTTCATCTTCACCGAGCGCAACGGCATCTACATCATCGACCTGCTCCAGTCGCTGTCGTACATCGACCGCGCCTACGAGTTCGTCAAGGAGACCGTCGCCCACGGCGGCTCCGTCATGTTCGTCGGCACCAAGAAGCAGGCCCAGGAGGCCATCGCCGAGCAGGCCACGCGCGTGGGCATGCCCTACGTCAACCAGCGCTGGCTCGGCGGCATGCTGACCAACTTCTCGACCGTCCACAAGCGCCTGCAGCGCCTCAAGGAGCTCGAGCAGATCGACTTCGAGGACGTGGCCGCCTCCGGCCTCACCAAGAAGGAGCTGCTGGTCCTCTCCCGCGAGAAGGCCAAGCTGGAGAAGACGCTCGGCGGTATCCGCGACATGCAGAAGGTGCCCAGCGCCGTCTGGATCGTGGACACCAAGAAGGAGCACATCGCCGTCGGTGAGGCGCGCAAGCTCAACATCCCGGTCGTCGCGATCCTCGACACCAACTGCGACCCGGACGAGGTCGACTACAAGATCCCGGGCAACGACGACGCGATCCGCTCCGTCACCCTGCTCACCCGCGTGATCGCCGACGCCGTCGCCGAGGGCCTCATCGCCCGCTCCGGCGCCGCCGGCGAGGGCAAGGGCGAGAAGGCCGCCGGCGAGCCGCTCGCCGAGTGGGAGCGCGAGCTGCTCGAGGGCGACGCCCAGAAGGACGCCGAGGCCAAGGAGGGTGGCGAGGCCCCCGCGGAGGCCCCGGCCGCCGCCGAGGAGCAGACCGCCCCCGCCGAGGAGCAGGCCGCCCCCGCCGAGGAGCAGGCCGCCCCCGCCGAGGGCGAGAAGCCGGCCGAGCAGGCCTGACGCCGCAGGTGGTACGGCCGGGGGCGGTGCCATGAGCGCCGCCCCCGCCGTTCACCCGTCCCGTAGATCGATCCATCCTCATCGACCTTCCGAGAAGAGATTCACCGACCATGGCGAACTACACCGCCGCTGACGTCAAGAAGCTCCGCGAGCTCACCGGCGCCGGCATGATGGACTGCAAGAAGGCGCTGGACGAGGCCGAGGGCAACGTCGACAAGGCCGTCGAGATCCTCCGCGTCAAGGGGCAGAAGGGCGTCGCCAAGCGCGAGTCCCGCACCGCCGAGAACGGCGCCGTCGTCTCCCTGATCGCCGACGACAAGAAGTCCGGTGTGCTGGTCGAGCTCAAGTGCGAGACGGACTTCGTGGCCAAGGGCGACAAGTTCCTCGCCGTCGCCGACGCCATCGCCGCCCACGTCGCCGCCACCTCCCCGGCCGACACCGAGGCGCTCCTCGCCTCCGAGATCGAGTCCGGCAAGACCGTCCAGGCGTACGTGGACGAGGCCAACGCCACCCTCGGCGAGAAGATCGTCCTCGACCGCTTCGCGCAGTTCTCCGGCGGCTTCGTGGCCGCCTACATGCACCGCACCAGCCCGGACCTGCCCCCGCAGGTCGGCGTCCTGGTCGAGCTGGAGCAGGAGAACGCCGAGGTCGCCAAGGACGTCGCGCAGCACATCGCCGCGTTCTCCCCCAAGTACCTCTCCCGCGAGGACGTCCCGGCCGACGCCGTCGCCAACGAGCGCCGCATCGCCGAGGCCACCGCGCGCGAGGAGGGCAAGCCCGAGCAGGCCCTGCCGAAGATCGTCGAGGGTCGCGTGAACGGCTTCTTCAAGGAGAACTGCCTCCTGGACCAGCCGTTCGCGAAGGACAACAAGAAGTCCGTCCAGAAGGTCCTGGACGAGGCCGGTGTCACGCTGAAGCGCTTCGCCCGCTTCCGCGTCGGCGCCTGACCCGTACGCCGTACCTACACGGCGGACCGGCCGCTCCCGGTTAGGGTCGGGTTACGGGGCCCGTCCCGGTGCGTCGCGCACGGCGCGTACGGACCGGGCGACCGCAGTTGTGACGAGGAGGCCATTGCCGCTTTCAGGGACCGCGAGGAACCACCGGCAATGGCCTCCTCCGCATGTGCACGAGGAGATCCGCATGAAACAGGGCAACGACCCCGGAGGCAAAGCCTCCGACACCGACCGCAACCGCCGCTTCCTGCTGAAACTCTCCGGTGAGGCGTTCGCCGGCGGCGGCGGGCTCGGAGTCGACCCCGACGTCGTGCACAAGGTCGCCCGTGAGATCGCCGCCGTGGTCCGCGACGGGGCCGAGATCGCCGTCGTCATCGGCGGCGGCAACTTCTTCCGCGGCGCCGAACTCCAGCAGCGCGGCATGGACCGGGCCCGCTCCGACTACATGGGCATGCTCGGCACGGTCATGAACTGCCTCGCCCTCCAGGACTTCCTGGAGAAGGAGGGCATCGACTCCCGCGTCCAGACCGCCATCACCATGGGACAGGTCGCCGAGCCGTACATCCCCCTGCGGGCCGTACGGCACCTGGAGAAGGGACGCGTGGTCATCTTCGGCGCCGGCATGGGCATGCCGTACTTCTCCACCGACACCACCGCCGCCCAGCGCGCCCTGGAGATCGACGCCGAGGCCCTGCTGATGGGCAAGAACGGCGTGGACGGCGTCTACGACTCCGACCCCGCGACCAACCCCGCCGCGGTCAAGTTCGACGCCCTGGAGTACGGCGAGGTCATCGCCCGCGAACTGCGGGTGGCCGACGCCACCGCCATCACCCTCTGCCGCGACAACAAGCTGCCGATCCTCGTCTTCGAACTGCTGGCCGAGGGGAATATCGCGCGGGCGGTCCGGGGTGAGAAGATCGGCACGCTGGTGAGCGACCAGGACTCCCGCGCCTGACGCCGGCAGCGGGCACGACACGACGTCCGTACGGGAGCCCCGGCACACGGCGCCGTACGGCAACTCCGTGCCGCACGATGGGCACGGTACGGGGATGGACAACAGCCTGCCGGTCGGACACCGTGCAGGAATCAGGGCTTTCCGGCTCAATTCATCGAACCAGGAGCACGTGGTGATCGAAGAGACCCTCCTCGAGGCCGAGGAGAAAATGGAGAAGGCGGTCGTCGTCGCCAAGGAGGACTTCGCCGCGATCCGCACCGGCCGTGCGCACCCGGCGATGTTCAACAAGATCGTGGCCGACTACTACGGCGCGATGACCCCGATCAACCAGCTCGCGTCGTTCTCGGTGCCCGAGCCGCGCATGGCCGTGGTCACCCCGTTCGACAAGAGCGCGCTGCGCAACATCGAACAGGCCATCCGCGACTCCGACCTCGGCGTCAACCCCTCCAACGACGGCAACATCATCCGCGTCGTCTTCCCGGAGCTGACCGAGCAGCGCCGCCGCGAGTACATCAAGGTCGCCAAGGGCAAGGCCGAGGACGCCAAGATCTCCATCCGCAGCGTCCGCCGCAAGGCCAAGGAAGCCATCGACAAGGCCGTCAAGGACGGCGACATCGGCGAGGACGAGGGCCGCCGCGCCGAGAAGGAGCTCGACGACACCACCGCCAAGTACGTCACGCAGGTGGACGAGCTGCTCAAGCACAAGGAAGCCGAGCTGCTCGAGGTCTGACGGTCTGAGGCTGCGATTCTCGTGAACGACTCATCCTGGGGAGCACCACCGCCGGGCGCCGGATCCTCCGGACACCCCGGTCGGTCCGGTCATCCCGGCCACTTCGGATACCGGAGCACTCCCGAACAGGGTTTCCCCTCCTCGCTTCGCGCAGAGGTGGCCCCGGCCTCGGCGGGTTACGTGCACAGGGACGGCGACGCGTCGCAGACTCGGCGTATGCCCATCGTGCCCCATGCCCCCGGCGGTGACCAGGACGATCGTGACGGCCGGGCGGCCGGGCGGCCGTTCGGCGGCGGGCCGTTCCCCGACGGCGCTCCGCCCGAACCGCAAGCCGGCCCCGAAGCACCGGCCGCGCACGCGGCACGGGGCCGCTCCTCGGGCCGCAAGCGGGCGGGCCGCGACCTGCGCGCCGCGATAGGGGTCGGTCTGGGGCTGGGCGCCGTCATCCTCGCCTCGCTCTTCATCTACAAACCCGTCTTCGTCGGCGTGATCGTCGTCGCCGTCGTGGTCGGACTGTGGGAGCTGACCTCCCGGCTCGCCGAACGCAAGCAGATCAAGGCGCCGCTGGTGCCGCTGGCCGTCGGCGGCGCGGCGATGATCGTCGCCGGCTACGTCCGCGGCGCGGAGGGCGCCTGGGCGGCGACCGCGCTCACCGCCCTGGCCGTGCTGGTCTGGCGGATGACGGAGGATCCGAAGGAGTACCTGCGGGACGTCACCGCCGGTGTCTTCGCCGCCTTCTACGTCCCCTTCCTGGCCACCTTCGTCGCCATGATGCTCGCCGCCGACGACGGGCCGTGGCGGGTGCTGACCTTCCTGCTGCTCACCGTCGTCAGCGACACCGGGGCGTACGCCGTCGGCTGGCGCTTCGGCACGCACAAACTCGCCCCCCGCATCAGCCCCGGCAAGACCCGCGAGGGACTGGCGGGCGCGGTGGCCTTCGCGATGGCCGCGGGCGCGCTGTGCATGCACTTCCTCATCGACGGCGGCACCTGGTGGCAGGGCCTGCTGCTGGGCCTGGCCGTGGCCGCCAGCGCCACCCTGGGCGACCTCGGCGAGTCCATGATCAAGCGGGACCTGGGCATCAAGGACATGGGCACCCTGCTGCCCGGCCACGGCGGCATCATGGACCGCCTGGACTCCCTGCTGCCGACCGCCCCCGTGGTCTGGCTGCTGCTGGCCGTCTTCGTCGGCACCGGCTGACGACCCGCTTCCGGTACGCGTCCGGGGCCCGCCGCACCGG
>NZ_JARVKV010000126.1 GCF_029813835.1 Streptomyces sp. DH37
GAACGTGCTTCCGGCGGGCCCGCCCGCGTGTTCCGGCCGGCCCCGGTCGCGGCCGGTGGTTTCCGGGCGTGTCGCGGATGCGGCAAAATTCCCGGATGGAAAGCGCTCGTGACGTCCGCAAGCTGCCGAAGGCCCATCTCCACCTGCACTTCACCGGGTCCATGCGTCCCGGCACCCTGCTGGAACTCGCCGACAGACACGGCGTCCACCTCCCGGACGCGCTGAGCAGCGGCCTGCCGCCGAAGCTGCGGGCGACGGACGAGCGGGGCTGGTTCCGCTTCCAGCGGCTGTACGACATCGCGCGCTCCTGCCTGCGCACGCCGGAGGACATCCGGCGGCTGGTCCGCGAGGCCGCCGAGGAGGACGTGCGGGACGGGGCGCGCTGGCTGGAGATCCAGGTGGACCCCACCTCGTACGCGCCGCGCCTGGGCGGGCTGATCCCGACGATGGAGATCATCCTGGACGCGGTGGAGGCCGCGTCCAGGGAGACCGGGCTCGGCATGCGCGTGCTGGTCGCCGCGAACCGCATGAGGCACCCGCTGGACGCCCGCACCCTGGCCCGGCTGGCCGTGCGCTACGCCGACCGCGGCGTGGTCGGCTTCGGGCTCTCCAACGACGAGCGGCGCGGTCTCGCCCGGGACTTCGACCGGGCCTTCGCCATCGCGCGCCAGGGCGGCCTGCTGGCGGCCCCGCACGGCGGCGAGCTGTCGGGGCCGGCGTCCGTCGCCGACTGCCTGGACGACCTGCGCGCGGGCCGCATCGGGCACGGGGTGCGGGCCGCCGAGGACCCGCGGCTGCTGGCGCGGCTGGCCGAGCAGGGCGTGACCTGCGAGGTCTGCCCGGCGTCCAACGTGGCGCTGGGGGTGTACGACCGGCCCGAGGACGTACCGCTGCGGACGCTGTTCGAGGCGGGGGTCCCGATGGCGCTGGGCGCCGACGACCCGCTGCTGTTCGGCTCCCGGCTGGCCGCGCAGTACGAGATCGCGCGGCGCTACCACGGCTTCACGGACGGGGAGCTGGCGGAGCTGGCCCGCCAGTCGGTGCGCGGCTCGCGCGCGCCGGAGGACGTCCGGAAGGCGATCCTGGCGGACATCGACGCCTGGCTGGTGGAGGAGCCGGAGGAGTCCCCGTCCTGAGGGACCGCCCGGGGGCCGGGACGCTCAGAGCGAGCAGCCGACGGTCACCGGCTCGTTGACGAGCGTCACGCCGAAGGCGGCGCGCACGCCGTCGCGGACCTCGCGGGCCAGGGCGAGCAGGTCGGCGGTGGTGGCCGAGCCCCGGTTGGTCAGGGCGAGGGTGTGCTTGGTCGAGATCCGGGCCGGGCCGTCGCCGTAGCCCTTGGTGAAGCCCGCCCGGTCGATCAGCCAGGCGGCGGAGGTCTTCACCAGGCCGTCCCCGGCCGGGTAGGCGGGCGGGGCGGCGTCCGGGCCCAGGCGTTCGGCGACGCGGGCGAGGAAGGCGGCGTGCTCGGCCTCGGTGAGGACGGGGTTGGTGAAGAAGGAGCCCGCGGACCAGGTGTCGTGGTCCTCGGGGTCGAGCACCATGCCCTTGCCCGCGCGCAGTTTGAGGACGGTCTCGCGGGCCCGCTCCACCGGCACCCGCTCGCCGGTCTCCACGCCCAGCGCCCGGGCGGTCTCGGCGTAGCGCAGGGGTGCCGAGAGGCCGCCCGCGTCCTCCAGCTCGAAGCGGACGCGCAGCACGACGAAGCGGGCGGGGTCGGCCTTGAAGCGGCTGTGCCGGTAGGAGAAGCCGCACTCGGCGGCGGGGAGGGTGACGGTCTCCCCGGCCCGGCGGTCGTAGGCGACGACCTCGGTGATCGTGGAGGAGACCTCCTGACCGTACGCGCCGACGTTCTGGATGGGCGTGGCGCCGGCGGATCCGGGGATGCCGGCCATGCACTCGACGCCCGCGAGCCCCGCCTCGACGGTGCGGGCCACGGCGTCGGACCAGTTCTCGCCCGCGGCCAGCTCCAGCCGGGTGCCCTCCAGGCGGAAGCCGGTGGTGGCGATGCGCAGGGCGGTGCCGTCGAAGCCCTCGTCGGCGACGACGAGGTTGCTGCCGCCCCCGACGACCAGCAGCGGGGTGCCGTCGGCGTCGGCGGCCCGTACCGCCTCGGTCACCTCCTCGTCGGTGGTGGCCGTGACCAGGCGGGTCGCGGGACCGCCCAGGCGGAAGGTGGTCAGCGGGGCGAGGGGCGCGTCGTGGAGTTCCTGCACGCGCCCAAGAGTACGAGAGCGGCCGTGCGCGGACGCGGACGGCCGCTCTCGTACCTCTTGCGCGCGCCCGCGGCGCCGGCCGGCTCAGGCGAGCCGGACCACCGCGCGGGACATGCCCAGCACCTTCTGGCCGGCGCTGGTGACCGTGAGGTCCACCCGGACGGTGCGGGCCTCGTCGTCCAGCTTGGCGGCGACCTTGCCGGAGACCTCGATCACGGCGCCCCTGCCGTCGTCGGGGACGACGACGGGCCTGGTGAAGCGCACGCCGTACTCCACGAGCGCGCCGGGGTCGCCGGTCCAGTCGGTCACCACGCGGACGGCCTCGGCCATGGTGAGCATGCCGTGCGCGATGACGTCGGGGAGGCCGACCTCGCGCGCGAACCGCTCGTTCCAGTGGATCGGGTTGAAGTCGCCGGAGGCGCCCGCGTACCGCACGAGTGTGTCGCGGGTCACGGGGAAGCTCCGTGCGGGGAGTTCGGTGCCGGCCTCGACGTCCGCGTAGGCGATCCTCGCTGTCATCCCCGTCACTCCCCCTGCTTCTCCGCCGCGCGGGCCACCAGCTTGGTCCAGGCGGTCACCACGTGCTCGCCCGCCTCGTCGCGCACCTCGCCGCGGACGTCCAGGACGTCGTTCCCGGCGAGGGACTTGACCGACTCGATGGTGGAGGTCACCGTGAGCCGGTCCCCGGCGCGCACCGGCCGCGTGTAGGCGAACCTCTGGTCGCCGTGCACCACCCGGCTGTAGTCCAGCCCCAGCTTCGGGTCCGCCACGACCTCCTCGGCCGCCCTGAAGGTGATGGCGAAGACGAAGGTGGGCGGGGCGATCACGTCGGGGTGGCCGAGCTCTCCGGCCGCCTCCGGGTCCGTGTAGGCGGGGTGGGCGTCCCCGATCGCCTCGGCGAACTCGCGGATCTTCTCCCGGCCGACCTCGTACGGCGCGGTGGGCGGATAACTCCGCCCCACGAAGGACTGGTCGAGCGCCATGGCCCGGTACCTCCATACGACTCGCTGGTTGGACAGCTCAGGTGGGCGCAAAGCCGTGAGGCCGCCCCCCGCAACGGGGACGGCCTCACGGTCGTGCGTGTCTGTGCGCGGCGGCCTGGCCGGTCGCGGCTTTATCGCGTCTCGCGGTGCGCGGTGTGCGCGTTGCAACGCGGGCAGTGCTTCTTCATCTCAAGACGGTCCGGGTTGTTGCGCCGGTTCTTCTTGGTGATGTAGTTCCGCTCCTTGCACTCCACGCAGGCCAGCGTGATCTTCGGGCGGACGTCGGTGGCAGCCACGTGAGTGCTCCTTGACGGCTGGGACGGGTTCAACGCAGAAAGAGTAGCCGATCGGAGGACCGACCCCGCAATCGGCTACTGGGTGAGGTAGCGGTGACCGGACTCGAACCGGTGACACAACGATTATGAGCCGTTTGCTCTACCGACTGAGCTACACCGCCGCGATGCGGGCGGCCCCCCGTCTCGCGACGGGGAACCTCACACATCAGAGCCCCAATACGGAATCGAACCGTAGACCTTCTCCTTACCATGGAGACGCTCTGCCGACTGAGCTATTGGGGCGAGCGATGAAGACATTACACGCTCCGGCCGCCGAACGTGAAATCCGTATCGGCCACGCCTCCGTACGGCGGCGTCCGAGGGCGTTGCCCGCCCTCCTTCCGGCGTACCGGCGCGGCCTCCGGTACGACTATTGGGCCCGCCCGTGATGGCGGCGCGCCCCCGGCCCGGTCCGGCCCTAGGCTTCGGTGCACCCCAGCGATCATGAGCGAAACGCGGGAGCCCCATGCCCGACAGCCAGCCGCAGGAACCGGCGCAGCCCGATCGCGACGCACCCCTTCCCGCCGGTGGTCCGCCCGGCGCCTCCCGGAACGCCTCCCCCGACACCTCCCCCGACGCCTCGTCCGCCGGCGCCCCGCTCCCGAGGCCGGCCGCGCTCGTCCTCTGCGGAGCCCGGCTCGCCGACGGCCGCACCGTGGACGTGCGGATCGGCGGCGGGCGGATCGAGGCGGTCGGAACCGCGGGCAGCCTCTCGTCCCCGGCCCCTCCCTGGGCCACCCGCGTCGACCTCACCGGCTACCTGCTGCTGCCCGCGCCCGCCGAGCCCCACGCCCACTACGACACCGCCCTGACGGCGGACACGGGCGGGGGTGCGGGCGGGAACCCGGGCAGGGACACGGACGGCGGTCCGGAGGCGTCCGCGCACGGCCCCTGGGACCCGTACGATCCCGGACGCGTCCAGCGGCGCGCCGCCGAGGCCGCCCTGCTCCAGCTCGGCCACGGCGCGACGGCCGTGCGCACCCATGTCCGCGTCGGGGACGTCGCCGGGCTGCGCGCCCTGCGTGCCGTGCTGCGGGCCCGGCGCGCCCTGCACGGCCTGACCGACCTCACCGCCGTCGCCGTGCCCCGGCTGCTGACCGGTGCGGCGGGGGCGGACGGCCTGGCGATGCTGCGCGACGCGGTGGGGATGGGCGCCACGGCGGTGGGCGGCTGCCCGGACCTCGACCCCGATCCGGCCGGCTACGTCGAGGCCGTGCTGGAGGTGGCGGCCGAGCACGGCCGCGCGGTGGACCTGCACACCGACGGCTCGGACCCGGCCCGGCTGGCCCGCCTCGCCGCGGTGGCGGGCGGGCTGCGGCCGGGGGTGGCCGTCGGCCCGTGCGACGGTCTGGCCCGGCTGCCCCACGAGGTCGCGGCCCGTGCCGCCGAGGCGCTCGCGGCGGCCGGGATCACGGTGGTCTGCCTGCCGCAGGGCGGCTGCGGACTGCCGCCGCGCGCCCCCGGCGACCCCCGTACCGCCCCGGTGCGGCTGCTGCGGTCGGCGGGGGTGCGGGTCGCGGCGGGCAGCGGCGCCCTGCGGGACACGGCCAACCCGGTGGGGCGCGGCGATCCGCTGGAGGCCGCCTACCTGCTGGCCTCGCACGGGGAGGCCGACCCGGAGGCGGCCTACGGGGCGGTGAGCGCGCGGGCGCGGGAGGCCATGGGACTGCCGGAGGTGCGGATCGAGGCGGGCTTCCCGGCGGAACTGCTGGCCGTGCGCGGCGACACGCTCGCCGGGACGCTCTCGCTGGCGTACAGCCGGCTGGTGGTCCACCGCGGCCGGGTGGTGGCCCGCACCAGCGCGGTGCGCGAGTACTGCGACGCCACGGACCCGGCC
>NZ_JARVKV010000127.1 GCF_029813835.1 Streptomyces sp. DH37
TGTGTTTCAAAGGAACCTCGCCCCTCGGCCGTCTGCCGGCCGCGGGAACGGGGTATCAACATATCTGGCGTTGACTTTTGGCACGCTGTTGAGTTCTCAAGGAACGGACGCTTCCTTCGGCACCCCTACTCGGGGCCCCTCCGGGCGCTTCCCTTCGGTGTTTCCAACTCTATCAGATTCGCTTCGGCCGATTGAAATCGACTTCGCTTTCCGACAGGAATTCGGAGTGCTCCGCCGGAGCCTTCGGCTCCCGGCCGGAGCCGGACAGATATTCATCCATCTACCCTCGAGGGTACCACCCTCCGGGCAACTTCAGAAATCTACCTCCCGCAGAGCTCCCTGTCAAGGGCGCCCTCCGGAACGATCAGAACCGTAGCAGGTTCGGGGGCCTGAGTGCACATCGGCTCGCGTCAGGCCGCCAGGGGTGCCTCGGCGGAACGGTCGGAGGCGTCGACGTCCCCCGCCTCGCCCCTGCGCACCGCCCTGGCCCCCAGTACGTAGACGTAGACCAGGAAGGCCAGCTCGGCGACGACGCCGATGGCGATCCGGGCCCAGGTGGGCAGTCCGGAGGGGGTCACGAAGCCCTCGATGACACCCGAGACGAAGAGCACGGCGGCGAGGCCGAGCGCCATGCCGATGGCCGCGCGCCCCTCCTCCGCCAGGGCCGTTCGCCGGCTGCGCGGTCCCGGGTCGACGACCGTCCAGCCCAGGCGCAGACCCGTGCCGGCCGCGACGAAGACGGCGGTCAGTTCGAGCAGGCCGTGCGGGAGGATCAGGCCGAGGAAGGTGTCCAGACGGCCCGCCGAGGTCATCAGGCCGATCCCGATCCCGATGTTCAGCATGTTCTGGAACAGCACCCACAGCACCGGTATTCCCAGGAAGGCGCCGAAGATCAGGCAGATCGCCGCCGCCTGGGCGTTGTTCGTCCACACCTGGGCGGCGAAGGAGGCCGCCGGGTTGCTGGAGTAGTAGGTCTCGTACTGACCGCCGGGGCGGGTGAGCTCGCGGAGTTCCTCCGGGGCCGCGATGGCGGCCTGGACCTCGGGGTGGGTCCCGATCCACCAGCCGATGAGGACGGCGACCAGGGTGGACAGCAGGGCCGTCGGCACCCACCAGTGCCGGGCGCGGTAGACGGCGGCCGGGAAGCCGGCCGTGAAGAAGCGCGCCATGTCGTGCCAGGTGGCGCGGCGGGTGCCCGTGACCGCGCTGCGGGCACGGGCGACGAGCGAGGTGAGGCGTCCCGTCAGCGCGGGGTCGGGAGCGGTGGACTGGATCAGCGACAGGTGGGTGGAGGTGCGCTGGTAGAGGGCGACGAGCTCGTCCGCCTCGGCTCCGGTGAGGCGGCGTCGGCGGCGCAGCAGCTCCTCCAGGCGGTCCCACTCGGCCCGGTGGGCGGTGACGAAGACATCGAGGTCCATGGGGAGAGCTTTTCAGATGGGTACGCGGTCGGTCTCGGGCTGCTTGGCGGTCGGCCGACCGCGGGCGGCAGACTGTCCGTACCCGGCGTACGGCGTGCGGAACGTGCGAGGGGCCGCGGCGAGGGCGAGGAGGGCGTACCGGGTGAGTCAGCTCGTGACGGGTGATGCGGTGGTACTCGGGCTGCGGCCCGCGAGGCTGCCGAGCCGTGCCCTGGCCGTGTTCATCGATCTGGTCGTGCTCTGGGGCGTCTACCTGGCGCTGTCGATGGCGGTGCTGTCGGCCGCCGGCTCCCTGGACGACGCGGCCACCGCGGCGATCGCCGTCGCGCTGCTGGTGCTGGTCCTGATGGGCGGGCCGGTCGCGGTCGAGACGCTGAGCCACGGCCGCTCGCTGGGGAAGATGGCGTGCGGGCTGCGGGTGGTGCGGGAGGACGGCGGGCCGATCCGCTTCCGGCACGCGCTGGTGCGCGGGGCGCTGGGGTTCGTCGAGATCCAGATGACGGTGGGGGTCGTCGCGTGCGTCGCCTCGCTGGTGTCCGCGCGGGGGCGGCGGCTCGGGGACGTGTTCGCCGGAACGCTGGTGGTGCGGGAGCGGATACCGGTGGCGCGACCGGTGCCGGTGCCGCCTCCGCCGCCGTGGGTGGCCGGGCACTTCGCGGGACTGGACCTGTCGCGGGTGCCGGACGGGCTGTGGCTGGCCGTACGGCAGTACCTGCTGCGGGCGGACCAGCTCGATCCGCAGGTGGGCTGGTCGATGGCGCAGCGGCTGGCGGCCGACGTGGCCGGCTTCACCGGGGCGCCGGTGCCGGAGGGCATGCCGCCGGCCGCGTACCTGTCCGGTGTGGTGGCCGAGCGGCAGGGGCGTGACGCGCGGCGGGCCTTCGGGGCCCGGCCGGACGCGGGGCGGCCGGGCGCCGCTCCCCCGCCCGCCGCCTCCGGGTGGGCCGCTCCCCCCTCCCCCGCTCCTCCGCCCGCCGCGCCGTCCCCCGTTCCCCCGGCGCCCGCGCCGCAGCGGCCGTCGTCCGGCGGCGGTGCGGAGGAGCGGGGGACGCAGGGGACGCAGGGGACGCAGCCGGGTGAGCGGCGCACCGGTTTCGTGCCGCCGGCCTGAGACCGACCGGGCCGGCCGGCCCGGGGTCAGCCGAACGCCGAGGGCGGGGACTCCAGGTCCTCCAGCTCGATCCCGGGAGCGGCCAGGACGACGTCCCCGGCGATGTGGACGGAGTGCCGCTCGCCCGTCTCCAGGTCGCTGACCTGGTAGTGGTCCACGGTCAGCGGGCCGTTGTCGGTGGCGTGCGCTTCGCTGTCCACCAGCGCCCAGGCCTGGTCGAGGGTGCGGGGGGCGAGGACGGGGGGCGCGAAGGCGACGAGGCGGACGCGGGTGGGCGGTGCGCCGGGTGCGGGACGCAGCAGCCGGGCCGCGGCGACGAGGAAGGCGGGGGACGCGCCGGTGAAGGCGTGGGCGGAGGCGTTGCCCTCGCGCGCGTGTTCACCGGCCTGGTCGGTGCGGACCCAGGTGACGCCGTCGAGGGCGGCGCCGCGCACCTGCCAGTGGGGGGTGGTCAGTTCGAGGCGGAGGGGCCGGCCGAGGTCGTCGAGGGTGAGGTCGACCGAGCCCGTGCGGTCCCCCGAGGGTGCGGTGAGCTGCGAGACGTACCGCCAGCCGGAGGGGCCGGTGGCGCACTGGAAGTGCTCCTCGCCGAGGGGGGCGCGGTCGTGCGGGTCGTGGAGTGAGTAGCGGCCGCAGGGCATGGTGGGGTCCTTACGGGTCAGGCCCCCGCCGTGGAGCGGGGGCCTGACGGTGTCGCGTACCTGCTGTGTGACGTGGAGGTGACGTGGATCAGTAGCGGTAGTGGTCGGGCTTGTAAGGGCCCTCGACCTTCACGCCGATGTAGGCGGCCTGCTCCGGGCGCAGGGTGGTCAGCTTGGCGCCGAGGGCCTCCAGGTGGAGGCGGGCGACCTTCTCGTCCAGGTGCTTGGGCAGCACGTACACGCCGACCGGGTACTGGTCGGGCTTGGTGAACAGCTCGATCTGGGCGATGGTCTGGTTGGCGAAGCTGTTGGACATCACGAACGACGGATGCCCGGTGGCGTTGCCCAGGTTCAGCAGCCGGCCCTCGGAGAGCACGATGATCGCGTGGCCGTCGGGGAAGGTCCAGGTGTGGACCTGCGGCTTGACCTCGTCCTTGACGATGCCGGGGATCGCGGCCAGGCCCGCCATGTCGATCTCGTTGTCGAAGTGGCCGATGTTGCCGACGATCGCCTGGTGCTTCATCCGCTCCATGTGGGAGGCGAGGATGATGTCCTTGTTGCCGGTGGTGGTGACGAAGATGTCGGCGCTCTCGACGACGTCCTCCAGGGTGGCGACCTGGTAGCCGTCCATGGCGGCCTGCAGCGCGCAGATCGGGTCGATCTCGGTGACGATCACCCGCGCGCCCTGGCCGCGCAGCGACTCCGCGCAGCCCTTGCCGACGTCGCCGTAGCCGCAGACCACGGCCACCTTGCCGCCGATGAGGGTGTCGGTGGCCCGGTTGATGCCGTCGATCAGCGAGTGGCGGCAGCCGTACTTGTTGTCGAACTTCGACTTGGTCACCGAGTCGTTGACGTTGATCGCCGGGAAGAGCAGGGCGCCCTCGCGCTGCATCTCGTACAGCCGGTGCACGCCGGTGGTGGTCTCCTCGGTCACCCCGCGGATCTCCGAGGCCAGCCGCGTCCACTTGGTGGGGTCCTCGCGCAGGGTGCGGCCCAGGAGTTCCAGGATGACCCGGTGCTCCTCGCTCTCGGCCGTGGACGGGTCGGGGGCGGCGCCGTCCTTCTCGTACTCCACGCCCTTGTGGACGAGCAGGGTGGCGTCACCGCCGTCGTCCAAGATCATGTTCGGGCCGCCGGTGGAGGCGTCGGGCCAGGTCAGCGCCTGCTCGGTGCACCACCAGTACTCCTGGAGCGTCTCGCCCTTCCAGGCGAAGACGGGCACGCCGCGCGGGTCCTCGGGGGTGCCGTCGGGGCCGACCGCGATCGCCGCGGCGGCGTGGTCCTGGGTGGAGAAGATGTTGCAGGAGGCCCAGCGCACCTGCGCGCCCAGCGCCACCAGGGTCTCGATCAGCACGGCCGTCTGCACGGTCATGTGCAGCGAACCGGTGATGCGGGCGCCCTTCAGGGGCTGCTGCTCGGCGTACTCGCGGCGGATCGCCATCAGACCGGGCATCTCGTGCTCGGCCAGCGTGATCTCCTTGCGGCCGAACGCGGCCAGGGACAGGTCCGCGACCTTGAAGTCCCGCACGGCGCCGGTCGAAGTGTCGGTCGTTGTCATCAGGAAGCTGCTCCTCGGTCGGTCGAGGTGGTACGGCTGGCTGGTCTGCGGCAGCGGGCAGGTGCGTGGGAGCGGACACACCGGTGGTGCACCGTCGTGTGCCGTCGTCACCGTACGCACTTCACGGACGTACGTGTCCCCTGACCGCAGCGCAGTCCGTCGGAGGCCCTCTCTCCCTCGGCCGGCCCGTGTGGCCGCCCGACCGCCATCAGCAGCGACGTCTGTGCCCTCACGAGGCTACACGTTCGGCATGTCACCCGGACGGGTTCGGGGCCGGGGCGCGGGCCGGCAGCGTGAGGTTTCGGTCACGGGGGCGGGGGGTGCGGGCGGAGGTGGGGCGCGGGAACGCGGGAGGCGGCCCGGGCATCCGC
>NZ_JARVKV010000128.1 GCF_029813835.1 Streptomyces sp. DH37
CACGGCGGCGGGGCCGTACGGTTGGCCGTACGGCCCCGCCGCCATACGGAGGTGACCCCGTGACGCTCCCGCAGCCGCACACCCCCGGCCGGACGAGCACCCCCAACCCCCTGACCCTGCTGACCCCCGCCGATCTGAGGCGGCGCACCAGCATGAAGTGGCGCACCCACCCGGAGGACGTGCTGCCCCTGTGGGTGGCGGAGATGGACGTTCGGCCGGCCGAACCGGTGGCGCGGGCGCTCACCGAGGCCGTCGCGCTGGGCGACACCGGCTACCCGGTGGGCACGGTGTACGCCGACGCGCTGGCCGGTTTCGCGGCCCGGCGCTGGGGCTGGCGGATCCGGGCCGACCACACCGCGCTCGTCCCCGACGTGATGCTGGGCGCGGTGGAGGTGCTCAAGCTCGTCACCGGCCCCGGCGACGCGGTGGTCGTCAACCCGCCGGTCTACCCGCCCTTCCACGCCTTCGTCACGCACATGGACCGCCGGATCGCCGAGGCCCCGCTGGGCGCGGACCACCGGCTGGACCTCCGCGCGCTGGAGTCCGCCTTCGCCCGGGCCACCGGGGGAGGGCGGCCGGCGGCGTACCTGCTGTGCAACCCCCACAACCCGACCGGCACCGTCCACACCCGGGCCGAGCTGGAGCGGGTGGCCGAACTGGCGGGGGCGTACGGGGTCCGCGTCGTCTCCGACGAGATCCACGCGCCCCTGGTGCTGCCGGGAGCGGACCACGTGCCCTACCCGAGCGTGCGCGGCGCCGGAGACGCCTTCGCCCTGCTGTCGGCGTCCAAGGCGTGGAACCTGGCCGGGCTCAAGGCCGCGCTCGCGGTGGCGGGCCCGGAGGCCGCCGAGGACCTGGCCCGGATGCCCGAGGAGGCCGGGCACGGGGCGAGCCACCTGGGCGTCATCGCCCACAGCGCGGCCCTGCGGGAGGGCGGCGACTGGCTCGACGCCCTGCTGGCCGGGCTGGACGAGAACCGGCGGCTGCTGGCCGACCTGCTGGCCCGCCGTCTGCCCGGGGTGCGTCACCGCCCGCCCCAGGGCACCTACCTCGCCTGGCTGGACTGCCGGGCCCTGGGCCTGGGCGACGACCCGGCCGCGGTGTTCCTGGAGCGCGGCCGGGTGGCCCTCAGTTCCGGTCCCGACTTCGGCACGGGCGGCGCCGGGCACGTCCGGCTGAACCTCGCGGCCTCGCCCGAGGTGCTCATCGAGGCCGTGCGGCGGATGGCCGCCGCGCTCCGGCACCGGCTCTGAGCCGCGACACCGGCTCGGAGCGGTATGTCGACTTGTCGCCCTGTGTCCGGAGCCCGGGCGCGGGGCGGGCGGCAGGCGTCTCCAGTCGTTCCGTGACGTCTGCGAAAACTTTCGGCGAGGCAAGCCGCCCGCGATCTTGTTCAACTGGCCGAACGGCTGTGGTACGCACGTAACTTCCGCGATACAGAGCCTTGACCCGAGCATGACCCGGTGATTTCCTTTCCGGAACCATTCCGGAAAGATCAATGTGCGACCTCTCTCCAGCCCCTCCAGTCCTCTCCCGTCCCTGACTTGCGGAGATTGAGCAATGAGAAGGCCCAACACCGGCCCACAGGTCCCCGGGAACGCCAGCCGGCGCACGTTCCTCGGGTTGATCCCGCTGACCGCGGCCGCCACCGCCGTACCCGCCGTCGCCGCCCCCGCCGCCGCGGCGGACCGGGGGAGGAAGAGGCCCGGCGGGAGCTCCGGCACCTACCTGTCCTTCTCCCGCCGCTCCGGGAGCCTCCCCCTCGTCGCGGGCGGCAGGGCCGCGCCGATCGTGGTCAGCGGCAGCGACCATCCGGGCGTGCTGCGGGCGGTCGAGGACCTGCGCAAGGACATCGGACGCGTCACCGGCGTCGAACCGGCCGTCAGACGCGGCGACACCCCGCCGCGCCGCTCCGAGGTCGTGATCGTCGGCACCCTCGGGAGGAGCCCGCTTGTCGACCGGCTCGTCGCCGACGGCAAGCTGGACGTCTCCGGCATCGCGGGGAAGTGGGAGACGACGCTGGAGCAGATCGTGGAGGACCCGATGCCGGGGGTGCGCCGCGCCTTCGTCATCGCCGGCAGCGACCAGCGCGGCACCATCTTCGGGATCTACGAGACCACCCGGCAGATGGGCGTGTCCCCCTGGCACTTCTGGGACGACGTACCGCCGCGCCGCCACGACGAGCTGCACGTACTGCCCGGCCGCCACACCCAGGGCACCCCGGCCGTGAAGTACCGCGGCTTCTTCATCAACGACGAGAACCCGGCGCTGGGGACCTGGGCGCCCGAGTACTTCGGCCCCGGCCACGCCCCCGGTTTCCCCAACGGCTTCAACAAGGAGTTCTACGCCCGGGTCTTCGAGACCATGCTCCGGCTCAAGGCCAACTACCTGTGGCCGGCGGTGTGGGGCCGGGCCTTCGCCGAGGACGACCCGGCCAACCACGCCACGGCCAAGGAGTACGGCATCGTGATGGGCACCTCGCACGAGGCGCCCATGATGCGCGGCATCGAGGAGTGGAACCGCCACGCCGTCCCCGCCAAACGCGACGCCGAGGGCAACATCACCGAGCCCGGCAGCGACCCCTACGGCGGCACCGGCGAGTGGAGCTTCCGCCGCAACCGCAAGGCCGTCGAGGCGTACTGGGCCGACGGCATCCGCCGCATGCTGGAGGAGGACTTCGAGGGCGTCGTCACCCTCGGCATGCGCGGCAACGGCGACGTCAGCCTGCCGGACGGCGACGGCATCGACCTGATGCAGTCCATCCTCGACAGCCAGCGCCGGATCCTGGCCGAGGTCACCGGGAAGGAGGACGTCACCGGCATCCCGCAGGTGCAGACCCTCTACAAGGAGGTCCAGCGCTACTGGGACAAGGGCCTGCGGCCTCCGGAGGACGTCACCGTCGTCTTCTGCGACGACAACTGGGGCAACATGCGCAAGCTGCCCGACCAGTCGCTCCCCGAGCGCGCCGGCGGCTACGGCATGTACTACCACTTCGACTACGTGGGCGTCGGCCGCAACTACAAGTGGGTCGACACCGTCAACCTCGTCAGCACCTGGGAGCAGCTCCACCTCGCCCACACCTACGGTGTGGACCGCCTGTGGGTGGTCAACGTGGGGGATCTGAAGGCCGAGGAACTGCCCACGCAGTTCTTCCTGGACTACGCCTGGGACCCGGAGCGCTGGCCCCTGGAGCGCCTCCACGAGTGGGGGCGCGGCTACGTCGCGCAGAGCTTCGGCCCCGAGCACGCCGACGAGATCGCCGAGGTCCTGCACACCTACGGCGTCCTGCAGGCCCGCCGCAAGCCCGAGCTGCTCAACCGCCGCATCACCCTCGACCCCTCCAAGGACCTGTCGACGGACGAGGCGGCGGTGGTCTACGACGACCAGGCCAGCCCGTACCACCTCAACCACTACGGGGAGACGGCGCGGGTCACCCGGGAGTGGCGCGAACTCGCCGAGCGCGCCGAGAAGATCGGCCGCAGGCTTCCGAAGGCCGACCAGGACGCCTACTACCAGCTCGTGCTCTACCAGGTGAAGGCCACCGCCAACCTCTACGAGCTGCGCGAGGCGGAGTTCACCAACATCCTCTACGCCGGGCAGGGCCGCGCCGCGACCAACCGCTACGCCGACCTCACCGACGCGCGCTTCGCCGACGACCAGGCGATGTCGGACTACTACAACAACATCCTGGCCGGCGGGAAGTGGAAGGGCTTCCAGACCCAGCCGAAGATCGGCTACGGCGACGTGGAGCGCTACGGGCCCGACGCGCCCTGGCAGCAGCCCCAGACGCCCAACCACGTCGCCCTGCCCGACGAGGTCTTCCCGGCGGTCAGGCGCATCGAACTGCCCGACCGCGCCGAGATGGGCGTGGCGGTCGACGGCTCCGACCTGTGGTGGCCCGAGGCGGAGGAACCGGCGGTGCTGCCGGCCTTCAGCCCGTACCAGAACTACCCCGAGCAGTACATCGAGGTCTTCAACCGGGGCAGCAGGCCGTTCGACTACCGCATCACCGCGGCCGAGCCCTGGGTGAGGGTCGACCGCGCCGAAGGGCGGGTCGACGAGCAGGTCCGCGCCACCGTGCGCGTCGACTGGAAGCGGGCGCCCAGGGGCGTGACGCGGGTGCCCGTCACCGTCCACGGGCCCGGCGGCGCCACCGTGGAGGTCCAGGCCGTCGTCGACAACCCCCGGCTGCCGCTGCGGGGGCCGCGGGGCTTCGTCGAGGCGGACGGGCACGTCTCCATGGAGGCCGCGCACTACTCCCGGGCCGTGAACAGCGCCGGGATCCACTGGAAGCGCCTGCCGGACATCGGACGGGCGGAGGACGGGATGGAGCCCTACCCCGTCACCGCGCCCAGCCGGGAGCCCGGCGGCCACGGGCCGCGCCTGGAGTACGAGATGACGCTCACCACGGCCGGCGAGGTCGAGGTGTGGGTGTACCTGGCGCCGCGCAACAACGTCCTGCCGACGGAGGGGCTGCGCTACGCCGTCTCGATCGACGGCGCCGAGCCGCAGACGGTCAACGTCACCACCGCCACGGGCGCCGACGACACCTACATGAACAGGCGGTGGGCGAGGAACACCTCCGACAACGTCAACCGCACCTCCACCCGGCACACGGTGGACCGGCCGGGCGTCCACGTCCTGAAGCTGTGGATGGTCGACCCGACGGTCATCGTGCACCGGATCGTCGTGGACACCGGCGGTCTGCGGCCGAGCTACCTGGGTCCGCCGGAGAGCCGGCGGGTCGGCCGCTGAGGGGCGCCGGCGCGGCACGACGGGCCCGGCCGGGGCGACCTCGAGGT
>NZ_JARVKV010000129.1 GCF_029813835.1 Streptomyces sp. DH37
GACCGGCCCGGTCCCCGCGGCCGGGCCGCGGCGGGTCAGTCGCCGTCCTCCTCCCAGCCGAAGCTGCGCTCGACGGCCTTGCGCCAGTTGCGGTGCTCCCGCTCCCGCGTCCCGGCGTCCATCCGGGGGGTCCACTCGGCGTCCTTCTTCCAGTGGGCCTTGAGCTCGTCCAGGTCCGACCAGACCCCGGTGGCCAGGCCGGCCGCGTACGCCGCGCCCAGACAGGTGGTCTCGGAGACCACCGGCCGGATCACCGGCACCCCGAGCACGTCCGCCTGGTGCTGCATCAGCAGCCCGTTGGCGGTCATGCCGCCGTCCACCTTGAGGCTGGTGATCTCCACCCCGGAATCCTGGTACATCGCGTCGACGACCTCGCGCGTCTGCCAGCTCGTCGCCTCCAGCACCGCCCGCGCCAGGTGCGCCTTGGTGACGTAGCGGGTCAGGCCGGTGATGACGCCGCGCGCGTCCGAGCGCCAGTACGGGGCGAACAGGCCGGAGAAGGCCGGGACGATGTACGCGCCGCCGTTGTCCTCCACGCTCGCCGCCAGGGACTCGATCTCGGCGGCCTCCCGGATGATCCCGAGCTGGTCCCGGAACCACTGCACCAGGGCCCCGGTGATGGCGATCGACCCCTCCAGGCAGTAGACGGGCCGCTCGCCGCCGAGCCGGTAGCCCACCGTGGTCACCAGGCCGCTCTTGGAGGCCACCGGGCGGTGGCCGGTGTTCAGCAGCAGGAACGAGCCGGTGCCGTAGGTGTTCTTGGCGTCGCCGACGTCGTAGCAGGTCTGGCCGAAGACGGCCGCCTGCTGATCGCCGAGCGCGGAGGCCACCGGCACCCCGGTGCTCGTCCCGACCGCGGTGGTTCCGTACACCTCGGCCGAGGAGCGGATCTCGGGCAGCATCGCCTCCGGCACGCCCATGGCGTCCAGGATCGAGGAGTCCCACTGCAGGGTCTCCAGGTTCATCAGCATGGTCCGGCTGGCGTTGGTGACGTCCGTGACGTGCACGCCGCCCTCCGTGCCGCCGGTGAGGTTCCAGATCAGCCAGGAGTCCATGGTGCCGAAGGCGATCTCGCCCGCCTCGGCGCGCTTGCGCAGCCCGGGCACCTTCTCCAGCAGCCAGGCGGCCTTCGGCCCGGAGAAGTAGCTGGCCAGCGGGAGCCCGGTCCGGTCGCGGAACCGGTCCTGCCCGACGTCCCCGCCCAGCTCCCGGCAGAGCGCGGAGGTGCGGGTGTCCTGCCAGACGATGGCGTTGTGGACCGGCCTGCCGGTGGAGCGGTCCCAGAGCACGGTCGTCTCGCGCTGGTTGGTGATGCCCAGCGCGCCCAGGTCGCGGGCGCGCAGCCCCGCCTTGGCGAGCGCTCCCGCGACCACCGCCTGGACCTTGGACCAGATCTCGGTGGCGTCGTGCTCCACCCAGCCGGGTTTGGGGAAGATCTGCTGGTGCTCGCGCTGGTCGACGGCGACGATCGCGCCGTCGTGGTCGAAGATGATGCAGCGGCTCGACGTGGTGCCCTGGTCGATCGCGGCGACGTAGGTGCGTGCTGTGTCGGTCATGACGGTTTCCTCCGGTCCCCTTCTGCTGGTCGTCCTCGGCCCTTCCGCCTTCCCGGTCCCTCCCCGGCTCAGAAGGCGAGGTTGTAGATGAGTGCCCCGAGGACGCCGCCGATGATCGGTCCCACCACGGGGACCCAGGAGTACCCCCAGTCGGAGGTGCCCTTGTTGGGGATGGGCAGCAGCGAGTGGACGATGCGGGGCCCGAGGTCGCGGGCCGGGTTGATGGCGTAACCGGTGGGGCCGCCCAGGGACAGGCCGATCCCGACGACCAGCAGCGCGACGATGAGGATCAGGGTGCCGGACTCGCCCAGCCCCCTGGTCAGGCCGAAGGCCAGGATCGGCAGCACCAGGGCGATCGTCGCGATGATCTCGGTGACCAGGTTGGCCACCGGACTGCGGATCTCGGGGATGGTCGAGAAGATGCCGAGGGTCGGCGCCGCGGTGTCCTGGTCGCGGTTGGCCGCGAACTGCGCGTAGTAGACCAGCCAGGCCAGTACGGCCCCCAGCATCGCGCCGACGATCTGGCCCGCGATGTAGACCGGAACCTTGTCCCAGTTCTCGCCGGTCTGCGTGGCGATCCCGACGGTCACGGCCGGGTTGATGTGCCCTCCGGACAGGGGCGCCGCGGTGTAGGCGCCGGCGAGCACGCCGAAACCCCACCCGAAGGCGATGACGATCCACCCCGCGTTCTGCGCCTTGGAGTGGTTGAGCGTGATGGCGGCGCAGACCCCCGCGCCGAAGAGGATCAGGATCGCCGTTCCGATGATCTCGCCGAGGAAGATGTCGCCGTTGGGAAGGTTCATTGCCGCTCCTCCGTGCCCTCACCCCGGACAGCGGCCCCGGGCGTCCCTGCGGGGTGCGTTGTGCCGTGCCCGCGGATGCCGGGTGGCACGGCGGAGCCGCGCCCCGCCCGGCATCCGCGACGAGCGTGCGTGTTCGGCGGAACCGCCCCGGGAAGTATCGGCCGGGGAGACCGACATGCGGCGATACCGTCTGATAATCGGAAGTGTTCACCCGCCTGGGAGGAGCGTCAAGGCAGTGGGTACGGCGGGCGGTCCGGCCCGCCGCGCGCCCCGCGGGCGGCCGTACGGCGTACCGGCCGCGTCGGCCGGACGGGGCCTGACGGCCCGGCGGGCGGATCAGCCCGCGCCCGGGCGCGGCATCCGGGTGAGCTGGTTCAGCCCCGGGGCGTCCTCCATGCGGCTGTCGGCCAGCGCCCTGATCACCTCGGCCAGCCGCACCACTCCCACGCACCGCCCCGCCTCGTCCACGACCGCCACGTCGTCGGCCGTGCGGCTGCCGTCGCCGGCGGCCACCACGTCGAGCACCTCCCAGGCGGTGGCCCCCACCCGGACCGTGCGCGGCCGGTCCGCGAGCCGGACCGCGGGCCGGTCGGCGTACAGGGCGTGGCCGTACCGGCCCGACATCGCCAGCAGGAAGCGGTCCCGGTCCACCGCGCGCACCGGCACCCCGTCGGGGTCCACCAGCATCACCCCGGTCACCTCCGGCGAGCCGGTGAGCAGCGCCCGCACCTGGGCGGCGGAGGCCGACAGCGGCAGCAGGGCCGCGGGGTGCAGGAACTCGGCGACCGGCGGTCCCCCCGAGCCGGCCCCGGCCGGGGGAGCGGCGGGAGGGCAGACCGGCAGGTGGACCTCGACGACGGGACGGCGCGCGGGCGGGGCGAACAGGTGGCCCTGCGCCAGGTGCGCGCCGGCCGCCCGCGCGGTCGCGTACTGCAGTTCGGTCTCCACGCCCTCGACGGCCAGCAGCGCGCCGGCACCGTCGCAGAACCGCCGCAGCCCGGCGACCGCCGCGCGGTACGCGGGCCGGTGCGGCAGCCCGGCCACGACCGCCGCGTCCACCTTGAGCAGGTCGGGGGAGAGGTCGGCGAGCAGCAGCAGCGGCAGATCGCCCGCGCCGACCCCGTCCACGCAGATCCGGAAGCCGTCCTCGCGCAGCGCGCCGGCCGCCGGGACCAGCGCCTCGCGCGGTACGCGCTCCGGCTGCGGGGTGATGTCGAGCGTCACCTCCCACGGGCGGCGGCCGGCGTCCCGGACGGCCCGGCGCAGCGCGGTGAGGTCCCCCAGGTGGGCGAGGGTGGCGGCGAAGACGTTGACGTGGAGCGGCAGCAGCCCCTCCTGGCGGGCGGCGGACCGCAGCGCCAGCGCGGCCAGCTCGGCGTCCAGCTCCGGATCGCGGCGCGCCCGGGCCACGACGTCGCCCTTCTCGGAGCGGGCCAGGACCTCCAGGGCCGTCACGGAACCGGTCCCGAGGTCCACGACCGGCTGGTAGGCGAATCGGAGTTGGCTCGTCCAGGCACGCACGGCACCAGCATCCTGCCCCGGGCGGCGCCCGGAGGGGTTGTTCGCGCAGAGTTCACGCGCATTTCCGCGGTGCGGGACCGGCGGCGGCGGCGCGTCGGCGGCGGTCCGGGAAATGTCGCGAACGGGTGACAGCGCGCCGGTCCGCGAACCGTTTCCGGGCGGACCCGCGTCCCCACCACCGGACGACGGCGGTACGGGACCCACGGGGGTGGCTCCGTACCGCCGTTCCGCGTTCCGGCGCCGGGTCCTCCGCCGCGCGGGCCGCGCCGGGCCGTCCGCCGCCGGAACGCGGCCCGCTCAGCGGCCGGTGAGCGACCTGGGGTGCACGGGGAAGTCGAAGTAGGTGTCGGGGAACGGCTCCGGCCGGAAGGAGTAGTGCCACCACTCCGCCTCGTAGTTCACGAAGCCCACCTCCTCCAGCGTCCCCTTCAGCAGCAGCCGGTTGGCCCGCTGCTCCCCGGTGACGCGCGGGTCCAGCGTGTGCGACAGGGTGTCGAAGCAATTCGAGTTCCCATAGACACATACACTCCTGTGAGTGATCGGAGCAGGTCACCCAGCTCGTCACCCGCCGGCGGGCCCGGGCACGAAAGAACCCGCCCGCCCGCGACGGGGGACGCGGACG